>DKPB01000011.1 GCA_002471015.1 Stenotrophomonas sp. UBA7346
GGGAGGGTTGGGGAGGGGTGCTTTTGCTTTGCTCGGCAATGCCCCAGCCGAGCATGGCTCGGCACTACCATGCTCCCTCCCTTTCGCGCAGCGAAGGGGAGGGCTGGGAGGGGTGCTTTTGATTTGCTCGGCAATGCCCCAGCCGAGCATGGCTCGGCACTACAGCAGGGTTGCTGCCGCCAACCCCACGACCGGCAACACCCACGCCAAAGGCGCTATCCAGCGCGGGCGATACGGATACAGCCCGAAGGCCAGCACCAGGCCTGCGATCGTCATTGCGCCCAGCCACCACACCGGCCCCAGCGCCCAGCCGTGTCGCCACACGCACAGCGCGAATGCGGCGGTCAGCAGGCCCCAGCCCAACCAGCGCCACAGCTGCATGCGTGCAGTGCTCGCAGCAGCCTTGCCATGCAGGTCCAACTGGTGCTTTTCCATCGCAAAGGACAGCGCAACAAAGGCGGCGAACGACAAACCCAGGACAAGCAGCATCATGCGCTCGCCTCCGCAGCCGCGGCGGCTTGTTGCCTGCGCTTTTTCTCCGCGGCACTCAACGGTGGCTGCCAGCGCTGCATGCGCCAGCCGCAGTAGGCCAGCATCGCGCCGAAGGCGATCATGCACAGGTCGAAGCTGGCCAATACCCAGTCGCCGGCGGCAATGCTCGCGCCAAGATGCGCATTCGTGGTCAAGGCATTGAGCAGGGGGATCAGCGCGAACAAGGCTGCGCCGACATACAGCTGCCAGGCCCACATCATCCGCTTGGGCCAGATGAAAGCCGCCAGCAGGGCGGCGCACCAGGCCCAGAAGAACACATTGGCCTCTGCAGCCGAACGTTCGGCCAGTTGCACAGGCAACAAGCGGTTGCCCCAGAAATAAGCGGCGAAGGCGATCGGCAGACCGGCAACGGCACCAATGTTCAAGGCATCGACCAGGCGCAGGCCAAAGCCCGTCCTGCCGGACTTGGCATGCTTGGGCCGCTCCTTCACCGCCCACAGCACCACGCCGCTGGCCACCATCAGGCAGCCGATCAGGCCGGACAGGAAGAACAGGGCGCGCAGTCCCCAGTCCGCGAAGCGTGCCAGGTGCAGGCCGTACATCACGCCACGCGTCTGCGTCGCGCCACCGGCGCCAGGGCTGGCTTCCAGCAACTGGCCGCTGACTGCGTCATAGCGCAGCGATGGCGTGTCTATCGACAGGCGTTTTCCATCGCGCTGCTGGATGTCGACCACCGCGTTCGCCGCGCCGGGCCGGTATACAGTGAAGCCGGCGATATCGGCGCCGTTCCACTGCTTGCGCGCGCTGTCCATCAATTGCTGGATCGGCACGGGCACCGCCGTGCCTTGTGCCGGGGATTCCACTTCGGCCATGCGCGCGAAGGCTTCGCTGAAGAAGGCGTCCTCGTCGTTCGGATAGGCCGATTTCACCCCCCACGGCAGGTACAGGAACATCAAGGTAACGATGCCGGTGTAGGTGATCATCGCGTGGTAGGGCAGCGCCATCACCGCGCTGACGTTATGGAAATCCAGCCACGAGCGCAGTCCTTTCTGCGGGCGGAAGGTGAAGAAGTCCTTGAAGATCTTCTTGTGGGTGATGACGCCGCTGATGATGGCCACCAGCATGAACATCGCGCAGAAACCGACGATGTAGCGTGCCCAGATCACCGGTATGTAGTGCAGGTCGAAATGCAGGCGATAGAAGAAATCACCACCGCGGGTTTCGCGTGCGGTGACTTCATTGCCGGTATTGGGATCGACGGTGGCGTCACCGAAGCGGCCACCACCACGGCGTCGGCGCTTTTCGCCTTCGACTGGCGGTTTGACCATGGATTCCGGATTGCGCCAGAACATGCGCATCGCCGGGTTGCGGGCATCGGGGAGGGTGACGGTCCAGCTCTCGGCCAGCGGTGCCTTGTGCTGCAGGAAGCTGAGCGCGCGCCAAGCGGCATCGTCGGCACTGACCGTGCTGCGCGGCAGCTCAGGCCGCATCCAACGGCTGATCTCCTCGCGGTAATAGCTGGCGGTGCCAGCCATGAAGATCAGCAGCAGCAACCAACCGACCAGCAAACCGGTCCAGGTATGCAGCCAGGCCATCGATTGGCGGAATCCGTTCTTCATGCGGCCGCTCCAATCCACTGGCTGCCCAGCCACAACAGCACGGCCGGCAGCAGGATGCCGGCCCAGGCGCGGAAAGCGCTGCGGGTGGCGAACGCCCACAATGCGGCGCAGGCACACAGCACGATGGCGACCAGCATGCCGGTCAGCACGGCCTGGCTGCGGGCGATGGGCAAGGCCACGGCGAAAAACATCGAGCACGTGGCGGCCAGCGCATAGCCGCCGACGATGGCGGCAAGCGAGCGCGACAACACGCCCAGCCAGGGGCGTGCGAGGAAACTGCCAAAACGGGTGTACCAGGGGCTGGCGAGAGGCGTGCTGTCCACGGGAACCTGCATAGTCGGATCAATACGGACGCCACCGGCAGAGCCGGTGGCGAGGGATAAGTCGGCCGTCCCTGGCCGCCACTGCCGGGCAGTGGTTCCCTGGAGGGATCAGAGCTTCCAGCGCAGGGTCAGCAGCACATTGCGCGGCTCACCCCAGTACACGCCGTTGTAGAAGCCCACGTTGCTGAAGTACGCCTTGTCCAGCAGGTTGTTGACGTTGAGCTGGGCACTGAAGTTCTCGTTGAAGCGGTAGCCCGCCGACAGGTTCAGCAGGTAGAACGAGTCCTGGGTGATGCGCGCACTTACGGTGCGGCCACTGGTCAGGTAGTCGGCGGCGGGCTTGCTGCTGTTGCGCCAGATTTCGCTCTGCCAGGTAGCGCCGCCGCCCAGCCAGAAGCGACCTTCGGCACCGCCGGGACGCCAGCTGGTATTGAGGCGGAAGGTGTCCACCGGTGTGGTGGTGTTCTGGCGAACGCCTGCCTGGCTGTAGCTGGTGGTATGGGCGAAGCCGGCCGACAGGTTCCAGTGCTCGCCCAGGCTGCCCTGTGCTTCCACTTCCCAACCCTTGACCTTGTTGCCCTTGCCGGTGGAACGGTAGGCGCTGGAACCATCGGGCAACGAGTTCACCGGTACGCTGTCGTCCAGTTCGGCAACGTTGTCCTTGACGCCCTTGAACACGGCGGCCGAGGTATTGAGCAGGCCATCAAAGAACTCGGCCTTGAAACCTGCTTCCCACATGTCGCCGACCACCGGCTCCAGGTAGCTGTTGTTCTTGTCGCGGTAGTTCTGCGGCTGGAAGATGTCGGTATAGCTGGCGTAGGCGCTGAAGTACTGGTTGATGTCGTAGATCAGGCCGAGGTACGGGGTAAGTGTGTTCTCCGGCTTGTAGCCAGTGCGGGTGGTGCCGGTGCGGTTGCCGGCGGTGTCGTAGGTGTAACGCCAGGTCTTGGTTTCCCAGGTGCTGTAGCGGGCACCGGCGACGGCGAGCAGTGGGTCGGCCAACTGCAGGCGGGCGGCGACATAGGCAGCGCGCTGCTTCAGCTCGTCTTCCGAACCCAGGTAGCCGTTGCGGACGATCGGCAGTTCCGGGATGTTGCCGGTCCAGTTGCGCCAGTCCGGCACCTGCGCGTAGTCGTCGGGATAGTCGGGGATGGTGATGGACGGGTACTCGCCCTTGCGCACGGACTCGCCCAGGCCGAACACCAGCTCGTGCTCGCGACCGAACAGCTTGAAGTTGCCACCGACGTTCACGTCGAACACATCCATCGTGCTCTGTTCGGCGAAATGCGAGAGGTAGGCGGTGACGCCGGTGCCATCCGGGCGCGGGAAGCCATTGGCGCCGTACCAGACGCTGCCATCGGTCGCACGATCGGCGTGGGTGAAGCTGCCCTTCAACGCCCAGCCGGCGCCGAGCTGCTGCTCGATGCGGGCAAAGCTGGTTTTCTCGACGATGGGCCACTGGCTCCACGAGGCTGACATGTTGGTCGAGCGCGGCAGCTTGGCCGGCTTGCCATCCACACCCCAGTAAGGCACCACGCCCCAGGTCACGCCGGAAGTCTCCGGCGACTGGTACTCGTAGCCGAGCTCAAGCAGGGTGCTGTTGCTGACGTCGGCCTGGATGATGCCGTAGAAGACGTTCTTGTCGAGCTTGTAGACATCGCGGAAAGAGTCGCTCTGCTGCTTGGCGGCGACCGCACGGGCGCGGATGCGGCCGTCCCAGGCCACCGGGCCGCCGATATCGAACTCCATGCGCTGGTTGCCCCAACGGCCAAGCGTCAGGTTGGCGCCCATCTGCACGGTGTCGGTGGGGCGCTTGCGCACGAAGCTGATGGTGCCGGACGGATCGCCGGCACCGGTGGTCAGGCCGGTGGCGCCACGTACCACTTCGATGCGCTCATAGATCACGTTGTCGGTATTGGTCTTGATCGACCCACCAAACGTGTTGAGCATGCCGTCGACCTGGAAATTGGTGATGTTGTAGCCGCGCGAGACGTAGTTGATGCGCTCGCTGTCGGTGACAGACACATGCACGCCGGTAACCTGGCCCATCACGTCGGACAGCGAGAACAGACCCATGTCGTCCAGGCGCTGGCGGGTGATGACAGTGACCGACTGCGGCGTCTGACGCAGTGACAGGTCCAGCTTGGTCGCGGTCCGCGCATGTTTGACGGTGTAGGAGTTTGGCAACTCGCCTTCGGCGACGACTTTCACCGCGTCCAGGGTGGTGGCGGCAGGGGCCGCTTCTTCGGCCAGGGCCGGCAGCGCAATACTGCTCACAGCGACGGAAAGCGCGGCAGCCAGCAGTGCCGGCCGGGGCAGGTTGGTACGGGAGGACATGATGATTTCCTGTTGGGCAATGGGTTGCCAACCACAGGAATCGCCCACGGCGCAGCCCACGCGATGCGTGGATGCCCGGGTCATGCCGCTCCCGCCAGTTGGCCTGCATGCACGGCGTGGCCTGCAACGGCACGCATGGCATCAGTTCGGATATCGGGGGTACACGGGGCGTGGCGGAACAGAAGTGAAGCCTTCTTGCCGCACGGAGCTGGGCGTACTGCCTACCTGGTAACGATAATTGTTCGCATTTGATTAAGCAAGCACAAGTGTCATCGATGCCGGCGTTGCCGATTGGGCTGTCCGCTGCAGTGACGTGGCTGTTGCATCTGCATGCCTGGGATCTGCGAGCTACGGCACAGGCAAGCGTCTGTTGTTTCTCTGCATACCGTGAGGGTGCGCATCTGTCATCGCCGGGCAACAGGTTGTTACGACAATGCGGCGCGCGCTGCAGACCGGCAGGCGCAGCGTTCTTTCAATTACGGAGCAGCAAGTGAAGCGTAGTGCGTTGGCGATTGCGGTAGGCGTGTTGGTAACAGGGGGCGCTGCAACCGGCGCAAGGGCACAACAGATCCAGGCAGCGCCGGAAGCAAGGGCGACCACGCTGGATGCGATGATCGTCACCGGTACGCGTGGTTCCAATCGCACCCAGTTCGATACGCTGGCACCGGTGGATGTGTTCTCGCAGGAAGAAATCCGCGGCATCGAGTCCGCTGATCTGGCCGACGTGCTGGCACAGCTGGTGCCGTCATTCGTGGTGCAGCGCATGCCGATGAACGACGGCCAGGTGTTCGTGCGCCCGGCTACGCTACGCGGCCTGTCGCCGGACCAGACCCTGGTGCTGGTCAATGGCCGGCGTTTCCATCGCTCCGCCTTGCTGGGTGCGCGTGGCGCGCAGGGGCCTGACCTGGCGCAGATTCCCAAAAGCGCCATCCAGCGCATCGAAGTGCTGCGCGACGGCGCTTCGGCGCAGTACGGCTCCGATGCGATTGCCGGCGTCATCAACATCATCCTCGACGACAGCATCGGCACCGAGGTGACCATGGGCCTGTCGCAGTACAGCGAAGGTGACGGCACCTCGCGCACTATCGGTGCACGCACCGGCATTGCACTGGGCGACACCGGCAGCCTGTCGCTGTTTGCCGATTACGACAAGTCCGACGCCACCTCGCGTACCCGCCAGCGCGCCGATGCCATTGCCTTCCAGCAGGCGCATCCGGAATTGCAGGTGCCCAACCCGGTGCAACGTTGGGGCCAGCCTGACCTTGAGAACAAGCGTATCGGTTTCAACCTCAAGCACCAGCTGGGCGATACCACCGAAGTCTATGGCTATGGCCTGTATGGCAAGGGCGATGGCGTCAGCGACTTCAACTGGCGCAACCCCGACGGCACCGCGTCGGTCTACAACACCACTGCGCTGTTCCCGGGCTGGGATGTGCGTGATCTGTATCCCACCGGCTTCAGCCCGAAGTACGGCACCGATTACGATGACCTGCAGTTGCTGTTCGGCGTACGCGGGCATGCCGGCGACAACCTGGACTGGGATGTCAGCGGCAGCTACGGCCGCAACCGCATCGAGTACAGGCTTGGCAACTCGATCAACGCCTCGCTGGGCCCGGACAGCCCGACCGCGTTCTACCTGGGCCGCCTGAGCCAGGAGGAGCGCAACCTCAATGCCGACTTCGTCTACAGCCTGCCGCTGGCCGCCTTGGTCTCGCCGGTCAACGTGGCTTTTGGTGCCGAGTTCCGCGAGGAGACTTACAGCGTTGATGCCGGAGATCCGGCTTCCTATGCGATCGGCCCCGGCGCTGCGGCCGGCCTGGCCGGCAACTCCAACGGTGCACCGGGTTTCAGCCCGGACAACGCTGGCAGCTGGGATCAGCGCAGCTATGCCGCCTATGTGGACGTGGAAGTGCCGGTGACCGCGCGCTGGAGCGTGGGTGCGGCCACGCGCTATGAGCACTTCTCCAGCTTCGGCCAGACCGTGGATGGCAAGCTGTCCTCGCGTTTCGAGTTCAGCCCCGATCTGGCCGTGCGCGGCTCGGTATCCACCGGCTTTCGCGCACCGACGCCAGGCCAGCTCTATACGACCAACACCCAGCAGGGCCTGGACACGGTGACGCTGCAGGTATTCACCTCCGGCCGGCTGTCGCCCAGCGACCCGCTGGCACGCATGCTGGGTGCCAAGGACCTGAAGCCGGAACAGTCGCGCACCGCATCGCTGGGTTTGACCTGGCGCAACGACGCCGGCTTCTCCGGCTCGGTGGACCTGTACGACATCAAGGTCACCGACCGCTTCAGCCAGTCGGCCTCGTTCCAGATACCGGCTGGCGTTGCCAATCCGATGGGCTATACCTCGGTGAGTTATTTCACCAACGATTTCGACACCACCACCCGCGGCATCGACCTGGTTGGCAGCTACGCCACCGGGCTGGGCGCGGGCCGCCTGAACCTGACCCTGGGCTGGAACTACAACAAGACCGAGGTCGACAAGGGCACCACGGGTGTGGCCACCAACGCCAGCCAGCGGGTGGTGTTCGAAGAACGCCTGCCGCGGCAGAAAGGCACGCTCAGCGCCAACTATGAGGTGGGCAGCTGGAGCCTGCTGGGCAAGCTGCGCCACTACGGCGCATGGACCGATTCCTCCGGCAACGCCACCGGCGATATCTTCCAGCGCTTTGGTGCCATGCAGTTCTTCGACCTGGCGGTGAGCTACCGCATCAACGCGATGCATACGCTGCGGGTGGGCGCCGACAACCTGTTTGATCGCTATCCGGACGAGGCCAGTTTCCAGGCCAGCCGCGGCCTGATCTATTCGCGCAATGCCCCCTACGATACCGACGGGCGCAATGTGTATGCCGAATACCGGCTGAGCTTCTGAGTATGGACAGCAACCGACGTAGACTGCTGCGCTCGGCAGCCTGGCTGCCGCTGGCAGGTGCCGCCAGCACGGCCCTGGCAAAGGTAGCACCAGCGCCGCTGCCAACCGCGGCGGGGAAAACCGCGCGGCAATTGGCCGGTGATGAAGCGTACTGGGCGGCAGTGGCCGCCCAGTACGATCTCACCGATGACGTGGTGATGCTGGACAACGGCTATTGGGGGGCGATGGCACGGCCCGTGCTGCAGGCCTACCAGCAGGCCACGGCGGAGGTGAATCAGGGCAATGCCTGGTTTGGCCGGGTCGCCTTCCCGCCGCGCGCGCGGCGGGTGCAACAACGGCTGGCCGCCTTCCTCGGGGTTGGCGAGGATGAGATCGTGCTGACCCGCGGTGCTACCGAAGCGCTGCAGGCCTTGATCGGGGGGTACAACCGGCTGCGGCCTGGTGACCAGGTGCTGCATGCCGATATCGACTACGACAGCACCATCACCGCGCTGCGCTGGCTGCAGCAACGGCGTGGCGTGGAGCCGGTGGCGATCAGCCTGCCCGAACCCTGCGACGCAGCAGACGCCCTGCAGGTCTACGCCGATGCATTGCGCAGGCATCCGCGTCTGAAGCTGATGCTGCTGACCCAGGTCAACCACCGCAACGGCATGTTGTTGCCGGTGGCCGGGATCGCGGCGATGGCGCGTGCGCGTGGCGTGGATGTGATCGTGGACGCTGCCCATGCGGTGGGGCAGGTGGACATGCAGGTGGCGGAGCTGGGGGCGGACTTTGTCGGCATCAACCTGCACAAATGGATAGGCGCGCCGGTAGGTGTCGGGGCGATGTATGTGCGACGCGGGCGGGTTGCGGATATCGACCCTTACATGGGCGACCCGGACCGTGGCATTGCCAGCCGCGTGCACACCGGTACTGTCAATTTCGCCGCCTTCCTGGCGTTGCCGGCGGCGCTGGATTTCCACGCGGCCATCGGTGTGCAGGCCAAGCGAGAGCGCCTGTTGCTGCTGCGCAACCGCTGGCGCGATGCGCTGCGGGAGGTGGCGGGGGTACAGCTGATTGGTAGCGACGAGACGGCCAGCAGCAGCGCCATTTCATCGTTCCGCCTGCATGGCCGCACCACGCTGGAGCAGAACGTGGCCGTGGCGCGTCAGTTGCTGGAACAGCATGGCGTGTTCACCGTGCACCGTGATGGGCTGGCGCAGGGGGCATGTGTGCGGGTGACGCCGGGCATATTCACCTCCACCGCGCAGGTGGATCAGCTGGCCACGGCGCTGCAGGCGCTGGCCGCAAAAGGGTAGGAGACGGCGCAGCGGCAAGGAACGGCGCAAGCCGCGAAGCTGGCCCTGTTGAAACACCTCGGTGCAACAGCGATAGCGCCGTTGCGGGTATGGAAGCACGCTGAGCTGATTGATTCCTGGTCTCACGGCGTACGCCGCCCCTGCCGCTGCGCTGATCAGAACTTCAACCAGCCGGTGAGGGCGTGCAGCAGCAGGCCGATCAGGCCGCCGACCAGGGTGCCGTTGAAGCGGATGTATTGCAGGTCGCGGCCGACGCTGAGTTCCAGCTGTTCGACCAGCTTGTTCTCGTCCCAGCCCTTCACGGTCTGGGCGATGTGCTCGGTGACACCGCTGCGCAGGCGGTTGGTCAGCTTCTCCGCACCGGACAGCATGTGCTGGTTGAGGGCATCGCGCAGGGCCGGGTCGCTGCCGATGCTGGCGCCAAGCCGGCCCAGGCTACGTTCCAGGTGCCCGGCCAATACCGAGTCCTCGCGGGACAGGTCGCTGCGCAGGTACTCGTGGATGCGCTGCCACAGGCCTTGCACGTAGTCCTGCACGGCCGGGTGGTCGATCACCTGCTGCTTGAGTGCGTCCACCCTGGCGGCCAATGCCGGGTCCTCGCGCAGGCGGCGCATGTAGTTGCCCAGCCACAGCGCGTAGTCCTGGCGCAGCGGATGGTCGGGCTGGGAGAGGATGGCCTGCAGTTCTTCCAGGCCTGCGCGTGCCAGCCGGTCCGCCAGCGAATCGCCGATCTCGTCGATGGGTTTGACCCAGTCCACCGTGCTGGCCAGCTTGGGCCATTCCTTGCGGATGTAGCGCACGATCAGCGCCGAGGCCTGCTGCCGCACCTTGTCGTTGTCCAGCCAGTTGGCCACGCGGGTAAGCCCTTCATCGAGCACGCGCTGGTGGCGATTGTCGGCGGTGAGCAGGCCCAGCAGTTCACCGGCGGTGGCCGCCGCGTTCCATTGCCGCAGCTGGGCGACGACAAAGCCCTGGATGGAACGGCGCACGGCGGCTTCGTCCAACAGATCCAGCGCCTGCACCGCCCAGCCGCGCGCCATGCCGGCCAGCATCCTGGCCTGCGCCGGCTGCGACAGCCATTCGCCCAAGCGGGTGGCGGGGTCGAATACCTTCAGTTTGGCCAGCAGCGCTTCCGGCTCCAGGAAGTGATCGCGCACGAATACCGCCAGGCTGTCGGCAATGCGTGCCTTGTTGCGTGGGATGATGGCGGTGTGCGGAATGGGCAGGTTGAGCGGGCGCCGGAACAGCGCCACCACCGCAAACCAATCGGCCAGTGCACCGACCGTGGCGGCCTCGCAGAACGCGCCCACCCAGGCCCAGATGCCACGCTCGCCGTTGACATGGCTGACGATGAAGCCGGCCAGCATGGCCAGCAGCATCGCCAGCGCATAGGCCTTGAGCCGGCGCAGCTGCGCGCGGCGGGGATCAGCGGTCGGGCTCACGGCTCAGGCGTCATCGTTGCGGGCCAGCGTGCGGCGGAAGCAGTGTCGCCCGGCCGGATGCGCCCATTCGTTGAGCGCGGCGCGGCGCGGACCATCGGCGCTGCTGGTGTCAAAGCGTGCGCATAGTTCAAAGTGGCTCGCATCCAGCGGCCGGTAGCTGAAGTCCGGACCGCCCGCGGGGTCGCTGCTGGACAGTGCCACCCCGGGCTGCTCGAGCAGGGCCTGGATGTCGGCGGGCAGGGCATCGTGCTCGCGCCAATAGCTGCGGGCCGCGCTGTCCAGCGCCTGCAGTTCGGACAGGCGGGCGCCATCCAGGCGCTTGAGCCGCTGCTGGTTGGGGGAATCGATCACCCATACCCCGGCGGCAATGGCGGCGGCGGTGACCAGGCCGGTGGCCCAGAGGACCCGGCTGCCCCAAGGGGTGCGGCTCATGCGTCTACCTCCTCTTGGCGCAGGTCCCACAGGTAGTAGCCAAACACGGTACCGGCGATGGCGGCGACCACCGCCACCTTCAGCACGAAGCGCAGGCTCAGGTCGCCACCAAGCAGGTTGTAGACCAGCGCGGTCAGGTCGCCGATCAGGACGATGGCGGCGACGAACAGGGTCAGGTAGGTGAGCCAGCGGCGTACCGGTGACAGGCGCTTGATCGGGTGGCGGTCAACATCAAGGCTGACCCGGCGGGCAACGAAGGCAAATACCGGGAACGCGATCACCAGTGCCGAGATCGCCCAGCGGATGCCGCCGTCCAGGCGCAGGCGTTGCCAGTCGGCATCGGCTGGATCGGGCAGCAGGTATTCGATCAGCTGGAACAGCAGGCTGCCCAGGTTCCAGGCGAAGAAATACAGCGTGCTGAACAACACCAGGTAGGCAAAGGCCTCGCGCGCCGACAAGGAGGCGCGCGGGCGCGGCACCGGCAGGGCAAAGTCCACCTCGGCCCAGCCGTCGAGCACGCCGCTGATCTGCTGTTCACTCCAGCCGGCCGCCAACAAGGCGGTGCTGACCTGCTGGCGGCTATGCCCGCGCATCAGCGCGTCGCGGACAAAGCTTTCAAGTTCCGGGGAGGCCGAGGCCATCACATGCTCCTTGCAGGGATGTCAGCAGCCTAGGGGCCGGGCTCGGCGCGATCAAGCCTCGGTTGCAGGTTCGGCCTGGGCGGCCAGCATGCGCGCGCGCAGTGCGTCCAGCTCCATGCGCAGGGCCTGGTTCTCGGCGGTGAGCGAGGCCACACGCTGGCGCAGGGCCTGCACTTCCGGGCTTTCGCTGCTGCCGTCCAGGCCTTCCGCCTCGGCCATGCTCAGCGGCTGCGCCGCGTCGTCGGCATCCTCACGCGCCGGCTTGGGCTTGCGCTTGCTTTCACGCACGCGCTTGGCGGCCTGCTTGAGCTCGTCCTTGCCGCCACGTGCTGCCGCGCGCTGTTCTTCCTCGGGCAGGCTGGCCACGGTGGCTGCCGCACTCAGCGAGATCGCGCCCACGCGCATCGCCTCGATCACCTCGGCGGTGGCGTGCTCATGGATCTTCTCGATCATCGTCACCTGGCTGGGGCTGAGCTTGGCCTCGCGAGCCAGATCGGCCTTGGACAGCTTGGGTGCCGGCTCCCACGGCGGGGTGTCGCTGTCGTCGCCGGCCTCGCTGAGGGTGGCTTCGCCATCGCTTTCGCGGCGCAACTGCTCCTGTTCAGCCCGGCGCCGCGCCTCCAGGATGTCGCGCTTGCGCAGTGCCAGCACGCCGCGCTGGTAATCGGACACGCTGCGACGCCCCAGGTGCTGCTCGATCATCCAAAGATGCACGTCATCCATGGATTTGAAACGTGTGTTCTGCACCGTGTTGAACGGAATGCCGTGCTTGCTGCAGATGCCGTAACGGTTGTGGCCGTCGATCAGCACATCGCCCCACAGCACCAGTGCATCGCGGCAGCCTTCGGCCAGCAGACTGCGCTCCAGCGCGTCGTGTTCGTCCTGCGTGAGCGGGTCGATATAGGCCTTGAGTTCCTGGTTGACGATGATGTCCATTGCGCTGCCGGTTGAAACATTGGGCCGGCATTGTGAAGCCCGCGACGGTCAGCGCCAACCCTTGCAATCGCGCCGGTTTGGGTATCCACACCAGCTGTGCAGGGGCGGCGGCGTACCATGAACGCATCGCCGCAAAGCGCCACCACCGGGAAAACGACCATGAACAGCCCCCATATCCGCGAACAATGGCAGGCGCTGGCTGACAGCGTCTCGTTGCGTACCCGCGCGTTCATCAACGGCCAGTACGTGGATGCCGCGTCCGGCGCCACCTTCGACTGCATCAGCCCGATTGACGGACGCGTGCTGGGGCGGGTGGCCGAGTGCGGGCAGGTGGATGTTGATCGCGCGGTGGCTGCTGCGCGGCGCAGTTTCGATGCCGGGCATTGGGCAGCACTGAAGCCCTCCAAGCGCAAGCACCATCTGCTGAAGCTGGCGGCCCTGGTCGAGCAGCATGCTGATGAACTGGCCGTGCTGGAAACCCTGGACATGGGCAAGCCGGTAGCCGAGGCGCGCAGTGTCGATATCGGCGGGGTGATCCGCTGCATCCAGTGGACGGCCGAAGCGGTGGACAAGCTGTATGGCGAAGTAGCGCCAACCGGCGCCAACGAGCTGGGCCTGATAACCCGGGAACCCTTGGGCGTGATCGCGGCCATCGTGCCGTGGAATTTCCCGCTGCTGATGGCTGCCTGGAAGATCGCACCGGCCTTGGCGGCCGGCAACTCGGTGGTGCTGAAGCCCTCGGAGAAGTCGCCGCTGAGCGCGCTGCGCTTCGCCGAACTGGTAGCCGAGGCCGGCATTGCCGACGGGGTGTTCAACGTGGTGCCCGGCAATGGCAAGGGCGCGGGTGAGCCGCTGGCGCTGCATATGGACGTGGACGGGCTGGTGTTCACCGGTTCCACCGCGGTAGGCAAGCGTCTGCTGCAGTGTGCGGGCCTGTCCAACATGAAGCGCGCCTACATGGAATGCGGCGGCAAGAGCCCGAACCTCGTGTTTGCCGATGCGCACGATCTGGACAAAGCGGCGGCAGCCGCTGCGTCCGGCATTTTCTACAATCAGGGCGAGGTATGCACAGCGGCCTCGCGGCTGCTGGTGGAGCGCTCGATCAAGGATGAATTCGTGGCACGGGTGGTCGAGCACGGCCGGCACATGCAGCCGGCGCATCCCTTCGAGCCGAAGGCGGCGATGGGCGCGATGGTGGACGAGGCCCAGGCGCAGCGCGTATTGGGCTATATCGAAGCAGGCACCGCCGAGGGCGCGCGGCTGTTGTTGGGCGGCAAGCGCGCGCAGGTGGTGGAGGGTGGCTGCTATATCGAGCCCACGGTATTTGACGAGGTGAGCCCACAGCAGCGCATCGCGCGCGAGGAGATCTTCGGCCCGGTACTGTCGGTGATCGCCTTTGATGGGGAGCAGCAGGCGCTGCAGCTGGCCAATGATAGTGAATATGGATTGGCGGCCGGTGTATGGACCCGCGACATCGCGCGCGCGCACCGTGTTGCGCGCGGCCTGCGTGCTGGCAGTGTGTGGGTCAACTACTGGGATGGTGGTGACATGACCGCCCCGTTTGGTGGTTACAAGCAATCGGGTAATGGGCGCGACAAATCCCTGCATGCCTTCGACAAATACACTGAGATGAAAGCGACCTGGATCAATCTGGAGGGCTGATGATTGCCCCTTTGTCGCCCCCCCCCCTTGGCTGCGCCAAAAGGGGGGCTGTTGCCCCCTCCCTTTCGCGCAGCGAAGGGGAGGGCTGGGGAGGGGTTGGCTTTTGAGGCTTTGCAAGCGACAGCAACAGTTCCTGCCTCCCGTGTGCCACGACAACAACGACACAGCGCTTGCCAGCAACAACATCTGCAGCCAAGGTTGGGTGCCAACTTGCCAACTTGCCAACCCCGTTCCCGAAAATGCTGAAAGTCATCGCGCAGGATTTCATCAAACCCGAGCACATCGACGATGTGTTGCCGCTGTACCGCGAACTGGTGCGGCAAACCCGCCTTGAGCCCGCTTGCATTGCCTACGATCTGTTCGTCGACCAGACCGATCCCGGCCATTTCATCTTCATCGAGCAATGGCCCGATCGCGCGGCATTGGATGCACACTGCGCCAGCGCGCACTTCCAGCGGCTGGTGCCGATGATCGACCAGTACCAGCGTCAGCCAGGCACCTTCCTGTTCATGGATGCATTTGCCTGAGCATGGGCGAGGCGGTGCCAGTCCGGGACCGCCTCGCTGCCCCTCAATCCTTTTCCTGGGCAACCACCGCACCCGTCGCCGGGTCCAGGTGGACCTCGACCTTCTCGCCGGCGGCGGTCCTGCCCTTGGCCTTCCACATGCCGTCGTCCAGCTTTACATCACTGACGCCGGTGTAGCCGGCGCTGGACAGCTGCGCGCGGATATCGGCTTCGCTCAACTGCGAGACCGCCTTGTCGGGGTAGACGGTGCCGTTTCGAGGATCCAGCCTTACGTCGACCTGCCTGCCATCCGCACTCCTGGCATCGGCCTCCCACATGCCGTCGTCGAACTTGATGTCCTTCACATCCGTATAGCCCTGCGCTTCGAGCTGGGCGCGTACCTGTGGTGCGGTCAACGCGTTCTGGGCCTGGGCCAGGCCGATGCCGGCCATCAGAAAGCCTGCGCTGAGCAGGGCGGTGCAAAGGGGTCGTCTGGTCATCATGGTGTGCTCCTTCGGATTCCTCGCGCTTGTGGCGCGGGTCAAACCCTAAACGGCCGATCCTGTACCGCGGCGTGAATCCTGGCGCAGGGGCGCAGCGGCACGAAAGGGCGGTTAACGGATGTGCAGGGCAGGGCAAGAACATGTCTGCAGGGGGTTATCCGGCCGCCCTGCAGGCGTGATCTACCAGGACATCGCCGGGTACCTGGCCCCCCGGCGATGTCGCCGCTGGCATCAGTTGCCGCTGCGCTTGCGCAACTGCGAGGCAAAGCGGTCCAGCCACTGTGCGAAACCCTGCAGTACCGCACCGCCCTTGTCACGCAATGCGACCAGCTCTGTTTCCAGACGCTCGCGCCGGGTGGTTTCACCTTCGTTGTCTGGCAACGGCGGCAGGATGTGGGCGAAGTAGGTGTCGTCCAGCAGCTTGTGCAACAGCCGCTCGCCAATGAAAGGCTCGCCGTTGTTGAGGGCGCGCGCACCTTTCAGCAGGTTGCGTATGTCGTATTGGGTGGGGCTGAGGTCCGGCACCTGCTTTGGCAGGTCAAGCAGGCTGTAGACCGCGATGCGCGCTGTGCGCACCGAACTTTCCATGGTGAAAACGACGTCGTTGGCGGTTTCCACGAACTGGCCCACCAGGGCCAGATTGGTGCAGCCGGCCGGCACCACCTGTGGGCGATCACCGGCTGCCCGCGGCATGAACTGCGCCGTGATGTAGGGCATCAGCGCCAGGCGTGCCTTGGTATGCGGCAGGATGGCATCGAGCTGGTCCGCGATGCCCAGGTGGTGGCAGAGCTCGGCGATGATCTCGCGTCCGGTACATTCGGGCATCGCTTTCTTGACGAAATTGCCCGGTTGGTCCATCAGCAGCGCATAGACCCACATCACCACGGTGTCCTTCGGCTGGCCCGGGAAGTGTGGTTGACGGTTGATGGTGACGCTCAGCACCCAATTGGAGTCGGTGAAGGTGATGATGCCGCCGGTGACTGTACGTCCTGAATCTGGAGGGTTGACCGACAGCGCGGCGAGCTTTTCAACCAGTGGTGACGGCCTGCAGGTGAGAGTGGCCGACTCCCACATCGAGCGGTCGATGTCGCCGCAGAATTTGTCAGGCTTGCCAAACACCGGCGACTTGGCCGCAAGGTTGCGCCACAGGCCCCAGCTGCTGCCCTCGGCGGGGCCGCCGTGGCGCTTTTCTAGCACAGGCACGGTATCGAGATCGCCATAGGCGGTGTCTTCGGTCATCGAGCCCGTCAAGCCGATCACCAGGTCGCGCGGAGCCACCTCAAGCCGCCCGTCGCCTTGCCGGGTGCGGGTATGCAGTGCGGTGACCGTGCGCTCCTCGCCTTGCAGTTCGAAGTCCATGTCCAGCACCTGCGTGCCCAATTTCACCTGAACCCCCTTCTCGCGCAACAGCTTGATCAGCGGGGTGACGAAGGTGTCGTACTGATTGAACTTGGGGAACACCAGTGTCGACATGTCGCCGAAGCCGTCGATGGCATCGAGGAACCGATGCATGTACAGCTTCATTTCCAGCAGGCTGTGCCAGTTCTCGAAGGCGAACATGGAGCGGAACAGGAACCAGAAATTGCTGGTGAGGAACCCTGCGCTGAAGTGATCCTCGATGGTCAGGTCGTCCAGTTGGTCCTTGCGCTTGAGCAGCAGGCTGACAACCTCCCATTGCTGCTTGCGGGTAAGGCCGAAGCGGCTGAAGTCGGGCACTACCTGGCCCTGCATGTGCATCAAACGTGACTTGGACCAGTTGGGGTCGGCATCATTGGCCAGGCGGTACTCGTCGAGCACGCTGAAGCCTGCGGGCAGTTCCAGCGCCGGCACGTCCTGGAACATGTCCCAGAGGTTGTCGTAGTTCCAGTTCATCTCGCGGCCGCCGCGCACGATATAGCCATCCTCGGCATTGCCGGCACCGTCCAGCGAACCTCCTTCGATATCCAGGCCCTCGATCAAGGTGATGTTCTCGCCCGGCATATGGCCATCGCGGATCAGGTAGAAGGCAGCGGCCATGCCGGCGATGCCGCCGCCGACGATCCAGGCCTTGCGGGTTTCTATGCCTTCGGTGGGCAGTGGCTTGAAGCGCTGGTAGTTGCCGACCATGTCCGGCGGCGGCAGGGTGTTGAGGGGGGTGTTATGCCAGTAGCGGCGAGTTGCGTCGGGGGCGTGGTCGAAGCGCGGGGTGGATTCGCTCATGGGATTCTCCTGATGCTTGGGGGAGGTACACAAGGAACTTGCCGAGCGTAAACGGCGCTCGGTCAAGCTGCGTTACAGCCAGGTAAAAGCGGGCGGAAAAGCGTGATAGGTGGCACGCGACACGGTCCCGGGCGGTATCGGGCAGATCGGCAACGCGCTTTCCGCCAAGCTGCCCAGGCGGGCGGGGGCCAGGACAGCCCGTCGGCGCTGCGGGACATCCGTGTCGCCTGCAACCAATTGCGGGGAACCGAGGGCTGCGTGGCAGACTGCCGTCACTGTTTCCGCCGCCACCACCATGTCGACAACCGCCAGCTCTGCCCCGTTGAACTCCCCGCGCCGCGTCCTGGCGGCCAGCCTGATCGGCACCACCATCGAATTCTTTGATTTCTACATCTACGCCACGGCGGCGGTGCTGGTGTTTCCGAAGCTGTTCTTCCCCGAGAGCAGCAGCAATGCCGCCTTGCTGCAGTCGTTGGCGACGTTTGCGGTGGCCTTCATCGCCCGGCCAGTGGGTTCGGCGGTGTTTGGCCACTACGGTGATCGCATCGGCCGCAAGGCCACGCTGGTGGCAGCGCTGTTGACCATGGGGCTGTCCACGGTGGCGATCGGCCTGCTGCCCACCTACCACGACATCGGCATGCTGGCGCCGTTGTTGCTGGCGCTGTGCCGGTTTGGGCAGGGCTTGGGGCTGGGCGGCGAATGGGGCGGTGCGGTGTTGCTGGCCACCGAAAATGCGCCGCCAGGCAAGCGCGCCTGGTACGGCATGTTCCCGCAGTTGGGCGCGCCGCTGGGCTTTCTGCTGTCGGCTGGCACCTTCCTGCTGCTGGGGCGGGTGTTGGATGACGCCAGCTTCCTGGCCTGGGGCTGGCGCGTGCCGTTCATTGCCAGTGCGCTGCTGGTGATCGTTGGCCTGTGGGTGCGGCTGAACATCCGCGAGACACCGGATTTCCAGAAGGCGCTGGAGCGCGGCGAGCGGGTGCGCCTGCCCATGCGTGAGGTGCTGGTCACGCACGGCTTTGCGGTGGTGGTGGGCACCCTGGCGGCATTCGCCACCTTCGTGCTGTTCTACCTGATGACGGTATTCACCCTGGGTCATGGCACCTCTGCATTGCACTATGCGCGCGAGGACTTCCTGCTGCTGCAGATGGTCGGCATCCTGTTCTTCGCGGCAGGCATTCCGCTGGCTGCGCTGTACGGCGACAGGCATGGCACGGTCAAGGCAATGTTGTGGGCGACGCTGGGCATCTTCCTGTTCGGCCTGCTTTTCCAGCCGCTGTTCCAGGCAGGTCATCCGCTGCAGGTGCTGCTGTTCCTGTCCCTGGGGCTGTTCCTGATGGGCCTGACCTACGGGCCCTGCGGCACCATGCTGGCCAGTCTGTACCCGGTGCAAGTGCGCTATACCGGTGCTTCGCTGTCGTTCAACCTGGCCGGCATCCTGGGAGCGGCGCCCGCGCCGTATGCGGCTACCTGGCTGGCCGGCAGATTCGGTATTGCCGCGGTCGGCGGCTACCTGTGCGCCACTGCGGTGGTCACCGCTCTGGCCTTGCTGGCCATCGGCCGGCGCCAGCAACGCCTGGCACGGCAGCAGGGATGAGCGGCAGGGGGCAGGACCGGCACGGGCGATTGCACTGAGGGGAGGGCGCGCGCCGTGCCGATCCTGCACATGCGGGATCAGCGGAACAGGCGTTTGAGCGTGCGCCCCAGCCAGCTGCCTTCCTGGTGGTCCTTGGCGAACTGGTTGAGGTGGCGCTTCACCTGCTCCGCGTAGGCCTTGTCATCGCCACGGATGTGGTTGAACAGCCAGCGCGAGAGCATGTTGCGCAGTTCGTCGGTGACATCCTCACCGGCCTGGAAGCGCATGCGGTATTCGGAGACGCGTTTGCCAAACACTTCATGCACGCGCTTGTGGGCGGCACAAAAGGGGTAACCGGCTTCTTCCATCAGCTCTTCTTCAAAGGCGAAGTGCGACATGGTGTAGTCGACCAGTTCATCGATCACCTCGGCAACAGCCACGCGCTCCAGGCTTTTCTGCGCGACATGCAGATGGTTGAGCATCTCCACGATGCGCATGTGCTGGTGGTCGATCACCTCCACGCCCGTATTGAGATCGTCCTGCCATACCAGTAGTGCCACCACGGTTCCCCTCTGAGTGTCTGGACTGCACTCTAGGCAGGGCGGGACGTGCTCGCGTTGATCTGGATCAATGGCGGTGGTTGACGGTGGCGACCGTTCAGTTTTGCGGGGTAGCTCAGGGCAACTGCACGCTGCACACGCGGTTGCGGCCGGCGGCTTTGGCCAAATAAAGCTGGCGGTCGGCCTCGGTGATGAGCTGATGCAGGCCGCCGGCGCGCAGCGGCATGCGGCAGACGCCGATGCTGACGGTCATGCGCAGGCTGCGCTCGGCAAACTGCAGGTGCAGTGCGGCAATGGCCTCGCGCAGCTGCTCGAAGTGCCGGGTGCTTTCACTGCTGCTCATGCCGGTGACCAGCAGGCAGAACTCCTCGCCGCCAAAACGGGCGCTGATGTCGTGGCCGCGGGTATGTGCCTGCAGCACCCCGGCCACCGCGCGGATGGCCTGGTCGCCGGCTTCATGGCCAAGGCTGTCATTGATGTGCTTGAAATGGTCGATGTCGACCATGGCCACGGATACATCGCCGGTACCGGCGCTGGCCAGCTGGCGCTGGCTCTGCTCCAGGAAGCTGCGCCGGTTCGGCAGGCCGGTGAGGAAGTCGCGGGTGGCCAGGTCCTGCAGCGTGCCGATCAGCTCCAGCTGGTCCACGTTCTGCGACACGCGACAGAAGAACTCCTCACGCGAGAAGGGCTTGCGCAGGAAGTCATTGGCACCGTTCTTGAGGAAACGCGGGATCAGCGAGGGATCGGAATTGCCGGAAATTCCGATCACCGCCACCTTGTCACGTGCACGCAGGGCACGCAGGCGCCGGGTCAGCTCCACGCCCTCCATGCCGGGCATCTCCTGGTCGACGATGACCAGGCGGATGGCCGGGTCCGCCTCGATCGCGTGCAGGGCCGCACTACCGTCAGCGGCCTCGGTCACCTGGTAGCCATACATCGACAGCAGGGCGGCGGCATAGGCGCGTGCGGAGGGCGAGTCATCCACCACCAATGCGGCGATGCGCCGGTTGCGGTCCATGCGCTGCACCAGCCACACCAGGTAGTCGATGCTGCCGGGGGTGTTCTTCAGCACGTAATCGATGATCTGCTGCTGCAGCACGCGTTTGCGCAGGTCCTCGTCGTAGACGCCGCTGACCACGATGGTGGGCAGGCCACGGTCGACGAAGTAGCTCACCACCTGGTCGCGGTCACCGTCGGCCAGCACCAGCCCGGTCAGCACCAGGAACCAGCCGCTCTCCCGGTCCAGCAGCTCGCCGGCCTCGGCCAGGCTGGATGCCACGCTTACCGGCAGTTCCAGCCGCTGTTCGATGGCCTCGCGCAGCATCGTGGTGAAGGTGCGCGAGTTCTCCACCAGCAGGATGCGCTGCGCCAGCGGCATGATCGACGGGCTGTCGAAGCTGGCCGGGGAAGTGGGAGCAGGGGTGGCGGGTATGGGGAGCATCGGAGGGTGTAGCGGCTGCCCACGTAAGAACTTGAGGGGATGTGCAGCTGGGATTGGGGATTTGGAATTGGCAAGGGCCGTCCTGCACCCGCAGTGGTCCGCGCTCTTCATCCGCGATTTTGAATTGCGGATCCCCGCCTCACCACAACAGATCGCGCAGCTTGTACCAGGACATCGCCGCCACCAGCAGCGGCATGCGCAGGGCCTTGCCGCCGGGGAACACGCCGTGCGGGATGCGCTCGAACACATCCAGCCGCTGCGCCTGGCCAGCAATGGCGGCGGCGATCACCTCGCCGGCCAGGCCGGTGCTGGCCACGCCGTGGCCGGAGAAGCCCTGGGCGAAGTACACGTTCGGGGTGATCCGCCCCCAGTGCGGGGCGCGGTTGCGGGTGATGTCGATATAGCCGCCCCACACGTAGTCCAGCTCGACATCGGCCAGCTGCGGGAATACCCGCCGCATGCGCCGGGTCATGCTGGCGCGCAGGCCCGGTGGCGGCAGCGCGGAGTAATTGGCCTGGCCGCCAAACAGCAGGCGGTGGTCGCGGCTGAGGCGGAAGTAGTCCAGCGCCCAGTTGACGTCGGCCACGGCCATGTCGTTGCGGATCAAGGCCCGTGCGCGTTCGGCGCCCAGCGGCTGGGTGGCACCGATATAGGTGCCCACCGGCATCATCCGCGTTTCCAGCTCGGGGGCGATGTCCTGCAGCCAGGCATTGCCGGCCAGCACCACGAAATCGGCATCGACCCGGCCCTGCGCGGTTACCAGCGCCGGCTGTGTACCACGTTCCAGGCGGATCACCGGTGACTGCTCGTGCAGGGTCACCCCCGCCGCTGCAGCCGCGCGGGCCAGGCCCTGCGCATAGGCCAGTGGGTGCAGGTGGCCGCTGGCCGCGTCATACATCGCGCCCAGATAGCGTTCGCTGGCCAGCTCCTGCCGCAGGCGGGCGCGGTCCCACCATTCCAGCGGGTAGTCATAACGCTGCGCCATGCGCTCGATGTCGGCGCGCAGGGCGCGTTCCTGGCGCGGATGGATGGGCACGCTGGCGTGGCCGTCGCGCCAGTCGCAGTCGATGCCGTGGCGCGCAATGCGCTGCTTGAGCATGTGCATGCCATCGCGTGAGAAATCGAACAGCAGGCGCGCGTCGGCATCACCGACCAGTGCTTCCAGGGTGTCCTGCTCGCAGCCATAGCCGACGATGGCCTGGCCGCCGTTGCGGCCGGAGGCACCCCAGCCGATGCGCTCGGCCTCCACTACGGTGACCTTGTAGCCCTTTTCGGCCAGCGCCAGTGCTGCGGTCAGGCCGGTGTAGCCGGCGCCCAGCACCGCCACATCGGCACGCGTCTGGCCGCGCAGCGGCGGATGGGGGGCAAGCTCGGGTTGGCTGGCGGCATACCAGCTGGGGGGGTAAACGGATGCAGCGGCGTCCACGGGCACTGTGCCGGATCAGGGGCGGGAAGTGTAACGACCTGGATGTCTGCGGCGTGCGCAGGCAGGCCCGTTACCTGCGCTATTGTGCGGCCGTGCAGTTGAATGGCAGATGCGCTGCGGTTGCCTATTGGGCGGGGCAGGGGTAGCGTGCCTGCACGTCTCAAGAGCTTCACCCATGGCCAGCCTGCCGCTGGTCGGCTTGCCCACCGACAGCAAACCGATCGGTTCACACCCCTTCCACGTGGTCGGTGAAAAGTACGTGCGGGCAGTTGTCGACGGCGCGCAGTGCATGCCGCTGCTGCTGCCCTTGCTGCAACCGCCGCTGCCGCCGGCGCAGTGGCTGGCTACCCTTGATGGCCTGCTGTTGACCGGCGCCACCAGCAATATCGAGCCGCACCATTACGCCGGTGGACCCAGCTGGCCGGGCAATCCGCATGATCCCGCGCGCGATGCCAATGTGTTCGGGCTGATCCCGCAGGCGCTGGCAATGGGCTTGCCGATCCTGGCTATCTGCCGTGGTTTCCAGGAGATCAACGTCGCCTTCGGCGGCAGCCTGCACCCGCGGGTGCACGAGGTGCCGGGCCTGGCCGACCACCGTGAAGACCCAGCGTCATCATTGGCGGTGCAATATGGGCCGGCGCATCCGCTGCAGCTCAGCCCGGGTGGGGTGCTGGCGGAGATTGCCGGCATCAACCAGGTGATGGTCAACTCGGTGCACGGACAGGGCGTTGCCCGCTTGGGCGAAGGCCTGCAGATCGAGGCGCGGGCAGCGGACGGGCTGGTCGAGGCCTTCCGTGGCCCCGGCCCGGGCTTCCTGCTCGGCCTGCAGTTCCACCCGGAGTGGCGGGTTACCGAAAACCCGTTCCATCTGGGCATATTCCAAGCCTTCGGCGAGGCCTGTCGCCGCTATCGGTTAGATAAACAAGTTGGTTCCCCATGACTTCGCGCCCCCGCACCCGCAAGACCGCCGCCGCCGTACAGGAAGAAAGCTCGCTGCTGCGCTGGCTCAAGGAGCGGCACATCACCGAGGTGGAATGCCTGGTGCCGGACATCACCGGCAACGCGCGCGGCAAGATCATCCCGGCCGACAAGTTCTCGCACGACTATGGCACGCGCCTGCCCGAAGGCATCTTCGCCACCACGGTGACCGGCGACTTCCCGGACGATTACTACGAGCTGACCTCGCCGGCCGATGCGGACATGATCCTGCGCCCGGACCCGGACACGGTGCGCATGGTGCCGTGGGCGACGGACCCGACCGCGCAGATCATCCACGACTGCTACACCAAGAGCGGCCAGCCGCATGAGCTGGCACCGCGCAACGTGCTGCGGCGCGTGCTGGTGGCCTATGAGGAACTGGGCCTGAAACCGGTGGTGGCGCCGGAGGTGGAGTTCTTCCTGGTGCAGAAGAACACCGATCCGGACTTCCCGCTGTTGCCACCGGCCGGCCGCTCCGGTCGCCCGGAAACCGCCCGCCAGTCCTACTCGATCGACGCGGTCAACGAATTCGACCCCATCCTCGATCTTATGTACGACTACTGCGACGCGATGAAGCTGGACGTGGACACCTTGATCCACGAATCCGGCGCGGCGCAGCTGGAGGTCAACTTCACCCACGCCGATGCGATGTCGCTGGCCGACCAGGTATTCCTGTTCAAGCGCACCATGCGCGAGGCGGCCCTGCGGCACGGCATCTACGCCACCTTCCTGGCCAAGCCGATGGAAACCGAGCCGGGCAGTGCCATGCACATCCATCAGAGCCTGGTGCGCCTGAGCGATGGCCGCAATGTCTTTGCCGGCAGCACCGAGGGCCAGTACAGCGAGATTTTCGACAACTACCTGGCTGGCCTGCAGAAGTACGTGCCGGCGGCGATGGGCTTCTTCGCGCCCAACGTCAACTCCTACCGCCGACTGGTGTTTGGCGAGGTCTCGCCGAGCAACGTGGAATGGGGCTTCGACAACCGCACCTGCGGCCTGCGCGTGCCGATGGACAGCCTGGAGAACAACCGCGTGGAGAGCCGCTTCGCCGGCTCGGATGCCAACCCCTACCTGGCGATGGCAGCAACCCTGGCCTGCGGCCTGCTGGGCATCCGTGAGCAGCTCAAGCCGACCACGCCAATCACCGGCAATGCCAAGGAGCTGGGCTATGAGCTGCCGCGCTCTCTGGGCGAGTCGCTGGACGCGCTGGAAGCCTGCGACGCCCTGCAGGAGCTGCTGGGGCGGCGCTTCTGCCGCGCCTACATCTCGGTCAAGCGCAAGGAATACGAGACTTTCTTCCGGGTGATCAGCTCCTGGGAGCGGGAGTTCCTGCTGCTGAATGTCTGAGCGCAAGGCTTGTCTCCCTCTCTTTTGCGCAGCAAAGGGGAGGGGCGGGGAGGGGTAGCTCTGCGCTGGCTGTTGCTGTAGTGGCTTCGCCGCTGACGCCGCTCCTCCCAGTGCAGAACCAGGGCCTTCTACACATCAAGGCGCCGCAGATGGGACAATAGGCCACCACCCGGCCTGGCCGGTCCCCCATACCGCTCCCGGATCCCACTGGAGAACCCATGAATCTGCGCATTCTCACCGTTGGTGTCGCCATCTCCCTGCTCGCTGCCTGCGGCGGCAAGGAAGAGGGCGCCAAGCCCGCCGAAGGCGGCGAGGCCAAGGTCCTCAACGTCTACAACTACTCGGACTACATCGCCGAGGACACCATCCCGAACTTCGAGAAGACCACCGGCATCAAGGTCACCTACGACGTGTTCGACAGTGACGAGATGGTCGAGACCAAGTTGCTGACCGGCGACAGCGGTTACGACATCGTGGTGCCGACGCTGAACTTCTTCGGCCGCCAGATCCAGGCCGGTGTGTTCCTGCCGCTGGACAAGAGCAAGATCCCGAACCTGGCCAACCTCGACCCGGCGGTGATGCAGCGCATTGCCGGCCAGGACCCGGGCAATCAGTACGGCGTGCCGTACATGATGGGCAGCACCGGCATCGGCTACAACGTGGCCAAGCTGAAGGAGCGTTTTGGTGGCAGCGCCGACATCGCCAACAGCTGGGACCTGGTGTTCAAGCCGGAAAACATCGCCAAGATGAAGGACTGCGGCGTGACCCTGCTGGACACCCCGGCCGACATGATCCCGGTGGCCCTGCACTACCTGGGCGAAGACCCGCACAGCGCCGACCCGGCCGTGCTGCAGAAGGCGGCCGACCTGCTGAAGTCGATCCGCCCGTACGTGCAGAACTTCCACTCCTCGCAGTACGTGGGTTCGCTGGCCAATGGCAGCACCTGCCTGGTGGTGGGCTGGTCGGGTGACATCATCCAGGCCCGTGACCGCGCCGAGGAAGCCAAGAACGGTGTGGAAGTGGCGTATTCCATCCCGAAGGAAGGCGCACCGCAGTGGTTCGACATGCTGGCCATCCCGAAGGATGCCAAGCACCCGGGCAACGCCTATGCCTTCATCAACTACCTGCTGGAACCGCAGGTGGCTGCCAACAACACCAACGTGACTCACTACGCCAACCCGGTGAAGTCGGCCACCTCGCTGGTCGACCCGGCCATCCGCGACGACAAGACCATCTACCCGGCTGAAGACGTGGCCGCCAAGATGTTCACCTACGCGATCAACAGCCCGGAGACGGACAAGCTGTATACCCGTCTGTGGACCGAGATCAAGACCGGCCGTTGATCCGAGTGGCGACGCATCCGGCACTGCCGGATGCGGAACTCGTCTGGTTCATGATCTGATCTTTGCAACGCCTCCCTTCATCGGGGAGGCGTTGTTGTTTGTAGTGTTTGGCGGGGAAAGCCCTTGCCGAGCATGGCTCGGCACTACCGATGCTAGTGCAGGCTGCAGCCTGGCCTTGGCTC
This sequence comes from Stenotrophomonas sp. UBA7346, assembly GCA_002471015.1. GTDB lineage: Bacteria > Pseudomonadota > Gammaproteobacteria > Xanthomonadales > Xanthomonadaceae > Stenotrophomonas. The sequence continues at coordinate 26,118 of DKPB01000011.1, forward strand.
CCTCCCTTTCGCGCAGCGAAGGGGAGGGTTTGGGAGGGGTAAGCTCCTGGGCCTGCCACGCAATGCCGGCTTGATGGCTTGCTGCTCCTGCAAAGGGGTCGCCGGGAAAGCCCCTGCCGAGCATGGCTCGGCACTACCGGTGCTTGTGCTGGCCGCAGCGTGGCCTTGGCCCCCTCCCTTTCGCGCAGCGAAGGGGAGGGTTGGGGAGGGGTAAGCTCCTTGGCCTGCCGCGCAATGCCGGCTTGATGGCTTGCTGCTCCTGCAAAGGGGTCGCCGGGAAAGCCCCTGCCGAGCATGGCTCGGCACTACAGGTGCTTGTGCAGGCTGCAACCTGGCCTCGGCCCTCCTCCCTTTCGCGCAGCGAAGGGGAGGGTTGGGGAGGGGTAAGCTCCTGGGTCTTCCACGCAGTACTGGCTTGACGGCTTGTGCAAAGGGGTTGCCGGGAAAGCCCTTGCCGAGCATGGCTCGGCACTACCGTTGCGTTGGCTCGCGGGTCGCGGGTAAGGGCTCAAGCCAGCTGCAGGAAGCCGTGGATGGCCATGGCGGTGGCCGCCAGGCACAACGCTCCGAACAGCCAAGGCTTGCCGCGCGGCTTGCGGCGAGCATCGTCGCTGTCCGCATCGCAGCTGCGGTGTACCAGCCCGGCTGGAAAGTGCAGTCGCGCCATGGTCGCGTCGCAGGCATCCATGCAGGCACCGCATTCGATGCAGCTGCTGGAACGGCCATTGCGGATATCCAGCCCGATCGGGCAGGCGCGCACGCAGGCCCCGCAATCGATGCAGTCGCCCAGATGGGCCGGTGCGAACCGGGGCATCACCCCGGCGATGGCCGGATGTGCAGCGCGGAACACATAGTCGCTGGCGGTGACCGGATCCAGCAGACCGCGTTCGCGTTGCAGGACGCTGGCCTGCGGGTGTTCACGGCTGCCGCGCGGTTCGCCGCGCGGGGCTTCGTACTGCACGGTGGGGGTGCCGGCGTCGCTGAGCAGGTGCTGCAGGCGGCTGTAGGGGCACAGGTAGCTGCAGACCTGTTCGTGCAGGTAGATCACATTGGCCCAGGTGGCCAGGGCGTAGAAGGCTATCCAGAAGTACTCCCACGGCCCCAGGGTCAGTGTCAGCAGGTCCGACACCAACGTTGGGATGGGGGTGAAGTAGCCCACGAAGGAAATCCCCGTCCACAACGCAATGCTTGCCCACAGCAGGTGGCGCACTACCGGCCCCAGGGGGCGGGCAACGCCGGGCAGCGTCGTGAGTTGGTGCAGGCCGCGGAAAAGCCGCGTAAGCACGGTCTGCGGGCAGGCATAGGCGCACCATAGGCGTCCGCGCAGTGCGGTCAGCAGGGCCAGGCCTGCGGCGGCGGCCAACGCCAGCCACAGCAGCGGGGTCGCGTCGACCGATTGCAGGCCCAGGCCGAACAGCTGCAATTGCCGCGTGTCCAGGTCAAGCAGTACCGCGGGAGCGCCATCAATACGCAGCCACGGCAGGCCATAGAAGGCCAGCAGCAGCGCTGCGGCCACCCCTTGCCGGATCAGGCTGCGTTTCGCGCGCGTGCTGTCGGCGCTGCTCATTCCAGTTCTTCGTCCCGCAGTTCGTCCGCGCGCGGGCGCAGCAACAGGCTGGTGAAAGCGCTGGCCGAGGCGGTTGCCAACCACAACAGGAGGAAGCCGGCGCTGTAGCCCAGTTCACGACTGATTGAATGGTCCGGGAAGCTGATATGGGCCAAGGCCAATGGATCGACCATGCTGAAGAACACGGCGGCGGCAACCCCGGCGGCAAAGAAACTGGGCCACAGCACGGCGCCAAGCCGCTGTATCAGCGGGCGGCGAGGTCCGTTGGCTGACGTGTTGTCTGGATTCATCACGGGTTCCGGGGTGGCGCGGGTTGGCGGGCTAGAATGTGGCCGCGCAATGTGTGCTGTGGCCTTTCAGTGGTTGCCCGGCATGCGAGGCTAGGGGTAATGCCCGGTTGCGTCCTTGATCCTGATCAAGGGCGCCCAGTGAGCTGGAGGTGGAGGGTGGTGATCAGTGTGGACGGCCCCCGGCCGGGTCCGGAGGTGTGCAGCGAAGCCGAGGTCGAGCAGTTGGTGCGCCGCTTCTATGCCAGGGTGCAGGACGACGCATTGCTGGGGCCGGTCTTCCAGGCAAGGGTGCATGACTGGGAGCAGCACATCCTGCACCTGGTCGATTTCTGGTCGGCGATGCTGCGCGGTACCCGCCGTTTTGCCGGCGCGCCCATGCCCAAACACCTGGCTATTCCGGGATTGGAATGGCGGCTGTTCGAGCGCTGGCTGTCACTGTTCGCGGCGACTACCGCGGAAATGGGCAATCCGGACATGAAGCAGCTGGCTGATGCCGCCGCGCAGCGGGTGGCTGCCGCCCTATGGGGCCGTTACAGCAGCCAGCGCTTCCCGCTGTTCGGCTGAACGACCGCCATCCTATGCGGCGGGATTGATCTGGCTCAAGGCGAGTGCTGCCCTGCGCGGGCAAACTGCTGCCCATGGACACCACTCCCGTACTGTTGAACCCCCTGGGCTGGACCTTCGACGCTGAACTGCTGCGCCGGCATGACCGGCCCGGCCCGCGTTACACGTCCTATCCGACCGCGCCGCACTTCCATGACGGTTATGGCCCCGCGCACTTCCGTGCCGCGATCGCCCGCAGCAATGCCACCGACCGGCCGCTGTCGTTGTATGTGCATGTGCCTTATTGCACCAGCCCCTGTTTCTACTGCGGCTGCAACCGGGTAATCAGCCGCGATCGCAGCAAGGGTGAGCGCTATGTGGACCAGGTGCTGGCCGAAGCCGCGCGGGTGGCACCGTTGTTCGCAGCCGGGCGGGAAGTGATCCAGCTGCATCTGGGCGGGGGTACGCCCAATTTCCTTGAGCCGCAGCAGCTGCGCCGGTTGATCGAAGGCCTGGCCGGCCACTTCCACTTCAGCGAGCGTGCCGCGCGTGATTTCTCGATCGAACTGGATCCGCGTTCGGTCAGCGTCGAGGACATCGCCATGCTGGCGGCGCTGGGCTTCAATCGCGCCAGCCTGGGTGTGCAGGACTTCGACCCGGCCGTGCAGCAGGCAATCAACCGTGTGCAGGGCGTGGACGAGACCATGGCCATCATCCAGGCCTGCCGTGACAACGGTATGCGCTCGGTCAATGTCGATCTGATCTACGGCCTGCCGAAGCAGACGCTGGAGGGCTTCGGCCGCACCTTGGACACGGTGATGGCGGTGCGCCCGGACCGGCTGGCGATCTATGGGTACGCCCATCTGCCGCACATGTTCAAGGCCCAGCGGCAGATACTCGACGCCGACCTGCCCGATCCGGAGCAGAAGCTGGCCCTGCTGGGGCTGGCGGTGGAGCGGCTGTCGGCGGCGGGCTACCAGTACATCGGCATGGATCACTTCGCCTTGCCCGATGAAGACCTGTCGCAGGCCCAGCGGGCCGGTAGCCTGCATCGCAACTTCATGGGCTATACCACCCACGCCGACAGCGACCTGCTGGGTCTGGGGGTCAGCGCGATCAGTCGCATCGACAACAGCTACAGCCAGAACCCGCGCGAGCTGAAGGAATGGGAGGCGCGTATCCAGGGGCCGGAGTTGCCGGTCTGGCGCGGGCTGGAGCTGGATGCCGACGACCTGCTGCGTGCCGAACTCATCCAGCAGCTGATGTGCCACGGGCGGGTGGATGGGCGCGCGCTGGCCCAGCGCCACGGTGTTGCGTTCGAGCAGTACTTCGCCGATGAACTACAGGATCTGCAGCGTCTGCAGCACGATGGCCTGGCCAGTTGTCGCGATGGCGTGGTCGCCGCCACCCGTCAGGGGCGGCCGCTGCTGCGCCTGATTGCCATGTGCTTTGACCGCTACCTGCGTGCCGCCCAGCAGCCGGCACGCTACTCACGCGCCATCGGCTGAGTCCCGGGCGCTGGGCGCCAACCGGGTTTTGGGAGGACGCCGCAATTCACAATTGCGGCGCGATCAGGCACGCTATGCCGATGCCCGGATGGCGAAACTGGTAGACGCATCGGACTTAAAATCCGCCGGAGGCAACTCCATGCCGGTTCGATTCCGGCTCCGGGCACCAGTTCGCAGACTTTCAAGGGACAGCATGAGTGCCCAGATCACTGCCGCGGCTCAACCGCGGATTGCCATCATCGGGCTGGGCTATGTAGGCCTGCCGCTGGCGGTTGAGTTTGGCAAGACGCTGGATGTGCTGGGTTATGACATCGACGCGGCGCGGGTCGCCGAGCTGCAGGCCGGCCATGACCACACCCTGGAACTGGACGACGCGGAACTGGCTGCGGGCGTGCATGCACGCTACAGCGCCGATGCGGCCGAGCTGGCGGCATGCAATACCTTCATCGTCACTGTTCCAACGCCGATTGATGCCTTTGAACAACCGGATCTGGCACCGTTGCGCGGGGCCAGTGAGTTGATCGCGCGGATGCTCAAGCCGGGCGATCTGGTCATCTACGAATCCACGGTCTACCCCGGTACGACCGAGGAAGTCTGCGTGCCGCTGCTGGAGCAGGGCTCGGGCCTGCGTTTCAACATTGATTTCTTCTGTGGTTACAGCCCGGAACGAATCAATCCGGGTGATCGCCAGCGGCGACTGCCGGATATCCGCAAGATCACCTCTGGCTCCACCCCGGAGGCGGCGCGCGTGGTCGATGCGCTGTACCTGCGCATCATCAGCGCCGGTACCTGGCCGGCAGCGTCCCTGCGCGTGGCGGAGGCCGCCAAGGTGGTGGAAAACATCCAGCGCGACGTCAACATCGCCCTGGTCAATGAGCTGGCACTGATCTTCGACCGGCTTGGCATCGATACGCTGGATGTGCTGGAGGCGGCCGGGACCAAGTGGAACTTCCTGCCGTTCCGGCCTGGCATGGTCGGCGGGCACTGCATCGGTGTGGACCCTTACTACCTGCTGCACAAATCCGAAAGCGTCGGCTATCACCCGGACCTGATCCACACCGCGCGTGACGTCAACAATCGCGTGGTCGCGCATGTCGTCAGCCGCGTGCGGGGCCTGTTGGAAGGCAAGGGCAAGCAGCTGCAGGGCGCGCGCGTGCTGGTGCTGGGTGTCACCTTCAAGGAGGACTGTCCGGACCTGCGCAACAGCCGCGGGCTGGACCTTGTGCAGATGCTGGCGGCTGCCGGCGCACGGGTGGATGCCCATGATCCGTGGGCCGATCCGCGCGGCGCGCATGACATGGGCGGTGTGGAACTTGTGAAGGCACCGCAGCCAGCTGCCTACGACGCAGTGGTGCTTGCCGTGGCCCACCAGCAGTTCCGCGACCTGGACGTCGCACAGATCCGCGCATTGGGTGTGCCGGACGTGGTGGTCTACGACGTGAAATCAGTCTGGCCGAGGCAAGTGGTGGACGACCGGTTGTAGAATCCGCCATCCCCGTTGGTTGAGGACGGTAATGCATCGTTATCTGGTTTATGTGCTGGCATTGATCCTGTTGCCGGTTTCGCTGGCGTTGGCCTCCCATTGGCCGGCTTGGTACTGGGGGGTCGGCCTGTTCGGCTTGATGGCCTTGCTGGGTACCTGGGACGTGCTGCAGCGCCGCAGCGTGCTGCGCCGCAACTACCCGGTGCTGGCGCATTTCCGCTACGGCTTTGAATCCATCGGTCCCGAGATCCGCCAGTACTTCGTGCAGAGCGATCTGGAAGACGTACCGTTCTCACGCCAGCAGCGCCAGCTGATCTACCAGCGCTCGCGCAACGAGATGGATGTGGTGCCATTTGGCACCCTGCGCAGTGCCTACGCGGTGGACTACGAATGGATCAACCATTCGCTGTCACCCACCACCATTGCCCACCACGATTTCCGCGTGCTGATCGGCCCGGATTGCGCCAAGCCCTATTCGGCCAGCGTGTTCAACATCTCGGCGATGAGCTTTGGTTCGCTGTCGGCCAATGCCATCCGTGCCTTGAACAAGGGTGCCAAGCTGGGTGGCTTCTGCCATGACACCGGCGAAGGTTCCATCTCGCCCTACCACCGTGAAAACGGCGGCGACCTGGTCTGGGAGATTGGTTCTGGCTATTTCGGTTGCCGCGATGAGAACGGCCGCTTCAGCGAGGAACGTTTCGTCGAGAACGCCAGCTCCGATCAGGTCAAGATGATCGAGATCAAGCTGTCGCAGGGTGCCAAGCCCGGCCACGGTGGTGTGCTGCCGGCGGCCAAGGTCAGTGCCGAGATCGCCGCGACGCGCGGTGTGCCGATGGGTGTGGATTGCGTATCGCCGTCCAAGCATTCGGCGTTCTCCACGCCGATCGAACTGCTGCAGTTTGTCGCGCGTCTGCGCGAACTGTCCGGTGGCAAGCCGGTGGGCTTCAAGCTGGCCATCGGTCATCCCTGGGAATGGTTCGGCATCGCCAAGGCCATGCAGGAAACCGGGCTGCTGCCTGACTACATCGTCGTAGACGGTGCCGAAGGGGGTACCGGTGCTGCGCCGGCCGAGTTCATCGACCACGTTGGCGTGCCGATGAACGAGGCGCTGATCCTGGTGCACAACACCCTGGTCGGCCTGGGCCTGCGTGATCGCATTCGTCTGGGTGCGGCCGGCAAGGTCACCACGGCCTTCGATATCGCCCGCACCATCGCGCTGGGCGCGGACTGGTGCAATGCCGGCCGTGGCTATATGTTCGCGCTGGGCTGCATCCAGTCGCTGAGCTGCCACAACGACAAATGCCCGACCGGCATCGCCACCCAGGACCCGAGCCGCTGGCGCCACCTGGAGCCGGTGGACAAGGGCCAGCGTGTGTTCAATTACCACCAGAACACCCTGCGTGCGCTGCGTGACCTGCTGGGTGCGGCCGGCCTGCACGATCCTTCCGAGCTGGGCCCGGAGCACATCCTGCGCCGTGTTTCGCCGGTGGAGATCCGCTCGCTGGCCAGCCTGTACCGCTACCTGGCACCGGGCGAGCTGCTGAAGAAGGTGCCCGAGCACACCGTGTTCCGCGAATACTGGGCCGAGGCGCGTAGTGATTCGTTCACCCCGCCGGCGCGGGTGGCGGCGCTGCGCACCACCAAGATGTGCTGAGCCATGCGGTGTCGCGCCGGCACCGTTGCGGACATTCCGGCGCTGTGGGCACTGCGCACGCGTTGCGTGCGCGAAACCTGCAGCACGCATTATCCGCCCGACGTGATTACGCGTTGGGCGGCGTCAGCGGCGCCGGTGCAGTTCCAGCCGCTGGTGGAGGCGGGGGGCTGCGTGGTGGCCGAAGATGCGGCGGGAACGCTATTGGGTTATGGCGTGATCGACCTGACCGGTAACGAGGTGGATGCGCTGTTTGTCGACCCTGACAGGTCGGGGCAGGGGATAGGCAGGATGTTGCTGGAGCGGGTGGAAGCCCTGTCGGATCCACAGCGGGAGCTGCACTTGTCGGCATCGTTGAACGCAGTGTCGTTCTATCTGCACGCCGGTTTCAGCGCGGATGGCGAGGCGCTTTACCCGCATCCCAGCGGTATCGCATTGGCCTGCATGCAGATGCACAAGCGGGGCCGCAGCCAGCGCGGCGATTGAACCGCCAAACCTGGCAGGGCCGCCGCTGGTGCGGCCCTGCCGGTGATGATGCGGCTGCGCGTGTCCGATCAGGTGGCGCTGTCCTGCAGCCAACGCACCACGCCCTCGGCGGCGCGCAGGCCGCTGGCATAGCAGGCAGTGAGCAGATAGCCGCCGGTGGGCGCTTCCCAGTCCAGCATCTCGCCCGCGCAGAACACGCCGGGCTGTGCCTTCAGCATCAAGCCCGCATCCAGTGCCTGCAGCCGTACGCCACCGGCGGTGCTGATGGTTTCGGCCATGGGCCGAGGCCGCAGCAAGGGCAGCGGAAGCTGTTTCAAGGTGCGGGCGACGGCGGCCAGATCGTTGCCGGCATCCTTGCCCAGTACTTCAAACAGCAGGCCCGCCTTCACTGCGTCCAGGCCTGCGGCACGGCGCAGGTGTTCGCCGAAGCTGCGGCCCTTGCGTGAGCGGGACAGGTCGGCCAGCAGGCGCGCTTCGTCACGGCCGGGCACCAGGTCCAGGCTGAGGGTAACGGCACCATCGCGATTGAAGGTCTCGCGCAGGTCGGCGGCCAGGGCATAGATCAGGCTGCCCTCGATGCCGTAGGTGCTGACCACGCATTCGCCCTGCAGGGACTGCGGCTGGCCGTGCAGGTCCCGCCAGTGTGCGACCACCGGCTTGAGCGGCGCACCGGCGTGGCGGCTGCTGAAATGCGGCGTCCAGGCAATATCAAACCCGCAGTTGGCAGATTGCAGCGGCGCGGTACTGATGCCGCGCGCCTGCAATACCTCCATCCAGCTGCCGTCCGAACCCAGTTCCGGCCAGCTGCCGCCGCCCATCGCCAATACCGTGGCATCGGCGTGCACGGCGATCTCGCCGTCGGCGGTAGCCATGCGCAGGCTGCCGTCGGGGTTCCAGCCCAGCCAGCGGTGCTGCACGTGCAGGCGCACCCCCTGTTCCTTCAGGCGGCGCACCCAGCCGCGCAGCAGCGGTGCGGCCTTGCGATCGACCGGGAATACCCGTCCGGAGCTGCCCACATAGGTCTCCACGCCCAAGCCCTGCGCCCAATGGCGCAGCGCTTGCGCGTCGAAACCGTCCAGCCAGCTTGCGATCTCGGCCTGGCGTTCGCGGTAACGGCTGTCGAACAGCGGCCGTGGGTCGGAGTGGGTGAGATTTAGCCCACCCTTGCCGGCGATCAGGAACTTGCGCCCGGGCGAGCCCTTGGCTTCGTACAGATTGACCGCCAGCCCCGCTGCGCGCAGCCGCTCGGCCGCGAACAGGCCGGCGGGGCCGCCGCCAATGACGGCGACGGTTCTATCAGCGAGCTTTGACATCGAGCAGTTCAACATCGAATACCAGCGAAGAACCGGCCGGGATCGGGCCGACGCCGCGATTGCCATAGCCGTACTCGGGCGGAATCATCAAGGTGCGCTTGCCGCCAACCTTCATGCCGGCCACGCCTTCGTCCCAGCCACGGATGACCTGCTTGTCACCGAGGTTGAAGCTGAACGGCTCGCCACGGTCCACCGAGCTGTCGAACTTCTCGCCGTGCTTGTCGGCGCTGCGTTCGTCGTAGATCCAGCCGGTGTAATGCACGGTGACCTTGCTGCCAGGTACGGCTTCGGCGCCGCTGCCGGGCTGGGTATCGATGGGCTGGAACGCAGCGATGGTGCCACCGGGGGGCGGGCCGGGCGGGGTGCAGCCGGCAACCAGGAGGGACAGCAGCAGCGGGAGGAACAGGCGACGCATGGCGCGCTCCGTTGAAAGGGGCGTGCAGGGTAACGCATCGCTGCCGGGTATCATGGCGGCATGGCCAAACTGCTGCTCAATCTGCGTAATGTCGGTGACGACGAAAGCTTCGAGGTGGGGCAGCTGCTCGACCGCAACGGCATCGCCTGGTACCGCACCGAACCCAGCCCCTGGGGTATTTCCAGCGGCGGCATCTGGCTGCGTGACAACGAGGATCAGCCGCGTGCCAAGGCCTTGATGGCGACCTACCAGGCCGAGCGCGGGCAGCGGGTGCGCGAGGAACGGGCGGCTGCGCTGCGTGATGGCAGCGCTGAGACGTTCAGCTCCCTGCTGCGGCAGCGGCCATTGTTTGTGGTGGCGGTGCTGCTGGGCATGCTGGCGGCGGCGGCCCTGGTGTTGTTGCCGTTCTTCCTGTTGCGGGGGTGAGGGCGCTGGCCAGGCCCCTGCCGAGCATGGCTGGGCACCACACCTGCCTTTTGTTTCGCCCCCTCCCTTGCGCCGAAGGCGGAGGGGAGGGCTGGGGAGGGGTTTGGCTTTCGCGGTGTTTCACGGCTTACGCTACGGTCCATGGAGCGTCGTTTAAACTAGGCGCATGATCGTCAATACCGCTGCCTACCTGTTCGTCCCGCTCACCGATGCCGAGACGCTGACCGCCACCCTGCTTGAACGCGCCCGGATCCTGGAGCTGCGCGGCACCATCCTGGTTGCCGAGGAGGGCATCAACCTGTTCCTGGCCGGTAGCCGCGAAGGCATCGACAGCTTCTACAGCCAGCTCAAGGCCGATGTGCGCTTTGCCGACATGCGCATCAAGTACAGCTACAGCCAGATGCAGCCGTTCGCCCGGCTCAAGGCCAAGCTGAAGTCGGAAATCATCAGCTTCCGCCGTGACGACGGCCAGCCGCTGGACTACCCGCGCGCGCCCAGCGTGGCCCCGGCCACGCTGCAGCGCTGGCTGCGGCAAGGCCACGACGACGACGGCAAGCGCGTGGTGATGCTGGATACGCGCAACTGGCAGGAATTCGCCCACGGCACGTTTGCCGGTGCCTTGACCCTGCCCATCGCCAAGTTCACCGATCTGCCGGCGGCGTTGCAGCCGCACCGCGAAGCCCTGGCCGATGCCACGGTGGTGAGCTTCTGTACCGGCGGCATCCGCTGTGAGAAGGCCGCGCTGTGGATGCAGAACGATGGCATGGACAATGTGCTGCAGCTGGAAGGCGGCATCCTCGGCTATTTCGAGGAAGTGGGCGGCGAGGGCTATGACGGCCGCTGCTTCGTGTTCGACGAGCGGGTGGCGCTGGATGCGCAGCTGCAGCCGCTGGTGGACCGCCAGGACGACGCCCAGGCCTGAGCCTCGGGTACGGGCCGGGATGGGAAACAGTGTCCCGGCAAGGGGCGGGGCAATGCCATGGAGAATGCGGGCAGCAGCCCCATGTCCTGTGCATTGCCCTTGGAAACCGCCCCATGATTCCACTTTCCATTCTTGACCTGGCCCCGGTCTGCGAGGGTTCCAGCCCGCAGCAGGCCTTTGCCAACATGCTGGAACTGGCCCAGCACGCCGACCGCTGGGGCTACCACCGCTATTGGCTGGCCGAGCACCACAACATGCCCGGCATCGCCAGTGCGGCAACCTCGGTCCTGATCGGCCACGTTGCCGGCGGCACCACGCGCATCCGGGTGGGTTCGGGCGGTGTGATGCTGCCCAATCATTCGCCGCTGCAGGTGGCCGAGCAGTTCGGCACCTTGGCCTCGCTGTATCCGGACCGTATCGACCTGGGCCTGGGCCGCGCGCCCGGCACCGATCACGCCACCGCCCGCGCGCTGCGCCGCTACTTCGACAGTGCCGACCAGTTCCCTCAGGATGTGAATGAGCTGCTGCATTACTTCGAGCCGGTGCAGCCTGGCCAGGCCGTGCAGGCGGTGCCCGGCGGCGGCATCCCGGTGCCGGTGTGGCTGCTGGGTTCCAGTCTGTTCAGTGCGCGGCTGGCGGCGGCGATAGGCCTGCCGTTTGCCTTTGCCTCGCACTTCGCGCCGGACGCGATGGATGAAGCCTTGGCCTTGTACCGCCGCGATTTCCGTCCTTCCGAGCGCCTGCAGGCGCCGTACGCGATGCTGGCCTTGAATGTGGTGGCCAGTGATTCGCAGGCCGAATCCAAGCGCCTGTTCACCAGCCAGCAGCAGGCCTTCGTCAATCTGCGGCGTGGCACGCCCGGGCGGATTCCGGCGCCGCTGGATGACATCGAAACGTTCTGGGAGCCGCATGAAAAGGCCGGCGTCGAGCGCGCCTTGGCCTGCAGCATCGTCGGTGACGCGGCGCAGGTGGCTGAAGGGCTGAAGGCCTTCGCCGAGCGTCATCGTCCCGATGAAATGATGGTAGCCGCCAATATCTACGACCCGGCCGCTCGGCTGCGTTCGTTTGAGCTGGCCATGCAGTCCTGGCAGGGCGTGGGAACGGCGTAAGCCTTTCACCCCTCCCTTTCTCACGTGGTGAAGGGGAGGGTTTTTGCTGGTGACGCCCCTTGCCGAGCATGGCTCGGCACTACCTTGAACCTTCAGCTGGTCCAGCGCTGGAACAGTGCGATGCTTTCGTTGATCAGTTGGCCCGAGCCCAGGCCGAAGAACAGGCCGGCAGCGATCGCGGCCACCCAGTTGAACAACATCAGTGCACCGTCACGCTCAAGCAGCGCCAGTGCGAACAGCAGTAGCTGGAAGCCGAACAGGTAGTTGGTGAAGGGGATCGGCAGCGAAAGCAGCAGCCCCACCAGCAGCAACAGGGCACCGGTCAGCATGCGTGCCGGCAGGGGCCCGATCAGCGCGGGCAGGCGCGGCTTCAACATCCGGTCCAGGCGCTGCAGCGGACGGCTGATCTTGCCCAGGAAGCGATGGACGGTGCCGCGCTTGGGGCCGCGGCGGGCGATGAAACCTGGCAGCCATGGCCGGGTGATGCCGCATAGCAACTGCATGCCGATCAGGAACACCAGTGGGCCGCTGACCGCGCCGCCGATGCCCGGGATCGGGATGAAGGAGGGCAGGATGGCGATGAACAGGAACACGCCGAACGCACTCTGCTCCAGGCCCTTGAGGATCTGCCCAAGGGTCAGGTGTTCTTCCGGATCGCCGTGGTCGAACATCGCCAGCAGGGTGCGGATGCCTTCATTGCGGTAGCCGTTGCCCGGCGCCGCATGGTCACCCGTTTCAACCGGTGATGTCATCGGCGTCTTCTTCCGGCAAGCGGCGCAGCAGCAGCTTGTCGATGCGGGCACCGTCCAGGTCGACGATCTCGATGCGCCAGCCGGCCCAGTCAAAGTATTCACTCGCATGCGGGATGCGGCCGAAGTAATGCATGCACATGCCGGCCAGGGTGTAGTAGTCGCCTTCCTCGGCATCGGGCAGCTCGGCGCCGTTCATCAGCTCCTGCAGGTCGTCGACCGGCAGCGAGCCGTCCACCAGCAGCGAGCCATCGGCGCGGGTCACCACCAGGGCGTCATCGTCGGTGTTCTCCGGGGCCTGCAGGCGACCGACCACCGCGCCCATCAGGTCGGAGATGGTCACCAGACCCTGGATCTCACCGTACTCGTCCACTACCAGCGCCATCGACTGGTGCTCCTCGCGGAAGATCTCCAGCAGCTTCATCGCATGGGTGGATTCGGACACATACAGCGTTTCGCGCAGGTTCTCGAACAGGTTGTGGCTGCCACCGCTCAGGCGGGTGACCAGGCTCTTGACCTCGAGGATGCCAGCGATGTCCTGGTCGTTGCCGCGATATACCGGGTAGCGCGAGAAGGCATGGTCGCGCATGGCCTGCAGGTTCTTCTCCGGATCGTTGGTGGTGTCCAGCCAGGCGATGCGGTTGCGCGGAGTCATAAGACTGTCGGCGGTGCGATCACCCAGGCGCATGACACGGTTCATCATGTCGCGCTCGTGGCTGTCGATGACGCCCTGCTCGTGGCTTTCGGCCACCAACATGCGGATCTCTTCTTCACTGACCGAGGCCGATTCGGTCTTGCCCAGGCCGAGCAGGCGCAGTACCAGCTGGGTGGAGCGCGACAGCAGCCAGACGCCAGGGGCGGCAATGCGGGCCAGCCAGCTCATCGGCACCGCGACGATGCCGGCAATGTCCTCGGAGCGGGTCAAGGCAACGCGCTTGGGCACCAGTTCGCCGAAAATCAGTGTCAGGTAGGTGATCAGCGCAACGGCCAGGGTCTTGCCAAGGAAGTCCGACCAGGGCTGGACCGCGCCAAACAGCGAGAAGTTGGCTGACAGCGCCGGGAACAGGGCCTGCAGCTGTGCCGCGATGGCGCCGCCAATGGCGTCGCCGCCGTAAACACCGGTCAGGATGCCGATCAGGGTGATGCCGATCTGCACCGTCGACAGGAAATTCTCGGGCTTCTCGGACAGGGCCAGGGCACGGGCGGCGCGTTTGCTGGTGGCAGCCTGCTGCTTGAGGCGGCTCTTGCGCGAGGTCATGACCGACATCTCGGACATGGCAAAGAAGCCGTTGAGCAGGATCAGGGCAAGTACGATGAAAAACTCAAACACGGGTCTCTCCCCGGGTTGGTGACAGGGAGGGCGGGTGCTTGCGGAGGCGGCGGCCGCTCAGGGGCGGGATCCGGCGCTGTGGCGGGGGATAAGGGTCGTCGTCCATAGGGTGCGCCATGCAGGCGCCGGGGAATCTTAGCAAACCTGGGCACGGGGGCGGCAACGAGACGTTCACACTTCTCGTTCAGGGAGCACGCCGGGAATACCCTGAATGCCATCTAGCCGTCATAATTCCCCTTGGTGCCGTCCCTCCCGCGACGGCGAATAGGCTCCCCATGTTTTCGTTGCAGACCATCTTTGGCTCCGGCAAGCAGTTCTATACCTACCTCGACGAGGCCGCGCAGGCCGCTTATGACAGTGCCAAGGCACTGCATGGAATGATGCGCGAGGCCGATCGTCAGCCGGCGCTGGATGCGTTCAAACTTGCCCGCCTGCGCGAGCGCGCGGCATCGGACAAGATCAGCCAGGCGCTGGTTGACAGTTTCATGACCCCGATCGAACGCGAGGACATCGAAGCGCTGGGTTCGGCGCTGTACAAGATACCCAAGCAGATCGAGAAGTTCGCCGATCGCTATTCGCTGGCTGTGCAGCACCTGGACCAGATCGATTTCGCCCCGCGTGCGGCGATGCTGGAGCAGGCCGCCGGCGTGGTGGTGGAAATGGTCAATGACCTGCGCCACATGAACCTGGACCGCATGACCGCGCTCAATGAAAAGCTGCGCGCGCTGGAAAACGAGGCTGACCGCCTGATGCTGGAGTTGTACCGCGACATCTATTCCGGTCGCCTGGACAACCTGCAGATGTTCCTGCTCAAGGAATTCTTCGAGATCCTGGAAAAGGCCATTGACCGTTGCCGCGAAGCCGGCGTGGTGGTCTACCAGATCGTGCTCAAGAACAGCTGACGGGGACGCTCGATGCTCACCCTCGTCCTGGTGGTGATCCTGGCCGCGCTCGTCTTCGAGTTCATCAACGGCTTCCACGACACCGCCAACTCAATCGCCACCGTGGTGGCAACCAAGGTTCTGTCACCCGGCTGGGCAGTGATGCTGGCCGCTGGCATGAACCTGATCGGCGCGCTCACCGGCACTGCCGTGGCGCTGACCATCGCCAATGGCCTGCTCAACACCAGTGTGGTCGAAGTGACCCCGCAGGTGATCCTGTGCGCGCTGCTTGGCGGCATCGTATGGAACCTGATCACCTGGTGGAAGGGCCTGCCGTCCTCGTCCTCGCATGCACTGATCGGTGGCTTGTGCGGTGCCGGCCTGGCTGCGGCGCACAACAACTGGGACGCGCTGATCTGGTCGCAGAACGTCGGCAACTGGGCGCAGAACAAGGGCCTGTTGTGGAAGGTGTTCGTGCCGATGATCACCTCGCCGATCGCCGGCTTCCTGCTTGGCGTGGTGGTGATGTGCCTGCTGTGGGCGATCATTGCCGGCATGGCACGTGTGGGTGGCCTGCTCGGTCGCCTGGCCCGTCCGCGCTGGGTCAATGCTTTCTTCGGCAAGGCGCAGATCGTGTCGGCGGCCTACATGGGCTTTGCCCACGGCCACAATGACGCGCAGAAGACCATGGGCATCATCGCCATGACCCTGATCGGCGCCGAGGCCACCGGTGCGCTGAACGACCTGCCGTCCTGGCTGGCTTTCATGCACCCGGATGCGCACAGCGGTGATGGCATCGCCATGTGGATCGTGCTGACCTGTGCGGTGGTGATGGCCGCGGGTACGGCTTCCGGTGGCTGGAAGATCATCAAGACCCTGGGTCACAAGATGGTCAAGCTGCACCCGATCCACGGTTTCGCCGCGGAGACCAGCTCGGCCACCATCCTGACCCTGGCCGCCCATTTCGGCATGCCGGTTTCGACCACTCACAGCATTTCCACCGCGATCATGGGCGTTGGCTTTGCCAAGAACCCCAAGTCCCTGCGCCTGGGCGTGATCGAGCGCATCCTGTGGGCCTGGATCCTGACGATCCCGGCGGCAGGTGGTTGTGCGTACCTGATCCTGAAGTTGTTCGCGCTGATTGGGTGGCACTGAAGTGCCGCGCTGATCACTGAAAGCCCGCCGGAGACGGCGGGTTTTTTTTTGCGGGAAATTTCCCCCTCTCCCCAACCCCTCTCCCGCCAGGGGAGAGGGGCTCGGCACCGAGCGAGTTGAAGCATTGTCTGCAACTGCGGCTTCAAAGCCCCTCTCCCCCTGGCGGGAGAGGGGTTGGGGAGAGGGGGAAGCAGCCAACCGCGGATTGTCCGGGCTCCCCCGACCGCTGGAATGTGAAGGCGTCTTCCCGCCCCAAGCGCCAAAATCGGCGGTGTCCCTGACCTGTACGGGGGCTACACTACGCCGGTTTTCCAATCGCCTGTTCCCGGAGCCCCTACATGCCCGTTGACGCCAAGCCGGACCCGATCGCCCTCAGCAGCGAGCCCGGCTATCTGTCCATTCGCGATCTGCGCAAGGAGTTCGATGGCTTTGTCGCCGTCGATGACGTCAACCTGGACGTTCGCAAGGGCGAGATCTTCGCCCTGCTGGGCGGTTCGGGCAGTGGCAAGTCCACCCTGTTGCGCTGCCTGGCCGGCTTCGAGACGCCGACCAAGGGCAGCATCCTGCTCGACGGCCAGCCGATTACCGGGCTGCCGCCCTACGAGCGGCCGATCAACATGATGTTCCAGTCCTATGCGCTGTTCCCGCACATGACGGTGGAGCAGAACATCGCCTTCGGCCTGAAGCAGGATGGCATGGCCAAGGACGCCATCGCCCGCCGTGTGGGCGAGATGCTGGAGCTGGTACAGCTGCAGAAGCTGGGCAAGCGCAAGCCGCACCAACTGTCCGGCGGCCAGCAGCAGCGCGTGGCCCTGGCCCGCTCGCTGGCCAAGAGCCCCAAGCTGCTGTTGCTGGACGAGCCGATGGGCGCGCTGGACAAGAAGCTGCGCTCGAAGATGCAGCTGGAACTGGTCAACATCATCGAGCAGCTCGGCGTCACCTGCGTCATGGTCACCCATGACCAGGAAGAAGCCATGACCATGGCCACCCGCATCGCGGTTATGGACCAGGGCTGGATCCAGCAGATCGGCAAGCCGGACGATATCTACGAACAGCCGGCCAACCGCTTCGTCGCCAGCTTCATCGGCTCGGTGAATTCCTTCGAAGGCGTGATTGACGAGGATCTGCCCGAGTACGTCACCGTGCGCACCGCCGACTTCCCGGCACCGATCTATGTCGGCCACGGCATCACCGGTTACGAAGGCCAGCCGGTGGCGTTCGCGCTGCGCCCGGAAAAGGTGCATATCGCCAAGGAAGAGCCCGAGGGCGAAACCAACAAGGCGTTTGGCGTGGTCGAGGACATCGCCTATTTCGGCAGCCACTCGGTCTACCACGTGCGCCTGCCCAGCGGCGCCAAGATCCTGTCCAACTTCGCCAACATGAAGCGCTGGGACAGTGACGGCATCACCTGGAACGACGAAGTCTGGGTGTCCTGGGACGACAACGACGGCGTGGTGCTGACCTCATGAGCACGACCAGCCCACTCACCAGCGGTTGGCGGCGGTGGCTGCCGGGTGCACGCGCGGGTGTGATCGGCGTGCCGTACCTGTGGCTGCTGCTGTTCTTCGCGATCCCGTTCCTGATCGTGCTGAAGATCTCCTTCGCCAAGATGGCGGTGGCGATGCCGCCGTATACCTCCATCGTGGAATACGTGGACAACGCGTTCACGGTCAATCTCAACCTGGGCAACTACACCGCGCTGTTCACCGACAGCCAGTACGTGGTGGCCTACCTGAGCTCGATCAAGATTGCGGTGATCTCGACCTTGCTGACCCTGCTGATCGGCTACCCGATGGCCTATGTGATCTCGCGCATGTCGCCGTCGGCGCGCAACATCGCGATGATGCTGGTGGTGCTGCCGTCGTGGACCTCGTTCCTGATCCGCGTCTATGCCTGGATCGGCATCCTCGACAGCAATGGCCTTATCAACCGCACGCTGATGAGCATGGGTCTGATCGACGAACCGCTGCGCATCCTCTATACCCCGGTGGCGGCCTATATCGGCATCGTCTACTGCTACCTGCCGTTCATGGTGCTGCCGCTGTACGCCAACCTGGTCAAGCTCGACCATCGCCTGCTGGAGGCCGCCTACGACCTCGGTGCCAAGCCCTGGCAGGCTTTCCTGCGCATCACCTTGCCGCTGTCGCGCAGCGGCATCATCGCAGGCTGCATGCTGGTGATGATCCCGGCGGTGGGTGAGTTCGTGATCCCGGAAATGCTGGGTGGCCCGGATACGCTGATGATCGGCCGCGTCCTGTGGGGCGAGTTCTTCAACAACCGCGACTGGCCGTTGGCCTCGGCGGTGGCGATCGTGATGCTGATCCTGCTGCTGATCCCCATCATCATCTTCAACCGGTCCCAGCAGCGTGAGCTGGAAGGGAAGCTGGCATGAGCATGACCCGGCGTAGTTCCTGGTTGGGTTGGAGCATCCTGCTGCTCGGCTTTGCGTTCCTGTACCTGCCGATCCTGTTGTTGATGGTGTATTCGTTCAACTCCTCGCGTCTGGCGACGGTGTGGGCGGGTTTCTCGACGCAGTGGTACGGCGAGCTGTTCCGTGACCGCCAACTGCTGCAGGCGGCGTGGATCAGCATCAAGATCGCGTTCTGGACCGCGAGCGCGGCGATGGTGATCGGCACCATGGCGGCGATGGCGATGACCCGCTTCAAGCGTTTCCCCAGCAAGACCATCTTCGGCGCCCTGGTGACCGCACCACTGGTGATGCCGGAAGTGATCATCGGCCTGTCGATCCTGCTGATGCTGGTGTCGATGGGTGGCCTGTTCGGCTTGCCGTCCAAGGGCGTGGTGGCGATCTGGATCGCGCACGTCACCTTCACCATTTCCTTCGTGACGGTGGTGGTGTCCTCGCGCCTGCAGGAGCTGGACCGCTCGCTGGAGGAAGCAGCGATGGACCTGGGCGCAAATCGGATCAAGGTGTTCTTCCTGATCACCTTGCCGATCATCGCCCCGGCGCTGCTGTCCGGCTGGCTGCTGGCCTTCACCCTGTCGCTGGACGATGTGGTGATTGCCAGCTTCGTTGCCGGCCCCAGCTCGACCACCTTGCCGATGAAGATCTTCGCCTCGGTGCGCATGGGCGTCAGCCCCAAGATCAATGCCCTGGCCACGCTGATGGTGCTTGCGGTGTCGACGGTGGCGGTGCTGGGCTGGTGGATTTCGGCCCGCGCCGAGAAGCGCCGCCAGCGCGACATGCAGCTGGCGCTGCAGGAAAACGGCTGAACAGCAAGGCCCTGTAGTGCCGAGCCATGCTCGGCAACGCCCCATCTGTACTGCCGAGCCATGCTCGGCAAGGGACGCTACCGGTAAGGCCTCTGCCGAGCATGGCTCGGCACTACAGCGCAGGCGGGTTTTACCTGCGCGCAACACTCGCGGCGCTACCATGCCTGCATTCGTAGCAGGCAGGTGATCCCATGGCGTCGTACCAGACCTTCAATCCTTTCAACGGCGAGATCGTGCGCACGGTCGAGCTGATGGACAGTGCGGCCATCGAGCAGCGTTTGGCGGCTGCCGAAGCTGCGTTCCCGCCGTGGTCAGCGTTGTCGCTGGCGCAGCGGGGCGACTACCTGCGCCGGTTCGCCGCCGCTCTGCGTGCGCGCAAGGACGAGATCCAGCGCACGATGACCGCCGAGATGGGCAAACTGCGCCGCGAAGCCCTGGCCGAGATCGAGAAGAGTGCGGCAGCCTGCGAGTATTACGCCGAGCACGCCGCCGATTATCTCAAGCCGCAGCCCATCGCCACCGAGGCCCAGCGCAGCTACGTCACCTACCAGCCCATCGGTTGCGTGATGGCGGTGATGCCGTGGAATTTCCCGATCTGGCAGGTGATCCGCTTCCTCGCGCCGGGCCTGATGGCCGGCAATGTGGCCGTGCTCAAGCACGCCAGCAATGTGCCCGGTTGCGCCGATCTGCTGCGCGCGCTGGCGGCCGATGCGGGCATTCCCGATGGCGTGTTCGATGTGCTGCATATCGACAACGATCAGGCCGCCGATGTGCTGCGTGATCGTCGTATCAAGGCGGTCACCCTGACCGGCAGCGAGCGGGCAGGGCGCTCGATCGCGGCCAATGCCGGTGACCAGCTGAAGAAGTGCGTGATGGAGCTGGGTGGCAGCGACGCCTTCGTGGTGCTGGCCGATGCGGATCTGGACCTGGCGGTGGCAGCCGCGGTGAAGTCGCGTTTCGACAATGCGGGCCAGACCTGCATCGCCGCCAAGCGTTTCATCCTGGTCGAGGCGATTGCCGATGCGTTCGTGCAGCGTTTTGTCGAGGCGGCCAAGGCGCGCAGCTACGGTGATCCGAATCAGGAGGCGAGCACGCTGGCGCCCATGGCCCGTGCCGATCTGCGCGATGAGCTGCACAAGCAGGTGCAGGAGAGCACAAGCAAGGGCGCCACCGTGCTGCTGGGCGGTGCGCCGGTGGCAGGCAGTCATGCCGGTTATGCCGCCACCATTCTCGATCAGGTAGGGCCGGGGATGCCGGCCTATGCGCAGGAGCTGTTCGGGCCGGTGGCTGCGATCATCCGGGTCAAGGATGATGCCGAGGCCATACGCGTGGCCAACGACACCAGCTTCGGCCTGGGCGGCAGCGTGTGGACCGCCGATGCGGCACACGGTGAGCAGGTGGCCCTGCAGCTGGAGTGCGGTGCGGCCTTCGTCAACTCGGTGGTGAAAAGCGATGCCCGCCTGCCGTTCGGTGGCACCAAGCGCTCGGGCTTTGGCCGCGAGCTGGCCGACCACGGCATCCATGAGTTCATGAACATCAAGACGGTCTATGTGGCCTGATGGCGAGCCTATAGGAGCGGCCTGAGCCGCGAAGCTGGCAATCCGTACGCGCCACGAAAGCCTGCAATTGCAGTGCGCCGGATTGCAGGTGTTTGAAGAGGTTCGATTCGTGGCTTAGGTGGCTCCCACATGGGCTGCTGGTAAAGCCCCTGCCGAGCATGGCTCGGCACTACGCATGCAGCGCCCTCCCTTTGGCCGAAGGCCAAGGGGAGGGTTGGGGAGGGGTAGGCTTTTCGGCTTCTGATTTTGCAGTTGCTTCGCGGCTTGCGCCGCTCCCACAAAACGCGCAGCCGTTCCCATCAATCGAACGGTTGGTCGATGGACTTGCTCTGCGGCGTCATCAGTGCCGCACCATCCTCGGTGACGTAGAGAATGTCTTCCAGGCGTACGCCGAAACGATCCGGGATGTAGATGCCCGGCTCGTCGCTGAAGGTCATGCCGGCTTCCAGCAGGTGGCGGTTGCCACGTACCAGATAATCCCATTCGTGCATGTCGATGCCGATACCATGGCCGAGGCGGTGGCTGAAATAGCGGTAGTCCGGGCCATAACCGGCATCGCTGATCACTTTGCGGGCGGCCGCATCCACATCGCCCATCGCCACGCCTGGGCGTGCGGTGTTCAATGCCGCCGTCTGCGCCTTCAACACGATGTCGAATACCTTGCGGATCTCGTCATCGGGTTGGCCCAGCACCACGGTGCGGGTGATGTCGCTGGTATAGCCGCCGGCGCGGCAGCCGCCATCGAAGATGATCGGCGTGCCTTCGACCAGGTGCTGCGGCTGGTCCGAACCGTGCGGGGAGGCGGTGTACTTGCCGACGTTGACGCTGGCATCGCCCTTCAGGCCGGTGCGGGCATAGGCCATCGCCAGCAGGCCGCTGATGTCCTGTTCGGTCATGCCCGGCTTGAGCGCCTTCCACACTGCCTCGTAGACGGCCAGGGTGGTCTGGTTGGCCAGCTTCATCAGGGCCAGCTCGGCCGGGCTCTTGACCCGGCGGCAGCCCGCTACCACCGGCCAGGCCGGCACCACCCTGGCCTGCGGCAAGGCATCGGCAATGCCCTTGGCACGGAAGTAGGGCACGGCTTCTTCCATGCCCAGCGTGCCGGTGGCATGGCCCATGTCACGTAGTACCCTGGCGACCAGGGCGTAGGGGTCTTCGTCTTCCTGCCAGCCACGCACATCGTTGCCGAGCTTGATCTGCTCCAGCGTACGCACGCGTTCGAATTCGGGGGTGACGTAGACCGGCTCGCCCTTGCGCGGAATGATCACACCGGTGAGGCGCTCGCTGTCCCACCAATGCATGCCGGTGAAGTAGGTCAGCGAGCTGCCGGCGCCGATGAAGATCGCATCGATGCCGTGTTCGGTCATCAGCCGCTGGGCCTTGGCCACGCGGGCGCTGCGCTCGGCATTACCGATCGGAACCACCTTGTCGGCCACCGAAGTCAGGCTGCGCATTGACTCGGGCAGGGCATCGCTGTCGCTGGCAGGCGCTTTTGCTGTTGCCAGTTGCGACAGCGGCAGTGCCGCGGCACCGGCAATGAGCGTGCCGCGCAGGAAGCGGCGGCGGGCGGGAATGGACTGATCGTGCGGCATGAAGGATCTCTCGAAGAATACGTGCGGGCTCAGAGCCAGCCGGAACGTTTGAACAGGCGATACAGCACCACGCAGATCACGCCGACCCCGAGCATCAGCACGGGATAGGCGAAGCGCCCGGCCAACTCCGGCATATGCGCGAAGTTCATGCCGTACCAGCTGGTGACCAAAGTGGGCGCGGCCAGCAGGGCTGCCCAGGCGCCGAGCTGCTTGACCGTCTCGCCTTGTGCCAGGGTCACCAGCGACAGGTTCACGCTCAGCGCGGTGCCCAGCATTTCGCGCAGGGTGTCGATGGCATCGTTGACGCGCGCGGCGTGGTCCTGCACGTCGCGCAGATAGAGCCGCACTTCTTCGTTGATCAGCTGCGCCTGGTTGCGTTGCAGCTGGGCCAGCGCATCCTGCAGGGGGGCGACGGCCAGGCGCATCTTGTTGAGCTCGCGCTTGAGTTCATACAGGCGGATCACCGTGCGCCGCTTGTAACTGTCGGCGAAGATGTCCTTCTCCAGCACGTCCAGGGTGTCGCGGAAGCTGTCGGTGATCGGCAGGTAGTGATCGACCACGGCATCAAGTACCGAATACAGGCAGAACGAAGGGCCCATCGCCAGAAGTTCCGGCTCCTGCTCCAGCCGTGCGCGCACCGGCGCATACGACAGCGAGGCGCCATGGCGCACCGTCACCAGGAAGCGCGGGCCGAGGAAGGCATGGGTTTCGCCGTAGCGGATGCGCTCATCCACCACCTGCGCGGTGTGCACCACCACGAACAAGGAGTTGCCGTAGGTTTCGATCTTGGGCCGCTGATGCGCCTTGCGGGTGTCTTCGATGGCCAGCGGATGCAGGTTGAATTCTTCCTGCACCTTGTCCAGCACCGCGTCGCTGGGCTCATACAGGCCAACCCAGACAAAACCCTTGGCATCATCGGCCAGTACATCGCTGATGCTGTCCAGGTCCAGGGCGCGCTGGCTGCCGTCGGCACCGTACCAGGTGCAGTTGATCACGCAGGCCGGGTTGGCCTGTACGGGAGTGGGAGTGATGCCGGTTGTCATCCCGGCATCGTGCCTCAGCTGGCCGTCGACGCCAAGCTGCGGCGCCCAAGGATCAGCGCCAGTGCGACATGGATGGGCAGCAGCAGTACGATCCACTGCATGTTGAACTGCGCTTGCAACGACAGCCAATGCAGCGGCAGCGCCAGCAGCGCAATGCCGGTCATCAGCCATAGAACGAGCCGGAACCCGGCGCGTGGGTGGCGCCCGCGCAGCAGGCTCCATGCGCCGGGGATCAGCAACAGTGCCAACGGGCTGAGCAGCAGCAGGTTGCGGTTGGCCCATGCAGCCTGATGTTCACTGAAGCCCCACAGGTAGGTGAGCAGGCCACCGGCGACGCCACAGAACAGCCAGAAAGGCAGTGCGAAGGCACCGATCAGGCGTGGCTTGCGACGCGCGGCGTACAGCCCGGCGCCGACCGCCAGGCCAACCAGCAGCCACGGCCACCAGGAACGCTGCTTTTCCTTTGGCTCGGGCGGGAGGCGCTGCGGCAGCAATTCCTGTTCAGCCTGCACCAACGGCCGGCCTTCGCTGTTGCGGGCTTCGCGCAGGCTGTCGGCCAGACGCATCGGCACGAAGGCCTCCTGCCAGCGCGACAGCGGCTGGTCGGCATTCGGGCCCAGGCCCAGGTCGAAGCCCAGCCACATCCACGGCGAGGGCGAGGCCAGTCGCACCGATTCGCTGCGGTAGGTATTGCCGCGAGAGCGGCCGGCCAGCTGCGACTGCAAGGCGCCGCCCATGGCCTGGTCCAGGCTGTCGCGCACCATCGTGGCGCAATTGGCGGTGAAGTAGTCGTAGCGGTAGCGGGCGTTCTCGGGCTTGGCCCGCTCGGCCAGCGCAGTGGCCAGCGCGCTGGCCTGTGCCGGCGGCAGGTCCAGCCATTGGATGCTGGCGCCACGGCCGACATCGCGGTATTGGGCGAGGTCTTCGTCCAGCGGCAGAGCGACCAGGTAATACATCATCCTGCCGCGCACGAAATTGCTGATGAAGTCCGGCTCGGAAGGATCGAAGAAGCCAAAATTGTACGAGGTGGCCTGGCCGCTGGCCGGGTCCATCACCACCAGCGCGTCGTGGCCGAAACGTTCAAAGAACACTTCGCCCGGCAACATGGTGACAACGCCGATGCGCGGTGTCGGTGGCGGGTTGGAGGGCGTGGCTGGGGCAGCGGCGGGCTGTGCGCTGCTGGCCATGGCGGCCAGCAGCAGGAACAGCATCGCAAACGCGGACAGCAGCCGTGGCAGGCGCAGGGTGATCAATCTTCGTCCTGGGTTTCAGGCGGCAGGATGGTGACGTGGAAGGCCTGTACGCGGCGCGCATCGGCCTTGGCCACGCGGAACACGAAGCGCTCCAGGGTCAGCTCGTCGCCGATTTCCGGAAGGTGGCCCACCGCCTCGGTGACCAGTCCGCCGATGGTGTCGTAGTCGTCATCGGAGAACCCGGCGCCGAAGCGCTCGTTGAAGTCGCCGATGGTGGTGAGTGCGTCCACCACGTAGCGGCCGTCGGCAAGGATGGCGATCTGCGAGGTGTGGTCCTCGGTCTCGTCGTGCTCATCGTCGATCTGGCCGACGATCTGCTCCAGCACGTCCTCGATGGTGACCAGGCCGGCGACACCGCCGTACTCGTCGACCACGATGGCCATGTGGTTGCGCGAGAGCCGGAACTCCTTGAGCAGCACGTTGAGCTTCTTGGACTCGGGGATCAGCACCGCCGGGCGCAGCAGCTCGCGTACGCTGGCATGGCTGTTGTCGGCGACCACGCCGCGCAGCAGGTCCTTGGCCAGCAGGATGCCGAGGATGTCGTCCTTGTTCTCACCATGCACCGGGAAGCGCGAGTGGCCGGATTCGACCACCTGCTTCATCAGCTCGATGAAAGGACACTCCACCGGCAGAGACACCATGTGCGAGCGCGGGATCATCACGTCGCCGACAGTCAGCTCGGCCACCGAAATGGCGCCTTCCATCATCCGCAGGGTGTCTGCGGCGATCAGGCCGTCCTGCTGTGCGGTCTGCAGGGTGGCGACCAGTTCGTCGCGGGTGTGGGGTTCGTTGGAGAACGCCGAACCCAGGCGCTCCAACCAACTGCGTTTCTTTTCGCCGTTCTCGGGCGAGGTACTACTGTCGTCTTCAGACATCTCTTGATTTGACTGCACCCGGCGTGCCGGGCGTTGTCGGCAAGTCTAGCAGGATGTTTGCCGCGGTCCGCTCAAGTCCCGGCGGTGCCAGGGGTCTGGATGCTGGGAGCGGCTGGGGTGGGATCGGCAGGTGCCTCGGGGCTGGCCGGGGCGGGCGCGGCCTCGTCCTCTGCTGGCTGGTCCAGGCTGTAGGTACAGCCAGCCAAGGTCTTGCCGGGGTGGGATTTGACGTTGGACACGCCCAGTACCACCGATTCGATCAGGGCTTCGCCGGTCTTGGCATCATTGACATCGCGGCTGACCAGCTCGCGCCCGGCCATGAATTTGCCATCGGCGTCATAGCCCACCTCCAGCTCCAGCTGTTTGGCCAGCGGCCGTGGGTCGGCCATGTCGAGGATGGCGAGGATGGTGCCACCGGCCATGGCGACATGGTCGGAGGTATGGCCGAAGACCGTGATGGGCGTGTTCAGCTGGTACTCGGCCATGAACAGGTTGCCTTGCGGGAGCGGTCGCCAGCCCAATGCCACCGCCTTGAGCGGGTCGTTGACGACCGGTGCCAGCGCGGCGAACTCACTGACGCTCTGGCGGCATTCGATCAGGGCGGGCAGATCGATGGTGGACTGGGCGTGGGCCGAGCCGATGGCGACGAGAAACAGTGGGAGCAGGCAGGTTGAGCGCACGGCATTTATTCGCGGAAGTTCTGTTGCCGATGATAGCGGCATCGCGGCGGCGCAGATGCTGGCTGGGGCAGTGTCAGGTGGCAAGTCGACACACCGCCTGGTTGCAGACTCTGCTGGTCCGCTTGGAACATGCACATGTTTCGTGGTTGGCGCCGCCGTGCAGGGATTGCCTGGAATGCCCCTGCCGAGCATGGCTCGGCACTCCCCTTCTGCCCCCTCCCTTGCGCAGCAGGGGAGGGCCGGGGAGGGGTTGGCTTCTGGGTGTTTTGTTGCAGTGCCGGCTTTGCTGCTTTCGCCACTGCGGGTTTGCTTGGGAAGCCCCTGCCGAGCATGGCTCGGCACTACCGGTGTCGCTCAGCGCTCGCCCGCATAGGGGTCGCCGATGCCGAGGTCAGCCAGGATCTCGCGCTCCAGCTGCTCCATGGCTTCGGCCTCCTTGTCGTCCTCATGGTCCCAGCCCAGCAGGTGCAGCACGCCATGCACGGTGAGGTGGGCGTAGTGCGCGTTCAGGGCCTTGTCCTGTTCCTTGGCTTCGCGGGCCACGACCGGGGCGCAGATCACCAGGTCGCCCAGCAACGGGAATTTCACGCCCTTGGGCAGGCCTTCGGGTACGTCGGCTGGAAAGCTGAGCACATTGGTGGCGTAGTCCTTGCCGCGGTAATGGCGGTTCAGCGACTGGCCTTCCTTGGCATCGACCAGGCGGATGGCCAGGTCGGCCTCGCGGATGCGGCCCTTGAGCGCGGCAGCGACCCAGCGACGGAAGCTCACCGCCGCCGGCAGGCCGGCGCGGGGCAGGGCGTAGCTGATGGCTACATCAAGGCGGACAGGGCCCTTGGTCATGGCAGGTTCCAGCAATCAGGCAGTACGGAAGGGCACAGTATCGCGCGCCCGGCGTTTCACTGCGACTTCCATTCGTCGGCGGTGTAGCTGATCTGCACCCTCTCGCTGTCCGCGTCCGACGACGGCAGGCCCGCTTTGTTGGCCGAAGCATGGCAGTTATGGCCTTGATGCACGGTCAACTGCTGGATCATCGCCACTGCGCTGGCTTCCGGTGCTGCGTCTGCAGAAAGCGTGATCGTTGCGTTGGCGCAGTCGCCGATGTTGGTGACCTGCACGGCCGGGATCAATTCCCGCGCCGCGCGGTCGGCAAGCGCATCAAATGCGGCTTGCGGGATGCGTTCTTGTGCGGCGCTGGCACGCAGCTTGAAGAAATAGAGCTGCTTGTAGAAAAGGTAGCCACTGGAATACATCGGCCAGTCGCGTGGTTGCAGGTTCATGCGCAGCTGCAGTTTGCGGCCGGTGATCTGCCCGGCGTCGGCCTGTGCCTTGATGACGGCGGCATCAATGTCATTGGCCGGGGTGGCCCTGGGGGCGCCTGTCTGCAACGGAAAATCGTAGTCCTGCAGTTCCTGCAGCTGGGTGTAGCTGCCTGCGGCCACCGCGTGTTTCAGGTCTTCGCGGAAGGCCGCCATCCCCGCTTCCACGGCGTCCGCCTGGAACATGCGGCCGGCGGGGTAGACATACACGTCAAAACGGATCTCCTGGTGATCCTTCAGTGCATAGCGGAAGCCTGCGCCGGAATATTTCTGCTCCGGATCATAGGAGGCGCCTTCCAGTTCGAACTCCCCGACCTGGCGTGGAGCAACCAGATAGCTGGTCTCGACGTAGGGGCGGGCCGCGGCTTCCTTCCTGGCGGCATGTGCCGGCAGGCCGCCAGCCAACAGCAGGATGCAGCCGAGCAGCAGATATGAGCGGGACATGGCACCTCCTGTGCATTGCGCAAGGTGTCAGTCCAAGCTCACTCGGCGCCGGGTTTGACCTGCTGCAGGTCGCGGCGGTCGTAGGCGTTGACGATGCGCGCCACCAGCGGGTGACGGACCACGTCGCGCGCCTCGAAGAAGGTGAAGCTGACCCCGTCCACATCGCGCAATACCTCGATGGCGTCGCGCAGCCCGGATTTGACGTGCTTGGGCAGGTCGGTCTGGGTCAGGTCACCGGTGACCACGGCGGTGGAGCCGAAGCCCAGGCGGGTCAGGAACATCTTCATCTGCTCGATGGTGGTGTTCTGCGCTTCGTCCAGGATCACGAAGGCATCGTTGAGCGTGCGTCCGCGCATATAGGCCAACGGCGCGATCTCGATGACGTTCTTTTCCAGCAGCTTGGCCACCTTCTCAACGCCCAGCATCTCATACAGGGCGTCGTACAGCGGGCGCAGATAGGGGTCGACCTTCTGGGTCAGGTCGCCGGGCAGGAAACCCAGCTTCTCGCCGGCTTCCACTGCCGGCCGCACCAGGATCAGCCGCTGCACGCGGGATTCGTTCAAGGCCTCCACCGCCATCGCCACGGCCAGGAAGGTCTTGCCGGTGCCGGCCGGGCCGATGCCGAAGTTGATGTCGTGGGTGGTGATCTGGTGCAGGTACTTGGACTGGTTTGCACCGCGCCCACGCACCGTGCCGCGCTTGACCTTGATCGCCACTTCCTGCGGCTCGTAGGCCCGGTCAACCACCTGGGCAACGTTGGCCTGATTCAGGCGCAGGTGGATGGCGTGGCTGTCGAACACGGCATCGGCGGCTTCGGCGTACAGGGCCTTGATCAGCTTTTCCGCCTCGGCGGCGGTCTTGCCGGGGCCGCTGACGCGGAAAATGTGACCGCGGTTGGCGATCTCCACGCCCAGCTTCAGCTCGATCTGGCGCAGGTGTTCGTCGAACGGGCCACTGAGATTGGCCAGGCGCTCGTTGTCGGTCGGTTCCAGGGTGAAATCGTGTTGGTGGCTGGTGGTCATGTGATGGCAGCTCGGTTGGCGGCGTCAACGTGGGCCGGCGGCGGCCGGACGGATGCCTGCGGGGGAGGTCGGGGCCAGTTCTCCACAAGGGATGTGGATTTGGCGGCGACGAAGCTGTGGATATCGTGGCGCAGCCCTTGAAATACAAGGGCTGCGCCTGGGGTGGTCAAAAAACTGCCATGGCCCGGGTGGGCACAGCGTAGCCGGGCCATGGAGGGTAGTCCTGGCATGGCGGACAGCCCGGGTGCGCGGGCGCTCCCCGGGGCGGCGGATCAGTCCTGGGTCACCACGCGGCCGCGCAGCGAGTTGCTCAGCGCCTCGGTGATCAGCACATCGACGAACTGGCCGACCATGCGCGGGCTGCCGGCGAAGTTGACCGAACGCATGTTCTCGGTCTTGCCGGTGAGCTCGTTGGGGTCCTTGCGCGAGGGGCCTTCGACCAGCACTGACTGCACGCTGCCGACCATTGCCTGCGAGATGCCGGCGGCATGCGCGTTGATATGCGCCTGCAGGCGCGACAGGCGTGCATGCTTGTCGGCTTCGCTGGTGGTGTCCTCCAGGTCGGCGGCGGGGGTGCCCGGGCGGCGCGAATAGATGAAGGAGAAGCTCTGGTCGAAACCCACGTCCTCGATCAGCTTCATGGTCTTGTCGAAGTCGGCGTCGGTCTCGCCGGGGAAGCCGACGATGAAGTCCGAGCTGATCGAGATGTCGGGGCGTACCGCGCGCAGCTTGCGGATCTTGGCCTTGAACTCCAGCGCGGTGTAGCCGCGCTTCATCGCGCTGAGCACACGGTCGCTGCCGGCCTGCACCGGCAGGTGCAGGTAGTTGGCCAGTTTCGGCACGTCGCGGTAGGCGTCCACCAGCGAGTCACTGAACTCCAGCGGGTGCGAGGTGGTGAAGCGGATGCGGCCAATCCCGTCGATCTCGGCCAGGGTGCGGATCAGCAGGCCGAGGTCGGCAATCTCGCCGTCGCCATAGGGGCCGCGGTAGGCGTTGACATTCTGGCCCAGCAGGTTGATCTCGCGCACGCCCTGCTCGGCCAGCTGCGCGCATTCCACCACCACGTCCTCGAACGGGCGGCTGACCTCGGTGCCACGGGTGTAGGGCACCACGCAGAACGAGCAGTACTTGGAGCAGCCTTCCATGATCGAGACGAAGGCCGACGGGCCCTCGGCACGCGGCTCGGGCATGCGGTCGAACTTCTCGATCTCGGGGAAGCTGATATCCACCTGCGGCTTGTTCTGCTCGCGGCGGGCGCGGATCAGCTCCGGCAGACGGTGCAGGGTCTGCGGGCCGAACACCAGGTCCACATAGGGCGCACGCTTGACGATGGCTTCGCCTTCCTGCGAGGCGACGCAGCCGCCAACACCGATTATGACGTCACGGCCATTGGCCTTGAGCGCCTTCCAGCGGCCGAGTTGGCTGAATACCTTTTCCTGTGCTTTCTCGCGGATGGAGCAGGTGTTGACCAGCACCACGTCGGC
This sequence comes from Stenotrophomonas sp. UBA7346, assembly GCA_002471015.1. Lineage (GTDB taxonomy): Bacteria > Pseudomonadota > Gammaproteobacteria > Xanthomonadales > Xanthomonadaceae > Stenotrophomonas. Next base: position 56,448 of record DKPB01000011.1, read on the forward strand.
TTCTTCGGGGTTGTCGGTCAGCTCCAGGCCTTCGGCGGCGGCGAGTACGTCGGCCATCTTGGTCGAGTCGTACTCGTTCATCTGGCAGCCGTGGGTTTCGATGAAAAGCTTGCGGGACATGTTACGGGCCGGCGTTGTTCAAAAAATGACCGGCGATTATAAGCGTCCGCAGGGGAGGGGGAAAGCGCGCGATCGTCGCCTGGCCGTCAGGGCGCGAACGGCGAGTCGGCGGCCTGCAGTTCCAGCAGGTACTCGCGGAAGATCTGCCCAAGCACCTGGGTGGCGATCTCCAGCTCGTCACGGCGCATCTGTGCCGAGACCCGGTCCGCGGTGTCCAGCGCCTCTTCGGCACCGTTTACCGCCGACATCTTCAGCAGGATGTAGGCCTGCACGTTGCTGGCCGGCACGCCTTCACCACGAAAGAACATGGTGCCGAGGCGGTGCTGCGCCAGCGCATGGCCTTTCAGCGACGCCTGCTCGAACCAGTGCAGCGCCTTGTTCAGGTCGCGCGGCGCGCGGCGGCCGTCGTAATGGAACTCGCCCAACTCGTATGCGGCCTGCAGGTCGCCCTGGCTGGCCGCCTGCTGGCAGGCGCGCAGCGCGTCGGGAAGCTCCTCGGGAAGGGTATTGAGGGTGCAGCGGGCCGTTGCCGGAATCAGCAGGGAATTGCCGCCCGCAGCCGACAGCAGGGGCGATAGAAGCAACAGGCAACCCAACGTAAGGCTGCGACCGGTGCGAATCATGGCTCGAGGCGCCTCGAAGAGCAGGGCGTTGACAGAACTGGCCGGTCAGAAACGAGCCGGCCGTCACATTATGGATAAGCTCTCGCCGGCTTACAAAGCCTTTCACGGCGCGGAGTGCCTTTTATGCGGACGTTTCGACCCGTTCGTTCGAATTGTTTCGCAGATTCGGCAGCAGCCAGGCCAGCGGCAGGCAAGTCAGACCGAGGCAAAGCAGCTGGTAATCCGCAAGCGGCAGTGTCGGCCATGGCAGCGCCGCCAGCATCAACACGCAACCCAGCATGCCGGCGCCTGTCGGCAGTCGTGCCGGCCATTGCACCAGGCCGGCATAAAGCACCAGCGAGGCGCTGCCGAGACCAAGGCCCAGCGCATAGGGCTCGCTCCAGCCGAGCTGGCGGGCCAGTTCGAAGAACGCGCACAGGCCGAGCACCATTCGTCCCCAACTGGGTCTGCTCCAAGTCCATTGGCGTGCCAGCGTCAGCGCGACGGTGCCGATCAGCGGAAAGCCGAGCAGCAGGGTCGCCTGCAACAGCCAGCGGCGTGCCTCCAGCGTGTCGAAGCCGAACGCCAGTTGCGCCACGGCACAAGCGCCAGTGCCGGCGGCGAGGGCGAACGCCAGCTGGACGCAGAACAACGCGGGCTGGTAAGGCTCGCCGTAACCGCGCCGCGCGATGCCGAGACGGATCACGCCAGCTGACGCGGCAAGCGTCAGCAGCGTGGCTTGCAACAGCTCAGGCACCGGATTTATGCCAGCTTGGCAAAGGCGCGCTCGGCGGCGTCCAGGGTAATCTTCAGCTCGGTTTCGCCATGGGCGATGGAGGTGAAGCCCGCCTCGAACGCGCTTGGTGCCAGGTATACACCGCCGTCCAGCATCAGATGGAAGAAGTGCTTGAAGCGCTCGGCGTCGCTGGCCATCACGTCGGCGAAGGTGACGATGTCGTCGGCCCCGCTGAAATACAGGCCGAACATGCCGCCGACCTGGGTGGTGACGAACGGAATGCCAGCTGCCTCGGCGCGTTCCTTAAGGCCGGCCAGCATGCGCGTGGTGTAGTCGGTGAGCTCGGCATGGAAGCCGGGGCGGCTGATCAGATTCAGCGTGGTCAGGCCTGCAGCCATCGCCAGCGGGTTCCCCGACAGGGTGCCGGCCTGGTAGACCGGGCCGAGCGGCGCGACGCATTCCATGATGGCGCGCTTGCCGCCGAAGCAGCCGACCGGCATGCCGCCGCCAATGATCTTGCCGAAGGTGGACATGTCCGGCGTGACGCCGAAATGCGCCTGGGCACCGCCGAGGGCGACACGGAAACCGGTCATCACCTCGTCGAAGATCAGCACCACGCCGTGCTTGTCGCACAGGCTGCGCAGGCCCTCGAGGAAGCCCGGCGCCGGCGGCACGCAGTTCATGTTGCCGGCCACCGGTTCGACGATGATGCAGGCGACCTGTTCACCTTTCTCGGCCAGTGTGGCCTCGACTTCGGCCAGGTCGTTGTAGGCCAGGGTCAGGGTGTGCTTGGCGAAATCCGCCGGTACGCCGGCCGAGCTGGGCACGCCCTGGGTCAGGGCGCCGGAACCGGCCTTGACCAGCAGGCTGTCGGAGTGGCCGTGGTAGCAACCTTCGAACTTGATGATGGCGTCGCGACCGGTGTAGCCGCGGGCCAGGCGGATCGCGCTCATGGTCGCTTCGGTGCCGGAACTGACCATGCGCACCATCTCCATCGACGGCACCAGGCTACAGACCAGCTCGGCCATCTGGGTTTCCATGGCCGTCGGCGCACCGTAGGACAGACCGTGGTCGAGCTGGCGGCGCACCGCGTCGAGCACGTCCGGGTGGCTGTGGCCGAGGATCATCGGGCCCCAGGAGCCGACGTAGTCGACATAGCGCTTGTCGTCCTCGTCGATGACGTAGGCGCCCTCGGCGTGTTTGAGGAACAGCGGCGTGCCGCCGACGCTGCGGAAGGCGCGCACCGGTGAGTTGACGCCGCCGGGGATATGGGTCTGGGCGCTGGCGAACAGTATTTCGGAACGGGACATGCTGAACCTCTCGAAAAGAAGATGGGCGGGGCGGCGATGGCCCGCCGATGAAATCAGGGGGTTGCGAACAGCCGACTGAAGGCTTGTGCGCGTTGTTCGACCTCGGCGGCCGAGTCGGCGGCGAACAGCGCGTGAATCACGGCGATCAGGTCGGCGCCCTGGGCGATCAGTCGTGGCGCCGTGTCCAGGGTGATGCCGCCAATCGCGACGATGGGTTGGCGAAAACGCGCACGGGCCTGTTGCAGCAAGGCATCGTCGGCGGCTGGGGCGCCGGGTTTGGTATTGGAATTGAAGAAACGACCGAAGGCGACATAGCTGGCGCCGTCCTCGATGGCCCGCTCGGCCAGTGTCAGCTGTGCATGGCAGGTGGCGCCGACGATCGCCTGCGGACCGAGCCGTTCACGGGCGATGGCCAGCGAGCCGTCTTCCTGGCCCAGGTGCAGGCCGACGCCCAGATGGGCGGCCAGCTCCAGGTCGTCGTTGATGATCAGCGCCGCGCCGTGGCGCGCGCAGAGTTCGGCCAGTGCCTGGGCTTCACGCTGGCGGCGCGCTTCGTCGCCGGATTTGTCGCGGTACTGCAACAGCCGCACGCCGCCGCGCAGCGCGGCTTCAACGTAAGGTAGCAGGCGACCTTCGGCGAGCAACTGGCTGTCAGTGATCGCGTAGAGCCCGCGCAGCAGAGATGTTTCGTTCATGCGCCGTGCCTCGCTCACAGTTCCAGCGGCAGACGGCGCGGGATGTACTGGCCGTGGCCCGGGGCTTCGGCGTCGCGCAGGGTGCGCCAGGTGTAGTCGAGGGCGGACTCGACCGCGCTGGTCAGGCTCTCACCCAGGGCCAGGCGGCCGGCGAGGGTGCTGGCCAGGGTGCAGCCCGAGCCGTGATAGCTGCCCGGCAACCGCTGGCAGGTGAAGGTGTGCAGGCTGCCGTCGCGGGCGTACAGCCGGTTGTGAACTTCGGTTTCGTCGCCATGGCCGCCGGTGATCAGCAGATGGCCTATGTAGGGGAGCAGCTTCTCGGCGCACTGATCCGCCGTGCCATTGGGCAGCTCGGCCAGAATCTGCGCCTCGGGCAGGTTCGGTGTGGCGATGGTGGCGACCGGGAACAGTCGCTCGCGCATGGCGAAGCCGACTTCGTCGCGGCCCAGCGCGCCGCCGCCGCCGGCACGCAATACCGGGTCGCAGACCAGCGGTACGCCGGGCAGCTTGCGCATGATGTCGAGCACGGTGTCGACCATCTCGACCGAGCCGAGCATGCCCAGCTTGACGGCGGCGACCGGCAGGTCGGCGATCACCGCGTTGGCCTGGGCCATGACCCAGTCGCGGTCGAGCACGCGGAAATCGGAAACATCGACGGTGTCCTGCACGGTCAGCGCAGTAACGGTCGGAGCGGCATGGCAGCCCTGGGCGAGCAGGGCCTCGATGTCCGCCTGCAGACCGGCACCACCACTGGGATCGTGGCCGGAAAGGCAGAGGACGACGGGACGGGAAGTTGGCGTTTTCATGGCGTGCGAGCTTAGCACTAAACGACGGGAAGACGATAAGAAGCGCCTGGGCTGGAAAGCTGGACGCAAAGGCGTTTCCGAGCTGGATGACGCCCAGGAAGCGTCCCTTGATTTGGCCGATACCGCGCTTTTTTGCGGCCATGGTCCATGCTTCACTGGGTCGCACCCCTGAGCCATGGAGCAATCGCCATGCAGCCGCATCTTCTTGCCGAAACCCATGAAGTCACCAACCAGGTGCCGCCACTCGAAGGCGCCAACCTCTACCGGCTCGACGTGCCGTTGCAGGAATGGGTCCGGCGTTATCAGGGCGGCTGGGCCGAAGCGCGCCTGGACGCCTATGGCGCGCTCGCGGGCGTGCCGCTGATGATGGCGGGTTTTCTCGCCAACGAGAACAAGCCGCTGTTCCGCAGCCATGATCGCTACGGTCATCGCATCGATCAGGTGGATTTTCATCCGGCCTATCACCAGTTGATGCAGGCCGCCATCGAGCACGGCATTCCCTCGTTGCCCTGGACCGATCCTCGACCGGGCGCCCATGTGGCCCGCGCAGGTCTGATGTACCTGCACAACCAGGCTGAAGCGGGCAGCAGCTGTCCGCTCACCATGACCTTCGCCAGCGTCCCTGCCCTGAAGTTGCAGCCGGATGTCGCCGCGAAGTGGCTGCCCAAGGTGCTGGCGACCGAATACGACCCGCGCAACGTGCCGGTCGGCGACAAGCGTGGCGCCACCATCGGCATGGCCATGACGGAAAAGCAGGGCGGCACCGATGTGCGCGCCAATACCACCCGGGCCTGGCCGGTCGGTGCCGGCGGGCCGGGCCAGCCGTACGAGCTGGTCGGGCACAAGTGGTTCTGCTCGGCGCCCATGTGCGATGCTTTCCTGACCCTGGCGCAGACCGACAAGGGGCTGTCCTGTTTCCTGCTGCCGCGTCATCGCCCGGACGGCACACGCAACGCCTTCTACATCCAGCGGTTGAAGAACAAGCTGGGCAACTGGGCCAACGCCTCCAGCGAGGTCGAATACCGTGGTGCGCTGGCCTGGCTGATCGGCGAGGAGGGGCGCGGGGTGGCGACCATCATCGAAATGGTCGCCATGACCCGCTTCGACTGCATGATCGGCTCCAGCTCGCTGATGCGTCAGGCATTGACCCAGGCCCTCCATCACTGCGCGCACCGCCAGATCGGCGGGCGGGCGCTGATCGAGCAGCCGCTGATGCGGAACGTGCTGGCCGACCTGGCATTGGAAAGCGAAGCGGCGTTGGCGCTGACATTGCGCATGGGCCGTGCGCTGGATAATCCGGATGACGAGCAGGAAGCCGGATTCGCCCGTCTGGTCACGGCTGTCGGCAAGTACTGGATCTGCAAGCGCGCGCCGAACATGATCGCCGAGGCGTCCGAGTGCCTGGGCGGCGCCGGTTATGTCGAGGAGACCATACTGCCGCGGCTGTACCGCGAG
>DKPB01000018.1 GCA_002471015.1 Stenotrophomonas sp. UBA7346
CTGACCACCTTCAACGAAGTCAACCTGTCCAAGGTCTCGGCTGCGCGCAAGGAACTGCAGGAAGAGTTCGTCAAGGCCCACGGCATCAAGCTGGGCTTCATGAGCTTCTTCGTGAAGGCTGCCGCCAACGCGCTGCAGCGCTTCCCGCTGGTCAACGCCTCGATCGATGGTGACGACATCATCTATCACGGCTACTCGGACATCTCGATCGCCGTGTCCACCGACAAGGGTCTGGTGACCCCGGTGCTGCGCAACGTCGAGCGCATGTCGTTCGCCGACATCGAGAAGGCCATTGCCGACTACGCCAAGAAGGCCCGTGACGGCAAGCTGTCGCTGGAAGAACTGCAGGGCGGCACCTTCACCGTGACCAACGGCGGCACCTTCGGCTCGCTGATGTCGACCCCGATCGTCAACCCGCCGCAGAGCGCCATCCTGGGCATGCACGCCATCAAGGACCGTCCGATCGCCGAGAACGGCCAGGTCGTGATCGCGCCGATGATGTACCTGGCCATGTCCTATGACCACCGCATCATCGACGGCAAGGACTCGGTGCAGTTCCTGGTGGACATCAAGAACCAGCTGGAAAACCCGGGCCGCATGCTGTTCGGTCTGTAATTCCGCTCGAAGCCCCTCTCCCCCCGGGAGAGGGGTTGGGGTGAGGGCCAAGGCCCTCCCGCACCCTCATCCGGCGCTCCGCGCCACCTTCTCCCGCAGGGAGAAGGGATTGGTACCAAGGAATCTCAAATGGCTGAACAATTCGACGTCGTCGTCATCGGTGCCGGTCCGGCCGGCTACCACGCCGCCATCCGCGCCGCACAGCTGGGCCTGAAGACCGCCTGCATCGACGCAGCGCTGGGCAAGGACGGCAAGCCGGCCCTGGGCGGCACCTGCCTGCGCGTGGGCTGCATCCCGTCCAAGGCGCTGCTGGACTCCTCGCGCCAGTACTGGAACATGGGCCACATCTTCGATCAGCACGGCATCAGCTTCAACGACGCCAAGATCGACGTGAGCAAGATGGTCGGCCGCAAGGACGCCATCGTGAAGCAGTTCACCGGCGGCATCGCCCAGTTGTTCAAGGCCAACAAGGTTGCCACCTACTACGGCTTCGGCCAGCTGCAGGCCGGCAACGTGGTCAAGGTCAAGCAGCACGACGGTTCGGAAGTCGAGCTCAAGGGCACCAACGTCATCATCGCCGCCGGTTCGGATTCGATCGAACTGCCGTTCGCCAAGTTTGATGGCAAGCACATCGTCGACAACGTCGGCGCGCTGGACTTCACCGAAGTGCCCAAGCGCCTGGCCGTGATCGGCGCTGGCGTGATCGGCCTGGAACTGGGCAGCGTGTGGAAGCGCCTGGGTTCGGAAGTGGTCATCCTGGAAGCACTGCCGGAGTTCCTGGCTGCCGCCGATGCCGAAGTGGCCAAGGTTGCCGCCAAGGAATTCAAGAAGCAGGGCCTGGACATCCGCCTCAACGCCAAGGTCTCCAAGACCGAGATCAAGGGCGAGGAAGTCATCGTCAGCTACACCGACGCCGAGGGCGAAAAGACCCTGACCGTCGACAAGCTGCTGGTGGCCGTTGGCCGCCGCGCCGCCAGCAAGGGCCTGTTGGCCGAAGGCACCGGCGTGCAGCTCAACGAGCGTGGCCAGATCGTGGTCGACGACCATTGCCACACCGGCGTTGACGGCGTGTGGGCGGTGGGCGACTGCGTGCGCGGCCCGATGCTGGCCCACAAGGGCTTCGAGGAAGGCGTTGCCGTGGCCGAGCTGATCGCTGGCCTCCCGGGCCACGTCAATTTCGACACCATCCCGTGGGTGATCTACACCGAACCGGAACTGGCATGGGTCGGCAAGACCGAAGCCCAGCTCAAGGCCGAAGGCATCCCGTACAAGGCTGGCAGCTTCCCGTTCGCCGCCAACGGCCGTGCTGTTGCCATGGTGGAGCCGGCTGGCTTCGTCAAGGTGCTGGCACACGCCGAAACCGACCGCGTGCTGGGCATGCACCTGGTGGGCGCCAATGTCTCCGAGCTGGTGCACGAAGGTGTGCTGACCATGGAGTTCAGCGGCTCCTCCGATGACCTGGCCCGCATCTGCCACGCCCACCCGTCGCTGTCCGAGGCAGTGCACGACGCGGCGATGGCGGTGACCAAGCGCGCCATCCACAAGGCGAATTGAGGCGGGGAATGGAGAATCGGGAATAGGGAATAGTTACAGCCCTACCGATTCACCACCAAAAGGAACGCCGGCAGCGATGCTGGCGTTTCTGTTTTGAAGAAGCAGCAGATCACCGCCCGCTTCAGTGCTCCGACCCACTTTTGCTTTGCTTTTGCTTTAGCCATTCCCCACTCCCGATTCCCCATTCCCGGCCACAAACATGAAATCCATCTGCGTCTATTGCGGCTCCAACCCCGGTGCCAAGCCCGTCTATGTCGAACGCGCCACCGAACTGGGCACGCGCATCGCCAACGAAGGCCTGCGCCTGGTCTATGGCGGCGGCCGCACTGGCCTGATGGGCGCGGTGGCCGATGGCGTGCTGGCCGCAGGTGGTGAGGTCACCGGTGTGATTCCGCAGCACCTGGTGGACATGGAAGTGGCGCACAAGGGCGTGACCACGCTGGAAATCGTCGGTTCCATGCATGAGCGCAAGTCGCGCATGTTCGACCTGTCCGATGCCTTCGTCGCCCTGCCCGGCGGCTTCGGTACCGCTGAGGAGATCTTCGAGATGCTGACCTGGCGCCAGCTCGGCATCGGCCACAAGCCCTGCGCCTTCCTCGACATCGACGGTTTCTACCAACCGCTGATCGGCATGATCGACACCATGGTCAGCGAGCGCTTCCTGCACCCGGAACAGCGCGAGGACCTCTGGTACGGCGAAGACCCGACGCAGATGCTGGAATGGATGCGCAGCTACTCGCCGGCGCAGGCCGACAAGTGGTTCGACGAGAAGAAGCGCAACGCACTGCGGTAAAAAAGCCTGGCGCGCGGCAAGGCCTCGACGCTCCTGCACGCAGGGCTGGAGCCGCCAACCCTCGTCGGCCCCCGACAGCTACCTGCCCTGCGCCGACGGCGCGGGGGCAGGCCCACGGATCATTGCCCGGGCGAACCTTCACCCGCTGCAGCAAGCTGCAGGGTCTGCTCCCTCGGCAGGGGATATCCCAACAGATAGCCCTGCCCGAAACTGCAGCCCAGCTCCACCAGGGTCTGCATCTGGCGCTCGGTCTCCACGCCTTCGCCGATGGTCTCGATGCTCAGTGTGCGCGCCAGCGACAGCACGCCCTCGACCAGCGCCAGCGTGCTCTTGCCATTCTCGGCATGCAGGCCGGCGACGAAGCTGCGGTCCACCTTCAGGGCATTGATCGGGAAACGGTGCAGATACGACAGCGCCGAATAGCCGGTACCGAAGTCATCCAGCTGCACCACGATGCCGCGTTCTCTGAGCTCATGCAGGGTGCGCAGCGTACGCGGAGCGTCCTCCAGCAGCGCCATCTCGGTGATTTCCACCCGCAGGCGACGCGGATCGGCCCCTGCGGCTTCGATCAGCCCGAACAAGCGGCCCACGAATTCCGTCGAGCGGAAATGCCGCGGCGACACATTCACTGAAATGTAGCCGCAGGAAGTCAGCGCAAGATCGGCCAGTACCTGCTCGTAGACCAGCCAGTCCACCTGTTCGATCAAGCCACTTTCCTCGCCCAGCGCCAGGAAGTCACCCGGATACAACAGGCCCCGGCGTTCGTGCTGCCAACGCAGCAGCGCCTCGTAGCCCACAACGGAACCGTCCTGCAAGGACACGATGGGCTGGTAGTACGGCAGGAAGTCGCGGTTCTTGATGGCGCGGCGCAGGTCCGCCTCCAGCTCCAGGCTGCGCACGGCTTCGTCATGCATCGCGCCATCGAACATCACGCAGCGGTCCTGGCCACGGATCTTGGCACGGTACATGGCCGCGTCGGCGTCACGCAGCAGATCTGCACCGGAGGTATAGCGCGGGTTCCACAGGGCGATGCCGATGCTGCCCGACGGGAACAGCTCGCGACCATCCACCCACATCGGCGCCTCCAGCGCCTTCAACAGGCGCCGCCCCAGCTCCATTGCCGCGTCCGCGCCGCGCTCGCAGTTCACCAGCAACGCGAACTCATCACCACCAAGACGGGCAACGACGTCGTCGCCGCGGACCATACGGACCAGACGGCGAGCCACCTCCACCAGCATCTGGTCGCCGGCGGCGTGGCCAATACTGTCGTTGACCCACTTGAAGCGATCCAGGTCCAGGAACAGCAGGGCGAAGTGCGGACACACACCCAGCTCCGCATTCTCGATCGCACGCTCCAGTCGGTCCTGCAGGTGCAGGCGGTTGGGCAGCCCGGTCAATACATCATGCATGGCCAGATGGGTCAGCCGCTGCTCGGCGCGCATGCGCTCGCCGATCTGCGCCAGCAGTTTCTGGTTGACCTCGCCCAGCTCGCGGGTGCGTTCGACCACCCGTCGCTCCAGGTCGGCATGTGCCTGCAGCAGGCGCTGCTGGTCCCGCTGACGCGCCAGGCTGTTGCCCAGGGCGCGGGCCACGAACACCATCAGGCGCCGGTCATCGGCGCTGAACACCACTTCCGGGCTGTAGCTCTGAACGGCAATAACGCCGACCACCTCGTCATCGCTGAACAAGGGCACGCCCAGCCAGCAATGCGATTTGGCACCGAACTCGCGCACCTTGCCGGCGGCAATCAGCACGTCGATATCCTCACGCATCGCCAGCACCGGCTCGCGTCGGCTCACGGTGTATTCGGTAAGCCCGTCGCTGAACGCACGCGGCGCGCGTTCGCGGTTGTAGCGGTCCACCGAGTAGACGAACTCGATGCCTTCACCGGCCTCGGTAAGCATTGCCACGTAGAAATTGCTGGCGTCCAGCAAGCCACCAATGATGCCGTGCAGCTGGTGGTAGAACTCGGCACGACCGTGGCCCACCATCGCCAGTTCGGAAATATTGAACAACGCAGCCTGCAGCATCTCCGCGCGACGCCGCACGATGATCTCTTCCTGCAGGTGGCCGTTGATGCGCTCCAGGTCGCGGGTGCGCTCGCACACGCGCTGCTCCAGCTGCGCATGCGCCTGGTGCCGGTCCATCGCGGTCAGGATGTGCTTGGCCACGAAGTTGAGCAGCGCCCGTTCTTCTTCGCCGTAGCAGGCATCGGCTTCGTAGCTCTGCACCACGATGGCGCCGCACACCCGGTTGTCTCGCCACATGGGCACGCCCAGCCAATCGTTGCTTTCCGCGCCCTCCTGGGTGGAGGCCTGGTAATCAAGGAACTTCAGCAATTCACGCGAGGGCCCGCTCATCACCCGCCCGTGCCGCAGCACCGCGAAGGTCAGGCTGGAGGGCATCTCGTCGTGCCGGTAGCTGCGCTCCGGCTCGGGCTGGAAGTCGTCCTGCTCATCCACGTAATAGAGGAACTTCAGGCTGCTCTGCTGCTCGTCGCATTCGACGATGTAGCAGTTCTCGGCATACATCAGCGAGCACAGGATGCGATGGAAATAACGCAGCATCTCCGGCATCGCCAGGTCCGCCCCGGCCAGGTCGGCGATTTCGTACAGGGCCCTCTGCAGCTGTTTGGATTGCTGCAGCTCATCGATCTGCAGGCGCTGCCGCTGCGACTGGAAAACACAGCCCAGCAACACCCGTGCGGTACCCTGCCACGCTTGCAGGCTGTCCGGGCCCATGCCATCGGCATCAGCCACCACCAGCGCCAGGCAGGTGCCGTCATCCTCCCAATAGAGGGATTGCCCACCGGGCGTGTCCGCACCCGCGCACAACACGCCGAATGCCTCACGGCACAACGCCTCCGCCCCAGGCGGGTAGCTGCAATTGGCTTCGCCTACGTGCGCATCGCGCCAGGCAAGCGCGATGCGGGCACCACCGGGTAACAGCCCATGCAGGCTGGCGACCACCTTGGCAATGGGCGATGTTGTGTCAGCACGTGGCGGTGGTCCTGTACGTGCTGCGATCTCGCTGTACGACATGTATCCGTTCTCTTCTGGGTTCCGGCGTACCGGAACTCCCCCCTGCAGCGAAGCATACCGTCCCCGACGCCCCGCCACGGCCACGGATGAAAGAAAAATATCACTTCACATTTGTGAACATGAATGCCGGAATCCGCTGTCGCAGCTAGGCAGAAAAGGCGCCAACACGTAGGCTTCGCCCCGTGGACACCGCCGTGCAATCCCCCACCGACGAAGCTCTGATGCTTGCCTATGCCGGCGGCGACAGCGATGCGTTTACCGAGTTGTATGGCCGCCATCGCGCGCGCCTGTTCCACTACCTGCTGGGGCAGTTGCGCGACCGCTCGCTGGCCGAGGAGCTGTTCCAGGATGTCTGGCAGAAGATGATCAATGCCCGGCAGGGCTGGAAGCCGGACGCGGCCTTCGCCACCTGGTTGTTCCGCATCGCCCACAACCGCCTCAATGACCATTGGCGTGCTGCGCGCCACCGTCCCAGCGCCCCCGACGATGCCGAGGAGCGCACCGCGCGGCTGGCCGACGGCTGCACCCCGGAGTTGCTGGCCGACGAGCAGGCGCAGCGCCTGCAACTGCGCCAGGCACTTGCGGAGTTGCCAGCCGAACAACAGGAAGTCGTGATCCTGCGGTTGGAGCAGGAACTCAGCCTGGAGGAAATCGGGCAGATCACCGGCGTTGGCCGGGAAACCGTCAAATCGCGTCTGCGCTATGCGATGGACAAGCTGCGCGTGAGGTTGAGCGAATGAACACCTCTGACCACCTGACCCCCGAAGAACGGGACCTGGCGCGCCTGCTGGGCCGCCCCGGCGCGCGTGCCCAGGGCCCCAGCGCGCAGGTCGATGCCGACATCCTTGCACGCGCCCGTGCGCCCCTGTCGTCCGCCACGCCCGCTCCGGCTACCACCCTGGCCAGTTCAACGGTGCCGACCGCGCAACGTCACGGCGGGCGCCGACGCCGTCGGCTGACTTCCTCGTTGGCCGTGGCGGCGTCCCTCGTACTCGTTGTGGGACTGGCATGGCAGCTGCAACCCACGGCACCGACGATCCCGCAGCATGGCGACAGCGCCGTGCAGGCCACTGACACGCCCGCCGCCGCTGCCGACGCAAGCGGTGGCGCCGAAGTGGAAACCGTGCCGCCACCTGCCGCCGTGGTGGAGGCACCTGCACAACCGGCACCGGCGGCCGAGGCCCGCAAACAGGCCAGCGCCAGCGATGCCGCGGCGAAAGCCGAACCCATGCCCGCCCCGGCCAGCCCTCCGACCGATGCGCCGATGGCCGATGCTTATGCCGCCCCGGCAACAGCACCGCCGCCCCCTCCGGCTCCCGTAGCGATACAGGCCGAGCCCACACTGGCGAACAGCGGCGCCAGCAACGACGCGCCCCTGGCACTACGTGCACCCCGTCCCCCGTTCGAGGGCCCGCGCACCATTCCGCATGCCGGCGAGAAGGCTACCGCGAAGGCTGCTGCTGCCCGCCGCGAGCGCGCTGCCGTGGCCGCCGCACCGGCACCCCCGGCCGACATGACCACCGCCACGGCCGCACCCGTGGTCGACGTCGAGGCCGACACCCGCTTGTCGCGCCGCCATTGGCTCAAGCGCATCCGCGAGCGTCTGGACGCGGGCGACCTGGACGGCGCACGTGCCAGCCTGCGCCGCTTTGCCCATGACTACCCCGAGGCCAGGGTGCCGAAGGACCTGCAACCCCTGCTCAAGGACTGAGCCCGGGGCCCCGCAGGCCCTTCTCCACTAGAATGGCCGCGATGCTCGACACACTTGCCGCCCCCGCCAGCCACGAGCTGGAGATAAAACACAGCCGGTTCCTGGCCCGCGCCGCGCCGGTCACCGATGCGGCGCAGGCCATGGCCTTCATCCAATCGGTGTCGGTGGCCGATGCCACCCACAACTGCTGGGCCTACCGGCATGGCAACGACTACCGCTCCAGCGACGATGGCGAGCCGGCCGGAACCGCTGGGCGCCCGATCCTGGCCGCCATCGACGGCCAGGGTTATGACCGCATCGCGGTGGTGGTCACCCGCTGGTATGGCGGCATCAAGCTGGGCGCCGGCGGCCTGGTCCGCGCCTACGGCGGCACGGCTGCCGAGTGCCTGCGGGTGGCCGAGCGCAGCCCGCTGGTACCGATGACCGAGCGCATCCTGCAATGCGGCTTCGAGGACATGGGCATCGTCCACACGCTGCTGGGCAATGTCGGCGCCGAGAAGCTCGAAGAACACTTCCTGCCCGAAGGCCTGCGCCTGCACGTGCGGCTGCCGGCAGACCAGATCGATGCGCTGGCCCTGCGCCTGCGCGACGCCACCCGCGACCGTCTCCGTCTGAGCGAACCCGTCAACCATGACTGACACCTCCCCCACCACCGCGCCGCGCCGGCTGCAGAAACTGGGCAGCCTGAAGACCCTGTGGCCGTTCGTGCGCCGCCATGCCGGCCTGTTCAGTGCCTGGCTGGTGGCATTGGCGGTCTCGTCCACGGCAACACTGAGCCTGCCAATGGCGGTCAAGCAGATGATCGACCACGGCTTTTCCGGTGGTGGCCAGATCAACCGCGCCTTCATGCTGCTGTTCATCGTTGCGGTGGTGCTGGCGCTGGCCACCGCAGCACGTTTCTTCTTCGTGTCGCTGCTCGGCGAGAAAGTCGTGGCCGATCTGCGCGGCAAACTTTATGCCCACCTGATCGGGCTGGACGCCGGCTTCCATGACCGCACCCGCAGCGGCGAGCTGGTCTCGCGCTTGAGTGCCGACAGCGAGCTGCTGCGCAGCGTGATCGGCTCGACCATGTCGGTGGCACTGCGCAGCAGCGTTACCGTGATCGGCTCGATGGTGATGCTGTTCGTCACCAGCCCGCGGTTGGCGGTGTATTCGCTGATCGGCATCCCGCTGGCGGTGTTGCCGATCGTGCTGGGCGCGCGCCAACTGCAGAAGATCTCGCGCGCCAGCCAGGACCGGGTTGCCGATGCCAACGCGCTGGCCGCGGAGACCCTGGGCGCGGTGCGCACGGTGCAGGCACATGCACGCGAACCCTACGAGCGCGGCCGCTTTGAAAGTGCATTGAAGGTATCGGTGGATACCGCCAAACGCCGCATCCGCACGCAGTCCTTCGTCACCGCCATCGCCATGGTGCTGGTGTTCGGCGCGATTGTCGCGGTGCTGTGGTCGGGGGCACACGACGTGGTGGCTGGCCGCATGAGTGCCGGCACCCTGGGCCAATTCCTGTTGTACGCGCTGATCGGTGGCGGCTCGGTTGGCGCCCTGGCTGAGGTATGGAACGAACTGCAGCGTGCCTCCGGTGGCATGGGCCGGATCGGCGAGCTGCTGACCGAGCAGGCCCGCATCACCGCACCGGCGCATCCGCGCGCGCTGCCTGCGCCCTTGCGCGGCGAGATCCGCTTCGAGCAAGTCAGCTTCCACTATCCGCAACGCCCCGACCAACCTGCGCTGGACGACTTCAGCCTGACCGTGGCCCCGGGCGAGACCGTCGCCCTGGTCGGCCCCTCCGGCGCCGGCAAGAGCACGGTGCTGTCGCTGCTGCTGCGCTTCCACGACCCGGACGGCGGCCAGCTGTGCCTGGACGGCATCGATCTGCGCGAGCTTGACCCGGCACAGCTGCGCCAGCACATCGCCCTGGTACCGCAGCAGCCGGCATTGTTTGCCGCGAGCGCCGCCGACAACATCCGCTATGGGCGGCTGGAAGCCAGCGACGAGGAAGTGCGTGCCGCGGCCCGCTCGGCCGAAGCCGACGACTTCCTGCTGCAGTTGCCGGAAGGTTATGCCAGTGATCTTGGGGAGCGCGGCGCACGCCTGTCCGGCGGCCAGCAACAGCGCGTGGCCATTGCCCGCGCCCTGCTCAAGGATGCGCCGGTGCTGCTGCTGGACGAGGCCACCAGCGCCTTGGACGCGCAGAGCGAGCGCGCCGTGCAGCAGGCACTTGAGCGACTGATGGCAGGCCGCACCACGCTGGTGATCGCACACCGCCTGGCCACCGTGCTCAAGGCCGACCGCATCGTGGTGATGGACCATGGCCGCATCGTCGCGCAGGGCACGCATGCCGAACTGTTGGCGCAGGACGGCCTGTATGCCGAGCTGGCGCGGCTGCAGTTCATAGATTGAAAACACCGCGGTAACGCAGGCCTAACGAGCGCGGCGGCAAGCTCGGGGCGTGGCAGCACGGCCACGTGTCCCGTCTGGAGGCAAACCATGGCGTTCCGCCAGTTCCCTGCAACCACCCGCGATGGCGAAAGCTGCATCGTCATCGAGTTCGTCGACGAGCCCGCCAGCATGCAGGCCAGCAGCCCTCGGCCGCCGCGCTATGAGCTGGCCGACGGCCGGCCACTGCTACGCCGCGGCAGCGAATTGTTCAGTGCCGACGGCGAAATCAGCCTGTCGATGAACCAGCCGTACCGCGCCTGATCGCTGTTGGCAACGCGCGCCGGCCCCGTGATCGGCGCGCCTTGCAAGCTGCGAAGGCGGTCACAATCAGCCTTGCTGAATAGGCTTTGCCGATATGGCCCGCAACTGGCCAATATTTCATCAACCATCTTGACAGCCTTGCACCCCAAGGGCTGCAAGCGATTATCCACAAAATTGCACACACCTCTCTGTGGATTAAGTCGCAGCCCGTGAGACGCACCTGAGGTTGAGATCAGGGCCTGCCGCAGCCCTCTGCAGAGCAGAGGGAATAACTGGCAGCCACCGGCTGACACGGCCGCACAAAACGGCCGCAACGCTGTTCCAGGTTCTAGCGATCAAGTACGCGGCCGATCCCGCTGCGGTTGATCTGCTCCGCAGCCGCTTCCAGCACCTCGGCGGCATAGGCCTGCACGAAGCCCATGCGGAAGTGCACTTCACCGGACGGTGTGCGCGAGGAATGGATCGACGCCAGGCTGATGCCGTGGTGTTCGAATACATGCAGCAGCTCCCGCAACGAGCCGGCCCGGTCCTCGGGCAGATGCACGCTCATCGCGCTTGTGTCGGTCAGGTCCGCCAGCAGGTAGCCCACACGCTCGAAGCTGTAGTTGCCATCACGCAAGGTCTGCGCGTCCACGGCCGCCTTGTTGTCGGCCAGGAACTGGCTGCGGAAACGGGCGCGGGCCACATCATCGCCCTGCGCCACCAGCCCGCGCAGGTTCTGCAGCTGCTGCAACAGGTGATCCAGCACTTCGCCAGCATGCGGGTTGCCGAACTGGATGTCCTCGTAGATGACCGGGTTCAAGGACAGGATGCGCGCGATCACCGCCGCATCCAGCTCGAACGCCGCCGAGCGATACGGCATCAGTTCGGCCAGCGAACCCAGCATCGGCGCGTACTCACGCAACACCCCGGCCTGGGCCAGATGGGTGGCATGCACCATGGCCTGCACCAGCGCCATCACCCGGTCGTGGTGTTCGGCACTGCCGCGCACGCATTCGGCCTGCAGGGCGGTGCACAGTTCATCAAGCCAGGCCTGCCAGCGCGCATCCAGGCGCGCCTCGCAGACCACCATCACCCTGCCTTTCAAGGTCGGTGCCTTGGGCGGTGCGGTCATCGGGTGCAGGCCGGCGACACTGGCCTGCGATTCCAGCATCGCGGCCACCGGCCCGGCTTTGATCGAGGTGACGTCCAGCCACAGGCGGCCACGCTCGCGCCCCGCCGATTGCCGCACGTACTCGCGGATCAGCGCCGGGGTATGCCGGATGGGGGCAGAGAACAACAGCACATCGGCTTGCTCCAGCAGCTGTTCCGGCGTCTGCGACGCCGCGTCCACCGGGTCATGGCCGATGACCTGCAGGCCCATGCGGGTCTCGAAGAAGCCACGCAACCAGCGCCCATAGGCACCGCCGCTGCCGACGATGCCGATGACCGGCGCCACACTCATGCCAGACGCTCGGCGCGGAAACGGTAAGGCGTACCCAGCGCCGCAGGTGCGGCGGCCAATACGTCGAACTCTTCCACGCCGGTGACCAGGGTCGCTTCCAGCGCCGCATGCACGCCGGCAATGGCGCGCCCCACGCTGTCCTCGAAACTGTGGCCCTTGAGCAGGAACGCGACCAGCAGCGACATCAGCACATCACCGGTACCGGCCACGTCCACCGGCAGGTGCGGCGAAGTCCAGCGCCAGATCTGTTCGCGGCCGATCGCCAGCGTAACCAGTTCACCCGGGTCACCGGACACCGAATGCGCGATCACCCATTCCGGGCCGCGCTCGAGCAACTTGCGCGAGGCGGCGATGGCATCGTCCTGTTCCAGCGCCGGCATGCCGGTCAGGCGACCCAACTCGAAGGCATTGGGCGTGACCAGCCAGGCATGCGGCAGCAGGCGCTCGCTGAAAATGGTTTCCAGCCCGGGCTCGACATAGGGCCCGGTGTGGGTATCGCCGATCACCGGATCCAGGCAATAGCGCAGCTGCGGTGCCTGTGGCAGTACTTCATCCAGCCAATCGGCAAAGGCGGCGCCGTTGGCGACGCTGCCGAAGTAACCGGACACCAGTGCGCCGGCACGCTGCGGCAAGCCGCGCTCGGTTGCACCCTGCAGCAGCTCGGCAAACCAGTCCGCTGGCAGCACGCGGCCGCGCAAGGTGCTGTAGAACGGCGCATTGCTCAGCAAAGTGGTGGGAATTTCGGCAACGCGCAACCCCAAGGCGCGCAACGGCGGCACGGCGGCGCTGTTGCCCGCGTGGCCGTAGACCAGTTGGGATTGCACGGAAATCACGTCCACCGGCGACGGCCCATCCGGGCGTTGCCGACGACCGTGCACGAGATGGCTGTGGTCGACTTCGTTCATCGCCCTATTCTACGACCGCAGCGCAAGGCCCGAGCGCATACGCTTGCGCGCGCAACCAATAGCAGATGGCATAACGATAAAAGCCGCAGCAAGCTGCGGCTTTTACGTAGAAACCTGCACAAAAGCACAAATCCGGTAGTGCCGAGCCATGCTCGGCAATGGGGCTTTACCGGTAAGGCGTCTGCCGAGCATGGCTCGGCACTACAAGTGGAGCTGATGCCGAGCATGGCTCGGCACTACAGGTGATGCATCAGGACTTCATGCGTTCCCAGAAGCCCTTCACGCCGTCGATGAAGGTCGCCGACTTCGGCGAGTGCTTGCGCGCTTCTTCGCCGATGAACGTAGCTTCAAACTGCTCCAGCAGCTTGCGCTGCTCGGCCGTCAGGTTGACCGGGGTTTCCACCACGACGCGGCAATACAGATCGCCCTCGGTGCGGCTGCGCACCGACTTGACGCCCTTGCCGCGCAGGCGGAACAGCTTGCCGGTCTGGGTCTCAGCCGGGATGCGGATTTCCGCTTCCCCGCCAAGCGTGGCCACGCGGATCGCGTCGCCCAAAGCAGCCTGCGAGATGCGCACCGGCACTTCGCAGTGCAGGTCGTCACCGTCACGGGTGAAGATCGCATGCTCGCGCACACGCACTTCCACATACAGATCGCCTGCCGGCGCACCGGCCGGGCCGGCTTCGCCCTCGCCCTGCAGGCGGATGCGGTCGCCGGTATCCACGCCTGCGGGCACCTTGACCGACAACACCTTGTCTTCCTCGACACGGCCATTGCCGTGGCAGGTCTTGCAGGGCTTGCTGATGATCTGGCCGCGGCCGTCACAGTTGTGGCAAGCCTGCTGCATGGCAAAGATGCCACGCTGCACGCGCACCTGGCCGCGACCGCCACAGACGTTGCAGGTCTCGACCTTGCGGTCTTCCGAGCCAGTGCCGTCGCAATCGCCGCACTCGGCGAGGGTCGGGATCTCGATGCGGCGCTCGACGCCAGCCACCGCTTCTTCCAGGTCCAGCTCCATCACGTAGCCGATGTCGGCACCGCGACGTGGCTGGCGCGGACCGCCGCCACCTCCGCCAAAAATATTGCCGAAGATGTCGCCGAAAATATCGTTCATGTCCGGACCACCGGCACCGCCACCGCCCATGCCGTGCTCGAACGCGGCGTGGCCGTGGGCGTCATACATGCGCCGCTTGTTGCCGTCGGACAGGGTTTCGTAGGCCTCCTTGCACTCCTTGAAGGCAGCTTCAGCGGCGGCATCGCCCGGGTTGCGGTCCGGATGGTGCTTCATCGCGCAACGGCGATAGGCCTTCTTCAGCTCTTCATCGGTAGCGGTGCGGGCTACGCCCAGTACTTCGTAATAATCGCGCTTGCTCATGCTCTTCTCTCCCTCCCCCTCCAGGGGAGGGCCAGGGTGTCCGTTCGTAAACAACACAAAGGTCCGGGGCCGTCAGGCAACCCGGACCCTCACCCCAACCTCTCTCCCGGCGGGAGAGAGGTCATGGACCATCAGGACTTCTTGTCGTCCTTGACTTCGGTGAACTCAGCGTCCACCACGTCGTCGTTGGACGGGCCACCGGCGTCGCCGCCGGCTGCCGGGCCAGCCTGGTCACCGGCCGAAGCAGCGGCAAACAGCGCCTGGCCTGCTTCTTCCAGCGACTTCGACTTGGCTTCGATCTGTGCCTTGTCGTCGCCCTTCATCGCGGTTTCCAGATCGGACAATGCAGCCTCGACCTTGCCGATGACGTCGCCGCCAACCTTGCTGCCATGCTCGGTGATGGCGCTGCGGGTGGCGTGGATCAGGCCGTCGGCCTGGTTGCGGGCCTGGACCAGTTCCTGGAACTTCTTGTCCTCTTCGCGGTTGGCTTCCGCGTCGGCGACCATGCGTGCGATCTCGTCCTCGGACAGACCCGAACCGGCCTTGATCTCGACCTTCTGTTCCTTGTTGGTCTTCTTGTCCTTGGCTGACACGTGCAGGATGCCGTTGGCGTCGATGTCGAAGGACACTTCCACCTGCGGCATGCCACGCGGCGCCGGCTCGATGCCGGACAGGTCGAACTTGGCCAGCGACTTGTTGTAACGGGCCTGCTCGCGCTCACCCTGCAGCACGTGCACGGTCACGGCCGACTGGTTGTCCTCGGCGGTCGAGAAGGTCTGCGAGGCCTTGGTCGGGATGGTGGTGTTCTTCTCGATGATCTTGGTGAACACACCGCCCATGGTCTCGATACCCAGCGACAGCGGGGTCACGTCCAGCAGCAGCACGTCCTTGACGTCGCCGCCCAGCACGCCGCCCTGGATCGCGGCACCCAGTGCCACGGCCTCGTCCGGGTTGACGTCCTTGCGCGGTTCCTTGTTGAAGAAATCGGTCACCGCCTGCTGCACCTTCGGCATGCGGGTCTGGCCACCGACCAGGATCACTTCATTGATGTCGTTCGAAGTCAGGCCGGCGTCACGCAGGGCAACACGGCACGGCTCGATCGACTTCTTGATCAGGTCCTCGACCAGGGCTTCCAGCTTGGCGCGGGTCAGCTTGATGTTCAGGTGCTTCGGACCGGAGGCGTCGGCGGTGACGTACGGCAGGTTGACGTCGGTCTGCTGCGCGCTGGACAGCTCGATCTTGGCGCGCTCGGCTGCGTCCTTCAGGCGCTGCAGGGCCAACGGATCCTTGCGCAGGTCGATGCCCTGGTCCTTCTGGAACTCTTCAACCAGGTACTCGATGACGCGGTTGTCGAAGTCTTCGCCGCCCAGGAAGGTGTCACCGTTGGTGGCCAGCACTTCGAACTGCTTCTCGCCGTCGACGTTGGCGATCTCGATGATCGACACGTCGAAGGTGCCGCCGCCCAGATCGTAAACAACGATCTTGCGGTCCTTGTTGTCACCCTTGTCCAGGCCATAGGCCAGGGCAGCGGCGGTCGGCTCGTTGATGATGCGCTTGACGTCCAGACCGGCGATGCGGCCGGCGTCCTTGGTCGCCTGGCGCTGGCTGTCGTTGAAGTAGGCCGGCACGGTGATGACCGCTTCGGTGACCTTCTCGCCAAGGAAGTCTTCGGCGGTCTTCTTCATCTTCTCCAGCACGCGCGCGGAGATTTCCTGCGGTGCCATCTTCTTGGCATCGCTGGTCTGTACCCATGCGTCGCCATTGTCATGCGCCAGGATGCCGTACGGCACATGGGCGATGTCCTTCTGCACTTCGGCGTCGGTGAACTTGCGGCCGATCAGGCGCTTCACCGCATAGAAGGTGTTCTTCGGGTTGGTGACGGCCTGACGCTTGGCCGAGGCACCCACCAGTACTTCGCCGTCCTTGGTGTAGGCGACGATGGAGGGCGTGGTGCGATCGCCTTCCGAGTTTTCAATGACGCGGGCCTTGCCGCCGTCCATGATCGCCACGCACGAGTTGGTGGTGCCGAGGTCGATACCAATGATCTTGCCCATGGGGGACTCCTGAGGATTCGTTTGCCGGCAGCCGCCGGGGATGAATGGGATGTGGGGGACGACCTGATGACATTCAAGTCATCCCCGGAACGCTGTTTGCCGGCAGCCGCGCCTGTTTAGGCAGCGGCCAGCCAGCGGGCCGGTCAATCGGCCCGGGCCACCACCACCAGCGCCGGCCGCAGCAGGCGCTCGTTGAGCAGGTAGCCCTTCTGGAACACGGTGACCACTGCGCCCGGCGCCACGCCTGCCGGCGGGTCGACCTGGCTGATGGCCTGGTGGTGCTCCGGATTGAAGGCCTGGCCGGCCGGGTCCAGCAGGACCAGGCCATTGTCGGCAGCCACCTTCAGCAGCTGCTTGTAGGTCAGTTCCAGACCCTCGCGCAATGCGTTGGGCTCATTGCCTGCCGCGGCCAGGCCGGCGTCCAGACTGTCGAACACCGGCAGCAGCTCGCCCAACAGCTTCTCGTTGGCGAACTTGCGGGCCTGTTCGATGTCACGGGCCACGCGCTTGCGCTGGTTTTCCAGGTCGGCACGCTCGCGCAGCGATTCGGCCTTGACCTGCTCCAGCTCGGCGCGCAGCGCTTCGATCTGGTCGTGCTGGGCGTCTTCGCCGCCAGCAGCGCTGTTCTCGGGGTCGAATTCAGTGTGTTCTTGGTTCATTTCCGGTTCCCTGACGGATCTTCTGCCGCCTACCTCGCCCCGTATGTGGGCTGTACCGGAAGTTTCAAGGCTCTGGCTCACGCCATGAGACGCTTTGTTCCTAATCTGGGCCCGACACCGCCTGCCCTACATTGACCTGCCCGGCACGCATGCTAGTTTTGCGCGGCCCCAAGACCTGCCAGCCATGCTCAGACATCTTTCGATCAAGGATTTTGCCGTTGTCCGCGCCACCGAGCTCGAGTTCGGGCCAGGCATGACTGTCGTCTCCGGTGAAACCGGCGCCGGCAAGTCATTGATGGTGGACGCTTTAGGGTTCCTGTCCGGGCTGCGCGCCGACTCCGGCGTGGTCCGCCACGGCGCCAGCCGCGCCGAGCTGTCCGCCGAATTCAGCCTGGCCGATGACGCCCCGGCACGCGGCTGGCTGCGCGACAACGAGCTCGATGACGACGAGCAATGCCAGCTGCGCCGGGTGATCCGCGCCGACGGCGGCTCACGTGCCTTCATCAATGGCCGCCCGGTACCGGTGTCGCAGCTGTCCGAGCTGGCCGGTTTCCTGGTCGAGATCCACGGCCAGCACGACCAGCAGGCCCTGCTCTCGCGCCCCAGCCAGTTGGCCCTGCTGGATGCATTCGCCCGCAACGACGCCGAACGCAGTGCCGTGCGCAGCGCCACCAGCCAGTGGCAGGCCCTGCTGGACGAACGCGATGCCCTGTCCCAGCAAGGCGATGTTTCCGACCGGATCGGGTTTCTGGAACACCAGCTCGGTGAGCTGCAGCGCGAGGAACTGGAGCCCGCGGCGATTACTGCACTGGGCGCCAGCCACCGCCGCCAGGCCCACTCAACCGCCCTGATCGAAGCCTGCCAGCGCGCCGGCGGCCTGCTCAATGGCGACGAAGACGGGCCGTCCCTGCTCTCCCTGCTGCAGCAGGTGCGGCACGAGCTGGGCAGGGTCAGCCAGCACGACGCCCGTCTCGGTGACGTGGATGCCATGCTCGATGCCGCCGGCATTCAGCTGCATGAAGCCCTCGCCCAGCTGGACCGGGTGCAGGACGACCTGGACAGCGACCCGGAAGCCTTCGAAGACATCGAACGCCGGCTCAGCCGCCTGCACGACATGGCGCGCAAGCACCGCGTGCCGATGGAAGAACTTGCCGCCACCCGCGACCGCCTGGAAGGCGAGCTGGAACAGCTGCGCGGCGCCGACGAGCGCCTGGCCAAGCTGGCTGGCGAGATCGACAAGGCTGCCGCCCGCTGGCAGGACGTGGCGGCAAGCCTGTCCAGCAGCCGGCAGACCGCTGCGGCCGCGCTTTCCGACACGACCACCGCCTTGATCGGCGAGCTCGGCATGGGCGGGGGGCAATTCCGGATCGAGCTGGAATCCCAGACCCAGCTGCGGCCGGACCCGAACGGTGCCGAGCGGGTGGAGTTCCTGGTGGCGGCCAATGCCGGCCAGCCGGCCCGCGCCCTGCGCAAGGTCGCCTCCGGCGGCGAGTTGTCGCGCATTTCGCTGGCGATCGAAGTGGCCGCGCTGGGCCTGGATGCCGTGCCGACCATGGTTTTCGACGAGGTGGATTCGGGCATTGGCGGCGCGATCGCCGACATTGTCGGCAAGAAGCTGCGCGCCTTGGGCGAGCGGCGACAGGTACTGTGCGTGACCCATCTGCCGCAGGTCGCCTCCAAGGGCCACGCCCATTATCGGGTCAGCAAAGCGCCGGTGGAAGGGATGACTCAGAGCGCGGTGGAACTGCTGGACGGCAAGGGCCGCGAGGAAGAGCTTGCGCGCATGCTGGGCGGCGCCGAAGTCAGCAAGGAAGCCCGCGCTGCGGCGCGCAAATTGCTGGCGGAGGCTTGAGGCTTGAGGCTTGGGCTTGGGCTTGGGCTTGGGCTTGAGGCTTGAGGCTTGAGGCTTGGGTTTGGGTTTGGCACTTAGCCCCTCTCCCGCAAGCGGGAGAGGGGTTGGGGTGAGGGCAGCTTTGGGCTTTTGGGCTTTTGGGCTTTTGCAGCCTGCCTCACGGAACCGCTGACAAAGCCCCTGCCGAGCATGGTTCGGCACTACAGAGGGGTTTCGGTGAGGGCAGCTTTTGGCCTTTGGCCTTCCGCAGACTGCCCCATGGAACAACGGAAACAATGCTGGTAAAGCCCCTGCCGAGCATGGCTCGGCACTACACGGCAACGCAAACAAAAACACCGGCCAATGGCCGGTGTTTATGGTTCAAACGGGCGGCCCGCAGACCACCCTTGCCGGCTCAACGCCGCTTTTTGCGCACGTACAGCACCAGCGAGTGCTCTTCCAGTTCGTAACCATGTTCTTCTGCGATCTTGCGCTGCAGCTGCTCGATCTCATGGCTCTCGAACTCGATGATCTTGCCGGTGTCCATGTCCACCATATGGTCGTGGTGGGCACCGCGGTCAAGCTCATAAACCGCCTGGCCGCCTTCAAAGTTGTGCTTGAGTACCAGCCCGGCCGCCTCGAACTGGGTCAGCACACGGTAAACCGTGGCCAGCCCGATCTCGTCACCGCAATCAAGCAACTGACGGTAGATATCCTCGGCGGTGAGGTGGTGGTGGGGGGTGTTCTGCTCGAGCAGGGCCAGGATGCGCATACGGGGATGCGTCACCTTCAGGCCGACTTTGCGCAGGTCGTGGGATTCCATGGCCATCGTGTTCATTGGCGGTTTACGCCAGTTGCCTCCGGTCAGATCGCGCTGGGTGCCGGGGAGTGTATCATCGCCCTGATATCCCCAACCGTCCTACCCAATGCGCAACCTCCTGCTGATCGCCGTTGTCGCCCTGTCCACCACTGGCTGCGGCATCATTTACAAGCAGCCCATCTACCAGGGCAACCTCATCCGCGAACAATCCGTGTCGCAGCTGCAGGTTGGCCAGAGCAAGCAGCAGGTCAACGCGTTGCTGGGCACCCCGTCCATCCCCGACCCGTTCCATGCACAGCGTTGGGACTACACCTCCAGCCAACGCGTGAACCGCCTGGGCAAGACCGAGGTGAAGAACTTCACCGTGTTCTTCGAGAACGACCAGGTCACCCGCTGGGAAGGCGACTACTTCCCCACCCAGGACGCGGACCTGGCGCGCAACAGCGTGCGTCAGTTCGGCCGCAACCTGGCCAAGGACAAGAAGAAGGGCCGCTGATCGGCGCCCCCACCGGTAAGGTCAATCGCCGCCGCGCGCCCGCCGGCGGCGATTTTCTTTGGGGTCGGCCAGCAACGGCCGCAGCAGTTCCACCCTGTCGCCATCCAGCAGCACCTGTTGCTGGCGCGCCAGCACCCCATGCACTGCGACTGCGGCGGCCAATTCGGCGCCCGGCAGCGCCGCCGCCTCGATCGCGTCGGCCACCGTGCAGCCCTCGGGCAACACCAGCTCACGCTGCAGGTAGCTGTCCGGCCAAGCCAGTACCACCGCCACGCGCATGCCCTCAGCCCTCCTGATCGGCAACGCGCACGAAATCATTGACCATGCGGTCGGCCAGCCCCTGGAAGCCCAGTGCCAGTGCCGGCCCCAGCAGACGCGAGGTCGGCTCGAACTCCAGCTCCAGGCTGACCTTGCAGGCGTCCTCGGCCAACACATGGAACTGCCAGCGCCCGTGCAGGCGCTTGAACGGCCCGTCGCGCAACTGCATATCGATGCTGGTGGGGCGCTGCAAGGTGTTTTCGGTCATGAACCAGGTGCGGAACGAGCCCAGGCCCAGGTCCAGCCGCGCAACAAGCCGCTGCTCCCCCTGCTCCAGGATCTCGGCCTTGTCGCACCATCGGAAACGGCGCGGGTAGGCAGAAACATCATTGACCAGGTCGAACATGCGCTCGGCGGAGTGTTCAACCAGTGCGCTGCGGCGGATGGTAGTCATGGGGATTACGAAGATTGTCCGGAATGCCTCCGGATCGGAGACAATACGTAAATGAGCAAGAACTCCGGCAAGGATAAAGCAAAGAACGCGACGGCCGACAAAACCATCGCGTTGAACAAGCGTGCCCGTCACGAATACCACCTGGAAGAGCGCTACGAGGCGGGCCTGGTGCTGCAGGGCTGGGAGATCAAGGCCATCCGGGCCGGCCGCGGCAACATGACCGACGCCTATGCCTATGTGAAGGACGGCGAGATCTTCCTGATCGGTGCCCAGATCACCCCGTTGATCCAGGCCTCCACCCACACCGTTCCAGAGGACCGCCGCCAGCGCAAACTGCTGCTGCACCGGCGCGAGATCGACAAGCTGATCGGCCGCGTCGAGCGTGACGGCTACACCCTGGTACCCACCGCGATGTACTGGAGCAAGAACAAGATCAAGCTCGAGATCGCACTGGCCAAGGGCAAGCAGAACCACGACAAGCGCGACACTGCCAAGGAACGCGACTGGGCCCGCGAGAAGCAGCGCGCCATGCGCGCCCACAACCGCAACGCCTGATGGCGGCAGGCCTATTGCAAGCTGCCAGTGCACACGACGTGCAGCAGCTGTGCGCGCGGCTGCAGGCATTCAACCGCAGGGCCAGCGGCGGGGATTTCAACGAAACCCCGCTGCAGCTGGCCAGTCATGACGCCCATGGCCGGCTGCAGGGCGGCCTGCTTGGCGAACTCTGTGCCGGCTGGCTGCTGATCCACGTGCTGTGGGTGGACGAGGAATGCCGTAGCAATGGCCTGGGCAGCGCCTTGCTGAAACAGGCCGAGCAGCAGGCCCGCGCGGCTGGCGCGCAGGGCGCCACCCTGGACACATTCGATTGGCAGGCCGAGGCCTTCTACCTTCGCCACGGCTACGAAGTATTCGGCCGGCTGGAGAACTTCCCTGCCGGCCACCAGCGCATCTATCTGCGCAAGACGCTCTAGCCCAACAGCACCCGGCGCAGCCACAGGCGTTGCGCAAGCGGCGACTTCAACACCGCATACAACAGGGTGAGCGTCACCACATCCTGCAGCTCCAGCGCCCGGCGTTCATCACCCTGTTGCCACTGCCGGGCAGCCCCAGCCGCCTCGCCGGGCAACAACGCCAGGATAGCCGTATCGTCCATCGCGTCCACCTGGGCCTGCAATGCCCAGGACAACTGCACCACCCGCACGGTGTGCACCAACAATTGCGCCACGGCCAATGCCATGGCCGCCAGGGCCACGCGCTCGACGCCTGCCGGATCCAGCCCCGACCAAGGCGACTGCAGCACCAGCAACAGCAGAGCCGCAACCAGATAGATACCCAGCCAACGCCGCCGCACCTGTTGCATCCAACCCAGCACCACCGCGCAAAGCACCAACAACCCCGGTGCCAGCAATGGCCAATGCATCCGTCCGGCCCAGACCGCACCCGCCACCGCGCCGCCCAGCAACAGGTAGAGCGCCGCCGGCGCCAGCGCCCGCTGACGGAACGCCCGCCCTACCCCGTCCGCCAGCATCTGCAGGCTGCGCTGCTGCATGACCATCACCCGCTCCATCACCAAGATGGCTGCAATGCTCGGCAGCGGCACGTCGCAGAAAGGTCGGTGCCGCGTTAACCCCGGCGCTGGGCATTCAGCCGATGC
Source organism: Stenotrophomonas sp. UBA7346 (assembly GCA_002471015.1). Lineage (GTDB taxonomy): Bacteria > Pseudomonadota > Gammaproteobacteria > Xanthomonadales > Xanthomonadaceae > Stenotrophomonas. The sequence continues at coordinate 22,365 of DKPB01000018.1, forward strand.
GTGACGATTCAGCTTGTTTCGGATAGCATCAACACCGCTCAGTGAGGTTCTGCCAGCAAACCGGTCCATCGGAGCACTGACAGAACACTCTCAACTCAGTCCAACCGGGGGTGCACTGGTTTCGACGGGGGTTGTGAAGTCACTTGGTGCATGCCGAGGGGGTAGCTTTCCTCGTAAATCCAGCTGCAAAACTCTAGTTGCCAACGACGACAACTACGCTCTCGCCGCTTAAGGCGTAAGCCCCGAACCCGCTTGTGCCCGTGCTCGTGGATGTAGGGTCATTATCACGGAACCGGCTTTGACGGCTGCCTGTCAGTCATCGCTTAACCAAAACAGGCTGGTCCTTGGGTGCGCTTTGCACACCGTGCTGCCACAGGACGAGACCCAACGGTGAGCTAAGCATGTAGGACCAGGGATGGAGCGCCTTCGGACGGCGGTTCAATTCCGCCCACCTCCACCATTAGATGGACCGTAACGGTCCCGATCAGGCCGGAAACCCAACAGCAGCAAGGGTTTCCGGCCTTTTTTGTGTCCGCGTCCGTGCGCCGTTGTGCGTTTCAGTCCATGCGGCGGTGGGGGTACAACATGGGGTATCTGGGTAATCCCCCCGCTTTTAGCGGCTGCCTAAAGTGGAGCTATGCGGCCATTTGACCCCTCTATCCCGGTCGGGACAGATCGTACTGATTGCTCGTAGCGGTCACCGTCTTTCGTCCTGGGTGATGCCAAGGGCCAACGCAGGCTTGCGCCACACGGTCCAGCGCTTGACCTCTTCTCTCCTCATTTCGCTCATCGGTGCTGCCTTGGTGAAAGCCAACACCGCACCAGGTATTCCGTGGGTCAATACAACGAAGCCTTGGCTGCCCAACCCCGGAAACAAGAAACTACCTGTTCAAACCAGCTTGGCTCGCGACGACCCGTCACTGATCCAAACGCATAGCCACCTTCAGCTTCACGACTTCTCGGCACCGCAGGTCACACACTCCACCTGACCGTCTTCCATCGGAGGCCACATGACCGAGACCCTCTACGACGCCTTGCGCGAAAGCCATGAGAGGCAGCGCTCGTTGTGTCGCAAATTGCTGCGCTCTCCTCCGCATACGCAGCGGCGGCTGGAGCTGTTCACCGAACTGCGGGTGGAGCTGGCAGCACACGCTGCCGCAGAGGAACGCTTTCTGTATGCCCCCATCCTGATGCATGACGCGGGCCTGGATGCGTCAAGGCATGCATTGCATGAGCACCACGAAATCGACGAAATCATCGCGGACATGCGCGTGGCCGAAAAACTGGGAGCAGGCTGGATGGCCAAGGCGCGCAAACTCTCGGAAAAAGTACATCACCATCTGCGCGAGGAGGAAAGGAAGTTCTTCCAGGTCTCCGGCAAAATCCTCTCCGCCACCCGCAAACACCGGCTGGCTGCACAATATCGCAAGGACTTTGAACGCATGCGCAGATCGCTGGCTGCCGAATGAGCATTGTCGGACCCAGTCACCTCATCACAAGTACTGCGCTGACCGAGCACCGCTGAAGAAAATCTCTGGTCCAACCAGCGCCCCTCTTTGCCTGCATCGAGGCAGATCAAGAGGGCGCGCGTGGCTGGTGATTCACGGTAAGCCAAACGCGATTAAGAAAGCGTAATCCCTGCGCTGTCGTGCAGATGCGCACGTGACAGCTGCGTGCCGTGTGTCCGCTGTTCACGCTTGCTCACACGCCACGCAACCGCAGCGTCAGACACTTCGCTCTCTGCCTGGAGATACAACAATGCGCAGCAGCCACGCTTTCAACAAGATGGCCAGCAAGGTCGCACGTTCAGCCGGATCGCTGACGGCCTTTCTGGCGGCACTCGGTGTCATCATTGTCTGGGCGGCCACTGGACCAGTCTTCCACTTCAATGATACGTGGCAGTTGGTCATCAATACCGGCACCACCATCGTCACCTTCCTGATGGTATTCCTGATTCAACATACCCAGAACGTTGACTCCGCGGCGCTGCAGATCAAGCTCGACGAACTTATCCGCGCCACACAAGAGGCCAATAACGAGCTGCTCAATCTGGAAGAACTGGACGATGATCGCCTTGAGGAAATTCGCAGTCGCTACGAGGCACTGGCAGAAACCGCCGCCGCAGCGTTGGCAAAGAAGGACCAATGCATGCCACGCGCGGACACCGATCATCCGGCCTGAACAGCGACAGGCAAGCGTATGCAGACCGTTCCTTTGATCCCCGGATAACGCCACCTCACCTAGCATCGTGGCATGCACAACACACTGACCCGTGAACAACTGGATCGGTGGATCCAGGATCTCAGCCGTCGGCTGCAGCCGCAGGTAGCCAATGCCAGGCCGGGGGACATCATGGATGCCATCAGCCAGGAAGTGGACCAGGTGGGCACCTCGGTGGCAGCCCGCGACCGCGACTACTTCAACGATCAGATCCGCGCGCTCGGTGAAGAACTGGGTTGCCTGGGGGCCGGCAAGGCCGACCCGGCGCCTTGATCCGGCTGCACCGCAGCGCCCAAAACTGTGACGAAGATCTTTACGCCACCGTGACCAAGGCCCCGATAACGTGACCTGCAACTCGGACACGTTGGTGGTCATGGCTTATCTCGGGCGTCACATCACCGCCAAGGAATGGACTGAATTACATGCTGCCTACGTGCAGTACGGCACCAGCGCCGGCTTCTGGGACACCTACCAGGCCATCATGGAGGCCGCTTCGTTCCGCACGGGTTGCCCCAAGCAGGTCGCCAACGAATTGCTGCAGGCGGCGGTGTGGTTGGGCGCGGTGAAAGACCCCCACTATCTCTGATATGACCGACTGGCCAACCTCCGCCGGATAACGGTCAGCCTTGTTGGCTCAGGCGTGCTGCAGGATATTGACCAGCTTGCCCAATGGGTCGCGCACGAAGAACCGGCGCACCCCCCAGGGCTCGAGCACGGGGCCATACTCCAGCGCGATGCCGTGCTGCTGCACGCGCCGCAGCGCTTCGTCCAGGTCATCTACTTCCACCGACAGGTCCGGCACCGGCGTACCCGAGCCGCCTTCGCTGGCAAAACCAATCTGCACCGTCATCTGGCAGGCACCGGCAAACGTCCGTATCCAACCACGGTCCATCGCCAGCTCCAGGCCCAGTATCTGCCGATAGAACAGGTCCGCAGCCGCAGGATCGGCGGTAGCGACGTTGGCGACAATGCGTTTGACCCTCATCAGCTTGCTCCCGCGTAGATCGCCCTGCCCTGGTGACGGGCATGGTGGTTGTCACCGGTATGCAGAACGCTATCAGCTTCCGCCATTGTCTGCAGTCTACCTATGGGCGTATCCAAGCCTGTTCCCTGTTCATGACGCAATCGTCTGCCGTGCTGCCCGGCCTGCACTTCCGGTGACCAGCGGCATCCTGTCGTGAGGTTGGCGGCCGAGCTGTTATCGATTGGTCCAGAACGCCCTCTTCCAGCTCACATGCCAACTACAAAGCAAAGTGCGAGCCGTGCGCCAAGCCGCTGGCGGCGCAACTCCCCGCAAGCAGTAGGGAAATACCTACATAACGTCAGGAAGAACCCGCATTGAGTAGGAACGAACCTGATAGGACTATCTCCAACTTCTGAAAGGCAACCATCTTGCTGGGGGGCTTTATGAACGAAGAGTCCCTATGGACTTGCTTCAACGATCTGGCACAGGAACTGATCCTCTGCTCGTTTTCCCTGCGCGAGGAGGAGCGCAAGGAGAAACTGCTGGCGCTGCATATCACCGGGGCCAAGCTTGAGCAGCTGCTGTTGAACCGCCACGACGAGTACCAGGCGGTATGCCGCATGGAGGGCTTGATCTACCGTGCCAGCAGTGCGGTGAGTGCCGCCGCGCAGTGCGAGAACATCCGTGAAAAGAGCACACGGCAGTACAGCCATATCCAGTATTGAGACGGTTGCCGCCAGTCTTTTACCTGGGCCAAAGGCAGAGGCAAAGTCCGAGCGATTCCCGCCTGCGCGGGCAGGACGAGCGTAGGGCCAGCGCCGGGCGCAAGACCCAAGAAGAGCCAAAGCCAAAGCAGCAATCCTCGCACCCAGCCACTCTCAATGAAAATCCCGGCTGCGGACATCCAGGCTGCCCAGCAGTGCGGTCAGGTCGTCCATGCGTTTGGCGATGAGGTGGCGCACGCCGTTTTCGGCTTCCAGCCTGCCCCGCACCTGCATCAGACGTGATTCCAGGAATACCTGCCGCTGGCGCTCGGCCAGCTGCCGCCAGACCACCACATTGATCTGGCCAAACTCGTCCTCCAGGGTGATGAAGGTGACCCCACTGGCGGTCTGTGGCCGCTGGCGCCCGCGCACCAGGCCCGCCACCAGCACATTGCCATGGCTGGACATCTGTTCCAGGTCGCGCGAGCTGCGGCAATGGCGTGCCTTGAGCTGCGGGCGCAAACGGGCAAGCGGATGGCGGGACAAGGTGGTACCCAGCAGTGCGTAATCCGCGGCCAGGTCCTCGCCCGCACTGGGCATGGGCAGGGCCACGCTGCACTCGGCTATCGCTGGCTGGTCATCGAACAAGGGGCGCGCGTCCTCGACCCCGGCAATGGCCCAGCGCGCACGATGACGATGCCCGGCCATGCCACGCAATGCGCCCGAGTCGGCCAACAAGGCGCGGGCGCGTGTATCCAACCCCGCGCGGCGGCACAGGTCGGCGATATCGGCAAAGGCCGTGCGCGCCCTCGCCTGCTCGATGCGCTGCGCGTCTTCGGCACTGAACCCCCGTACCAGGCAGAAGCCAAGGCGGATGGCCAGGCGTCCATCCTGTTCCGGTTCCAGCGAGCACTCCCAGCCGCTGTAGCGCACATCCAATGGCCGCGTCGCCACCCCATGCCGGCGCACGTCCTGCAACAACTGGTCAGGGCTGTAAAAGCCCATCGGCTGGCTGTTGAGCAGGGCGCAGGCGAATGCCGCCGGGTGATGGCACTTCAACCAGCTGCTGGCATAGGCGATCAGCGCGAAGCTGGCGGCGTGGCTTTCGGGAAACCCATAGCTGCCGAACCCCTTGATCTGCTCGAAGATGCGGTCGGCAAAACCCTGGTCATAGCCGTTATTCAACATGCCCGCGGTCAAACGCTCGCGATGATGTTCCAGGCCGCCGTGGCGCTTCCAGGCCGCCATCGAGCGGCGTAGCGCATCGGCCTCGCTGGCACTGTACTCGGCGGCCACCATGGCGATCTGCATCACCTGCTCCTGGAACAGCGGCACGCCCAGCGTGCGCTTCAGTACCGCTTCCAGCGCTGCCGATGGATAGCTGATGGGTTCTTCCTTCCTGCGCCGGCGCAGGTAGGGATGCACCATGTCGCCCTGGATGGGCCCCGGGCGGACGATGGCGACCTCGATCACCAGATCGTAGAACGTGCGCGGTTGCAGCCTGGGCAGCATCGCCATCTGTGCGCGCGATTCGATCTGGAATACCCCCACCGTGTCGGCGCGGCTGATCATGGCATAGGTGTCCTTGTCCTCCTGCGGAATCGTTGCCAGCGTGTAGTGCAGGCCGCGGTGCCGCTGGATCAGGTCGAAGCAGCGACGTACCGCGGTGAGCATGCCCAGCGCCAGTACATCGACCTTCATCAGGCCCAGGTATTCCAGGTCATCCTTGTCCCACTGGATCACGGTGCGCGCGTCCATCGCCGCGTTTTCCACCGGCACCATGCTGTGCAATGCATGCTCGGAAATGACAAAGCCGCCCGGGTGCTGGGACAGGTAATGCGGGAAATCGATCAGCTCCCCGGCCAGCACCAGGATCCTGCGCAGCAAGGGGCTCTCCGGGTCGAAGCCGTGTTCGCGCAGGAGCACATCACCGGGAATGCTGTCCGACCACTGGCCAATGCAACTGGTCAGCTGGGTGATGGCATCGCCTGGCATGCCCAGTACCCGCGCCACATCGCGGATCGCGCCGCGCCCGCCGTACTGGGTGGCCACCGCCGCCAGCGCCGCACGCTCGCGGCCATAGCGCGAGAACACGTACTGGATGACCTCCTCGCGCCGCTCGTGCTCGAAGTCCACGTCGATGTCCGGTGGCTCGTCGCGGTCCTCGGAAATGAAACGTTCGAACAACAGGTGGCTGTGCGAGGGGTCCAGCTCGGTGATGCCCAGCACGAAGCACACCACCGAGTTGGCCGCCGAGCCGCGCCCCTGGCAGAGAATGCCCAACTCGCGCGCATGCCTGACCAGGTCATGCACAGTGAGGAAATAGGAGGCGTATTGCTTCTTTGCAATCAGCACCAGCTCCTTGTCGATCAGCGCCTGTGCCTGCGCCCGCGTGCCTTCGGGCCAGCGGCGGCGCGCGCCCTGCACGACCAGCTCGGCCAGCCAGCTCTGCGGTGTATGCCCGGCCGGCACCAGCTCGCTGGGGTACTGGTAGTTCACCGCCTGCTTCAGGTTGAAACCACTGCAGCGTGTGGCCACCTGCAGGGTTTCCTGCAACAGGTCGGGCGGATAGATCGCCTGCAATGCTGCCAGCGGGCGCAGGTGGCGCTCACCATTGGCAAACAGCAGATGCCCGGCTTCGGCCACGGTGACGCGGTGACGGATGGCCGTCATCACGTCCTGCAACGCCCGCCGGCCGCGGGCATGCATGTGTACATCACCGGCCGCCACCAGCGGCAACTGCAGGCTATGGCCAAGTGCGCGCAACTGTTGCAGGCGCCCAGCGTCATCGGCGCCATGGTGCAGTTCCACGGCTATCCAGCAACGGTCTGGAAACCACCCGTGCATGCGTTGGCCCTGCGCCACTTCCGGTTGCGGCGGCGGCAGCCACAAGGCCAGCAGGCCGCTGCGGTCGACCTGCTCCAGGTCCTCAGCCAGTAACTGGTACTCGCCTTTCTCGGCGCGCCGGCGTGCCCGCGTGATCAGCCAGCACAGGCTCTGGTAACCGGCCGCGTCTTCCACCAGCAGCACCAGCCGCGGGCCATCGGCCAACTGCATCTCGCTGCCCACGATCAGCGGCAGGCCACATGCCTCCGACGCCCTCAAGGCACGCACGATGCCGGCCAGCGAGCACTCGTCGGTGATCGCCAGCGCCTTGTAGCCGTGATGCTGGGCACGGGCGAACAATTCGTCGGCAGTGGAGGCACCGCGCTGGAAGCTGAAGGCCGACAGGCAATGCAGTTCGGCATAGCTCATGCGAACCAGCCCTGCAGCATGAAGCTGCCATCGCCACCCACCTCGCGCCAGGCCCAGCCGTGCTGGCCGAAACGGCTGGCCACGCGGTAATAATCGCGGCGCACATCGTCGCCGTCCCACCAGCCACTTTCGATCCGCTCCGGACCGGACAACAACGCTGGGCTTGCGCCAGGCCAAGGCTGCGGACGCCGCAACAACCAGCCCGGGCGCGCGGCATTGGCCAGCTCGGGCCCGCCGCCAGCGCTGGTTTCAGGGCGCCATGCATACTCGGGACGATGATCGGCATGGCTGCGCAGCCCCTGCACCGCCTGCTCGCCCAGACGTGCGCGCAGGCGTTCACGCAACTGCTCCCAGGGCAGGTTCTGCTGCGGGCGGGTGTCAAACAGCTCGCGGTATTCGGGCACGAAGGCCGGCAACTGGTCCGCGCGCAGGCCGAACTGCCGTACCGGCGCGGGGATCTTCGCCTGCTCAAGGCGGCTGCGGGCAATCTCGAACAGCAGCGCCGCATCGCGCTCGGCGGCGAGCAGGCCGATCTCGATACTGGTCTGCGGGTGGTCCTCGTGTTCCAGCAGCAAGGCAAATCGCTGCACGCTGCCATCGCGCCCGGCCAGGAAGGCGGCAAGATCGGATGTGAGCCGGCGCAGCGGGAACAGCAGCGCCTGCGAGGTTTCCACCTCATAGCCCAGCTCGATGCGCAACTCGAACACATCCGGCGGTTGGTAGGGCTGCAGCACGAACGGGCGCACGCCCAGCAGTGCATCCAGCTGCTGCAGCACGGCAGGTGCAAAGCGCCGGTTGATGCTGTCGCGGGGCAAGGCCTGCAATTGCTTGACGGTGCGGATACCCATGCCCGCGAACGCCGCCGTAGCTGCCCCAAAACCGGCACGGGCCACCGGCAATTGTGCCAATGCCGCTGCCAGCCCGGTCTCGTCCACGGCCCACCCATCACGGGCATTGGCCAGGGCCCGCGCCGCCACCGGATTGGGGGCCAGCGCGATACGGTGGCGGAAACCCAACGCCTGCAGCTCCTGCCGTAGCCGGGCCTCGAAACGTGGCCACGGCCCGAACAGGGCCAGGCTGTGTTCGATCTCGATGATCAGCGCCTGCGTGTACTGCAGGCTGACCTGTGAACTGAAGCGATAGGCCCAGGCCGCCAGCAACTGATGCCAGTGCGCTTGCGCATCGGCCTCGAAGGGATGCGTCTCAAATCCCGTCGCCAATGCCTGTGCGGTGACCAGCGATTGCCCCGCCTTCAGCCCCAGCGCGGCGGCGGCGGGATTGACCGCATGCAGCACCCGCCGCTGGCTGGGCCCGCTGATCAGCACACGTGGCGATGCCGGCTCCGCGCAACCGCGCAGCACGCCGTCCATGGCCATATGTGGCAGCAGGATGCAGGCCCAGCGCATGGCCGTTCACTGCGCCCGTGCAAACGGCAAGGGGCGCGAAGGCGGCATGCCGCCCCGGCATTTCAATACCCGCAGCTGCGCCGGCTGTGCATCGATGGCGATACGCAGTGCCGCTGGCGAGGGGTTGCGCACCGCCTGCAGCGGCCGGCAGGCAAAGCCCAGGGTCTGCCCGGACTCGGCCGCAACCTGCAGCCGTCGCAAGGCCTTGTCCTCGGCCAGCTGCGGCCAGCACAGCACCGCCCCGCAACTGCCCGAGCGCAGGCACTGTTCGCTGGCCCACAAGGCGTCGCGCAACTCCGGCGCCTCCACCACCTGGATCTGGCGCAGGTCCACACCCGCTGCCTGCCAGGCCGGCGCATAAGGCAGATGCGGCGGCGCAACCAATACCACCCGCTCACCGGCCTGGGTCAGCCGCGCCAGCGATGGCCACAACAGTCGCAGCTCGCCCACACCATCGGCCGGCAACAGGATTTCGCTCAATGCCGATTCCGGCCAGCCACCGGTCGGCAGGACCTCGTCCAGCAGGGCATGGCCGGTCGACTGCCGGCTGGGTGGCAGGGGCGCAGGCTGCCCGCGCCAGATCCGGCGCTCGTGCAGCAGGCTGTCGATGGCAACAACCGCCCCCATCAGCCGCGCCGCACCAGGCCGCAGAACACGCCTTCGACCGCGAACTCCTGGTCGGCCTGCACCACGATCGGGGCATAGCCCGGGTTGCGCGGCAACAGCCGCAGCTGCCCGCCCGCCAGTGACAGCCGCTTGATGGTGAGTTCCCCGTCCAGCCGCGCCACCACAGTCTGTCCGTCGCGGGCATCACTGCGGCGGCGGACGCCTACCAGGTCACCGTCCAGGATGCCGTCCTCGATCATCGAGTCTCCCTGCACCCGCAGCAGGTAATCCGGCGCAACCGCGAACAGGCGCTCATCCAGCGCCAGGATGTCCTGCAGGCCGGCATCGGCCCCGATCGGGCTGCCAGCCGCAACCCGGCCCAGGATAGGCACCTGCAGCAGTTCGGCCGCCGCGGCCATGCCCACCGGGCGGATGCCCCGTGCCTGCCCGGGCGCGACCTCGATCAGGCCGGCCTCGGTCAGCGCCAGCACATGCTTGCGCGCCGCCCCGCGCGAGGCCAGCCCACAGGCCGAGGCGATCTCGGCCAACGACGGCGGCTGCCCGTGCCCGGCAACCCGGTCACGGATGAAGGAAAGGATGGCGGCACGGCGGGGGCTGAGGGCGCTCATGGAGTACATTTGTACTCCATCTACACAAAGCCCGCCAGACGCTAAGCACCTGTATTCAGCTACACACCGGCCACACCGGCGCACTGCTATCTTGCCCGCGCTATGACGCGCGCCGGCAAACGCCCTCCCCTCCCTTCCCTGCCGCAGGAACTGCGCAGCGTGCCGCTGCGCACGATCGCCCCGGTGGCGATGCTGGCGTTGCTGTTCTTCACCGTCTGGCTGCTGCTGGACGACCGCCTTGCCGCCGCTGCGCTCAGTGCGGCACTTACCGTGCTGGCATTGTTGGCCACCGTGCTGATCCATCGCCACCGCCCGCATCTGCAGACCGGTGGCGCGCTGCTGTGCCTGGCCAACATCGGTGGCTGCCTGTTGGCCGCCTGGTTGTTCGGCCGCGATGCGCTGCCATGGACCTACCTGGCCTTGATGTCCAATTTCTTCATCGTGCGCAACGGCATTGCCACCCCGCTCAATCTGCTGCTGGCCGCCGGCCTGCTGCTGATGCCGTCGCTGCTGCTGGGGCCAGCGCGCTTGCAGGCGCTGGTGGTGATCACCCTGGTGTTCGGCTTTGGCTACCACTTTTCGCGCCGCCTGCAGGGCGACCGCACCCGCCTGGAACAACTGGCCACCCTGGACGCATTGACCGGCCTGCCCAACCGGCGCGCACTGGAAAAGGCCTTGCAGCAACAGACCAACGGTCTGCGCGAAGCGCGTTTCCGGCAGGGGCTGGTGGTACTGGACATCGACCACTTCAAGGATGTCAACGACCGCTATGGACATGCCGCCGGAGATACCGCGCTGTCCGATCTGGCCGCCATCCTGCGCTTTGAACTGCGCGAGAACGACCAGGTATTCCGCTTTGGCGGCGAGGAGTTCGTGGTACTGGCCGATGTCGGCAGCCGCGAAGCCCTGGCCTGCTTCACCGAACGTCTGCGCAAAGCGGTTTACCAAGCCCTGCGAGGCCCTGGGGGGCGCATCACCATTTCCCTCGGTGCGGCCATGTACGCTGGCGAGGAGCGCTGGCAGGACTGGTTTGCCCGCGCCGATGCAGCCTTGTATGCCGCCAAGGGCCAGGGCAGAAACAGCGAGGTAGTGGCCGAGTAGCGCTGGCTGTGGCTGCAGCGCTTCTTTGGCTTTGGCTTTGGCTTTGGCTATTCCCTTCTCCCGCCTGCGGGAGAAGGTGGTGCGCAGCACCGGATGAGGGGGGCTTTTCCGCTTGATCGCGAAGAGCCCCCTCACCTGCCCTTCGGGCATCCTCTCCCGCCCGCGGGAGAGGTGACTGCAACAGCAGAACGCCGGATCAGTGGGGCTCCCCGCTTGATCGCGAAGAGCCCCCTCACCTGCCCTTCGGGCATCCTCTCCCGCCCGCGGGAGAGGTGACTGCAACAGCAGAACGCCGGATCAGTGGGGCTCCCCGCTTAATCGCGAAGAGCCCCCTCACCTGCCCTGCGGGCTTCCTCTCCCGCCAGCGGGAGAGGCGACTGCAACAGCAGAACGCCGGATCAGCGGGGCTCCCCGCTTGATCGCGAAGAGCGCCCTCACCTGCCCTGCGGGCAGCCTCTCCCGCCCACGGGAGAGGCGACTGCAACAGCAGAACGCCGGATCAGCGGGGCTCCCCGCTTGATCGCGAAGAGCACCCTCACCTGCCCTGCGGGCATCCTCTCCCGCCCGCGGGAGAGGTGACTGCAACAGCAGAACGCCGGATCAGTGGGGCTCCCCGCTTGATCGCGAAGAGCGCCCTCACCTGCCCTTCGAGCATCCTCTCCCGCCAACGGGAGAGGCGACTGCAACAGCAAAAAGAAAGGCCGCTTGCGCGGCCTTTCCTGTACATCAGCAGATGACAGCTACGATCACGAACGCAGCGGGATCACGCGGATCTCGACGCGGCGGTTCTGGGCACGGCCAGCGTCGGTGCTGTTGTCAGCGATCGGGTAGGCCTTGCCTGCACCCAGGGTTTCAATGCGCTCACGCTGCACGCCCTGGGCGCTCAGGTAAGCGGCCACGGCGTCGGCACGCTCCTTGGAGATGCGGTTGTTGACCGCGTCGGTGCCGATGCTGTCGGTGTGACCAACCACTTCGATCATGGTCTGGTTGTACTCGCTCAGCGTGCTGGCCACGCCATTGAGGGCACTGTAGAACTGCGGCTTGAGCGTGGTCTTGTTGAAATCAAAGGTAATACCGTCGGGCAGGTTCAAGGTGATGTTGTCACCCTGGCGCTGCACGTCGATGCCGGTGTTGGCGGTGCGTTCACGCAGTGCGCGCTCCTGGCGGTCCTGGTAGTTGCCCACCGCGGCGCCGCCCAGCGCGCCGATACCGGCGCCCACCATGGCGCGCTGACGGCGCTCGGTGGCGCTGTCGCCGCTCAACAGGCCGGCGGCCACACCAATAGCGGTACCGATCAGGGCGCCCTTGCCGGTGCGGTTCTGCTGCTGGGTCTGGTTGCCGTACTGGTCCTGCTGCACATACGAGCCGCCCGTGGCACAGGCCGAGAGAACGGCCGCTGCCACCAAGCCAATGGAAAGGTTGCGCACAACGGTGAGCGTGGTCATCTGAGTCTCCTTGATCGGCCGGGCTGGCCTGCGTGGATTTGCCGGGCAAGGATAAACACCCAAGCGCAATGTAAGCATGATGAAACTCCCTATTCAGGGGGATTCGTTCATCTAGCTGTCCGCGCCGTTAAAGTGGGCGTCAACGGCAACGGTGATAGGCCGCCAGCGCCGCTTCGCGACCTTCGCCCAGATCCACCAGCGGCTGCGACGGATAACCCGGCGCGTGCGCGGCCAACAGCTGCGGCCATTGCCAGGGCGCGAACCGCGCCTTCAGCGGCAGCGCCGCCAACTCTGGTACCCAACGGCTGATATAGCGTGCCTGCGGGTCGAACTTCTGCGCCTGGGTCACCGGGTTGAACACGCGGAAATACGGTGCAGCATCGGCGCCGGTGCCGGCGATCCATTGCCAGCCCATGCTGTTGTTGGCCAGGTCTCCGTCCACCAGCGTGTCCCAGAACCAGCGCGCGCCGTGCAGCCAATGCATGCGCAGGTGCTTGCACAGGAAGCTGCCCACCAGCATCCGCACGCGGTTATGCATGTAGCCGGTGGCCCACAACTCGCGCATGCCGGCGTCGATGATGGGGATGCCGGTGCGCCCCTGCTGCCAGGCCTGCAACAGCGCCGCCTGCGGCTGGGCCCAGGCAAAGTGCCCGAAGCGCGGGTTGAGGTTGTGGTCGCTGGTCTGCGGGAAGTGATGCAGCAGATGCCAGGAGAACTCGCGCCAGCCCAGCTGGCGCAGGTAGCCATCGATGTCGGCATCGCGCCCGGCACTGCGCAGGCCTTCCAGCACATGGGCAATGCGCCAGGGCGCGATCTCGCCGAAATGCAGGTGCGGCGACAACAGCGAGGTGCCGGTGCGGTCCGGCAGGTCACGCTGCTCGCGGTAGCCGTTGAGCGCGCCGTCGCAGAACACCTCCAGCGCTTCCAGTGCGCCGGCCTCGCCGGGCTGCCAGTGCGCCCAGAAGCCACTGTCCCAATCCAGCGCCGGCTGCAGCTGCAAGGCCTCCAGCGGCAGACTGGCGACCGTGGGCGAAGGCAGCGCAGACGGGACATCCCACAACGCAGGCAGGCGCCAGCGGGTCAGCGCGTTGCGCCAGAACGGCGTAAATACCTTGTACGGCCCACCCTGCTGGGTGGCCAGCTCCCAGGGCTCGAACAGCAGATAACCGTTATGGCTTTCGGCCAGCAGGCCCTGTTCGCGCAGGCCACGCTTGATCGCCGCATCACGCGGCTGGGTGGCCGGCTCGTACTTGCGGTTCCAGTACACCGCCTCGGCACCGCTTTCGGCGATCACCGCCTGCAGCTGGGCCATGCTGTCACCGGCGCGCAGCACCAGCGCCGAGCCGAGGTCACGCAATTGCGCATCCAGGCCCTGCAGCGAACGCTGCAACCATGCATTGGATGCCGCACCTGGGGCCCATGCGCCCTCTTCCGCCGGCGCATGGATATACAGCGGCACGATCTGGTGCCCTGCCTCGATGGCCGCCTGCAGGGCCGGATTGTCGCGCAACCTCAGGTCACGCCGGAACCAGACGATGGCGGTGGACATGCGCAGCTCCGCTTATTCGAACGAACCCACCGAATCGTGGCTGAGGTTGTCAAACCGCGTGTACTCGCCGAAGAACTTCAGCTTGCACGAGCCGGTGGGGCCACCACGGTGTTTGCCGATGATGATCTCGGCCAGGCCCTTGTCCGGCGAATTTTCCTTGTTGTAGTAATCGTCGCGGTAGATGAAGACGATCATGTCCGCATCCTGCTCGATAGCGCCGGATTCGCGCAGGTCGGCCATCACCGGGCGCTTGTCGGTACGGGTTTCCAACGAGCGGTTGAGCTGTGACAGCGCGATCACCGGCACGTTGAGCTCCTTGGCCAGGCCCTTGAGCGAACGCGAGATCTCGGAGATTTCGGTGGCGCGGTTCTCGCTGTTGCCCGGCACGCTCATCAGCTGCAGGTAGTCGATGACGATCAGGCCCAGGTCATGCTCGCGCTTGAGGCGGCGGCACTTGGAACGCAGCACTTCCGGCGACACGCCCGGCGTGTCGTCGATGAAGATCTTGGTTTCCTTCAGCATGCGGATGGCGCCGGTGACGCGGCTCCAGTCCTCATCTTCCAGCTGGCCGGTACGCAGGCGTTGGGCATTGATGCGGCCGTTGGAGGAAATCAGACGCATCGCCAGCTGCGATGCGGACATTTCCATCGAGAACACCGCCACGCCCTTCTTCGACTTGATCGCCGCATATTCGGCAATGTTCAAGGCGAAGGTGGTCTTGCCCATGGCCGGACGCGCGGCCAGGATGATCAGGTCGGTAGGCTGCAGGCCGGCCGTCATCGCATCGAAATCGTTGTAACCAGTGGGCAGGCCGGTGATGTTGCCGCCGTTCTCGAAGCGGTTGCGCAGCTCCTCGAAGGCATCCTTCAACGCGCCGGGCATGGCGACGAAGTCGGTACGCCCACGCGCGCCCTGCTCGGCAATGGCGAACACCTGCTTTTCCGCCGCGGACAGCAGCTCGGAGCTGTCGCGGCCCTCGGGCTGGAAGCCGTCGTTGACGATATCCGTACCCACCTGGATCAGCTGCCGCAACACCGCCTTGTCACGCACGATCTCGGCATACGCGCTGATGTTTGCCGCTGACGGCGTAGTGCTGGCCAGTTCGATCAGATAGGCGCCATCGCCCACCTGGTCCAGCTTGCCCTGCGACTCGAACCACTCACCCAGGGTCACCGCATCGAACGGGCGGTCGCGCTCGGACAGCTCGCGGATCGCGCGGTAGATCAACTGGTGGTCGCGGCGATAGAAGTCTTTTTCGGTCAATGCCTCGTTGACCCGGTCATACGCCTCCGGTGCCAGCATCAGGCCACCCAGCACCGCCTGTTCGGCTTCCACCGAATGCGGGGGGACGCGCAAGGCATCAATGCGCTGCTCGCTACGATCAGAACGGTCGTTGCGGTCGCGGTCGGAGCGGAAACCAGTACGGGCAGACATGAAAAGCGTTATTCCTGCAATAAGGCCGTGCGGCCATGGTAGGTGGGCATTGCCCACCGGGATACGTACAAGTCTGTGGATAAGCTGTACAGAACCCAAGCCTGGTGGGGCTGGACGTTGCACGGCCGTACACAAACGCACCCGGCTCCATTGCGGTAGCCGGGTGCGGATTATCGCAAAGCTGGCGGCGGCCTGCCGCCGGCGTGGTTCAGCCCTTGTGGTGGGCGGCCACCCAGGCCAGGAAGTGATCCACGAAGCCCTGCAGGAACTTGGCCGTGCCCTCGTTGCTGATGTTGCCGTCAGCGTCGATCAAGCCCTCCTTGAATTGCAGGAAGGCCTCCGGCTGCGCCATCACCGCCAGGTTGACGAACACCAGCACGTTGCGCAGGTGCTGCTGGGCCAGGGCGCTGCCGATGGCACCGATGGACGCGCCGATCACCGCCGCCGGCTTGCCGTCGAAGGCATTGTCGCCATACGGGCGCGAGGCGGTGTCGATGGCGTTCTTGAGCACGCCGGGGATGGAGCGGTTGTATTCCGGGGTGACAAACAGCACCGCATCGGCCGCCCGCACCTGGTTCTTCATGCGCGTGCCCTGGGCCGGGAACTGGCCATCATGGTCCTGGTTGTACAGCGGAATGTCGCCGATCTGGATGTACTCGAAGCTGGCGCGGTCACCGGCAAGCTTTTCCAGCGCCTTGGCCAGCTGCCGGTTGATCGACTCCTTGCGCAGGCTGCCAACGAAAACCGCGATCTTGTACTGGCTCATGAGGACCTCGCTCCTTGGGATGGGCACAGGCTAGACAGCACGGGCGTTGCTGGGGGTGAAGAAGCGGCTGTTGCCCTCTCTTTTCTGCGCAGCAACAGGAACCGCAATTTCCCCTCCCTTTCACGCAGCGAAAGGGAGGGTTGCGGAGCGTGGGCTGCCGGCTTCGCGGCTTGCCCCGCTCCCCCGACGGATGCGCTCAGGCCAACTGCGCCGCCGCGGCCACCACGTCGGCGTCGCCGGGCAGCACCAGCAGCGCGGCACCGGCCAGCGGCGTATAGGTATCGGCACCGGTGACGCGCCGCATCGGCACGTCGCCCAGCCCGGCCTCAACCAGCGCGGTGACAACGCCTTCGCCCACCCCGGCGCTGTGCCGGCCTTCGTCCAGCACGATTACCCGCTTGGCTCCGCGCGTCTGCTCGGCAATGTACGCCGCGTTCAACGGCACCAGCCAGCGCAGGTCCACCACCTTCACCTTCCAGCCCTGCGCCTGCCCGATGGTCCGCGCCGCACGCAGCGCCATAGGCACGCCATTGCCATAGGTGACGATCACCAGGTCGCGATGACCCTCGCCGTAGACCCTGCCCTCGCCCAGCGCCACCGCCTGCCCCGGCGCCGGGTACGGGAACAACCACTGGCCATCGCCTGGCTCGTACAGGTCCTTGGTCATGTACAGCGCGATCGGCTCCAGGAACACGCACACGCGCCCATCCACCCGCGCCAGCGCCGCCAGGGTGCGCAGCATGCCGGCGGCATCGTCACCGCGGGTCGGGCAGCCCACCACCAGCCCGGGAATATCGCGGATGGCGGTGATCGAGTTGTCATTGTGGAAGTGCCCGCCAAAGCCCTTCTGGTAGCCCAGGCCAGCGATGCGGATCAGCATCGGGTTGCGGTACTGGTCATTGGAGAAGAACTGCAGCGAGCAGGCCTCGCCGCGCACCTGGTCGGCGGCGTTGTGCAGATAGGCCAGGTACTGGATCTCCGGCACCGGCAACATGCCCATGTTGGCAAAGCCCTGGGCCATGCCCAGGATCATGGTTTCGTCCAGCAGCGTGTTGAACACCCGGCGCGGCCCGAATGCCTTCTGCAGGCCTTTGGTCACCGTGTACACGCCGCCCTTCTGGGCCACATCCTCACCGAACAGCAGGGTCTCGGGGTATTTGGCGAACAGGTCGTGCAGGGCCTGGTTGATCTGGATGGCCAGGTGCTTGGGTGGCTGTTTCTCCGGCAGGCTGGACGCGGCGCCGAACACCTGCAGGCGACGATCCCCATAGTCGTCACGTTGGGCCTCGGCCTGCACCTTGTCTGGCGTGTAGGGTGCCAACGGCGCGACCACGTCAGCCAGCGCGGTCAGGCGCGGCCGTTGGTCGGCATCCTCGGCGGCCGCAAAACAGCGCTTGCGGGTGTGCTCGTACAACGCCAGCACCTCGGCCTTGTCCATCAGGCCGGACGTCACCGCGATCTGCGCCGAGCGCAGCAACGGGTCACCGGCCTCGACCGCACACAGTTCTTCCAGCGCGCGCCATTCAATCTCGAAATCGGTACCGGCGTGGCCCATCAGGCGGGTGGTGCGCAGGTGCAGGAAGGTCGGGCGGCGGGTGCGCCGGCAATGCGCCACCGCGCGCTGCACATCGGCATAGCCGTTGGCCAGGTCCAGGCCATCGGCCTGGAGGTAATCCAGCCCCGGACGATGGCGGAAGCTCTCGCCGATCCAGCCCTCCGGGGTCTTGACCGAGATGCCGATACCGTTGTCCTCGCAGACGAAAAGCACCGGCGCCGGCAACTTCTGGAAACTGCTCCACGCCGCGGCGTTGAATGCGGTCTGCGCGGTGGCATGGTTGGCCGAGGCGTCACCGAAGGAGCAGATGGCAATGCTGTCATCGGGAATCGGCAAGCCATGGCCCAGGCGCTTGCCAGCCTCGATGGCCATCGCCGTACCCAGCGCCTTGGGCAGGTGCGAAGCGATGGTCGAGGTCTGCGGCAGTACCCACAACGGCTTGCTGCCCCAGACCTTGTGGCGGCCGCCGCTGGCCGGGTCATCCTTGCTGGCGGCAAAGGACAGCGCCGAGTCCATCACCGGGTCCATGCCCGGCAGCTTGCGGAAACGCTCGGCCATGAAGCCGCCGGAGCGGTAATGCAGGAACGCCGGATCAGTGTGCCGCGTGGCCCGCGCGACCATCGCATTGCCTTCGTGGCCGGACGAGCCGATGGTGTAGAAAACCTTGTTCTGCACGCGCAGCACCCGCGCCATCAGGTCCAGGTGGCGACTGATCAACTGCGATTCGAACAACTCGCGGAAGCCCTGCGCATCCAGCGCGCTGCCCGGCAGCACCGGGGCGCCGTCCTGTGGGCCGCTCGCCGGCCCCTGCCCCAGTGCGTTGACGAATTCGATGAAATTGGTATCGCAGATCTCGGCGCGGTTCAGGCCCTTCATGCGGGCCGGAATGGGATTTGGTACACGGGCGAACATGCAGACAGGCTCCACGGCAACAACAGGGTTAGGGAACGAGGTGTCCTACAACGGTGCAACTCACAACGATGTGCTGAAGCGGGCCTGCACCTGCGCATCGGGCGCGGGCATGGCCACGAAACCCGGCTGCGCGCGCACGGCCTGCAGCCAGCGTTCGACCGCCGGGTAGGGCGACAGGCGGATACCGCCATCCCCGGCAACCGCGGTATAGGCGAACAAGGCGATATCGGCCACGCCATAGTCGGGACCGGTGAACCAGGCATTGGCCTGCAGGTGCTGCTCCATCACTGCCAGCGCATCCTGCGCGCGTTCACGCAGGCGCGGCAGCTCGGCACGGCGGGGGGAGCCTTCAGGCGTCCAGCCACTGATGAAACGGGCGACGGCTACATAAGGCTCGTGGCTGTATTGTTCGAAGAACATCCATGACAACGCCTGCGCGCGCTGCCAGCCATCAGCGGGCAGGAACGGCGTGCCTTCGGCCAACCAGAACAGGATGGCATTGGACTCGGCAAGCACGCGGCCGTCACCGCGTTGCACGACCGGCACCTTGCCGTTGGGATTGAGTGCCAGGAACTCGGCGGTACGGGTCTGGCCATCGGCGCTGTCAACCTCGTGCCACTGGTAGCGTGCGCCCAACTGCTGCAGCAACAACCTCACCTTGTGGCAGTTGCCCGAGCTGGACATGCCATACACCGTCAAAGCAGCTTGCGTACGACTCACTGGTCCTGCTCTCCCCGCTGCACGCTGGCAGACGACGAGGTGTATCTGACCGGATTGCAGGCAGTCAGGTAAAGCTGCAACCGCAGCAAAAGCCGTCGCTCAGCGCCGCGCCGCCCAGGCCTGCCGCGACTGCCCCCAGACATCCACCGTCACGTTGGCCGGTGCCGGCAAGCGCGCCTGCCGCAGGATGTGTGAACCCAGCTTGCGCGCCACCGCCACCGAGTTGGTATTGGCCGGCTCGATGGTGTGAATGACCTCGTCCCAGCCCAGGCTGTTGAACGCCCAGTCGATGCTGGCGCGTGCAGCCTCCGGCGCATAACCACGCCCCCAGAACGCGGGAGCGATGCTCCAGCCCACTTCGGTCCCTGGCCAGCCATGCGGTTGCCACGGCCCTACGCGGCCAACCCAGCGCCCGCTGTCCTTCTCGATCACCGAGAACATCGAATACCCCAGCAGCTGCCAGCTGCCCACCAGCGCGGCCAGGCTGCGCCACGCGACCGACGCCTCCTGCACGCCGCCCAGGTGCTGCATCGCCACCGGGTCGGCACAGAACGCGGCGAAGGCCGGAAAATCATCGGCAGCGGGCGGGCGCAGCAACAAGCGCTCGGTTTCAAGTTGCAGGTCAAAGATGCTCATGGTGATCCCGTCTTGCCGATGAATACCTGGGACGCTCGCCAATCGCCACGCCCATAACGAAAGAGGGCCAGCTTGCGCCGGCCCCCTTTTACCGTCAAACCATGCCCGTATTACTGGCGGTTGCCCGCCGGGGCCATGGCAGCGGTCTGCGTGACCAGCTGGCCGTCGATGACCGGCAGGCGATCGCTGGCCGGCTTGTCGTTCATGCGCACGGTCTTCTCGACGCCTTCGTAGCGGTAGGTGACGTCATAGCCAACGGTTTCGTTGGCATTGCCCAGCGACACGCGCTCACCCGGACGGCTGTCCATGCGCATCGTGCCGGTGCTGCCATCGGGCTTGCGGTAGGTCACGGTATAGCCGGTGATGCGGCTGGACTCGGCCGTGCGCTGCTCGGTATGGCATTGGCGCTCGGTCCGGTTGACCACGCGACCACCCACATGGCGCTTGTCGACCTGGTTGCCGATCACGCCACCTGCCACGGCACCAGCTGCGGTGGCGGCCTTCTTGCCGTTGCCGCCGCCGATCTGGTTGCCCAGCAGGCCGCCAATGACTGCGCCAGCCACCGTACCGCCCACGTTGCCATCGCGTTCGGCCAGGCGCTCCTGCACCACCACGTCCTCGCACACTTCGTGCGGGGTGCTGGTGGTGGAGGTTTCGCGGATCGGCTCACTGCCGGTCACGGTGCCGTAGACGCGCTCCTTCTGGGTTACCGGGCTCACCTTCAACACATCGGCGTACTGCAGCTGCGGCTCGCCTGCCGCGTTGACACTGTCGGCAACGCTGGCGTCATCGGCCGGCAGGCTGCTGTCCAGCACCGGCCGCGGCGCTTCGGCCGCCGGCAAGGTGGTGGCGTTGTTGCGGCCCTGCATGAAAGCGGCGGTGGCAATGCCACCCACCAGCAATGCGCCGGCGGCAACCAGAACGGTAGTAGTAGTGCTCTTCATGACTGGCTCCTGCGGCTTGTCCGCGTTGTATCGTGGGGCGATTCCAGCATGATTTAGCTGAACAGAGGCCCCCATTTCCGTCGCCACCCTATCGAAAACGATCCAGCCGTCGCAATATCCGCAGTGTTGACTCCCCTTCACCTTCAGGATCTGCCATGAGCCTGCTCTCCACCCCCGTGCTGGAATGGGCCCGCAAGCTGCGTTATCCCACGCTGTTCAAAGTGACGGCGGGGCTGTTCCTGATCTCTTTCGTGGTGCCGGACCCCATCCCGTTCGTGGATGAGATCCTGTTCGGCCTGGGCACCTTGCTGCTGGCCAACTGGAAGCGCCGCAACGACCCCAGCACGGAGCCGCCGGCCCTGCCGCGCAAACGCTGAACGTGGTGCTGTTCGACAGCCATTGCCACCTGGACGCCAGCGAATTCGACCCCGATCGCGCGGCGGTGATCGAGCGCGCACGCAGCGCCGGTGTCTGCAGCCAGGTGGTGCCCGCCGTCACCGCAGCCAGCTGGCCCAAACTGCGCGACGTCTGCACCCTCGCCCCTGGGCTGCATGCCGCCTACGGGCTGCACCCGATGTTCCTGGCCGAGCACCGCCCTGAACACCTGCAGCAACTGGGCGATTGGCTGCAGCGCGAATCGCCCTGCGCCATCGGCGAGTGTGGACTGGACTTCTTCGTCGAGGGCCTGGACCCGGACAGCCAGCGCCATTACTTCCAAGGGCAGCTGCAGCTGGCGCGTACCTTCGATCTGCCACTGATCGTGCATGCGCGGCGGGCGGTGGACGAGGTGATCCTGCGCATCCGCCGGGTCGGTGGCCTGCGTGGTGTGGTGCACAGTTTTTCCGGCAGCGCCGAGCAGGCCCGGCAGTTGTGGGAGCTCGGTTTCATGATCGGCCTGGGTGGCCCGCTCACCTACACCCGTGCCAACCGCCTGCGTAGCCTGGTGGCAAAGATGCCCTTGGAATATCTGCTGCTGGAAACCGATGCCCCCGATCAACCCGACGCCGACATCCGCGGCCAGCGCAACGAGCCGGCCCGGCTGACACACATCCTTGCCACCGTTGCCGAGCTGCGGCAACAACCGGCCGAGGAAATCGCGGCACAGACCACGGCCAACGCGCGCCGGTTGTTCGACCGCTAGGCGCGGCATCCGCTGATCGCCATCACCGGCAGCCCGCTCCCTGTGCGTGGAAAGCGGCAGCCGCTGACGGAAATCCTTCCCGCGTCGCGCCTCAGGCCGCGCCTGCCGCTGCGCGCTTCTTCAGCAGCATCTCCAGCGCCTTGCCCACGGCCGCAAACGCGAACGCGCCGGTGATG
Source organism: Stenotrophomonas sp. UBA7346 (assembly GCA_002471015.1). Lineage (GTDB taxonomy): Bacteria > Pseudomonadota > Gammaproteobacteria > Xanthomonadales > Xanthomonadaceae > Stenotrophomonas. The sequence goes on from DKPB01000018.1 coordinate 44,528, forward strand.
TGGGTTGCCGCGCCCAGGCCGCCACCGCAATCGAGCTTCAGCGCCTCATCCGGGCCAAGGTTGGGGCGGATGCCACAGACGCTGCCATCGGCCTGCGGGTATTTCACGTTCTCCAGCGAATACACCGCCGGCACGCCGAAATAGCGCTGCGGATTCTTGGGGAAATTGAACTCGCCGCGCAGCTTCTTGCGGATCAGCGCCATCATGGCGTCGTGCTCGGTGCGCGACACGTCGCGGACCCGCACCAGGGTGGGGTCGGTACGGCCACCCGCCGCCCCCACGGTGATCAGCGGCAACTTGCGGCGGCGGCACCAGGCAATGGTTTCCACCTTCACCCGGAAACTGTCACAGGCGTCGATCACCAGGTCGAAGCCACGGTCCAGCAGTTGCTGCATGTTGCTGCCGGTGAGGAAGGCCTCCACGGCCTCCACCTCGACATCGGGATTGATCGACCGGCAACGCTCGGCCATCGCCAGCGCCTTGTTGCGGCCGTACTGGCCGGCCAGTGCCGGCAACTGGCGGTTGGTGTTGGACACGCAGATGTCGTCTGCGTCGATCAGGGTCAACTGGCCCACGGCCGAACGCACCAGTGCCTCCACCACCCACGAGCCAACCCCGCCCATGCCTACCACGGCAACGCGGCAGGCCGTCAGATGCTCGATGGCCCCGGCCCCGTACAGCCGGTCGATGCCGGCAAAGCGCTCACGCAATTCCTGTTTCATCGGCGCATTTTACGGCCGGACGGGGACCGCCCGCGAGCCTTCGCCCGCCCTGCCAGGGCAATGACACCGCATCCGCGCCTGCCCCTGCATAATGGCGCCCCATCACGACCCTTTGCCACGTAGCCTGGAGCCAACGCAATGTCCGATCCCGCACCCATCACCACCCGCACCCCGTCCAAGGCATCGCGCTACCTGTTCGTCCTTGTCGCCGGCCTGGTGATCGGCGTGATCGCTACCGTGATGGCCATGCGCGCCATCCAGGCCCGCCAGGACCACTTCCCCGGCAGCCTGATGACGGTGATGGCCAAGCAGGCACAGCTGCTGGGCGACAGCCAGAAGCAGAACCGCTGCAGCATCAGCGACACCGCGCCGCGCCTGCAGACCCTGCGCGCGCTGGCCAATGACCTTGAAGTCGCCTTCCCCGGCCTGCGTGACGATGAACGCTTCCAGTCCCACGCCAGCCGCTTCCGTGCCACCTTGAACGACGCCCTGGCCAAGCCGCCGGCGGACTGCGCCAGCCTGGCTGCGATAGCCCAGAAGGTGGGCAGCGACTGCAAGGCCTGCCACCAGGATTTCAAGTAATCGACAACGGCTTCACGGCTGGTTGGCCCGCCATTCACATGAGAAACGACAGGATCTGTCTCGCCGGGCACAGCGTGCCCCTCATCCCGATCTGGCAAGGAGATACACCATGAAGATTCAACTGATCGCCGCAGGCGCCATTGCCAGCCTCGCACTGGCCGGTTGCGCCACCTCGCCGGGTTACGGCGGCGGCTACAACGGTGGCAACAACTACGGCAACGGCGGCTACAACAACGGCTACAACCAGAACCGCTGCACCGACTGCGGCATCGTCACCCGCATCGACACCGTGGCGTCGGGGCGTACCGCACCGGCGGCAACCGGCGCGATCCTGGGCGGCATCGTCGGTGCCGTGGCCGGCCATGAGATCTCCGACAAGACCGGTGGCAGCAAGGGCAACCAGAACATCGCCGCCGTCGCCGGCGCCGCTGCCGGCGCCCTGGCTGGCAACAAGGTGCAGCAGAACGTCACCGGCAACTCCTATGACATCCAGGTGCGCATGGACGATGGCCGCGTGATCGTGGTCAACCAGAAGGACCTGGGCGGCATCCGCGAGAACACCTATGTGCGCGTGGTCAACGGCCGCGTGGTGCTGCGCTGATCACTGTCGCCGCAGATAAACAGAAAGGCCCGCTTGCGCGGGCCTTTCTTTTGCCTGGCGGCCGGTGGGTCAGACCGGCTGCACGGCGTCGGCCTGCAGGCCCTTCTGGCCCTGGACGACGGTGAAGGTGACCTTCTGGCCTTCCTTCAGGCTCTTGAAGCCCTGGGTCTGGATGGCGCGGAAGTGCACAAACACGTCCTCGCCATTTTCACGGCTGATGAAGCCAAAGCCCTTGGCATCGTTGAACCACTTGACGGTACCGGTTTCGCGATCGGACATCTCGACTAACTCCCTGTTGCTCTCTCTCGTTTGATGGAACACCCCGTAAGGCGGCTGATTGCAAGGAGGAAGCGAGGTGCAACGATGCAGCAAATCATGCGATCTACCCATCAGGCCACGATTCACGGTGACCTTGCCAAGCTCAGCGGCTGCAACTTAACCCGGGCAAAATCAAATTGCAATACTGCAACGCACGGTAAAGTCAACCCCTATTGGACCCCCTTCAGAGCCAACATGGACTATTCATTCATCTTCTATCTGGTCGCTGCCCTGCTGGTCATCGTCGGCATTGCCGGCATCATCCTGCCTGCCCTGCCCGGGGTGCCCCTGGTCTTCGTCGGCCTGCTGGTAGCGGCCTGGGGGGACGGCTTCGAGCGCGTGGGCTGGCTGCCGCTGGTGGTGCTGGGGGTGCTGACCGTCATCTCGGTGATCGTGGACGTGATCGCCACGGTGGTCGGCGCACAGAAGGTGGGGGCCAGCAAACTGGCCCTGCTTGGCTCGGCCATCGGCACCGTGGTGGGTCTGTTCTTCATGCCCATCGGTCTGTTCGTGGGACCGTTTGCCGGCGCCCTGCTGGGCGAGTACCTGCACGGCCGGCAGCTGGGCCAGGCCACCAAGGTGGGCCTGGGTACCTGGCTGGGTATCATCCTGGGGGTGGCGCTGAAGCTGGGCCTGGCCATGGCGATGCTGGGTGTGTTCGCTGCCGCCTGGTTCTTCTGACCAGGGCCATGACTCCCTCTCGACACGCCAATCACCGACAATCCTCCTGAACGCCATTGTTGCCCGCCCACGGCCCCTGCCATGGGTTGGGCCCGGCCACCCCCGCAGCGACCGGACCCCATCATGCTGACCCGCACGCTTTCCCACGCTCTGCTTATCGCCCTTGGCGGCACCAGCGGCCTTGCCCTCGCCCAGGAGTCGATCAGCGACCCGGCCTCGCCGCAGGCCTGCTTCGCCCTGGACTCGGACGCCGCCCGCCTGGCCTGCTACGACAAGGCGCTGGGCCACACCCCGGTGGCCACACGCGAAGCCGATGCCGCCGCCCTTGCCGCGCAACAGGCACGCAAGGAAGCCAAGGCCAGCGCCAAGCAGCTCGATGCGGAAGATCCGCGCCGCAACGAACTGTTCGCCCACGATGACCTGGCCGCTGCTGCCGCCAACGCGGGCCGCGGCTCGCTGCTGGACAGCCGCTGGGAGCTGGCCAAGGATTCCAAGCTGGGCCTGTTCCAGCTGCGTGCCTACAAGCCGGTCTACCTGCTGCCTGCGTTCTGGAGCAGCAAGCCCAACGAGATGCCGCACTCGCCCAACCCCAACAATACGGTCACCCAGGCAGAAGAGCTGGAAAGCACCGAGCTGAAGTTCCAGCTCAGCTTCAAGACCAAGGTCACCGAGAACCTGTTCGGCGACAACGGCGACATCTGGGTCGGCTATACCCAGAGCTCGCGCTGGCAGGCCTACAACAGCGAACTGTCACGACCGTTCCGCGAAACCAACTACGAGCCCGAGGTGATGCTGACCTTCCGCAACGGCTATTCGCTGCTTGGCTGGAACGGGCGCATGACCGGCATCAGCCTCAACCACCAGTCCAACGGCCGCAGCGACCCCCTGTCGCGCAGCTGGAACCGGGTGGTGGCCAACATCGGCCTGGACCGCGAGAACTGGGCCATCATGCTGCGTCCCTGGTACCGCATCCCCGAAGGCCGCCGGGATGACAACAATCCCGATATCGAGGACTACATGGGCCGCGGCGACGCCACCCTGGTCTACAACCGCAATGGCCATGAGCTGGCCCTGACCGGCCGCCACTCGCTGCGCAGCGGCGACCGCTCGCACGGCTCGCTGCAGGTGGATTACGGCTTCCCGATCAACAACCTGCTGCGTGGCCACGTACAGGTGTTCGATGGCTATGGCGAAAGCATGATTGATTACAACCACCGCGCCACCTATATCGGCGTAGGTGTTTCTCTGTTGGAGTGGTTCTAAGGCAATGAAGGCAACCATCTGGCACAACAACCGCTGCTCCAATTCGCGTGGCGCGCTGGCACTGCTGCAGGACGCCGGGGTGGAGGTAGAGGTGATCAATTACCTGGACACCCCGCCATCAACCACGCAGCTGCGGGCACTGCTCGATGAAATGGGCCTGCCTGCGCGCGAACTGCTGCGGACCAAGGAGCAGGCCTACGCCGAGCTGGGCCTGTCCAGTCAGCTGGAGGACGAGGCAGCCCTGGTTGCAGCGATGGCCGCGCACCCCAGCCTGATCAATCGCCCGATCGTGCGCACCCGCAAGGGCACCGCCCTGTGCCGCCCGCCGGAGAAAGTGATGGCGTTGATCGGCTGAGGCAAGCAGGGCCGACTGCACCCGGGCAAGTTGGCACCATCTGCGCAAAGCCCATCCCGCAGCCACTCTTCTGCGCCTGCGACGCAACGCGGCGGCCGGGGCTCGCATGTCCGAAGCCCGCACATACCAAGGCTTCCGTCCCCTTTGGATTGCGGAGCTTGCCGGCCTCGCGGCCTGCACCACCCCTGCCACAGCATCACCTGGGCGGATTGCCACCGGCTTCGACGATGGCGTCGTAGAGCTCCTCGAAGCTGCGCTGGGGCTGGAACATGCGGCCGTTGATGAAGAACGCCGGGGTACCGCTGACGCCGCTGCGCATTCCACTATCCACATCACGCTGGATGCGCTGCAGGTAGCCGGTGTTGTCCATGGCGGCAGCCAGCCCGTCTTCGGGCAGGCCCAGCTCGCGCATCAGCTCCCGGTACACCAGCTCGCCCAGCTGCTGCTGGTTGCGGAACAAGGCGTCATGGGCCTGCCAGAACTTGCCGTGGTCGGCGGCGTACTCGGCGGTGATCGCCGCCGGCAATGCCTGCGGGTGTGACTGCACCAACGGGAAATTGCGGAACACCACGCACAGGCTGTCGCCGAAGCGCTGCTGCAGCCGCTGCACCAGCGAGAACGCCTCGCCGCAATACGGGCACTGGTAGTCGGCGTACTCCACCAGCACCACCGGCGCCGCCGCATCGCCCTGCATGTGATCGTCAGCGCTTACCGGAACGCTCAACATGTTCATCGCGAAGTCTCCAATCGGGCATGGCCGGGCAAAACCGGCCCGGGACAACGCTAACCGCTGCGACGCGCAGCCGACGTGAAGCATGGGTGACCGTACCGGGACAGCCTTCCACCGACGACGCTGCGCAGGCAGAATCGGCCGCGTCCCGACAGGAAGTCGTCGCATGCAACGCCAACGCCGTTCGTTCTTTGCCTACAGTTCCGCCCTGCTCGGCCTGCTGAGCCTGCTCGCCGTGGCCTGCTTCCATTTTCCCGAGCTGCTGACCAGCCGCGAGTTCCGCGCGGTCTACAACGAGCAGTTCGCCCGCCACCTGTTGCTGGTCGGGCTGGCCGCCGCCTTCTTCATGGGTACCGTGGCGATCCTGCGCGACCGCAACAAACGCATCGCCACGCTGGGCGTGGCCAGTGCCACGCTTGCCGTGCTGCTGGGCGGCACCAACGTGCAGTTCGATGCCATCGGCCATACACCCTACTCGCTGGGGCTGGACTGGTTCGTGCTGTCGCTGTTCTTTTCCGCATTGGTGTTCGTGCCGCTGGAGCACTACCTGGGCAAACGCGCGCTGTCTCCGCTGCGGCCGGGCTGGCGCACCGACGTGGCGTACTTCTTCATGAGCCATGTACTGGTGCAGTTCATCCTGATCCTGGTCACTGCCTCCACTTCCACCATCGCCGGGCTGGCGGCATTCCCGGCGCTCAAGGCCGCCATCCAGTCACTGCCGGTGTGGGCACAGTTCCTCATCGCCGTGTTCGTGGCCGACATGGCCCAGGCCCTTCTGCACCGCGCGTACCACAACATCCCCTGGCTCTGGCGCTTCCACGCCGTGCACCACTCCAGCCGCCACATGGATTGGCTGGCCGGCTCGCGCATCCATGTGGTGGAGATCGTGATGACCCGCAGCGCAGTACTGCTGCCGCTGCTGGTACTGGGCTTCTCGACCCCGGCGGTGAACGCCTATGTCATCCTGGTGGGTCTGCAGGCGGTGCTGGCGCATGCCAACCTGGGCATCCGCTTCGGCTGGCTGGAGTACCTGCTGGTGCTGCCGCGCTACCACCACTGGCACCATGCGCGGCAGAAGGAATACATCGACGTCAATTACGCCATCCACCTGCCCTTGGTGGACATGCTGATGGGCACCTTCAAGCTGCCACCGGACCAGGCCCAATGGCCACTGGAATACGGTGTGATGAAGCTGGAGACCGTGCCCAATGGCATCGTCAAACAGCACCTGATGCCGTTCCAGGGTGGTCGCAAGTACGACGACTACGTGGACTGAGCGCCGCCCTCAGCGCCAGTCGCTGATGCCCTCGCGCCGGTAGACCTCGGCAAAGGCAGGTCGCGCCTTCATGCGCGCGGCATGCGCGGCCAGCGCCGGCCAGCTGTCGGTGGGCCGCGGCATGTTGCGGCTCCAGCGCATCAGCATGGTCAACATGAAGTCCGCCGTGCATGGTTGCGCCCCCAGCACGTAGGGGCCCTTGCCTGCCAGATGGGCGTCCAACTGCTGCCAGGCGGCTTCCAGTTGCTGGCGCGCCTGTTCGCGCGCGGCATCGGCACACGCCGGCCCCGCGGGCTCCTGCGGGTAGAACCATCCGCGGTAGGCAGGCATCAGGGTGTACACGCAGAAACACATCCAGCGGTAATAGTCGCCCCGCGCCGGGGTACCCGGTGCCGGCGCCAGCCCGGCCTGCGGGTGCAGATCGGCCAGGTGCATGGCGATCGCCGCCGATTCGGTCAGCACCTGTCCATCGATCAGCAGGGTGGGCACGCGTCCGGCCGGGTTCAATGCCAGGTAGTCCGGCGACTTCTGTTCGCGGCGCTCGAAATCAAGCTGGTGCAGTTCATGGGCGATGCCCAGCTCGATCAACAACCAGTGCACCACCAGCGAAGCGGTACTTTGCGATCCATACAGCACGACAGACATGCGCATCACTCCCATGGAAGAGGCCCATGGTAGCGGCCACCACGCGCAATGCACCGCGAACATGCCCTGCACCGTGCCGGCCCAGCGCGCGCCGCCAATGCCGTAGTAACGCCTGAAACCTTTGCCCCGCAAGCCTTCCCGGCCCACCCTTTGGAACAACGGTGTCCCCCGCCCTTGTCAAAGCCGGCCGGCGCCAACAATCATGCGCGCGATAACGTCAGACAGGCTTTCCCGATGAGCGATGCGTTGCACGTACACCACCAGGGCGCGGTAGCCACCCTGTCCCTGAACCGCCCCGAGCTGCACAACGCCTTTGACGCCGGCCTGATCCAGGCCCTCACCGAGGCGCTGGAAGCGGTGGGCAACGACCCCAGCGTGCGCGCCGTGGTGCTGGCCGGCAATGGTGCCTCGTTCTCTGCCGGTGCAGACCTGCAATGGATGCGCGCCATGGCCAGCGCCAGCCAGGAAGAAAACCGCATTGACGCGTTGGCACTGGCACGGCTGATGCGCACCCTGGACGAGTTGCCCAAGCCGACCATCGCCCGCGTGCAAGGCGCCAGCTTTGGTGGCGGTGTCGGCCTGGTGGCCTGCTGTGACATCACCATCGCCGCCGAAGGGGCGCGCTTCGGCCTCACCGAAAGCCGCCTGGGCCTGCTACCCGCAGTGATTTCACCCTATGTCATCGCCGCCATCGGCCCCCGCCAGGCGCGCCGCTGGTTCGCCACCGGCGAGCATTTCGAGGCCGCCACCGCCCTGCAGATCGGCCTGGTCCACCAGGTGGTCGCGGCCGACGCGCTTGACGCCGCCGTACAGGCGCAACTGGCCTTGTTGGCCAAGGCCGGGCCGGTAGCCGCCGCCTCGGCCAAGATACTGGTGCGCGAGGTCTGTGCTGCGGTCGGCGACCGCGACGGCCTGGACCGCGCCAACGCGGGCCTTATCGCCGCCTTGCGGGCCTCCGATGAAGGCAAGGAAGGATTGAGCGCCTTCCTGGAAAAACGCGCCCCCAGCTGGGCTGACAGGAAAGCACCGTGAACGATTTCGTCCGTATTGTTGAAGTAGGCCCGCGCGACGGCCTGCAGAACGAAAAGCAGCAGGTCGCCACCGCCGACAAGATCGCCCTGATCGATCGGCTTTCGGCCACAGGCCTGAAAAGCATCGAAGCCACCAGTTTCGTCAGCCCCAAATGGGTACCGCAGCTGGCCGATGCCGCGCAGGTGTTCAGCGGCATCCAGCGCCGCCCCGGCATCAGCTACCCGGTACTGGTGCCCAACGAACAGGGCTATGACCGCGCCCGCGCGGTGGGCGTGGAGGAAGTTGCGGTATTCACCGCGGCCTCCGAGCAGTTCAACCGCACCAATACCAATGCCGGCATCGATGAGTCGTTGCTGCGCTTTGAACCCATCCTGGCCCGCGCCAAGGCCGATGGTGTGAAGGTGCGGGGTTATGTCTCCACCGTGCTGGGCTGCCCTTACCAGGGCCAGGTACCGCTGGCCGACGTGGTCAAGGTGGCGGCACGTCTGCATGCCATGGGCTGCTACGAGATTTCACTGGGCGACACCATTGGCGTCGGCACCCCGGCCAAGGCCCGCGCCATGCTGCTGGCCGTTGCCGGTGAACTGCCTATGGCCGACCTTGCCGTGCACTTCCACGATACCTATGGCCAGGCCCTGGCCAACATCGCCAGCTGCCTTGAGGCAGGTGTACGCGTGGTAGATTCGGCGGTGGCAGGCACCGGGGGGTGCCCTTATGCCCGTGGCGCCAGCGGTAATGTCGCCAGCGAAGATGTGGTGTATATGTTGCACGGCATGGGGATGGTCACCGGCATTGATCTTGCCGCGCTGGCCGCAACGGGGAACTGGCTCGCCGAACGGCTGGGCCGGCAGACAGGCAGCAAGACAGCCAGGGCAATGACAGTGTCATGACCGGATCCGGCCAGCGCATAGTTCCCGACGACGGTGGTCACCCGACCGCCCACGTGGATGCGCTCGCCGGTCTGGAACAGGCCCTGCACCAGCCCCTGCCACTGCAGCTGCAACCCGTGCTGCTGGCCGCGCGGGACGCCCTGCGTGAAGCCATGAGCGAACGCCAGTCCGCGCAACGCCGTTATGCCGCCCTGTTCGATGCGGTACCCGACCCGGTCAGCATCCTCAGCGCCACCGGCACGGTGCTGGACGTCAACAGCGCGGGCGTGCGCGCCTACGGCCGCACCCGCGAGGAAATCGTCGGCCAACCCATCGAACTCCTCAACCCCGACCTGCCCGCCGACCACCTGGAGCCGGTCTGGGAGACGCTCAACCGCGGCGAAACCTACGTGGTGGAAGTCACCAACATGCGCGGTGATGGCAGCCGTTTCCCGGTGGAGGTGCATTCGGCCGCGTTCGAGCATGACGGCGAGCACTGCATCGTTGCCGTGGCCCGCGACCTGAGCCGGCGCTGGCAGGCAGAAACGCGCTACCGGCTGCTGCTGGAATCGATCGACAAGGGCGTCATGCTGTTCGACCGCAACCTCAGCATCCTTGCCGCCAATCCGGCCGCGCACCGGATCTTCAACACCGGCGTGCAAACCCCCTCGCGGGTGCCGCTGGACAACGAGGACTGGATCACCGTCGACGAGCGCGGCCGCCGCCTGCGCAGTGAGCAATGGCCGGTGGCCAAGGCCTTCCGCGAAGGCCGCATCATCCCCAGCACCATCATCGGCCTGTACCACCGTCCGCACGGTCGCATGATCTGGATATCGATCACCACCGTGCCGGTGTTTTCCTCCGGCTGCGACCTGCCCGACCATGTGTTTTCCCTGTTCAGTGACATCACCGAACTCAAGCGGGACCACGCCCTGTTCGATCGCGCCCAGTCGCTGGCGCACATTGGCGGTTGGGAGTGGGACCGCAGCCAGCAGCGCCTGTACCTGACCGGCGAGGCACAGCGCATCCTCGGCCAGCAGCTCGCACCGACGGATCTGGAGGGCCTGGTGGCCTGCCTGAGCCCGGCCGCGCGCCTGCAGTTGCTGGCAGCAATGGATACCGTGGTGGAGCTGCGCAACGGCTTTGAGCTGGAGCTGCAGGGCCAACGCAGCGACGGCCACAGTTTCTGGATCCGCATGATCGGCGAAGTCGAGGCTGGCGACCTGGCCTCCAGCCGGATCGCCGGCACCCTGCAGGACATCACCGAGCCCAAGCACGCCGAGGAAACGCTCAAGAACCAGGCCCGCACCGACCCGCTGACCGGCATCATGAACCGCGACGCCGCGCTGACCGACCTGGAAGCGCGCCTGGGCAACCCCTCGCATGCCGAGGTGGCGGTGCTGTACATCGACCTGGACCGTTTCAAGATGGTCAACGACGTGCTGGGCCACAACGCCGGCGACCAGTTGCTGATCGAAGCTACCCGGCGCATCCGCGACGCGATTGGCACCGAAGGCCTGCTGGCCCGCTTCGGCGGCGATGAGTTCGTGGTGACCTGTGACGCCCGCGACCTGCCAGAACGCCCCGAACGGCTGGCCCAGGCCATCACCCAGGCTTTCGTGCCGCCGTTCCAGTTCGGCAAGGATGAGTTCGCGGTGACCACCAGCATCGGCATCGCCCGCGCGCCGCGCGACGGCCAGCGCCCGCAACAACTGATCCAGAACGCCGACCTGGCGATGTACGAATGCAAGCGCCGTGACCGCAACGGCTGGCAGTTGTTCTCGCCGGAACTGGCACGGCGCCAGCGCGACCGCCTGCAGATCGAACGGCGCCTTCGCAAGGCGCTGGAACGCGATGAATTCCGGCTGGTCTACCAGCCGCAGGTGGAGCTGCGCAGCGGCACCACGGTGGCCTGCGAAGCATTGATCCGCTGGCGCGACCGCCAGCTTGGCGAGCTGCGGCCTGACATCTTCATCAGCCATGCGGAGAACACCGGTGACATCGTACGCATCGGCGAATGGGTACTGCACCAGGCCTGCCGCCAGGTGCGCGAGTGGCAGGACCAGGGCCGTGGGCTGGTACGGGTGGCGATCAATGTCTCCTATCGCCAGTTCAGTGGTGACCGCCTGGCCCGCCAGGTGCGCGACGTGCTGGCCCACTACCGGCTGCCCGGCCAGGCACTGGAACTGGAATTCACCGAGCGGGTGCTGATCGAAGATGCTCCCGCCACCCTGCGCACCTTCGCCGAACTGCGCGAGATGGGTGTGGTGCTGACCATCGACGATTTCGGCGAGGGCTACAGCGCGCTCAACTACCTGCGCACCCTGCCCATCCATGGGCTCAAACTGAGCCAGCTGTTCATCAGTGGCGTCCCGGACAACCCCTCCGATGTGGCGGTCTGCGAGGCGGTCTGTGGCATCGCCCGCAGCCTGGGGCTGGGACTGGTGGCCGAAGGCATCGAGTCGGAGGCCCAGCGCAATTTCCTGCTGGGGCTGGGAGTACCAGTGGGGCAAGGCTTCCTGTTCGCGCCCGGGCTGGCACCTGACGCCTTCGCAAGGCGACTGGGCTAGGTCCGGTCGCGTACTTGGCGCAGGCTGGCCATCGGCTAGAATCCAGGGTTCTTTCCCGCAGGATTGTTCCAATGCAGCTGTCCTCCGTTCGTGCCGTCATCACCGGTGGCGTTTCCGGCCTTGGCCTGGGTGTGGCCCAGTACCTGGTCGCCAATGGCGGCAAGGTCGCCCTGTTCGACCTCAACGACGAAAAAGGCGCCGCCGCGGTCGCCGAGCTGGGCGCCGACAATGCGCATTACTTCAGCACCAACGTCACCGACGAAGCCGGCGTGGCCGCCAACCTGGCCGCCGCACGCGCGTTCCTGGGCGGCCTGAACGTGGTGATGAACTGCGCCGGCATCCTCGGCGCCGGCCGCGTGCTCGGCCGCGAGGCGGCCATGCCGCTGGCCAACTTCCAGACCACGGTGATGGTCAACCTGGTCGGCAGCTTCAACGTCGCCAAGGCCGCCGCCGAGCTGATGCAGCACAACGAGGCCAACGGCGACGGCGAGCGCGGCGTGATCATCAACACCGCCTCGGTGGCCGCCTACGAAGGCCAGATCGGCCAGGCCGCGTATTCGGCGTCCAAGGGCGGCGTGGTCGGCATGACCCTGCCGATGGCACGCGAGCTGGCCCGTTTCGGCATCCGCGTGCTGACCATCGCCCCGGGCGTATTCTGGACCCCGATGGTCGATGGCATGCCGCAGAACGTGCAGGAATCGCTGGCCGCCTCCATTCCCTTCCCGTCGCGGCTGGGCCTGCCGGCCGATTTCGCCAGCCTGGTCGGCCATATCATTGGCAATACCTACCTCAACGGTGAGACTATTCGCCTTGACGGTGCTGTGCGTCTGGCACCGAAGTAATTGAGCCGGGAATGGGGAATAGAGAGCGGGGATTAGAACCCCGCTATCGCTTCACCCTTGCCTGAACCTCATTGCCTGCCCGTTGCATGGAAGGTGGTTGACCTTCCATTGCCGATTCCCTATTCCCCAGTCCCCGCATTTATGAAAGCCAACGACATCAAGAAAGGCAACGTCGTCGAGTACAACAACGGCGTCTACCAGGTCCGCGACATCGAGCGCAGCTCGCCGCAGGGCCGCGGCGGCAACGTCCGCTTCCGCTTCATCATGTACAGCGTGCCGGGCGGCAACAAGCTCGATGCCAGCTTCGATGCCGATGACAACCTGAACGAAGTCGAGCTGCTGCGCCGCCAGTCCAGCTTCTCGTACATGGATGGCGATGCCTTCGTGTTCCTCGACGACGAGGACTACACCCCGTACACGCTGGATGCGGACGTGATCGGCGATGACGCCGGCTACATCACCGAAGGCCTGACCGGCATCTACGTGCAGGTCATCGACGACCAGCCGGTGGCTATCCAGATGCCGCAGCACGTGACCCTGGAAGTGGTGGAGACCCCGCCGGAACTGAAGGGTGGCACGGCTACCAAGCGTCCCAAGCCGGCCAAGCTCAACACCGGCATCGAAATCATGGTGCCCGAGTACATCGTCAACGGCGAACGCATCCTGGTGAATACCACCACCGGTGAATTCGGCGGCCGCGCTGACTGACGCAACAGTGAAAGGGCGCCAACGGCGCCCTTTCTTCTTCATGCCGTTGCGTGTGCCACCGGGAAGCACAACGAGATGGCCGCGCCACCCAGTGCCGACGTACCAATGATGGCGGTGCCGCCTGACTGCGCTGCAAAGCCGTAGACCTGGCTCAGGCCCAGGCCGCTGCCGTCGCCCACCCCCTTGGTGGTGAAGAACGGCTCGAACACGCTGTCCTGGATCTCGGCCTGGATGCCCGGCCCGCTGTCACCCACGGTGATGCAGACGAATGGTGCCTCCTCGCCATGGCCATTGGGCACCAGCATGGTCTGCTGGCGCGCCTCCAGCACCACCCTGCCCACCCCGTGCATGGCATCACGGCTGTTGCTGAGCAGGTTGAGCAGCGCCGCCTCCAACTGGCCCACGTCCACCGAGATCGGCGGCAGGTCCTTTTCCAACTCGACAGCGAGCTGGATGGTCTGCCCGCAGACACGGCGGTACAGCTCCAATGACCCGTACACCAGGTCATGCACATGGCTGCGCTGCGGCACCAGCGTCTGCCCACGGCCAAATGCCAGCATCTGCCGGGTCAGCTGGGTGCCCCGCTCCACCGCACGGTGGGCTATATCCATGATGCGGCGCGCGCTTTCGTCGCCGGTACGCCGCGCGGCCAGCATGTCCAGGCTGTTGCCGATCACCGACAGTAGATTGTTGAAGTCGTGCGACAGCCCCAGGGTCAACTTGCCGACCGCATCCAGGCGCTGCGCACGCAGGGCGATTTCCTGCGCCTCGCGCACCCGCTTCTGGGTCTGGAAGTACTCGCTGATGTCACGCACCACCACCAGCACCTGCGGCCGCTGCGCGGTGCCTACCTGTTCCAGCATCAGCGTGGCGCGGAAACGGGTGCCGTCCTTGCGCACCATCGGCAGGCCCATTTCCTCGAAATGTTGTTCCAGCGCGCGTTCAAGCACCTGCCGGTCGGTGCCACGGCCGGCATCGGCGGCACTGAACAGACAGGCAAAGCCTTTGCCGCATAGTTCGTCGCGGCTGTAGCCAAAAATGGCCTCCACCCCTGCGTTGCAGGCGTTTATCTGCCCATCCCCATCCAATCCAAGGATCGCGCAGGAGCGCAACTGCATCACCCCCTGCGCCAACGCCCCCTCAGTCGCCCCCCGCTGTGGGTCTGCCATCGTGCTCAACCGTTTTCTCCTTGAAACCATCCCGAGCCGCTGCAGAAACAGCGGCCGACTCCCCTGGTTGCGTACCGTACCGCAAACGCAGGCCGTGGCGCAGGCTTTCAAGGTTTGCCTCCAGGTCCGCCAATTCGGCCTGCTGGGCCGGCGACAGCAGCGCGACCGCCGCCTGGCGCAAGGCCTGCCACTGGCCGACAGCGGCCTGAGCACCGTCGGCCACCTGCGCCTGCAGCGCACCGCGTTCGGCCAAAGACGGCAAACCGTAGCCGGGCAGCGGCAGGCTTCCGGGCGCCAGCAGTGCACCGGCCCGGGCCATCAGCGCGTCGAACTGCTGCCGCTGTGCGGCGCCCGCCTTCGGTGACAACAACTGCCGCTTGAGGGCATCACGGGCCAGTAGTTCCTGGCGCCGCCAGGCTGCCTGCTCCAATACCAGCAGCGCGGCCAGCGCCTTGCCATCAGCGGCCGCGAACCAGCGCCGCCGCTGTGCCGCAGGCAGCGCCAACCATTGATCGGAGGTCTGCACCGGCAGCGCCAGCGCCGTGCGCGCAACACCGAACACCGCTGCATGGTGGGTGGCCGCCGATTCGAAGTAATAGCCCTCGCGGATGGCCTGTGCCCGATGCGACGGCGCGGCGCTGCTCAGCTCCTGCCTGCGCAGGCGCGCCAGCAGGCCGGTAGGGGTGATCGATGCCAGCGGCTGCTCGCCAAAACGCGGCACCCCGTCATGCAGCAGCTTCCATGTCTCCACCGCGCAGTTGTTGCTGATGAAGTAGTAACGGCCGTCGTAAGCCCAATGCAGCTGTGCTGCCTGCTGCAACAAGGCCTGTATCTCTTCAGGCTGCAGCGCCAGCGGAGTGGATGAAACCGGGCGCAGCTCGACCTTGGTGTACTCGTCGATCACGCGGTTCAGCGGCAGCACATACAGCCGCGAGGGGTAGGAGCCGGTGAGTCCGCGCAGGCTGGATATCTGCACATCGCCGACAAAGGCGCGGAAAGACAGCACCAGGTGGTGCTGCAGGTCCATCCGGCAAGCCGGCCCCGGCACTCGTCCAGGCGCGCAGATCACCAACCGCAGCATGCTGTGGCCCCACCGGCTCATGAGCTGGTTGTTGCCCTCGGCCAGCAGATAGTCCACCTGATAGACACGCCCCGGGTCCACACCAACCAGGGCGATGCTGCCTGCCTGCTCGTCGGCCTGCATCAACGGCAGGGTCTGCGTGCAAGCCGCCGGCACTGCCCCTGGCACACTGCCCAGCTGCATCTGCATCCACGCATGCAAGGCAGGGCGCCGGCAGCGATAGTCCGGGTCAAGCAGGTAGTGTTCAAGATTCACCGCGAAGAACTCCGCGGGGCTGTGCAGCTCGTACAGATCGGGGCTGCGCAGACTATTGCGGTTACGGCTGCGCCCCGGCAGCAGTGGCCGTTGCTGCCAGCCGGCCAGGTCCAGGAAGCGCGCCTGCCGTGACCATCGGCCCTGCGCAGAACGATCCAGCGCGTGGGCGATTTCATGAATCAGGGCCGCCCGCGCGTGCGGCCAGGCAGCGTCGTCCTGCTGCAGCAACGGTGCCAGCAGACGCCGATCCAGCCCAAGCCTGCGCCCGGTCGCGCGGCCCTGCACATGCGCAGGCAGGTCCTGCCGCCAGCGCAGCTGCAGGGGGGCCGGCGCCGCCTGCTGCATCCGCGCCGGCAGGCGCGCAAGCACATCGTCTATCAACTGCTGCGTTGCCTGCCGTTCGGCGGCACTCAGCTCTGGGTCTGTCAGTTCAACCTGCAGCGGCACCTGCGCCGAGGCGGTGGCCGCAGCCACAGCAAACACGCATGACGCCAACCACCGCCAGCGCGGCGGCCGGCCGCCGGCCATCACAGGGCCAGGATCTTCCGTGCCAGGACCAGGTCGCTGGCGTCGCGGGCGGCGGCATCGCGCTCACGCAGCTGGATGAACGCCGCTTCCAGCCAGGCACCACGAATGACGCCCTCGCTGGCGACAAAATTGGCCGCATCATCACGCGCGTCCAGCAGTACCTTGTCATCACCGGACGAGCTGCCCGAGGAGTTGGAGGAAGCCCCGCTGGCCGAGCCTGCCGAACTACCGGCAAAACTGGAGGCGAACACCGACATCGGCAGGGCAAGCAACGCGCAGAACAGGATCGGGCGAATCATCGTCAGGTCAACATCGGATAAAGAAGGAGGCAAAGAGTAGCGGGCCCACGCTCACAGGTCGAATACCTTGCCCGGATTCAGCAGACCGTTGTGGTCGAAGACACGCTTGACCCCGCGCATCAAGGCCACCTCGGCATCGCTGCGGGTGCTGGCCAGGTAGGCCTTCTTGACCAGCCCGATGCCATGCTCGGCCGAAATGCTGCCGTCAAAGCGGTGCAACACCTGCGCCAGCAGCTTGGTCACGTGCTCGCACTGGCTGAGGAACTCGGCATCGCTGGTGTCATCGGGTTTGAGCACATTGATATGCAGGTTGCCGTCACCGATGTGGCCGAACCAGACCACCTCGAAATGCGGGTAGGCGCCATTGATCAGCGCCTGGGTTTCAGCCAGGAACGCCGGCATCGCCGATATCCGCACCGACACATCATTCTTATATGGCTTGTAGCGCGCCACCGACTCGGTGATGCCTTCGCGCAGGCGCCATAGCTGCTGTGCCTGTGCTTCGCTGGTGCTGATCACACCATCCAGCACCCAGCCCTGCTCCATGCAGTACTCGAATGCCGCCAGCGCGGCGGCTTCGCCGGCCTCGTCGGCGGAGGCGTACTCGGTCACCACGTAGTAAGGGTGGATGTCCTCGAACGGATACTGCGCGCCATGCGCGGTGACGTGCTTGACCGCCAGGTCGGTGAAGAACTCGAAGGCCTCCAGCTGCAGCCGCTCGCGGAACGCGGCAAACACCTGCATCAGCACTTCAAAGGACGGCAGTGCCAGCACCATCACATTGGTGGCCGGCGGCGGGTCGGTCAGGCGCACGGTGGCCTCGACCACGATGCCCAGCGTGCCTTCCGAGCCAATCATCAGCTGGCGGAAGTCGTAACCACTGGAATTCTTGATCAGGCCCTTGTTGAGCTCGAGCAGCTCGCCATTGCCGGTAACCACCTTGAGCCCGGCAATCCATTCACGCGTATTGCCGTAACGGATCACGCGGATGCCGCCGGCATTGGTGGCGATATTGCCGCCGATCGAACACGAACCGCGCGCGGCGAAATCCACCGGATAGATCAGCCCAT
Source organism: Stenotrophomonas sp. UBA7346 (assembly GCA_002471015.1). GTDB lineage: Bacteria > Pseudomonadota > Gammaproteobacteria > Xanthomonadales > Xanthomonadaceae > Stenotrophomonas. The sequence goes on from DKPB01000018.1 coordinate 62,124, forward strand.
GTTCTTTGGCCGCGTTGTGCAGTGCTTCCAGCGGCATGCCGGCCTGCACCACCAGGGTGCGGTCCACCGCATCGAACGCCAGCGCCTTGTTCATGCGCTCCAGGCTCAGCACCAGCTCGCCATTGGCAGCCACGGCGCCGCCGGACAAGCCGGTACGACCGCCGGACGGCACCACGGCCACCTTGTGCGCGTTGGCCCAGCGCATCACCGCCTGTACCTCTTCCACACTGCCCGGCAGGGCGATGGCCAGCGGCGCCGGCGTCCAGCGCCGGGTCCAATCGCGGCCGTAGTGCTCCAGGTCGCCATCGTCGGTCTTCAGACGCAGCTCGGGGCAGGACTGCAACAGGGTTTCCAGGCGCGGATCGGTCATGGCGGTGTTTCGGCGGCGTGAAAGCCGCCAAGCGTGACAGCCCGGCCGCGTGCCGTCCAGTGTCCGTAGTGAGGCCTCACGCGCGCCGTGGATTTCATATGAAACCTTTTACCATCAAGGCCTTGCCGCGTTGCGCAGCGCACAAATCGGCGCGCCGTTCTGGCATAGTTGGCGACCTACCCACCTTCGCCGCCGTCCACGACATGTCGCCCAAGAAGACCTCGTTCCCGAAGCAGGACATCCGCGTTTTGTTGCTTGAGGGGGTCAGCCAGACCGCCGTGGACGTCTTCAAGGCGGCCGGTTACTCGCAGATCGAGCTGTACAGCAAGTCACTGCCGGAAGAGGAGTTGAAGGCGCGCATCGCCGAAGCCCACATCGTCGGCATCCGCTCGCGCACCCACCTCAGCGCCGAGGTACTGGCGCATGCCAAGCGCCTGATCGCGGTGGGCTGCTTCTGCATCGGCACCAACCAGGTTGACCTGGAAGCGGCCGAACTGGCCGGCATCCCGGTCTTCAATGCGCCCTACTCCAACACCCGTTCGGTGGCCGAGCTGGTGATTGCCGAGGCGATCATGCTGACCCGTGGCATCCCGCAGAAGAATGCCGAATGCCACCGCGGCGGCTGGTCCAAGTCGGCTGCGGGCAGCCATGAAGTCCGCGGCAAGACGCTGGGCATCATTGGCTACGGCCACATCGGCACCCAGGTCGGCGTACTGGCCGAGGCACTGGGCATGCACGTGATCTTCCACGACATCGAAACCAAGCTGTCGCTGGGCAATGCGCACCCGGCCATCAGCCTCGACGACCTGCTGGCGCGCTCGGACGTGGTCACCCTGCACGTGCCGGAAAACGGCTCCACCCAGTGGATGATCGGCGCCGAACAGCTGGGCAAGATGAAGAAGGGCGCGCACCTGATCAATGCCGCGCGTGGCACCGTTGTCGATATCGACGCACTGGATGCAGCGCTGCGTTCGGGTCACCTGGGCGGTGCCGCCGTGGACGTGTTCCCGGTCGAACCCAAGGGCAATGGCGATCTGTTCGAATCGCCACTGGCCGCGCATGACAACGTGATCCTGACCCCCCACGTGGGCGGCTCCACCCTGGAAGCGCAGGAAAACATCGGCGTGGAAGTGGCCGCCAAGCTGGTGCGCTACAGCGACAACGGCTCCACCCTGTCGGCGGTCAACTTCCCGGAAGTGACCCTGCCCGAACACGAACAGAGCCTGCGCCTGCTGCACATCCACCGCAACGTGCCGGGCGTGCTGTCCAAGATCAACGAGATCTTCTCGCGCCACAACCTGAACATCGACGGCCAGTTCCTGCGCACCGACCCCAAGGTCGGCTACGTGGTGATCGACATCAGCGCCACCGAGGAACAGGCCGCGGCCATCCGCGAGGAACTGGCAGCGATCCAGTGCACCCTGCGTACCCGCATCCTGTACTGAAGGTAGTGCCGAGCCATGCTCGGCAGCGCCCTTCCCGGCACAACCAATGTAGTGCCGAGCCATGCTCGGCATGCGGCTATCCAGGCACACAACAGCAAGATCACCCCTCCCCAACCCTCCCCTTCGCTGCGCGAAAGGGAGGGAGCCGAAATGCCGGGCCATGCTCGACAGGGCTTTCCCGCAACACCAACAGTCGCGGAAAAATCACACCGAGCCTGACGGTCTTCCGCCGCGCCTACCCCTCGCGCTGCATCCAGCGCATGGCCATGCGGCGCAGCGATTCATCGCTGTCCCCGGCAATCTCGGCCACCGGCCGCCACGCCAGCTCCAACGACTCCTCACTGACCACGAACCGCTCATCGGCAGCGGCCACCACCACGTAGCGCACGTCGTAATGCCAATGCCCCGGCACGTCCTTGCGCTCAGGGATCCAATGCTTGTCCAGATCAAAGATTGCCGTTGACGCCAGTACCAGCCCCTGCAGGCCCGACTCTTCCTCGGCCTCGCGCAGGGCCACCGCCGCCAGATCATGGTCACCGTCGGCATGTCCGCCCAGCTGCAACCAGCGCTGCAGCTTGCGGTGGTGGGTTAGCAAAGCCCGTTCGCCATCGGCACTGACCAACCAGGCACTGCCGGTGAAGTGGCCGGCCAGCCGTTCACGGGTGAAGGGGTCCACCCCACCCTCCTCAAGCAGGGTCAGGAACTCACGCGCTACCGCGTCATGGTCCCGATGTACCCGGGAATAATCCGTAAGCGCCTGTCGCAACTGCCGATCCGCCGCAAGCATGACTGTAAGCACATCCCATCATTTCGATCCGGCAGCCATTATCGCTGTCGATGTTGCAGTTGCGCTTGTCGAGTTTCGCCACCTTTGGCAAGGTAGGGTGGTTGCCGACCGTTCAGCTTGCGGCGCAACAAAAACGGTCCCGCCGCCCCGGCGCGCGGGCCATCAAACAGTTTGGGAACCAGCGCAATGCTTAAAACTCTGTTGAGGGTCAAACCGGTCGAACCGGCTGCACATGTCGATGCCGGTGAACCGGTCGAAGGCAGCCTGCAAGGCGAAGCCACGCTCAAGCGGACCCTCACAGCCAAGCATCTGATCCTGCTGGGCATGGGCGCAGTCATCGGCGCCGGCATCTTCGTGGTGACCGGCCAGGCTGCGGCCAACCATGCCGGGCCCGCGATCATGCTGTCCTTCGTGCTGGCTGGCCTGGCCTGCGCCTTCGCCGGCCTGTGCTATGCCGAGTTCGCGGCAATGATGCCGGTTTCCGGCAGTGCCTATTCCTATTCGTACGCCACCATGGGCGAAGGCGTGGCCTGGTTCATCGGCTGGTGCCTGGTGCTGGAATACCTGTTTGCTTCGGCATCGGTGGCGGTGGGCTGGTCGGCTTACCTGATCAGCTTCCTCACCACCACCTTGAACCTGCCCTTCCCCGACGCACTTACCGCTGCCCCCATCGCCTGGCAGGACGGTCATTTCATCTCTTCGGGCAAGCTGTTCAACCTGCCTGCGGTACTGATCGTGGCCGCCATCACCGGCCTGCTATACGTCGGCGTCACCCAGTCCACCTTCGTCAATGCCGTCATCGTCGCCATCAAGGTGGCGGTGATCTGCCTGTTCGTCGGTTTTGGCGCCATGTACATCGACCCGGCCAACTGGACCCCGTTCATTCCTGCCAATACCGGCACCTTCGGTGAGTTCGGCTGGAGTGGCGTGCTGCGCGCGGCGTCCATCGTGTTCTTCGCCTATATCGGCTTCGACGCGGTCTCCACCGCTGCCGGCGAAACCAAGGACCCGCAGCGCAACATGCCGATCGGGCTGTTGGGCTCACTGGCGGTCTGCACCCTGATCTACATCATCGTGTGCGCCGTGCTCACCGGCCTGCTGCCGTACCACCTGCTGGGTACCGACAAGCCGGTGGCCACCGCACTGAGCCCCTACGCCAACCTGGCCTGGCTCAAGACCTGGGTGGAAATCGGTGCCATCGCCGGCCTTTCCTCGGTGGTGCTGGTGATGATGATGGGCCAGACCCGCATCGCCTACACCATCTCCCGCGATGGCCTTTTGCCGCCGTTGTTCGGCAGGGTCCACGCCAAGTACCGCACGCCTTATATCAGCACCATCATCGTCGGCGTCCTGGCGGCAACCCTGGCCGGCCTGGTACCGCTGAACGTGCTGGGTGAACTGGTCGCCATGGGCACCTTGCTGGCCTTCGCCACCGTCTGCATCGGCATCCTGGTACTGCGCCGGACCAAGCCGGATATCAACCGGCCGTTCCGCGTACCGGCGGTATGGCTGGTCGCACCGCTGGGCGCGCTGATCTGCCTTGGCCTGTTTGCCATGGCCTTCGCCGCGCACTGGCTGGTATTCGTGCTGTGGACCCTGCTCGGCCTGTGTATCTACTTCGGCTACGGCATCCGCCACAGCAAGCTCAACCAGCGCCGCTGACCAACCACCCCGACCGGCGCCTTGTGCGCCGGTTTTCGCGCAGCACCAACGCGCACCGACGAGCGAAGACCCGAAACATGTTCAAGCAACTCTGGGCCACAAAACACCCACACGCCGCACACCAGGAAGCCAACGGGCTGAGCCTGCGCCGCACACTGGGCCCTTGGGGTCTGACCGCGCTGGGCATCGGTGCGGTGATCGGCGGCGGCATCTTCGTCATCACCGGCCAGGCCGCGGCCAACCATGCTGGCCCGGCCATCATGCTGTCCTTCGTGCTGGCAGCCGTGTGCTGCGCCTTCTGCGCCCTGGCCTATGCAGAGTTCGCCTCGATGGTGCCGGTCTCCGGCAGTGCCTACACCTACACCTACGCCACCTTCGGCGAGCTGTCGGCCTGGTTCATCGGCTGGATGCTGGTGCTGGAGTACGGTGTTTCGGCGTCGGCGGTAGCGGTCAGCTGGACCGGCTACTTCCTCAGCTTCCTCAACCACTTCGACATCCACCTGCCGGCGGCACTGGTCAATGCACCGCTGGATGCGCAGCTCAAGCCCACCGGTGCCATCGCCAACATTCCGGCGGCGATCCTGGTGCTGCTGCTGACCTGGCTGTGCTACGTGGGCATCAGCAAGTCCTCGGCGATGAACATGGCCATGGTGGTGCTGAAGACGGGCCTGATCATCCTGGTGATCATTGCCGGCTGGAAGTACGTGGACACCAGCAACTGGACCCCGTTCATCCCCGCCAACGAAGGCCCAGGCAAGTACGGCTTCGAAGGCGTGCTGCGCGGCGCGGCCATGGTGTTCTTCGCCTACATCGGCTTCGAGGCGGTGTCGGTGGCGGCGCAGGAATCGCACCGCCCGCAACGCGACCTGCCGATCGGCATGCTGCTGTCGCTGGTCATCTGCACCGTGCTGTACATCGGCATGGCGGCAGTCATGACCGGCCTGGTGCCCTACCAGTTGCTGGGCACCGCCGAGCCGGTAGTCACCGCGGTTGCCGCCCACCCGCAGCTCGACTGGCTGCGCATCATCGTCGAAATCGGCGCCCTGATCGGCCTGGCCTCGGTGGTACTGGTGATGGTGATCGGCCAGCCGCGCATCTTCATGATCATGGGCCGCGATGGCCTGCTGCCGCCGGTGTTCACCAAGATCCACCCCAAGTACCGCACGCCGCATATCAACACCGTGATCACCGGCATCGGCATCGCCCTGCTGGCGGCGCTGTTCCCGCTGGACATCCTGGGCGAGCTGACCTCGATGGGCACGCTGATCGCCTTTGCCGCAGTCTGCGCCGGCGTGCTGGTCCTGCGCCGCACCCAGCCGGACCTGCCGCGTCCGTTCCGCATCCCGATGGCCTGGCTGATCTGCAGCCTGGGCGTGCTGAGCTGCATCGGCCTGCTGACCGCGATGACCCTGCACAACTGGATGCTGATGGGCATCTGGACGGTGACCGGCTTCGTCATCTACTTCCTGTACGGCATGCGCCACAGCAAGCTGAACGCGGAGAACAAGGCCAAGCGCAGCTGAGTTGCCTGCGGTGAAGGAAGCCAAAGCCCGGGAGCGATCCCGGGCTTTTTCGTTACCGGGCTATCCGCATCACCCGTAGCCCGGGTAAGCGAAGCGCACCCGGGAGTTGGGTGACAGGCATCCTCGAAAGGCCCCGGGTGCGCTTTCGCTTACCCGAGCTACGGGCCGGGGTTAGCCGTTTCGTGCATATTCCATGCCAATATCAGTTCCATCCGGATACATGCATGAACCTTGGGGCGTTCTTAGTAGAATGGCGGCATGAACGCGCCTACTGTCCCCTACGACGCCCAGCGACTGAGCGAACTGGCCCAGCTGCTGATCGACAACATCCGTGAACTGGCCCAGGCCGGCTGGACGCCTGCCACCAGCAGCAACTTCTCGCACCGGCTGGACGACAACCATGCGGCCATCACCGTGTCCGGCAAGGACAAGGGCCGCCTGATCGAAAGCGACATCATGGTGGTGGACTTCGACGGCAAGGCCGTGGGCCGCCCGCTGCGCCCGTCCGCCGAGACCCTGCTGCACACCCAGCTCTACGCTCGCTTCCCGGAAGTGGGCTGCGTGCTGCATACGCATTCGCCGGTGCAGACCATCGCCTCGCGCCTGTATGGCAGCGACGGCCATATCCGCCTGGAAGGCTATGAACTGCTCAAGGCCCTGCACGGCAACGCCACCCACGAAACCGCGGTCGACCTGAAGGTGTTCCCGAACACCCAGGACATGGACGTGTTGGCCGCCCAGGTCGAGGCCGAGCTCGACAAGGGGCCGATGTGGGGCTACCTGATCGACGGCCATGGCCTCTACGCCTGGGGCCGCGACATGGCCGAAGCCCGCCGCCACCTGGAAGCCTTCGAGTTCCTGCTGCATTGTGAGCTGGAACTGCGCCGCCTGCGCGGCCACGCCTGATCTTCTCCCTTACTACGTCGAGTCCCCCCATGAGCCGACTGCGCATTTTCAACGACAACGCCCCGGACGCACCGCTGCTGGACAGCCGCGACGGCACCGTCATCGCCGCCGAACTGAAGAAGATAGGCGTCACCTTTGAACGCTGGCAGGCCAAGCACCCGGTAGCTCCGGGGGCCAGCCAGGAAGAAGTGTTCACCGCCTACCGCGAGGACATCGACCGCCTGGTGGCCGAGCATGGCTTCAAGAGCGTTGACGTGGCCTCGATCGCCCCGGACAACCCGGCGCGCGCCGAGATCCGCAAGAAGTTCCTCGACGAGCATTACCACAAGGAAGACGAAGTGCGTTTCTTCGTCGCCGGCTCGGGCCTGTTCACCCTGCATGTGGACGACAAGGTCTACGAGGTGGAATGCGTCAAGGACGACCTGATCGCCGTCCCCGACCGCGTCAACCACTGGTTCGACATGGGCGAAGAACCCAGCTTTGCCGCCATCCGTTTCTTCACCGAGCCGGACGGCTGGGTCGGCCACTTCACCGGCACCGACATCGCCCAACGCTTCCCGCGCTACGAGCCCAGCGCGGCATAGAGCCCGCTTTTGCCTGAAGCCCCTCTCCCGTCCACGGGAGAGGGGTTGGGGTGAGGGCAGCTCTTGGCTCTTTCCCCTATCCTCGCCAACCAAGCATTCGTGCCCTTAGAAGCACCGTGCAGGAAAACCGCATGACCATCAAAGCCATCCTCACCGACATCGAGGGCACCACCTCCAGCATCTCCTTCGTCAAGGAAGTGCTGTTCCCGTACGCCCGCAATGCCCTGCCCGGCTTCGTCCAGGCCCACGGTAATGAGCCGCAGGTCCGCCAGTGGCTGGACGCGGTGGCCACTGAAATCTCGGCCAGCGCCTGCCAGGACGACGTCATCGTCGAAACCCTGCAGGGCTGGATCGACCAGGACCGCAAGCACACCGCGCTCAAGGCTTTGCAAGGCATGCTGTGGGACAGCGGCTACCGCAATGGCGACTACACCGCCCACCTGTACCCGGAAGTCGCTGACGTACTGCGCGGCTGGAAGGCCAGCGGCTTGCCGCTGTACGTGTACTCCTCCGGCTCGGTGCCGGCGCAGAAGCTGTTCTTCGGCTTCAGCGATGCCGGTGACCTCAACGGCCTGTTCTCCGGCAACTTCGACACCGAAGTCGGCGGCAAGCGCGAGGCCGCCAGCTACGCGCACATCGCCAAGGCCATCAACATTGCCCCGGCCGAGATCCTGTTCCTGTCCGACGTGGTCGAAGAACTGGACGCCGCCCGCGAAGCCGGCCTGCAGACCGTGCTGGTCGACCGTCTCAGCGATTACCCGCAGCCGCGCACCGGCGAAGCCACCCACGGTCACACCCGGGTCGAACGCTTCGACCAGATAGCGCTTTGATTGCCTGATCCACACCCAGAAAGGCGGCCCCTCACGGGGCCGTTTTTTTTTGCGGGGGCCACCGGACACACCGAATGGAAAACCTCGCTTTTCACACCGGCAGCACATCGGCATCACCACCGGTAAAGCAAACCCTGCGCACGATCAGCACTCCATCGCCAGCCCTGCCACCACAACCCAGGACGCCCTCGCATGAGCATCACCGAAGAAGTCGGTCAGGCGCTGGCCGCCGAATTTGCCATTCCCGATGTGGGCACACTGACCGTCATCGTCTCGCGGCTGGCCACCGCCATCGTGCTCGGCGGACTGCTGGGCCTGGAGCGCGAGCGCAAAGGGCGCGCCGCCGGCTTGAAGACCCATATCCTGGTCTCGGTAGGTTCGGCGCTGTTCGTGCTGGCACCCTTGCAGATGGGCATTTCGGGCGCCGATGTCACCCGCGTGATGCAGGGCATCGTCTCCGGCATCGGCTTCCTCGGCGCTGGTGCCATCCTCAAGCTCGACAATGAAGAGCGCATCCAGGGCCTGACCACCGCGGCCGGTATCTGGATGACGGCCGCCATCGGCATGGCCGCCGGCATGGGCATGGAAATGGTGGCCTTCATCACCACGCTCGCGGCGCTGGCGGTGGTGAGTGCGCTACCAAAACTGATGCCGGACAAACGCAGGAACCCAGAGGGCAGCGACGCCGATCTCGACACCTGACAGGTCGCCACAACGGCGCCTTCTGCCGGAGCGGCGCAAGCAGCGAGGCTCGCGCACCATCAGATGGCAGGGCTTCCACGGCGTTGGGCAACGTCAGTGTCGCGGCTTACAGCACTACTTCAAGGCAGGACTACGCAACACCAGCACATCGATGCGGGAGGACACCCCAAGACGTGCGGTGAAACCATCCCATTGGCCCACCCCGTTGCTGACGAACAAAACCATGTCGCCCACGCGGTACTGGCCACGCACATAGCCATGGTTGAACGGGGCCACCACCCAGCGGTCGAATCCCCACATATGGCCGCCGTGGGTATGCCCGGAAACCTGCAGGTCGAACGCACCGGTCGCCGCTGCCGCGCGCGCCTGTTTGGGCTGATGCGCCAACAGCACATGCACATCGGCGCCACTGCCGCCGGCCACCACCGCCGGCATGTCCGGTGCCAACCCACCGTGCATGTACGAGCTCGGCTTCAGCGCCGCGAGGTCGCCGATGCCCGAGACCGCCAGCCTGCGGCCGTTGATTGTCAACAGCGCGGTCTGGTTTTCCAGCACACCCAGGCCCATCTGCCGGAAATGCGCCATCCAGGCACTGTAGTCGTAGTAGTACTCGTGGTTACCTGGTGCCAACCAGACGCCGTAAGGCGCCTTGAGCTGCGCGAGCGGCGCGGCGAAACGACCGCTGTCGTCCAGACCACCGTCGGCCATGTCGCCAGGCAATACGATCATGTCGGGTTTGGCCGCAAGGGTTGCATCGACGATGCGCTGCGTGCGCCAGCCGCGCTTGACCGGGCTGATATGCAGGTCGGCCAGCACTGCCATGCGCAGGCCGTCCATCTCCCTGGGCAAGTGCGGCACGATCAGCTCGCGCTCATGCACCTGCGGCGGCTTGAGCCCGTTGTAGATGCCCAGTGTCGCCAGCAGCACGATCACGATGGCGGCACCGTGATTGAGGCCGGCGCCATGCCACAGCGTCGCCAAGCGGGAAGTGCGTGGCAACAGGCGCGACAGCAGCCAACCGGCCGCGCGCAGCAGCACGAACACCAGTACCAGCATGTACATCACCAGCACCCAGCCAAACACCAGCTGGATCCAAGCCTCGACCGAATAGCTGAAGATATCCAGCCGCCATAGCGTCGCAAAGCCCAGGCCTATCAGGGCCAGCGCCAGGCTGATGCCGGTACGCCAACGGCGTTGGCAGGTGGATAGGGGTTTGACCGGCCACCAGAACAGGATGGCCAGCAGCGGCAGGAGCAGCGATACGATAAAAGTCATCAGCGGTACGCGGTGGATGAGCGAAGCAGGCCCGCGATCAGACCGCCAACAGGCTCGGAAAATTCCCCTGCACTGTGCCACGCCGGGGCTGCCTGGCGCAGGGTTGCCATTGGAACACTACGTAACCCCAACCTGCTGCAAGTAATGCCGAGCCATGCTCGGCAGGGGCTTTCCCGGCCAACCCAAGGAAGAACCGGCAATGCCGTCTGCATCAGGTCCGGGACATTGTCGGCAAGGCCGTTGCCGAGCATGGCTCGGCACTACCGGAACCCGCTGCAAGTAGTGCCGAGCCATGCTCGGCAGGGGCTTTCCCGTTCAACCCAAGACAGAACCGGCAATGCCGTCTGCGGCAGGTCGCAGACACTGCTAGTAAGGCCATTGCCGAGCATGGCTCGGCACTACCGGGACACGCTGCATGTAGTGCCGAGCCATGCTCGGCAGGGGCTTTCCCGGTCAACCCAAGACAAACCCGGCAATGCCGTCTGCGGCAGATCCGAGGCATTGTCGGCAAGGCCATTGCCGAGCATGGCTCGGCACTACCTGTAAGCGGCTTGCCGCTTACTTGGACTTTTCGGCGATCCAGGCGTCGAGCTTTTCGTCCAGCACGTCCAGCGGCACCGAGCCGTCCTTCAGCACTTCGGCGTGGAACTCGCGGATGTCGAACTTGGCGCCCAGCTTGTCCTGCGCGCGCTTGCGCAGTTCCTGGATCTTCAGTTCACCCGTCTTGTAAGCCAGTGCCTGGCCCGGCCAGGCGATGTAACGCTCGGCTTCGGCAACCGCATCAGGCTCGCTCACCGAGGAATTGGCAAACATGTAGTCCAGCACCTGCTGGCGGGTCCAGCCCTTGGAGTGCAGGCCGGTGTCCACCACCAGGCGTACCGCACGCCACAGCTCGCCCTGCAGGCGACCGAAGTAGCTGTACGGGTCGGTGTAGACGCCCAGGTCCTTGCCCAGGCTCTCGGCATACAGGCCCCAACCTTCGATGAAGGCGGTTTCGCCACCAAAGCGACGGAACGCCGGCACGCCCTTCAGTTCCTGCTGCAACGCCAGCTGGAAGTGATGGCCCGGGATGGCTTCATGCAGGAACAGGTCTTCGGCGTCCCAGGTCTTGCGCGTCGGCAGGTCGTAGGTGTTCACGTAGAAGATGCCCGGACGGCTACCGTCCTCGCTGGGCTGCATGTACTCACCACCGGCGGCCGACTTGGCACGGAACGCCTCGATCGGGCGGATCTCGAAGCCGGCCTTCGGGGTCAGCGAGAACAGCTTGGGCACATTGGCATTGATCTTGGCTTCCAGGCCGCGATAGTGCTCCAGCAGTGCCGGCTCGGACTTGAACTCGAACTGCTTGTCGTTCTGCATGAACTTGAAGAAATCCTGCAGCGAGCCCTTGAAGCCCACCTCGGCCATCACCTTCTGGATTTCGCCGTGGATGCGCGCCACTTCAGCCAGCCCGATCTCGTGGATCTGCTCCGGGGTCTGCGCGGTGGTGGTGCTCTGCTTGGCGTTGAAGGCATACCAGGCCTTGCCGTCGGGCAGCGAATCCAGGCCCACGGTGTCGCGGGTGGCCGGCAGGTAATCGTTGGCGATGAAGTCACGCTGCTGCTTGATCGCCGGCATCAGCGTGTCGTTGATCAGCGTGCGGAAGGCCTCGGTCAGGCGGTCCTTGTCGGCCTGCGAGAAGTCGGCCGGCATCTGCTTGATCGGCCCCCAGAACTGGCTGTCCTCGGCCTTGGCAGTGATGATGTCGTCGAACTGCGGCACCACCTTTTCCATCAGCACGCGCGGCTGCACCACGCCGGCCTTCATGCCTTCGCGCATATTGGCGTTCTCGGTCGCCAGCAGCACCGGGATGCGCGCCGCACGCGCCAGCCAGTTGTCGTAGTCCTTGACCGTCTTGAACGGCTGCGCCACCTGGCCCGAACCCAGCATCACCGCATAGCTGACGGTGGAACCCATCTGGTTGACCGGCATCATCCAGCCCGGGAACTTCTCCCCTTCCAGCGACTGCTTCTGCTCCTCGACGAAGATGCGGTAGCTGAGCAGATCCTGCCCGGCCAGGCCGGCGTCGCCGATCTTCTGCACCTTGTCCAGCCACTCCTGGGTGAAATCATGGCTCTGCTTGCGGAACTCGGCCGAGCCGAAATCCGGCAGCTGGTCGTTGTAGCGGTTGTCGCCCTGGAAGGTGGCCTGCAGCGGGTTCAGCTTGAGCACGCCTTCCCAATAGTCGGCGTACAGCTGGTTCAGCTGCGCGGCCTTGTCGGCCTGCGGTGCCTGCGCGTTGCTGTCGCCGGCGGCAGGCTGCGAGGACGGGCTGCAAGCGGCCAATACGGCAGCCAACGACAGGGAAACGGCAAATGCCAACGGGCGGATAGTCATCAGGGGTTCTCAACCGGGGAAACAATGCTGCCAGCGTCAGTCGAACTGTCGATATCGGGAAGGGCCAAAGGTCACTCCCGCCTCAGCCAGCATCGCCGTCGCGCCCGCAACCGGTCATAATCCGCCCCCAGCCGCAGCCGCTCCGCGCCTGCCCTCCTTTTGTTCATGCTGGCCCGGCAGCCCTGTGCCCGGCCCGGCATCTGCCGTATCCAGCCGTATCTATGACTACTTCGCGCCGCCCCCTGGGCTTCTGGTCCGCTACCGCCCTGGTTGTGGGCAGCATGATCGGCTCCGGCACCTTCCTGTTGCCCGCCACCCTCGCCCCTTATGGCGCCGCCACCCTGATCGGCTGGGGCATCACCCTGTGCGGCGCACTGCTGCTGGCGGTCACCTTCGCGCAGCTGGCCAAGCGCTGGCCACAGACCGGCGGCCCCTATGTATTCGCCCGCAATGCCTTCGGCGAGCTGCCCGGCTTCATGGTGGCCTGGAGCTACTGGATCTCCATGTGGTGCGCCATCGCCGCCATCGCAGTGGCGTTTGCCGGCAGCATCGGCGCGATTTTTCCGGCTTTGACCGCTACCCCGGTGCGGGCGGCGGCCTGTGGCCTGGTGGCGCTGTGGGCCTGCGCCGGCGTCAACCTGCTCGGCGTGCGCGAGGCTGGCCGCCTGCAGCTGCTGACCACCGTGCTGAAAGTGGTGCCGCTGCTGATGTTCGGGCTGGTCGCGCTGTGGCTGGTGGACACCAGCCATTACGTCCCGTTCAACCCCTCCGGCGAATCCCTGAGCAGCGTGGCCGGCGCCACCGTCGCACTGACCCTGTGGGCGATGATCGGCCTGGAAGCGGCCACCGTGCCGGCCGATTCGGTGGACGACGCACCGCGCACCGTGGCCCGCGCCACCGTCGCCGGCACCGCCATCGCCGGCATCGCCACGGTGCTGGCCTGCACCACCGTGCTGGGCTTGCTGCCGGCCGATGTGCTGGCCCGGTCCAGCGCGCCGATGGCCGATGCTGCGGCCGCCCTGTGGGGGCCTACCGCCGGCATGTTGCTGGCCGTGGTGATGGCCATCTCCTGTGTGGGCGCCCTCAATGGCTGGACCCTGCTGTCAGCGCAACTGCCGATGGCCGCGGCCCGCGATGGCGTGCTGCCGCGGGCATTTGCCCGCGAAAACAAGCGCGGTGCACCGGCCTTCGGCGTGATTGTCAGCTGCCTGTTGGCCACGGTGCTGGTGATCTGCAACTACAACCGCTCGCTGGTGGACCTGTTCAAGTTCTCGGTGCTGCTGTCCACCGCCGCCACCCTGCTGCCCTACCTCGCCGGCGCCGCCGCCTGGCTGTGGCGCGGCAGCGGCGTCGTCTCACGCATCGCCGCGGCAGGCGCGTTGGTGTTCAGCATGTACGCCATCGGCGGCATCGGCAGCGAAGCGCTGCTGTGGGGCGTGGTATTGATCGCAGCCGGCCTGCCGATCTACTTCGGGCTGCGCCGGTGCTGAGCCACGCTCACCGCGCTGGCGCCGTCAGGCTGCGATAGCGGAAATCGCGGATCGCCACCTCGCCGCTGCCCGCGCAGTAGATGCCCAGCTTCAAGCTGAGGAATCCGCCAAACACGTTGTGATGCAGGCCGGAGACTTCCATGCGGGTGGGATGCAACTGCCAACTGCGTCCGCCGTCGTGCGAGTAGTGGAAGGTCACCACATTCTCGACATTGCTCAGCCTTACCCGCACCGGCCCCGGCTTGCGCGGCGCGCGCGCCCACACCAGCTCCTCGGCGTACTGGAAGTTCTTGATGCTGTCGGCGGCAAAGCCGACGCCGACGAAGGCCTTGTTGTTGTAGTACAGCAGCAGGCCGGCCTCGGCACCCGACGCAGGCTCCAATGTCACCTCGACCTCGTAGGAGCGATCCGGCACGCCGCAGGTCAGCGGTGAACTGTCGATCGGCGAGCTGCCACTGGCCTGCAGGTGCAGGCGGCCATCGCCGTAGCGTGCACGTTGGCGTTCGTTGGGGCCGGGGTTATGAAACGCCCATTGCGTACCGAAACGGTCCTTGCTGAAGTCATCGGACAGCGCGAATCCGCCCGTGCTGGGCTTGCCGCCGGCCGGCTTGGGCAAGGGCCGCGAAAGATCGCCGCCCCGCGCGCGGAACCAGCCGTCCTCGGTCCAGGCAATAGGCTCCAGCAAGGTCTGCCGGCCAAGCGTGCGGAAGCCATTTTCATAGCCGTGGTACACCATCCACCAATCCCCGGCCGGCCCTTCCACCAGGGTGGCATGGCCGCGCGACCACCACGGCTCAGCTTCGGACATGGTACGTACCAGCGGATTGTGCGGGCAGTGTTCCCAAGGCCCATGGATGGAGCGCGAGCGCGCGGCAATCACCATGTGGCCGGTGACCGGGCCGGCAGTGCCACCGACGGCCGTCACCAGGTAGAACCACTGGCCATGACGCAGCAGCTTGGGGCCTTCCGGGGCGAAGTTCTCGGTCACCCAGTCGTCCGGGTAGTGCCACGGGCTGTAGGCCGGCTCCAATGCACCGTCGGTGGCCAGGCCGTCATCGCGCAGGCGAACGCGGCGGATACCATTGACGAACAGATAGCGCTTGCCGTCCTCGCCAACGATATGCCCCGGATCGATGCAGCCTTCGATCTTCAGGTCCACCGGCTCGCTCCACGGGCCGGCGATGTTGTCGGCCCAGATCACGAAGATCGACCAGCCGTTGCCGGTGGGGTTGGCCGGCAGATAGATGTAATAGCGGTCGCCGTGCTTGCAAAGGTCTACCGCCCAGATATCGCCCAACGTCCTGTGCAGGGCCGGCCCGATCGGTGCCCAGTTGACCAGGTCGGTGGAATGCCAGATCACCAGCCCGGGATAGGAATAGAACGACGAGAACGTCATGTAGTAATCGTCGCCATCCTTGAGGATGCTGGGGTCGGGGTGGTCGCCGGCGACGATGGGATTCAGATAGGTGCCGTCACCCAGATCGGCGCTGCGCTGGCCTTCCGGGCCACGGCCCCAGCGCGGTATGACCGGACTGCAGGCGGCTTCGACCGCAGCGGGTGCCGCCAGTGCTGACAGCGGTGCCACCAGCGCACCTGCGGCAAGGGCTTTGAACAGGTCGCGACGTGACGTCTCTTGCATGCGCTGTGGTTTTCACTCGTCTGGAGGCTGCGGCCGTGCAGCCATGAACAGGTGAGTGTAGCCGTCGCGCAGCCCGGAGCAGCAAGGCCGCAGATGGGGCTGTGACGCAATGCCCGTGTTCGCGGGCATGCGTTGAAAGTTGCGCTTGAAAGCAGCGTGGCCCAGCCGAGGCCGTGCGCAATCGCCTAGCGGCGTTCAATGACGAACTTGCCGAAGCCAACCCCCAGGCTCCAGCCCCGACCGGTACCTGCCAGTGCCAGCGACACGTCGCCCTTGGTCATCACCTGCGCGTCGGTTGCCCGCGATGCACTCGCATGGACCTCGGCTGCCGCGTAGGTGCCAACCAGATCATTCAGGGAATACGCCCCCGTGAACTTGCCGCGTCCATCGGTAATGGTTGTGCGTCCAACCGTCAGCCCCCCACCCTTGGCGGTGATCTTGACCGGGAAACTTGTGCCGTTGTCACAACTGATCGTGCCCGTCCCTTCGGCGGTCTTGTAGAACGCCGACCAGCCGGACAGGTTGTAGCGCAGCTCGCAATCGATGTTGCCTGCTGCCTGTGCCGCCGGTACGGCCGCGCCGATTGCCAGCAGCAACAGGGCGGTGGTGATCTTCTTCATCGGGTTTCCTCCTGCCGGTTGTAACCAGCGCCGAGACTAGCAGCGCCGGAGCGCTGCGTAGCGGCCCGCAACCCGGGCACAAGGGTCAGCGTTCAGCGAGCCTCCACCGGCCCGGCCAGTTCGAACGCATCAGCATCCAGCATGGCCGGGAAGCGCTCGCGGTGTGCAGCCAGGGCCTGCGCCGAGATCGTGCTGGTCACGACCTGTTCGTGCTCGCGGATCTCCACCTGCGCCTGGCCCAGGAAGTCGATCACCGCGCTGTCCCCGCTGTAGTGCAGGTTGTTGCCGTCCACGCCGATGCGGTTGACCACGGCCACGTAGCACAGGTTTTCGATGGCGCGCGCGCGGGCCAGCGTGCGCCAGGCATGGGAGCGCGCCGACGGCCAGTTGGCGACGAAGATCTGCAGGTCGAAATCCAGCTGCCCGGCGCGTTCCACGTCGTAACGGTTGCGGCAGAACACTGGAAAGCGCAGGTCGTAGCAGACCTGTGGATTGATCCGCCAGCCTTTCCATTCAATGCAAAGGCGTGCATTGCCGGCGGCATAACGCTTGTGTTCGCCGCCATGGCGGAACAGATGGCGCTTGTCGTAGTAGTGCAGTTGTCCATCGGGCGTGGCCCACAGCAGGCGGTTATGGACCTTGCCATCCACCCGCAGTTGCACGCTGCCGGTCACCGCCGCGTCCAGCGCGCGCGCCTGGTCGCGGATCCATGCCACGGTTGGCCCGTCCATGTCCTCGGCCTGATCGATGGCGTCGTTGGAAAAGCCACTGGTGAAGGTCTCCGGCAGGATCACCAGATCCGTCTGCCCGGCCAGCGGTGCCAGCAACGCCGCGTAGTAGTCACGGTTGCCCGCCGGGTCGTGCCAGCGGGTGTCACCCTGTACAAGCGAGATACGTAGGTCTTGCATGGTCATTTCTGTCCCTACCACCGAAAACGAAATATCACACTGGCCACGAATACCATGGCCAGCACCGGCAGCAGCCATTGCAGGCCTGCTACCCAGCGATTGCTGGGCTGGCGCCGTTCTTCCTCGCTCAACATGCCGAGGTAGATGCGCGTGTAGCGGGAAAAACTGCCGCGCAGGGCTAGCAGCCCATCATCCACCGACACCTGGCGCTGCCGCAGGCCTTCCTGCACCACCGAGAAAAACAGCAACAGCTTCAGTGCGCCGGCAAGCAGCAGCAGGCCGGCACTGAGCAGCATCAGCAGCGTACCTGTCGGCATGCCCGGCCAGGATCAGAGTGCCTGGAGCCGTTCGATCGCGGCATCCAGGGTGGCCTCGTTCTTGGCAAAGCACAGGCGCACCAGGCGCTGCCCGGCCGGCGGCGTTTCGTAGAACGGCGACAACGGAATGGCGGTGACGCCCTTCTCGATGGTCAGCCACTTCACGAACTCGTGGTCCGGCAGGTCACTGATTGCCGAGTAGTCCACCAACTGGAAGTACCCACCCGGTACCGGCAACGGCTTCAGGCGGGTGGTCAGCAACTGCTCGCGGAAACGGTCACGCTTGGCCTGGTAGAAGGCCCCCAATTCCAGGTGGTGCTCGGGCTCGTCGCGGATCATCGCGGCAAAGCCATATTGCGCCGGACTGTAGGTGGTAAAGGTGTTGTACTGATGCACCTTGCGGAACTCGGCGGTCATGGCCGGTGGCGCGATCGCATAACCGATCTTCCAACCGGTGCAATGATAGGTCTTGCCGAAGCTGGAGATCACGAACGCGCGCTCGCGCAGCTCCGGGTAGCGCAGCGCCGATTCATGGCGGGCGCCGTCATAGACGATGTGCTCGTAGACTTCGTCTGAAACCAGGTAGATATCGGTGCCGCGCAGCACCTCGATCAAGGCCTGCATGTCGGCAGCCGACAGCATCGCCCCGGAGGGGTTGTGCGGGGTATTGACCATCAGCATGCGGGTGCGTGGGGTGATGGCGGCGCGCACCTTGTCCCAATCCACCGCAAAAGTCTGCGGATCCAGCGCCACATGCACCGCGCGCGCGCCGGCCAGGTCGATGGCCGGTTCGTAACAATCATAAGCCGGGTCCAGCACGATCACTTCCTCGCCCGCCCGCACCACTGCATGGATGGCGTTGAAGATGGCTTCGGTACCGCCCGAGGTCACCGTGATCTCGCTGTCAGCGTCCACCTGGGCGCCGTAGCAATCCAGCACCTTCTGTGCGATGGCCTGCCGCAGCGGGGCCACGCCGGTCATCGGCGCATACTGGTTCAAGCCATCACGCATGGCCTTGGCGGTTTCATCGATCAGCCGCTGCGGCGCCGGGAAATCCGGAAAGCCCTGGCCCAGGTTGACCGCGCCGTGTTCGGCAGCCAGCTGCGACATCACGGTGAAAATGGTGGTGCCCACCTTGGGCAGCTTGGTCTGCGGTTGCATCGTTACGTACACGCCGGCGGAGGAAAGCACCGAGTTTACGCAAAGCCGCGGATTTAAGCCGCAGCGCGGACGCCATTGCTGCAGGACATGGCGATGCCGGGTCTATAATGCGCCCCCTCCCGGCACCCGCCCGGCAGTGCCCTCCTCCAAGGACGGAAGCGCCCGATCGATGATTGACTCCACCACCGCCCCGCCATTGCTCGCCGCCCGCGGATTGCGCTTCAGCCGCAACGAAGAACCGGTGTTCGGCCCGTTGGACCTGCACGTGGACGCTGGCGAAGCCCTGCTGGTGCAAGGCAGCAACGGTGCCGGCAAGACCACCCTGCTGCGCGTGTTGGCCGGCCTGCTGGCAGCAGACCAGGGGCAGATCGAGATCGATGGGCGCACGGCCAGCAACAGTGACCGCTCGCGCTACATTGCCTACCTGAGCCACCTCACCGCACTCAAGCAGGATCTGGGCACACTGGAGAACCTGCACTTCCTGTGCGGCCTGCAGGGCCGCCGCGCACGCCAGATGCCGGGCAATGCGCTGGCCATCGTCGGCCTGGCCGGCTACGAGGAAACACCGGTGCGGCAACTGTCAGCCGGGCAGAAAAAGCGCCTGTCGCTGGCCAGGGTGTGGCTGTCGCCTGCTCCGGTCTGGCTGCTGGACGAGCCTTACGCCAACCTCGATCTGGAGGGCATAAACCTGGTCAACCGGATGATCTCGGCGCACCTGCGCAGTGGTGGTGCGGCCCTGGTCACCACCCACGGCGCCTATGCGGCACCCCCGGTACGCAATCGCCTGCTCACGTTGGGCAGCCCCGACCAGGAGGCCGTCGCATGAGCCTGCCCGGACCGCAACCGACCTTGTTCAGCGCCGGCCGCGCGCTGCTGGTGCGTGACCTGAAACTGCTCTGGCGCCGCCGCGGCGACGCCGCCCAGCCGGTACTGTTTGCGCTGTTGGTGGTTGCGCTGTTCGCGCTGGCCTTGGGCGGTGAACCGCGCCTGCTGCAGAGCGTTGCCTCGGCCGTATTGTGGCTGGCGGTGCTGCTGGCCGGCCTGCTGTCGCTGGACAGTCTGTTCCGCAGCGATGCCGAGGACGGTTCGCTGGAGCAATGGCTGCTGTCGCCCGTACCCCTGGCCTGGCTGGTCGCGGTACGGGTGTTCTCGCACTGGCTGACCACGGCCTTCCCGCTGGTGCTGGTCAGCCCCCTGCTGGCCGAGCTGATGCAGTTGCCGCGTGCACAGCTGCCGGTCCTGATGGCGTCGCTGGCATTGGGCACCCCCCTGCTCAGCCTGCTGGGCGCGGTAGTGGCGGCGCTGACCGTTGGCATGCGCCGGGCCGGCATCCTGCTGGCACTGCTGGTCCTGCCGCTGTACGTACCGGTGCTGGTATTCGGTGCTGGTTCGGTGGCGGCGGCGGCGCAGGGGCTGGACCCGCTGGGTGCCTTGCTGATGCTCGGCGCCGGATTGGTCGTAAGCGCGGTACTGGCCCCGTTGGCAGCCGCGCTTGCCATCCGCATTGCCAACTCATAAAGCGCTATTCTTGACGGCGGCTTCACAACCGACGCGCGTCAGCCCATGCCCAACCGGCACCACCCAGAAAATCCCGGCCCAGAGCTGCCCACGCTGCCGCCCCGCCCTGCGGTCGAACTGCAGCGCCGCGGCGAACTGCGCGTGGAAAAATTCCTGGAAGCGGCGACGGTCATCTTCAACGAGAAGGGCTATCAGGCCGCACGCCTGGCCGACATCGTCAAGCTCGCTGGCGGCTCCATGGCCACCCTGTATCGCGCCTTCGGCGACAAGGTGGGGCTGGTGCACGCGTTGATGGAACGCAGCATCAACCAGTTCGGGCGCAGCCTGGACGAACTTTCCAGTTCGAGCCTGCCCCCCCATGAAGCGCTGGAACAGGCCGCGTGCAAGATGGTGGAAGAAATTCTTTCGCCCGCACGCATCGCCTGCCATCGCGTGGTCATTGCCGAAGGCATGAGCCAGCCCGAACTGCGCGACTGGTTCCAGGCCCATGGGGTGACCACGATGGAAATCCTGCTCAGCCGCTATTTCGCCCGCGAGCACGACGCTGGCCGCCTGCATATCGAAGACCCCGACCTGGCCGCCCGGCATTTCTACATGCTGGTGATCGGCGGGGTGATCCTGCGCTCGGTCAACGGACGCATGGGGGCCGACGACGTGCCGCTGGCGCAGGAACAGGCGCGCTCGGCGGTCACGCTTTTCCTGAACGGGGCCCTACCCCGAACCTGAACCTCCGCTTGCTGCGTTGCAGCTTGCACTGTACCCAAGCCGCTCACAGAATCGTGACGTAATCGCCATTACGTTGTCGGCACCCGTTGTCACCCACCCATCGGCAGGGACAACACAAGGAGGGGAACGTGCGGCTCTACCTAGCGTTTGTGATGCTGATCGCAACTGTGGCTCTGGTCACCGCCGCCTGGTTGGCGCCGATCAAGGCCGACGCGTCCGGGCAGGCCGTCAAGCTGCCCGAGACCCACTTTGCATCCACCCAATCCGGCCACGGCTTCAATGCCCCGCCAGGCTTTGCCGATGCCGTACCGGCACGCAACAAGGCCCACCCCGAGGCCAAATCGGTCGGGCAGCAGGTGTGCACCGCATGCCACAGCAAGGAAAACGACAACTTCGCACATACCGCGCACGCCGCCGGCATGCAGGTGGCGCTGGCCGCCAATCCGGCAACCGCCACCTGCGAAGCCTGTCACGGGCCGGGTTCGGTGCACGCGGCCAATCCCACCCAGAAGGGCTCGATCATCGCCTTCACCCGCGATGGGGGCACGCCGGTCGCCAACCAGACCGAAAGCTGCCTGGGCTGCCACTCCGGCGGGCCGCGTGATGCCTGGCTGGGCTCCATCCATCAGCGCAATGACCTGTCCTGCAGCGATTGCCATAACCCGATGACCAAGTTCTCGGCCGAAGGCCTCACCGCCAAACAGTCGGTCAGTGAGACCTGCGCCACCTGCCACAAGGACATCCGCCAACAGTTCAACCGGCGCTCGCACATGCCCTTGCCGGAAGGCGCCATCAGCTGTGTCGATTGCCACAACCCGCACGGCACGCTCAACCCCACCCTGCTCAAGACCGACACTGTCAACGAAACCTGCTACCAGTGCCACGCGGAAAAGCGCGGCCCGTTCCTGTTCGAACACGCGCCGGTACGCGAGAGCTGCCTGAACTGTCATCAGGTGCACGGCTCCAACCAGCATGCCCTGCTGGTCGCGCCGATCCCGATGCTGTGCCAGCAGTGCCACTCGCATACCCGCCATCCCAACGACCTGCAGACCGAAACCTCGCTCGGCAACGGCCTCACCGCCGACGAGCGTCTGATGGGGCGTGGCTGCATCACCTGCCATGCCCAGGTACACGGCTCCAACCATCCTTCCGGCCCACGTCTGCACAAGTAAAGGGAGAACGACATGTGCACACGGAATCGTTCAAGGAACTGCCGCTGGTCACTGTTATCCCTGGCCTTGATGGCAGGCCTGGCACAGGCCCAGGACAGCGGCGCCGGCGTCGACCTGCAGTTTGGCAACTGGCTGGACCCCAGTGGTCGCATCGGCTGGGAGGGCTGTGACAAGGACGGCGAAAGCTGGCTCACTGCGGAAACCCGGCGCACGCCGACCGGTTTCCTGTATGGCTGCGCGCCACAGATGGCCACCGCCAAGCCTTTCGGTGACAACGGCTGGACCTACTCCGGCAAGCTGGCACTGGGCTACCTGCACCTGAGCGGCGACGAGCGCAACAGCACCTGGCGCCGTTTCCGCGACCCCGACGATGGCGTGGTACTGCAGGCCAATTTCAGCCTGGCCCGCGCCGACGATGGCCGTTATGTGGACGTGCGCCTGAGCCGGCTCAGCCGTGACAACCAGTACCTGCGTGCGGTATTCGGCCAGGCCGGCCGCTACAAGGTGCAGGCATTCGCGCGCAGCACGCCCAACGTGCTCAGCGGCAACGCGCGCTCGATCTGGGACGGCGTCGGCAGCAACCACCTTACCCTGAAGGACGGCCTGACCCCGGCCGGCAGCAGCGCCGCGCAGGTTGCGGCCGTGTCCGCCGCGCAACCGTTCAGCACCTTGAGCGTGGTCCGCGACAAGCAGGGCGTCAGCATCAACTACCTGCTCAACCCGCGCTGGACCGGCTATGCCAGCCTCACCCATGAAGAGCGCAAGGGCGCGCGCCCGTTTGGCGGGCCGTTCTTCTTCAACTACCCGTTCCCGGCCAACGGCGGCGTCTACGAGATACCGCGCCCGATCGACGACAGCACGCTCAACTTCATGGGTGGTTTCCGCTTTGTCGGCAACGTCTGGCGCACGGATTTCAACTACACCGGTTCGTTCTTCCGCAACGCGCACAGCGCCTACGACTACCAGGTGCCCTACGGTCTGTACTCGGTGGCTGGTGCCTACACGCCACCGCTTTACCAGGGCTCGTTCGCCTACGAGCCGGAGAACGACTACCACCGTCTGGGCGCCACCTTCGGCCGCAAGCTGCCCAGCTGGAACGGCGATTTCTCGGTCAACCTGGCGCTGACCACCATGCGCCAGAACGACAAGCTGCTGGCGCCGATGGACTGCCAGGGGCAGTTCGGGCAGGCACTGGCGCCACCGTTCATCTATGACTGCGCCAACTGGAGCACCACCGACGCGCTGTCGCGCAAACGTGCCGGGCTGGCCATCAACAACCAGAAGGTCGATGCGCGCCTGGTGCTGATGCCCAACGACGACGTCACCTGGCGCAACACCGCCCGCTACCTGCGCGAGGACTACAGCGGCACCTACTGGGCCTACAACCCGCTCACCGACCAGTACGGCTATATCGCCGAAAACGGTGCCCAGGGCAGCGTGGTGCCCGGCGAAATGGGCGTATGGGACCGCGGCCCGAATGCCTCGGTGCTCACCCGCATCCGTAACCTGCCGCTGGACAAGGAAACCCGCGAGGTGTCCACCGGTGCCGATTTCCGCGCCAACAACAAGAACACCTTGTCGGCCAGCTACACCTACACGGCGATCGAACGCGCCCACCGCGAGGTGGCCACCACCCACGACAACCTGCTCAAGTTCGGCTGGAACAACCGTGCGCTGGACTGGCTTACCTTCCGCGCCAACTACTCCTATTTGGACCGCAGCGGCAGCCGCTACTACTACGATCCATACGAGTTCACCTTCTCCAGCGCACTGCCGGGTTTCGTCGACCCTGCCGGCGGCCTCAGCCCGCATACGGTCTCGGCGCTGCGCAAGTACGACATCGCCTCGCGCACCCAGCAGAAGCTGGACCTGATGGCGACCTTCATCCTGCCGCATGACATGACGATCTATGCCTCCGCGCGCGGTGACCGCAACCGCTACGACGCACAGATCGGCCGGCAGCGCTTTGACACCTACTCCGGCAGTGTGCAGTGGGAATGGCAGCCCAGCCCGGAGACCACCACCAGCACCTGGTATGGCTACGACCGCTCCACCCTGGTGTTTGCCAACGTCAACGACGGCACCGGCAGCGACCCGGACCTGGGTGGCCCGACCTATCCGGAGGCCTACCGCTGGTGGATGGATGATGCCCAGCGCAACCACTACGCCGGGGTCAACTTCAATCGTCGCTTCGGCAGGGCGGTACTGGACCTGGCCTGGAACTGGACCTATT
The DNA here is from genome assembly GCA_002471015.1 of Stenotrophomonas sp. UBA7346. Taxonomy (GTDB): domain Bacteria; phylum Pseudomonadota; class Gammaproteobacteria; order Xanthomonadales; family Xanthomonadaceae; genus Stenotrophomonas. The sequence goes on from DKPB01000018.1 coordinate 86,368, forward strand.
CGCGCGGCACCACCCGCTACCGCATGAACTCGCCCGCCGCCATGACCACGCCTGCCAATGCCGCACAGGCCACCGGCGCCTACCCGGTGATGAAGTATCGCGTGACTTCGCTGACCGCCGGACTGACGCTGCCGTTGACCGAGCGCATGCGCCTGCGCGTGTTTGATACCTGGGAGCGCGGCAATCTCTCCGATTGGCACTACTTCGGTTTCGAGGACACGCTGGTGTATGACCACCGCGTCTACACCGATGGCGGCCCGGCCAAGTACAACGTCAACCTGGTTGGCATGCTGTTCGAGGTGGCCCTATGAAGGCGCTCTGGTTGATTGCCGCACTGGCTGCCACCCCCGCCCAGGCTGATCCACCGGCCACGGCCGATGCCCCGGCAGCCGCTCCCGAAGCCGCTGCTGCAAACGAGACGCCGGCCAAACCACTGCCGCGCCTTGACCTGCGCCGCGCTCATGCCCCCGCCGGTGACGCCCAGGCCGGGAAGGGCAAGTCCGAAGTCTGCGCCGCCTGCCATGGTGCCGACGGCATTGCCATCACCCCCGCCTTTCCCAACCTGGCCGGGCAGAAGGCCGACTATCTGTACTGGGCGCTGCATGCCTACAAGGACGGTCGCATGCCCGAGTCGCCAATGACGCCGATGGCCGCGCCGCTGGAAGAACAGGACATCCGCGACCTGGCCGCTTATTACGCCAGTCTGCCGCATCCACCGCCGCCGGCCGACGCCGCTCCGGCCGATCCCATCGACCCGGCCCTGCTTGCCCAGGGCCAGAGCCTCTACATGGCGGGCGACCCGGCCAAGGGCATCCCACCTTGCCAGGGCTGCCACGGCGCCGATGGCCGCGGCAATCCGCAAGCCGCCTACCGTGACCGCAGCGGGCGCACGCCGTATGCCGCCTACCCCTTGCTGCGCGGGCAGCAAAACGACTACCTGCAGACCCGCCTGCAACAGTTCCACGACGACGCCATCGACGCTTCAACCAACAGTCGTGTCATGCACGGCATCGGCAAGCAGTTGGATGGGGACAGCATCAAGGCTGTCTCCACCTGGCTGTCATCGCTGAAGGAGTAAGACCGGTTTCACCTTCCCCCGCGCCACGCCGTGGCGTGCTTCTGCAACCTGCGTTTTGAGGAGTTACCCATGAAATCCCGTATTTTCCTTGCCCTGCTCGCCCTTGGTGGTGCCTCCTCTGCCTATGCCGCTGACAGCTGTTCGGTGAGCCTGGAAGGCAACGATGCGATGAAGTACAACCTCACCAACATCGACGTGCCCAAGACCTGCACCAACTTCACCATCAACCTGAGCCACACCGGCAAAATGGCCAAGAACGTGATGGGCCACAACGTGGTCATCGCCAGGACCACCGACATGGCGGGCATCGACGCCGACGGCATCAAGGCAGGGCTGGCAGCGGACTACCTCAAGGCTGGCGACACCCGCGTGCTTGCCCACAGCAAGGTGGTCGGCGGCGGCGAAAGCACGTCGGTCTCCATCCCGGTGGCCAGTCTCAACGCCGCCGGTGCACCGCTGTCGTTTTTCTGCAGTTTCCCCGGTCACTCGGCGATGATGAAGGGCACGGTCACCCTCAAATAAGCACCCGGTAACGGCCGACACGCTGGTTTTGCGGTATCTTGCACGCGTGTGAAAACAGCAACGGTGCCGCCAGCGGCACCCAGCCGGTCGCGCCACGCCACGTGGCCCGGCCTTGGTCTTCCTCAGCGAGCGTGCGGATGTTCAAAGCTTTAGTCGGTTGGTTTCACAAGCTGGGCTCACCGCCCTACTTCGACAGCTTTGCTGCCCGCTGGGCGCCGTGGTTCTATCTTGCGTCGCTGCCGCTGTTCGCACTGGGCCTGTGGCAAGCCCTGGCGGTAGTGCCTGCCGATTACCAGCAGGGCGACAGCTTCCGCATCCTCTACATCCACGTGCCGGCGGCCTGGATGAGCCTGTTCGTATTCGGGCTGATGGCGTTTTACAGTGCCATCGCGCTGATCTGGCGGATCAAACTGTGCGAGATCCTGGCCATGGCCTGCGCGCCGATCGGTGCCGCGTTCACCCTGGTCACCCTGATCACCGGCAGCATCTGGGGCAAACCCATGTGGGGCACCTGGTGGGATTGGGACCCCCGCCTGACCACCGAACTGATCCTGCTGTTCCTGTATCTGGGTGTGATGGGCCTGTACGGTGCCATCGACGACCGCCGTGCCGCGGCCCGCGCCGCTGGCCTGCTGGCCATCGTCGGCGTGGTGTTGCTGCCGGTGATCCGGTATTCCGTCGTCTGGTGGAACTCGCTGCACCAGGGCCAGACCATCCGCATGTTTGGCGAATCCAGCATGGACAGCAGCATGATCCTGCCGCTGTGGCTGATGGTGTTCGCCACCAAATTCTGGTTTGCCGGCTCACTGCTCACCCGCGCCCGCGCCGATAACCTGCGCCGCGACGCAGGCAAGGCCTGGGTGCGCGAGCGCGTGGAGAAATCGGCATGAGCTATTTCAAATACGTGGCGATGGCCTACGCCGTGTTCTTCATCGTGCTGGCCTGGGACTTCATCGTGCCGCGCATGCAGATCCGCCGGCATTTGCGCGATGCACGCGGTCGCATCGCGCGTGACAAACGTGCCAAGGCGGCCCCCAGCGACGAGGAGCTGAGCCGATGAGCCCGACCCAACGTCGCCGTCTGCTGCTGGTGCTGCTGGTAGTGGCGGTAGCCGGCATCGCCGCCGTGCTGGTTGCCACCGCCCTGCAACGCAATATCGCCTACCTCTACACCCCTGCCGAAGTGAAAGCCGGCAAGGTTGCGCCTGACGCACGCTTCCGCCTGGGCGGCATGGTCGCCAAGGGCTCGTTCAAGCGGGAAAGCGGCGCGCTGCTGGCCCGCTTCGACGTTACCGATGGCGACGCCGTGCTGCCGGTCAGCTACGACCGCATCCTGCCCGACCTGTTCCGCGAGGGGCAGGCGGTGGTCGCCACCGGGCGCATGCGTGACGGCGTGTTCGTTGCCGAGGACGTGCTGGCCAAGCACGACGAAACCTATATGCCCAAGGAGCTGGCCGACAAGATGGGCCAGGCCCATACCAAGCACCAGATCCCGGCCACGGCCCCAGCAACGGAAACGCCCTGAGTGCTCGCTGAAATCGGACAGGTACTACTGATCCTCGCACTGCTGGCGGCCCTGCTGCAGAGCGTGCTGCCACTGGTTGGTGCGCAACGGGGCCTGCCCGCACTGATGGCCACCGCACGCCCCACCGCCTTGTTGCAGCTGACCATGGTGCTGGGTGCGTTCGTGGTGCTGACCATCGCCTTCGTACGCCAGGATTTCTCACTGCGCTACGTGGCCGAAAATTCCAACTCGCTGCTGCCGATGATCTACCGCTATTCGGCGGTTTGGGGCGCGCACGAGGGCTCGCTGCTGCTGTGGACCCTGGTGCTGGCCTTGTGGAGCGCGGCGGTCAGTGAATTCTCCCGCCAGCTGCCCGAGCCGGTGGTGGCACGCGTGCTGGCGGTGATGGGCATGATCAGCGTCGGCTTCCTGGCCTTCCTGCTGTTCACCTCCAACCCCTTCGCCCGCCTGCTGCCGGCACCGGCCGAAGGCCACGATCTCAACCCGCTGCTGCAGGATCCGGGGCTGATCATCCACCCGCCCCTGCTCTACCTGGGCTATGTGGGGTTTGCGGTACCGTTCGCCTTCGCCATCGCTGCCCTGCTCGACGGTCGCATCGACGTGCGCTGGCTGCGCTGGACACGGCCCTGGACCAACGTTGCCTGGGCCTTCCTGACCATCGGCATTGCCTTGGGCAGCTGGTGGGCCTACTACGAACTTGGCTGGGGCGGCTGGTGGTTCTGGGACCCGGTAGAGAACGCCAGTTTCATGCCCTGGCTGGTGGGCGCGGCCCTGCTGCACTCGCAGGCCGCCACGGAAAAGCGCGGCGTATTCGTCGGCTGGACCCTGCTGCTGGCCATCGCCGCATTCGCGCTGTCACTGCTGGGTACCTTCCTGGTGCGCTCGGGCGTGCTGACCAGCGTGCATTCGTTTGCCGCCGATCCCTCGCGCGGCCTGTTCATCCTGATCTTCCTGGGCGTGGTGGTTGGCGGCTCACTGCTGCTGTATGCGCTGCGTGCACCGGGCATGGGCGGCGACGGCCAGGACCCCAGGCGCGCCTTTGCCCTCAACTCGCGCGAAGGCCTGCTGCTGGCCAACAACCTGTTGCTGGCCAGCGCCTGCGCCATGGTGCTGCTGGGCACGCTCTACCCGTTGCTGGCCGATGCACTGGACCTGGGCAAGGTGTCGGTGGGGCCGCCTTATTTCGGCACCTTGTTCCTGCTGCTGATGGCCCCGCTGGTGCTGTTGCTGCCGTTTGGTCCGCTCACCCGCTGGCAGCGCGAACAGGGCATGCGCCCACTGACCCTGCTGCTGCCCTGGGCCGCGCTGGCCGTGGTACTGGGCGTGATCGGCTGGTGGTTGGCACCGCAAGGCAAGCTCAAAACCGGGATCGGCATTGCCGCTGCGGTGTGGGTGGCCGCTGGCACCCTGTACTACCTGTGGACCCGCCTGCGTGGCAGCGGCCGGCCCAAGGCTGAAACCTGGGGCATGCTGGTCGCCCATCTGGGCATCGCCGTGTTCCTGGTCGGCGCCCTGCTGGTGGAAGCGCTGAACGTGCAGCACGAGGTGGCACTGGCCCCTGGCCAATCGGTGGACGCCGGCGGCTACACGCTGGTGTTCGAAGGCGTGGACGCCACCGATGGCCCCAACTACCACTCCGACCGTGGCCACCTGAAGGTGCTGCGCGACGACCGCCTGGTGGCCCGCCTGCACCCGGAAAAGCGCATGTACGCCAGTGGCGGCCAGCCCATGACCGAGGCCGGCATCCATCCGGCCCTGGGTGGCGATGTGTACGTCGCACTGGGAGAATCACTGGGTGACGGCTCCTGGGCCGTGCGCGTACAGATCAAACCCTTTGTCCGCTGGATCTGGCTGGGCGCGGCGCTGATGGCCCTGGGTGGGCTGATCACCGCCGTTGACCGCCGCTTCCGCCGGTTGCCCGAGAAGTCCCGATGAACACCCCTGCAGCAAATCCCGAACCCAACAAGCCACACCGCCTGCCGCCCGTCGCCATCATCCTTGGCGCGTTGTTCTTCCTCGGCCTGATGGGCTTGATGCTGTACGGGGTAAGCCGCTCCGACCGGCCCGATCGCGATAGCCTGCCGTCGGCATTGATCGGCAAGCCAGCGCCGGCCTTCTCGCTGCCGGTGCTGCATGATCCCAGCGTGCATGTCACCGACAAACAGCTGCGCGGCGCTCCGTATGTGCTCAACATATGGGGCAGCTGGTGCCCGACCTGCCGCGACGAGCACCCCATCCTCACCCGCTTCGCCGAAACCAAGCGTGTGCGCATGATCGGCTACAACTGGAAGGACGAACCCAGCGAGGCCCTGCGCTGGCTGGAGCAGCTGGGCAACCCCTACATGGTGGTACTGGCCGACCAGGAAGGCCGCACCGCACTGGATTGGGGCATCGCCGCCGCGCCGGAGACGTTCCTGGTGGATGGCGCCGGCATCGTGCGCTGGAAGTACAGTGGCGCCATTACCCAGCAGGTGATGGACGAACAGCTGATCCCAGCGCTGGAAAAAGTGGAAGCCGCCAGCGGTGGCCACACCGGCGCCCCTGACCTGGGCAAGCTCCAATGAGATACCTGGGTGGCCTGCTGCTGTGGTTGGCGTTGGTGGCTGGCGCGCTGGCGCAACCGGCCGGGGACCCGACCCCGCTTCAATACCGCGACCGCGCCGAGGAAGCCCGCTTCCACGCACTCACCGCCGAACTGCGTTGCGTGCAATGCCAGAACCAGTCGCTGGCCGATTCCAATGCGCAGATCGCCCACGACCTGAGGCGCGAAGTACTCAAGCTGATGCACGAAGGCCGCAGCGACGCCGAGATCAAGCAGTTCCTGGTCGAACGCTACGGCGAGTTCGTGCTGTACCGGCCGCAGATGGAAGGCAGCACCCTGCTGTTGTGGCTGGGCCCAGGCCTGTTGCTGCTGGCCGGTGCCGTGGTGCTGGTGCTGCATGTCCGTCGTCGTGCGCGCAGCGTGCCAGCCTCGGCTGCCGACGATGCCAGCCAGGAAGAACGCGAATGGTGAACTGGCCTTTCCTCATCGGTGCCGGCCTGCTGGCCGCCGTCGCTACCGGGCTTGCGCTGCTGCCATTGTGGCGCGCGGGGCAGCGCCGCATCTGGGGCACCCTGCTCGCCCTTGCCGTCGTCGCCACGCTGGGCCTGTACCAGTGGCTGGGTACCCCGGCCGCACTGCAACCGCAGGCCGTGGCCAGTGAGGGCCCGCAGACCATTGAACAAGGCATCAGCGCCCTGCAGGAGGCCCTGGCCAAGAACCCGCAACGGGTGGATGGCTGGGTGCTGCTGGCCCGTTCACAGCTGGAGATCGGCAAGGTGGCCGATGCCGCCGCGTCCTACCAGCGCGCCGTGCAACTGGCCCCCGACGAACCCGGGGTGCTGGTCGAAGCTGCCCAGACCCGTGCCCAGGCCGATCCCAAGTTCCTGTTCGACGATACCGCCAGCCAATGGCTGGCCCATGCCCGCGAACTGGCACCCGACAACGAGCGCGCCATCTGGCTGACCGGCATCGTGCAGCGCCAGCGCGGCCAGGACGAACTGGCCGCACAGACCTGGGAAAGCCTGCTCAGCCGCCTGGAGCCGGCTGCTGCCGTCGCCCTGCAGGAGCAGATCGACATCGCCCGCGGCAAACAGCCCAGTACCGCGCACGGCCGCGATGCCAGCGCTACACCGTCCGCCGCCACGGCCGCAGGCAACAGCATCCAGGTAACCGTCACGGTTGCGCCGGCCCTGGCGGCGCGGGCCGCCTCCGGTAAGGAGACCCTGTTCGTCATCGCCCGCGTCCCAGGCGGCCCGCCCATGCCGGTGGCGGTGGAACGTCACCCGGCCCAGGCCACTCCCCTGACAGTGACGCTGGATGACGGCGACAGCCCCATGCCAACGCAGAAATTGTCCGGCCTGCAGGAAGTGGAAGTGTTCGCCCGTCTCTCCAGCAGTGGCACGGCGATGCGCGGCGAAGGGGATATCGAATCGGAACCCGTCCGGGTCAAGCTGCCAACCAATGAACCCTTGAATGTGGTGATCGAGCCCCGGCCCTGAGGCCTGCAGGCATGGACGCCAAGGCAGGACGTGCTGCAGCCTCGACTGCGACGCAAGGTCTCCGGCGTTGGTTGATACCTCGCGTGCTTTACGGCGTGGCCGCTCTGGCCCTGCTCGGCATGCTGCTGCCACTGCAACGCGCCGTATTGCCGGGGGACCAAGGCCTGTCCTGGGCGCTGGACCTGTTTGCACATTGGCAACCCTGGTATGCCGCCACATGGCTGGCCTGCAGCTTGCTGCTCGCGTCCACCCGCAGGCGTTGGCTTCTGGCGCTTCCGTTGGTTGCATTGCCATGGTTCACCGCAAGCCGGCCCGCCGCACAAAGCGCGGAACCCGCGCAGCTCACCATCGTCATCGCCAACGTCAATATCCGCCAACACGACCCGCAGGCGCTATTGCAATGGCTTCGCGAACATCCGGCCAACATCGTCGTACTGACGGAACTCTCGCCCGCCTACGCACAGCGGCTGGCCGAAGCCGGCAATGGCGGCTTCGGTCATGCCCTGCTGCACCCTTTGGACTCTCCACCCGGCCTGGGCATTCTGTCTGATCGCCCATTGATGGAGCCGAGACTGCACGCCGATACGCTGGGCGCACTCTACCTGCAGGCTTGCATTGATCTGCTCGGCCAACCGTTGCGCTTGTTCGCCGTCCATCCCAAACCACCGATGGCGGTGCGCAAGTTCAAGGCACGTGACAGCCTGTTGCGCGAACTGGCCGGCGCCTCGGACCAAGCCACCGTCATCGCCGGCGACCTCAATGCCACCGCGTGGTCCAGTGCCTTGTATGCAGCCCAGCAACACAATGTGCGACGCGTCACCGGCGCTGCCCCAACTTACCCCAGCGAAGGTGCCGGCTTGATCGGTATCGGCATCGACCATGTACTGGTATCTCCACAACTGGCGGGCAGCTTCCATCAACGCGGGCCCAACATAGGCTCGGACCACCTGCCGGTAAAGGTCGGCATCCGCTGGCAAGCGGCCCCGGCCAACGTTGGCAGCCGCCAGCATTGCCGCCTGTTGGCGGAATAGCGTGATAACTGCTGGTTATCACCCATGCGAAGATGTGCCACGCATCCCCGCTAAAATTGGCCGATGACCGAATTCATACCCGAGGGCAGCCGCTTCCACGCGCTTTCGTCCCCCTTTCCGATGAAGCGCGGCGGCAGCCTGCAGGGCGCCCGCGTCGCCTACGAAACCTGGGGCACGCTGGCCGCCGATGCGGGCAACGCCATCCTCATCGTCACCGGGCTGTCGCCCGATGCCCATGCCGCCAGCCACGCCGACAACCCGGCCGTTGGCTGGTGGGAACCCATGCTCGGCCCCGCCAAACCCATCGATACCGACCGCTGGTTCGTCATCTGCGTCAACTCGCTGGGCAGCTGCAAGGGTTCCACCGGCCCGGCCTCGATCAATCCGGCCACCGGCCAACCCTATCGGCTGGGTTTTCCCGAGCTGTCGATCGAAGACGTTGCCAATGCCGCCGCCGAAGTGGTCAAGGCACTGGGCATCAGCCAACTTGCCTGCCTGATCGGCAATTCGATGGGCGGCATGACCGCGCTGGCCGTGCTGTTGCAGCACCCGGGTATCGCCCGCGCCCACATCAACATCTCCGGCAGTGCGCAAGCCCTGCCTTTCTCCATTGCCATCCGCTCGCTGCAACGCGAAGCCATACGACTTGACCCGGCATGGAACAACGGTGACTACGACGACGCGCACTATCCGGAATCCGGCATGCGCATGGCGCGCAAGCTGGGCGTCATCACCTACCGCTCGGCGTTGGAGTGGGATGGCCGCTTCGGCCGCGTGCGGCTGAACTCGGAACAGACCGACGACGACCCGTTCGGGCTGGAGTTCCAGGTGGAAAGTTATCTGGAAGGCCATGCGCGTCGCTTCGTGCGCCGCTTCGACCCCAACTGCTATCTCTACCTGGGTCGCTCCATGGACTGGTTCGACCTGGCCGAGTACGGCAACGGCGACGTAGCCGCCGGCCTGGCCAACATCCACGTCGAACGCGCCCTGGCCATCGGTGCCAACACCGACATCCTGTTCCCGGTCGAGCAACAGCAGCAGATTGCCGACGGGCTGCGCGCCGGTGGCGCCCAGACCCGGTTCATCGGCATGGATTCGCCACAGGGCCATGATGCATTCCTGGTCGATTACGACCGCTTTGGGCCTGCCGTAAGCCAGTTCCTGCAAAGCCTGCCGACAAGCGGCTGACCACAGCCCCCACCACCACGGCGGGCTACCCCTGATGGCGGCCCGCCATGCACGATCGCACGCTGTCCGTCTGCCCCCTATCGGCAACGGCCAATGCTGCGTGCAATTCTTCTGCTGCTCTGCCTACTCCCCTGCGGTGCGCTGCGTGCAGCGGCGCCACCCCTGATGCTGGCCAGCACCTGGCAGGACGGCCCCGATGTCAGCCAGTACCTGGTCAGCGAAAAACTCGATGGTGTCCGTGCGCGCTGGGACGGCCGCGTCCTGTGGACTCGCGCCGGCCACCGCATCCATGCACCTGCCTGGTTCACCGACGGCTGGCCCAGCCAGCCACTGGATGGCGAACTGTGGCTCGCGCGCGGACAATTCGATGCCACCAGCGCCCTGATCCGCGCCGCCATCGACGACGACGCGCGCTGGCGCGCACTGCACTTCATGGTCTTTGACCTGCCCGCCTCCGCAGAGGGCTTCGAAGCGCGACATGCGCGCCTGCGCGTGCTCATCAACGGCGGTGCAAACCCCTACCTGCGCCTGATCGAGCAACGGCGGCTTGCCGATACCGAAGCCCTGCACCGGCATCTGCGCAGCATTGTCCAGGCCGGTGGCGAAGGCCTGATGCTGCACCATCAGGACAATCGCTACAGCCCCGGCCGCAGCGCCGGCCTGTTCAAGCTGAAGCTCTACCAAGACGCCGAAGCCCGCGTCATCGGTCATGTGCCCGGCAAAGGCAAGTACGCCGGCAAGGTCGGCGCGCTGCTGGTGCAGACCGAGCAAGGCGCCCGCTTCCGTATCGGCAGCGGCCTGACCGATGCCCTGCGCGACAGCCCGCCGCCACTCGGTGTGCAGGTAACTTACCGCTACAACGGGCTCACCGTGCACGGGCTACCCCGCTTCCCGCGTTTCGTCCGTGTACGTCACGAACCTTGAGACCCACCGCCCCCGCGCTGCCCTCGACCTTCCCTGCCAGCTTCCCACCCGTCGCGCGATGGGGTGCAATATGCGGGACCACTGGACAGGGACACCATGCGCTACCAAGGCCGATTGCAGGACTGGAACGATGACAAAGGCTATGGCTTTGTCACCCCCAATGGAGGTGGCGAGCGCGCCTTCGTGCACATCAAGGCCTTCGAGCAGCGAACGCAGCGCCCGGTGGACGGCCAGCTGATCAGTTACGGGGTACGCAAGGACACGCGTGGCCGGGTCAATGCAACGGCCATCCGCCTCGCCACGGGCACTGCCGGCACCAAGCCGGCGCCGGCGAAACCCGTTGCCTTCACTGCCAGGCTGCCGCACGTATTCCTTGGCTTGGCGGCATTGCTGTGCATAGCCACGCTATGGGCGCTGCGCCGCCTCCCCGACTGGTCCCTGCCATTGTTCGGCTGCATGAGCATCATCGCCTTGGGGTTCTACCTGCATGACAAGGGTGCCGCCGCTCGCAACCAGCGACGCACACCGGAGAACACCCTGCACCTGATCGCCTTGCTGGGCGGCTGGCCCGGCGCACTGATCGGCCAAGGACTGTTCCGCCACAAGACCAGCAAACGCAGCTTCCAGGCGATTTTCTGGCTCACGGTGGTACTCAATCTCGCGGCCCTGGCGCTACTGGCGCGTGGCTTCGGCGGGGGAACCCTCAGCCTGTAATCCACCCGACGCATGCGATCCTGGCGGCACCGCCGGCAACAAGCGGCCATGCCCGGGCGGCCCCACCGCCGGATCGCTCAGCCGCCGCCTTTCCCGCCGTCCTGACATGCCCCGGCAGCGCCTTGCCAAAGCCGCTACCCTGCGCGCAGCAGAAGGTCACTGCAGGCACACGCCCCCAGTTCACCAGAGGACGGCATTGATGCTCAGGATTCCCGCAATCGCGGCACTAGTGCTGTTGATGTCCTGTGACAGAAGCGCGCAGCATCAACCCGCCCCACGCATGCACAACGCCGCCGTCTCCGGGACGCAGGTCGATGACAGCTTCCTGGATAGGCTGGATGGCAACTGCCGTGCCAGCAAGGTCCAGCCCGTGGCGTTGAACGACCGTGAGCACTGTTTTGCCACAGCGCTTTCGGCCCATTGCAACCCGACCAATGATTGCCTGGTCACCTGTCTGGTTTCCGGGCAGGCCCGCGACATCGGCGGCGGCTGTTGGCACATCTGCTTCCAGGACGCGCACAGCTATGCCCACTATCAGGAACCGTCGTCAGCGGCCCGGTGCAGGTCCCTCGACCACAATGCCCGACCGACGAAGATGTTCACACCAGGCGCGATACGCCATATCCCATCGCAGTCTGCACGGAAGGAAGCCATTCGATGATTCAGGGACTGGGGTTCTGCGTGATCTACCGTGCCAAGGTGCATCCTGACAAGGAAGCCAGATATATCACGGCATGGTCGGCACTGACCGCATTGATCAGGCAACACCGCGGCGGCCTTGGCTCGCGCCTGCACAAAGGCAGCGATGGCATCTGGTATGCCTACGCGCAATGGCCGAGTGCAACCGCACGGGACCAGGCGTTCTCATTGCCCTGCGTGGACCCTGCCGCGCAGTCGGAGATGGATGATTGCATCCTCGAGCGTCTGCCGGAGATCAGGCTTGAACCGATGGCCGACCAACTGGTGCCGGTATCCGAACGGCTGGCCGGTGGCCTGCCCGGACATGGCCCTGGCCAGTAGAAACAACGGGCATCCCCGGGCCGGGAATCATTTGCCTCAATGACGGGTAGCTGGCCCGCATGCACCCCGCCGCAGCTGTACCTGTTCAATCAAAACCAAATCAGATTCATCATGCGGGTCAACGACACTCTCACGCCCGGCAACCACAAGCCTTACGCCCCAACCCTGGAAGGAACCTCGTATGCCGAATTCCCTGCAAGTGGCAGCAACCCTGCTCGCCTCCTCGACCGGCAATGCAACCGCGCTGTCGGCCAGCGAAGAAGGCTACAACCTGGGGCTGCGGGTTGGCGCCCAGGTAGGCGCTTTTGTTCACCAGTTCGGCCCCTACCTCGGCGCCCTGGCGCTGGCCTGCGTCCTGTGGCTCGTATACCGTCGTAGAACAATGCCCAAGCCGGCAAAGGGCAAGGCGACCTGACACCCGCGCGGCCTGCGCCTGGACACTCCGCCCCAATCGCATGCCCGCGACTTCTGGTGTATGCGGGCCACGTGCAGGCAGGCTGGGACTGGCACAGCGTTGTCGGCCTGGTCTTCACACGGCGGGAAAGCAGCACAGCGCCATCCTCAGCCTGCAGCGCGGCAGCCCAGCCCAGCCCCGACAAGGAAGCATCGTGACATTCTGGATCGTGACAACCTTCATCAGCGCCCTGTTGGGACTGGCCAGCGCCGCCTTCTTCCGCCGCACATGGGCCGCACTGCTTTCAGGCGGCCTGTTGGCGCTGCTGCTTGCCCCCTACCTGGGCCTGCGCTTCGTGCAGGACATCACCGGCCACCATGATGCCCAGGATGGGCTGGCCTTTCTGTTCGGGCCGTTGGTGGCGGTACCGGTCGCCGCGCTTTGCGTCTGTCTCTCAAAGCACCTGCAACGGCGGCGCGGGCGCTGACCCGCATCACACGCTGGACGACTTATTCCCGCAGCAGTACAAGCTGCCCTTGCTGCAGCCGGTATTCGCGCTGTACTACGCCGGCAGGCAGGCTGTCGTGGGTGATCATCAACAGGCTGCGCTGCCCCATTGCGGCCGCCAGATCGTTCAGCAAAGCATGCGCCGTGTCCACATCCAGACCTTCGGTGGGCTCATCCAGCACCATGATCGGGGCCTTGCGCAACAAGGCGCGCGCCAGTGCCAGGCGACGTGCCTGCCCGGCCGACATGGTCGCACCGTTCTCGCCAACCCAGGCGGACAAGCCGCCCTGCTGCTGCGCCCAGGCAGCCAGCTTCACCTGCTCAAGGACTGCCCACAGTATCTGTTCGCTGGCATCCGGATCCCCCAGGCGCAGGTTCTCTGCGATGCTGCCGGCAAATACCGGCGCGCCCTGCGGCAACCAGGCGATCTGCCGATACCAATCGTCCTGAGCAAACCCACGAAGATCGGCGCCGCCGTAGCAGACCGTCCCCTGCTGCGGGTCCCATAGCCGCAGCAACAAGGCGGACAACGTGGTCTTGCCACAGCCGCTGTCGCCACGTATGGCGATACGCTCGCCCGGGGCCAGGGTCAGGTCGACCCCGTCCAGCAACCGACGGGGCTCCCCCGGCCAGGCGAATACCACCTGCTGGAATACCAGCGGTTGTGCCTGGGCTGGAACCGGGCAAGGCTGCGCCGGGTCCTCGACTGTCGGTGCCTGATCCACGATCTGGCCGAGCCGTCGCCCAGCCACACGCGCCGACTGCAGCGCCTGCCACGCAAGACCGCTGCCAGCCGCTACTTCCAGCAGGGCAATGGTCAGGAACACCAAGCTGGCGGCGTAAGGTGCCGGGACGGTGCCGGCAGCATAGGCGGACAGGGCCAACCACAGCATCGCCAGCAGGCCCAGCCCGGCAATGGCCGAATGCAGGACGTTGCCGGCGATCAAGCGGCGGCGGCGGCGCAGGTCGCTGCGTGCCAGCTGCTGCGCGGCCGCGTCCACGCGCAGGGTCCAGTCATCACGCGCGTCCAGTGCCGTCAGGTCAGCCGCACCTTCCAGCCCCTCGAAGGCCAGGGTACGCAGTTCCGCCCGTTGCTGGGCCCGCTTGGCCTCGCCTGCACTGCCACCGCGCACCGCCACCGCCGGCACACCAAAGCCGACCAATGCGGCCAGCACCAGCAGCAACACGGCTGCAGGCCAATGGATCAGCGCGGCAGCCGCGACCGTGGCCACGGCGATACCGGCCAACGCCAGCAGGGGGCTGATGGCACGCACCATCAAACCATCCACCTCACTGATATCGGTGATCAGGCGTGCCAGCAGTTCACCCGTGCGGCTGCTGCCCAGCCGCGCCGGCGCCAACGGCAGCGCCCGCTGGAAGAACCAGACCCGCAGGTCGCGGGCGATGCGCAGGGTAACGTCGTGCCCCACCAGCTTCTCGAAGTAGCGCGAAGCAATGCGGGCCATGGTGAGCGCGCGGATACCCGCCGACGGCGAGAAGAAATTGAACGTACCCGCCATGCCCAGCAACCCGGCCAGGGCCGCCGCGGTAAGAAAGCCACCGGACAGGCCCAACAAGCCCACCCCGGCCAGCATGGTGGTCAACAGCAGCAAGGTGGCCAATACCAGGCGCCAGCGGTGCCGTTTGAATACATCGCGCATCGTCAGGGTGCTCATGCTCGCTCCTCCTGCTGCTGCAGATGGGGCTGCAGATCGATCACCTGGTCGGCCCAGCGCATGGCCAGTTGGCTGTGCGTGGCCATCAGCACGCTGCGACCGCGGGTATGCGACGCCAAGGCCTGCAGCAGGCCGGCCTCGGTCTGTGGATCCAGGAAGGCGGTGGGCTCATCCAGCAGGAACAGGTCCGGCTCCAGCAACAGCAAGCGGGCCAGGCCGATACGCCGTGCCTCGCCGCCGGACAGGCCAAAGCCGCGTTCGCCTATCACCGTATCCAGGCCCAGCGGCAGCTGGCGGGCAAAGCGCATTACCTGCGCGACCTCGGCGACGGCCTGCAGGCGCGCATCGCTCACCGCCGGGTCGGCCAGGCGCAGGTTGTCGGCAATGGAGCCATGGAACAGATACGGGCGTTGCCCGGCGTAGCCGATGCGGACACCGTCACGCACCAGCAAGCGTCCTTCCCGCGGCGGCAGCCAGCCGGCCAAGGTCTCCAGCACGGTGCTCTTGCCACTGCCACTGGGACCGACCAGCGCCAGCCTCTGGCCGTCCGCGATATCCAGCGAAAAATCCCTCAGCACATCGTGGGCCGCACCCTTCGGGCGCAGGCTTGCCGCCCGCAGGGCCACCATCGGCGCGTGCAGCTGCACGGGCTCGGGGGCTACCAACGGCGCGGGCGGCGCCACCACCGGCGCTTCACCCGGGTCATCGGCCAACAAACGCTCGACCTCGGCCGCCGCCGCCAAGGCGTTGGCGCGGTCGTGGTAGTGCGCGGCAAGACGGCGCAGCGGGGCGTAGAACTCAGGTGCCAGCAACAGGCAGAACATGCCGGTGCCCAGGGTGGGCACCGCCGCGTGCAAGGACATCAGGCCCAGATAGCTCAGGCCCAGGTACAAGGCCACCATCGCCACGCTGACCGAGGCAAAGAACTCCAGCACGGTGGAGGACAGGAAGGCGATGCGCAGCACCTTCATGGTGCGCACGCGCACACCGTCTGCCGCCTCCGCAATGCCTGCCAGCTCGGCCTGGCCACGGCCATACAGGCGCAGCAGGCCCAGGCCCTTGATGCGGTCGGCAAAATGACCGCTCATGCGCGCCAGCTCGCCAAGCTGGGCGCGGCCAGCCGCCTCGGCGCCCCAGCCCACCAGCATCATGAAAAACGGCACCAGCGGCGCGGTGAACAGGAAAATCAGCGCCACCACCCAGTCCACATAGGCCACCGCGGCAACAATCAGCAGCGGCACCACCACCACTTCCACCCGCACCGGCTGGAAACCGGCGTAATAGCCCTCGATGGCGTCGCCATGGGCCAGCAGCAGCTCACCCAGCTCGCCACTGCGCTGACGGCGCAGCCATAGCGGGCCGCGCGCCATCAAACGGCGATACACCTGCGCGCGCAAGGCCAGCTTGGCGGCATCGGCCACCCGCCCGGCGGCCGCCTGGGCCAACCCGCCCAGCAGGCTGCGCAGCAGCAGCACCGCTGCCAGCACCCAGAAACCGTGAACCACCTGTACCCAATTCAGTCGTTCCACGACTATGCTCTGGATCAACCAGGCAATGGCGCCGGCCTGCACCACCAGCAGCGCACCGGAAACACAGACGGCCAGGGCCGCCAGACGTTGCTGCGACCGGGCCCCTGAGGCCAGCCCCGCCAGCCATTGCTGCTGTTGGCGGCGCTGCTGGGCGGCGCTGGTAGGTGGAACTTCGCTCAAGACTGACAACTCAGGTGAAGGAGATCTACGTGATTGTAAGCAAGCCGTACCCCGCCTGCCGGTCCTGCACCATCGGCGTTGGACAGCCAGCCCACATTGATCCAGATCAAGGCATTGGCAGGCCTGAACGGGGAGTATCGCTGCCATAGAACCCCTTCCCGCCACACCATGACGCCCAATTCCCACGAGGTAACCAGGCCATGATCGACTCAACAGTCGTAGAACTGTCACGTCTACAGTTCGCGCTGACCGCGATGTACCACTTCCTTTTCGTCCCGCTCACGCTGGGGCTGTCCTTCATGATCGCGATCATGGAGAGCGTCTATGTGATGACCGGCAAGGATGTCTGGCGCCGCATGACCCTGTTCTGGGGCGTGCTGTTCGGCATCAACTTCGCCATGGGCGTAGGCACCGGCATCGTGATGGAATTCCAGTTCGGCATGAACTGGTCGTACTACAGCCACTACGTGGGTGACATCTTCGGTGCGCCGCTGGCCATCGAGGGCCTGATGGCGTTCTTCCTGGAAGCCACCTTCATCGGCCTGTTCTTTTTCGGCTGGGGCCGCCTGTCCAAGGTGCAGCACCTCACCGTGACCTGGCTGATGGCACTGGGCACCAACCTGTCGGCGCTGTGGATCCTGATCGCCAACGGCTGGATGCAGAACCCGGTGGGTGCGGTGTTCAACCCGGAAACGATGCGCATGGAAGTCGTGGACTTCATGGCCGTATTGTTCAACCCGGTAGCACAGGCCAAGTTCGTGCATACGGTCTCGGCCGGTTACGTCACCGGTGCGGTGTTCGTGATGTCGATCAGCGCCTTCTTCCTGCTGCGCAACAAGCACCATGACGTCGCCCGCCGCTCGTTCGCGGTGGCTGCCGCCTTCGGCCTGCTGTCCTCGCTGTCGGTGGTGGTGCTGGGTGACGAAAGCGGTTACGCCGCCAACGAACACCAGAAGATGAAGCTCGCCGCGATCGAGGCCATGTGGGAAACCGAGCGCGCACCGGCTGACTTCACCGCCTTCGGCATCCCCAACCAGGAAACCCATCAGAACGACTACGACATCAAGATCCCGTACCTGATGGGCCTGATCGCCACCCGTTCGCTGAACCAGCCCATCCCGGGCATCCTGGAACTGGTTGACCGTGCCGAGCACCGCATCCGCGGGGGCCAGCTGGCCTATGGCGCACTGGAACGCATCCGTGCCGACAAGAACGACGTCGAAGCGCGCGAGATGTTCGACCGCCATTGGCAGGACCTGGGCCACGGCCTGCTGCTGAAGCGTTACCGCGAGGACATCCTCAACGCCACCCCGCAGGAAATCTCGCAGGCGGCAATGGACACGGTGCCGCGTGTGGCCCCGCTGTTCTGGACCTTCCGCATCATGGCGGGCCTGGGCTTCTACCTGATCGCCTTCTTCGCCGTGGCCTTCTACTACTCCTGCCGCCACAACTTCCAGGACAAGCGCACCTTCCTGAAGATCGCGCTGTGGACGCTGCCGGCACCGTGGATCGCCATCGAATGCGGCTGGTTCATCGCCGAGTACGGCCGCCAGCCGTGGGCCGTGGAAGGCGTGCTGCCCACGTTCTACGCCGCTTCGGGCCTGGCCCTGCATGAAATCCTGATGACCCTGGCCGGCTTCACCGCGCTGTACACGGTGCTGCTGATCATCGAAATCAAGCTGATGCTCAAGGCCATCCGCAAGGGCCCGGACGACATCCTGCCCTCGCTGCAGCACAACGCCCCCACCCACGCCTCCAAGCCGGCCGCTGGCCAGGTTTGAGGAAGGAGAACACTCATGGATTTCATTCTTCTGGACTACACGACACTGCGGGTGATCTGGTGGCTGCTGCTGGGCGTGCTGCTGATCGGCTTCGCGGTAATGGATGGCTTTGACCTCGGTGTCGGCGCACTGCTGCCGTTCGTGGCCAAGACCGACGAGGAACGCCGCCTGGTGATCAACACCATCGGCCCGGTGTGGGAAGGCAACCAGGTGTGGCTGGTGCTCGGTGGCGGTGCGATCTTCGCCGCCTGGCCGCCGCTGTATGCGGTGAGCTTCTCCGGCTTCTACCTGGCCATGTTCGTCATCCTGTTCGCCCTGATCCTGCGCCCGGTCGGCTTCAAGTACCGCGGCAAGATGCCCAGCCAGCGCTGGCGCAACAACTGGGACTGGGCGCTGTTCATCGGCGGCTTCGTCCCGGCGCTGATCATGGGCGTGGCCGTAGGCAACGTGCTGCTGGGCGTGCCGTATCACTTCGATGACACCCAGCGCGTCTGGTACACGGGCACGTTCTTCGGCCTGCTGACCCCGTTCGCACTGCTGGCCGGCCTGCTCAGCGTGGCCATGCTGGTTTCGCACGGTGCCGCCATGCTGGTACTGAAGACCGACGGCCCGGTGGCCGAGCGTTCGGCCCGCTACGGCTCCATCGCCGCCATCGTCAGCTTCGTGCTGTTCGCCCTGGCCGGTGCCTGGGTGGCCTTTGGCCTGCCTGGCTACGCCATCACCTCGCAGGTGGTCAGCGATGGTGCCAGCAACCCGCTGCTGAAGACGGTGGAAGTGGGCGCGGCCGGTGGCTGGCTGCACAACTACAGCACCATGCCGGCCACGATCCTGGCGCCGGTGGTGGGCCTGCTGGGTGCGCTGGCCAGTGCGGTGCTGCTGCGCAAGCGCCGTGGCGGCCTGGCCTTCATCGCCTCGGGCGCCTCCATTGCCGGCATCATCTTCACCGTCGGCTTTGCGATCTTCCCGTTCCTGCTGCCCTCCTCCAGCCAGCCGGGCTCCAGCCTGACGCTGTGGGACGCATCGTCCAGCCACCTGACGCTGTGGATCATGCTGCTGGCAACGGTGGTCTTCCTGCCCATCATCATCGCCTACACCACCTGGGTGTACCGCGTGCTCAAGGGCAAGACCACGCTGTCGGAAATGGGTGAAAACCCGAACGCCTACTGATCTGCATTCACGACATACAAGGAGTCATCTCATGTGGTATTTCGCCTGGATCCTCGGCGCCGGTCTTGCCTCGACGGTCGCCATCCTCAACGGCATGTGGTTTGAAGCACGCGAAGCCCGCAAGGCTGAAGCAAACAGCTAAAAAACCGCATTAAGGTATTGCCAAGAGCCCGGACTGAGCGTATCTTTCCGGGCTCCTTCGCGGGGTGTAGCTCAGTCTGGTAGAGCGCTACGTTCGGGACGTAGAGGTCGCAGGTTCGAATCCTGTCTCCCCGACCAAAGGGTCGAAAGAAGCCTGGAAAAACGGCAACGTTGTCCAGGCTTTTTATTCGCCGGTACCGCGATACCGGCAGCCACGCACCGCGCCTTGCAGGCCGCGTTGGCTGAACAAAAGAACTTGCGGGGCACGAGGTTCACCGCTACAATAGGCGGCTCCTTCGGGGTGTAGCTCAGTCTGGTAGAGCGCTACGTTCGGGACGTAGAGGTCGCAGGTTCGAATCCTGTCTCCCCGACCAATTCGACAAAAGCCGGCCTCTGGCCGGCTTTTGTTTTTGGTGGGTTTCAAACGACGCCACCCACCGCGTCGGAGTAAGCAATGTCCACGTCCGCCCAGCCTCTCCCCCGGCACCCCCTGCTCAAGGGCCGCCTGCTGGCATTCATCGCCATCGTGCTGGTCTCGGCCAACCTGCGCAGCGCCGTCACCTCGCTGACACCGCTGCTGGACCGACTCGGCCACATCTTCGATTTCGGCAGCACCATGACCGGCGTGCTCGGCATGATGCCGACCGCCGCCTTTGCCGTATTCGGCCTGGCCACCCCGCGCATCACGCGCGCCATCGGCCTGGAACGCACTGCCGTACTGACCATGCTGCTGGCCACTGTCGGCCTGCTACTGCGCGCATTCTCCGACAACGTCGGCATGCTGCTGGTCGGCTCCGCCATCGCCCTTGCCGGCATGGGCATGGGCAACGTGGTGGTGCCACCATTGGTGAAGCGCTACTTCGCCGACCGCGTGGGCACCCTGAGCACCATCTACATCACCGTATTGCAGGCTGGCACCATGGTGCCGGCGCTGCTGGCGGTGCCGGTCGCCGACCAGTTCGATTGGCGCATCTCGCTGGGCATGTGGTCGCTGCTGTCGCTGGCCGCCCTGCTGCCGTGGTTGCTGCTGGCACGCAGCGCCCCGCGCACGGAGACAAGTACCGCCACCAGCGAACATGCCGCCGGCCGCGTCTGGAAGACGCAACTGGGCTGGGGCATGGCGCTGATGTTCGGCATGACCTCGCTGGGCACGTACTCCCTGTTCACCTGGTTGCCGAAGGTAATGGTGGAAGCCGGTGCCAGCGAATCCTTTGGCGGCGTGATGGTGGCTGTGTATTCGGCCATCGGCCTCCTACCCTCGCTGCTGGTGCCCGCCCTGGCGGTGCGCATGCGCAACCCGTTCCCGATCGCGGTGATGGTGTTCGTGCTGAACATGATCGCCTTCGCCGGCCTGCTGTGGGCACCGATGAGCGCACCGCTGCTATGGGCCGTCATCGCTGGCCTGGGCCCGTCCACCTTCCCGCTCGGCCTGACCCTGATCAACCTGCGCACCCGCAGCCAGGCCGGCTCGGCGGCGCTGTCCGGCTTCATGCAGGGCGTGGGTTACAGCCTGGCCAGCCTGGGCCCGCTGCTGTTTGGCTGGCTGCATGGCCTGAGCGATGGCTGGGCATGGTCGTTTGCCTTCCTCGCCTGCTGTTCCGGCGTACTGCTGACCGGTGCGTGGTTTGCCTGCAAACCGCAGCAGCTGGAAGATCACTGGAAGTGAGTTGTTGCTGATACACGAAAGCCGCCGATGTGATTCGGCGGCTTTTTTTGCACCGGCACCGGCGCTGACCGGTCGTTGTAGGAGCGGCGTAAGCCGCGAAGCTGGCAGTGCTGGGGTCTTGGAGCTTTGTGCACACTGAAGCTGTGGGTGCTTCGCGACTCACGCGGCTGTTACAGAAGAACCAAGATCAATGCCGGCCGTTGTAGCTCGGGTAAGCGCAGCGCACCCGGGAGCACGTAGCATTCGTTGACGCGTTGTTTCGATCGTTGCATTCCCCGGGTGCGCTGCGCTTACCCGGGCTACAACGGCGACTTACTTCAACGGATGCCTTATCTGTCCCTCGCCGCGCACCACAAAGCGCTCCACCGTTAACGCTTCCAAGCCCATCGGGCCGTAGGAATGCAGGCGTGTGGTCGAGATGCCGATCTCCGCGCCCAGGCCCAGCTCGCCGCCATCGGAGAAGCGCGAGGAGGCATTGACCATCACTACCGCCGAACGCAACGCGCGCACGAAGGTTTCGGCATGCTCCGGATTGCTGGTAGCAATGACTTCCGTGTGATCCGAGGTATGGACCTGGATATGGGCAATGGCGGCAGCCAGGTCCGGCACCACGCGGATGGCGAGGATCAGGTCGAGGTATTCGGCGGCATAGTCGTCTTCGCTTGCCGGGACGATATCGGCAACCAGCGCCTGGGTGGCTGCATCACCCCGCAGCTCGACACCACGTTCGCGCAGCGCCGCCGCTGCCAATGGCAGGAACTCAGCTGCGATGCCCTCATGCACCAGCAGGGTCTCCAATGAATTGCAGGCCGCCGGACGCGAGGTCTTGCCATCGATCAACAGATCCACTGCCAACTGCAGATCGGCACTATCATCGACGAATAGATGGCAGACGCCCTTGTAATGCTTGATCACCGGCACCCGTGCATGCTCGGCGACGAAGTGGATCAGGCCCTCGCCGCCGCGCGGGATGGCCAGATCGATGATGTCGTTGAGCTGCAGCAACTCCAGCATGGTTTCGCGGCGCAGGTCTTCAACCAGTGTCAAAGCCGCATCCGGCAAACCTGCTTCGCGCAGAGCGCGCTTGAGGCTGGCGGCAATCGCCTTATTGGAATGGATAGCCTCGGAGCCACCGCGCAGGATCACGCCATTGCCGGCCTTGATGCACAGCGCTGCCGCGTCAGCCGTCACATTCGGTCGCGCCTCGTAGATCATCGCGATCACCCCCAACGGCACCCGCACCTTCTGCACTCGGATGCCATTGGGGCGGTCGTAGTCGCGGGTCACCTCGCCCACCGGATCCGGCAAGGCAGCGACTTCGCGCAGCGCATCGGCCACGCCGCGCAGACGTTCCGGGTTCAAGGCCAGCCGATCCAGCAGGGCCGAGCCCACCCCCTTGTCGCGCGCCGCCTGCAGGTCACGCGCGTTGGCGGCGAGGATGCCGCCTGCATCGGCTTCCAGCGCGGCAGCCATCGACTTCAGCAGCACGCTGCGGGCTTGGCTAGAAAGCTGGCCCAGTTGCTGCGCGGCATCGCGGCACTGCAGTGCAAGGGTGCGGATATCACTCATGTTCTGTCCTGCCGATGATCAAAGGAAAATTCACAGCAACACAAGGTCGTCGCGGTGGACCACGTTGTCGCCGTAGTTGTAGCCAAGGATGGATTCGATCTCGCGGGTGTGGTGCTGGCTGATGCGGCGGATATCGACTGCCGAATACTGGCTGACGCCGCGTGCCACCCGTTGCTGGCCCTGCGCATCGAACAGCCGCACCTCCACCATGTCACCACGGCGGAACTCGCCTTCCGCACCCACCACGCCCCCCGGCAGCAATGAGGCGCCCTTGTCACGCAATGCGCGTGCCGCGCCGGCATCGATCAGGATCGCGCCCGGCTCCAGCGGCGCATGTTTCAGCCAATACTTGCGCGCGGCAATGCGTGACTGCCCGGCATGCAGACGGGTGCCGTACAAGCACCCCTGCGCCAGCCCACGCACCACATCGCCGCTGCGGCCATTGAACAGGAAGGTGTCGATGCCGGCCGCGCCGGCCTTGGCAGCGGCCTGCAGCTTGGTCTGCATGCCACCGGTGCCTACCGCGCTGCCGCTGCCGCCGGCCATTGCAAGGACGTCAGGGGTCAATTCGGCCACCTCGTTGATCGGCTGTGCATCGGCATTGCTGCGCGGGTCGGCGGTGTACAGCCCGTCGATATCGGTGGCGATGAACAAGGCATCGGCATCGACCAGTGCGGCGACGATCGCGGCGAGGTTGTCGTTGTCGCCGAGCTTGAGCTCATCCACCGACACGGTGTCGTTCTCGTTGATCACCGGCAAGGCGCCCAGTGCCAGCAACTCATTGAGCGTTGCGCGCGCATTGAGGTAGCGGCGGCGATTACGCAGGTCGTCGTGGGTCAACAGCACCTGCGCCACCGGGCGCTCGAAGAAGCGCTGCCACAAGGCGATCAACTGCGCCTGCCCCAGCGCAGCCAGCGCCTGCCGCGCGGCCATGGCTGCACCGGCCTCAGCGGCCCTGGGAACGATGGCGCGGCCGGCAGCAACGGCGCCGGAGGAGACGATCACCACTTCACGCCCGGCCAGCACATTGGCCGACACGAACTGCGCCAGCCCGAGCGCGAAGCGCGGGGTCAAGCCGCCACCATCGGCCGCCAGCAGACTGCTGCCGACCTTGAGGACGGCGCGGCGCCATTGCGGCAGTGCTTGTTCGGTGAACGGAGAGAACGACGTCTGGATCATGGGATCAGCGGGTGTTCCATTCGTGCACGGTCAGTTCCGAACTGCCGTGGATGGCCAAGGGGTCGCTGGCGACGATGGCCTGGGCAGCTTCGAGGTTGTCGACGTTCTTCAGCACGTAGGCACCGCCGGTGCCGTCGCTGAAGCCGCCGGTCAGGTGAAGCTGGTCTTTAGCAACAAGTGCGTTGAGGAAAGCTATGTGTGGGGCAATCACTGCGTCGTCGAATGACGGCTTGCGCATTGCCAGTACCAAGTAGAGCTTCATTGAATTCTCCTTTAGCTGCGTATGACACCACGCCGAAGCGGAAGTTGGTGCGATTGCTTTCGCTTGGAACTTGCTTTCGCTTTCGCTTTGGCTTTGGCTTTGGCTTTGGCTTAAGCCCCTCTCCCGCCTGCGGGAGAGGGGTTGGGGTGAGGGCAAGCTTCTAGCTAAGCGAAAAATCAAAAGCCCCCCTCATCCGCCCCCCGCCTTCGCGGGGGCAGGCTCTTTGGGCATCCCCGCCTTCGCGGGGACAGGCTCTTCTCCCGCAGGCGGGAGAAGGGACAGCCAGAGCCACAGCCAGAGCCAAAAACAAAACCAAAACCACAGCCACAGCCACAGCCAAAGCCACAGCCAAAGCCAAAGCCAAAGCCGAAGCCGAAGCCGAAGCCGAAGCCAAAGCCACAGCAAGAGCCGGGGCAAAAACCAATACGGGCACCTTTCGGCGCCCGTATCAAAACCTCAGCCCTGCAACGCGCTCCAGCGCGCAACAAGCTCCTCAAGGCGAAGATCCGCGGCCGCACCGGGCGACACGCGCGCCGCCAGGCTGCCCTCGGGCGTACGCCCCTGCCCCGCCGTATCCGCCGCCTCTGCTGCAGCCTTGTAAGCATCACGGAACGGCACGCCCGCCACCGCGGCTTCCACCGCAACGTCGGTCGCATACATGCCCGAATCAATCGCCGCGCGGATGTTGTCATCGCGCCAATCCAGGTTCGACAACAAGGCCGGCAACAGTTCCAGCGCGGCAAGGCCGCGGCCAAAGCCGTGCACGATGGCGCCCTTGGAGTTCTGCAGGTCACGCTGATAGCCGGACGGCAGCGACAGCAGCTGCTCGATCTCGGTACGCGCGGCGGCAACGCTGGCATGGGTGGCACGCATCAACTCGATCACATCCGGGTTGCGCTTGTTCGGCATGATCGAGCTGCCGGTGGTGTACTGCGCCGGCAGCGCCACGAAGGCGAACTCACCGGTGGTGAACAGCGACAGGTCCCAGGCGATACGACGCAGGTCCAGGGTGGCGCCGCCCAAGGTTTCCAATGCGGCCAGCTCGAACTTGCCGCGCGAAAGCTGCGCATAAATCGGGCTGATCTGCATGCGCGAGAATGCCAGCGCCTTGGTGGTGTGTTCGCGGTCCAGCGGCAGGTTGACGCCATAACCGGCTGCCGTACCCAGCGGGTTGGTGTCGATCAACGCACGGGTGTCACGGGCGCGGATGGCATTGTCGATGAAAGCCTCGGCCCAGCCGGCCCACCACATGCCCGCCGAGGACACCACGGCGCGCTGGATATGGGTATAGCCCGGCAGCGGCTGCAGCGTTTCGGCCGCGGCACGATCCAGGGCAACCTTGGCGACTTCGGCGCTGATCTGCGTCACACGCTCCAGCTTGTCCTTCAGCCACAGGCGCGTGGCGACCAGGATCTGATCATTGCGGCTACGCCCGGTATGGATCTTGCGGCCGGCATCGCCAAGACGCTCGGTCAGGCGTGCCTCGATGGCCGAATGGCAATCCTCGTACTGCTCGTCCAGCACGAAGCTGCCGTTGCGGAAATCCTCGGCCAGGATGGCCAGCTCGCGCTTGAGCGCAGCCAACTCGTCGGCACTGAGGATGCCGATGTGCTGCAGGCCTTCGGCGTGTGCGGTGCTGGCCTGGATGTCGTGCAGGAAGAACTCACGGTCCAGGATGACGTCGTCACCGGCCAGGAAGGTCTGGATCTTCGCGTCAACGGCGACGCCGGGCTTCTGCCAAAGCAAATTTGTCATGTCGATCTCTCTCAATGCAGCCATGTAGGCGCGGCGCAAGCCGCGAAGCGGACAACCTCTCAGCCGCCGCTACCCACCAGAATCAGTACGGAACCGCCATCAGTTCATCCAGCCTCAACGCCCGGTTGAGGTTCTGCAATGCCTGGGTAGCCGCGCCCTTGAGCAGGTTGTCGATGGTCGCCACCACCACCACGCGCTTGTTGCCCGGCGCCATGGTGAAGCCACCGATCTGTACACCGTGCTTGCCGGCAATGCGGCTGACCCACGGTGCCTCATCCACCACCTCCACCAACGGCTCGTTGGCATAGCGCTGCGCGTACAGGGCGACGATCTCTTCGCGGCTGCGCGGCTGCTGCAGCCACAGGTTGACGGTCATGGTGATGCCGCGGAAATGCGGGGCCACATGCGGCATGAACTCCACCGGCACGCCGAGCTGGGTCGACACCTCGCGCTCATGCACGTGGTTGGTCAAGGCGTAAGGCATCAGGTTGTCGCGCAGCAGCTCGGGGTTGTTCTTGTCCGACGGCGTGGTGCCGGCACCGGACCAGCCGGAGACACCAAAGCAGGTCGGCGGACCGGCGAGCTGGCTCAGCAGCGGTGCGATCGCCAGCTGCATGGCCGTGGCATAGCAGCCCGGGTTGCTGATGCGCTTCTGCCCGGCATAGCGCGCGCGGGTCAGTTCCGGCAGGCCGTAATACCAGCTGTTGTCGAAACGGTAGTCGGCCGACAGGTCGACGATCACCGTGTCCGGCGCCGCCGCATCCAGCGCCGCCACGAACGGTTCGCCCTTGCCATTGGGCAGCGCCAACACCACCGCGTCCACGCCCTTGGCCGCCACCGCGTCCGGGCCCAGGCTTTCATAGCGCAGCTCGCCGGTATAGGCGGCGTTGTGGTCGGCCACGCGCTGCCCGTCCAGTTCGCGCGAGGACACGAAGGCCAGCTCGATGCGCGGATGTGCGGCCAGCAGGCGGATCAGTTCGGCACCGGTGTAACCGCGGGCGCCAACGATGCCAACCGAGAACTTTTTGTCAGTCATGAATGCGAATCCAGAAGGAATTGCAGGTGGGCTTTCACCGCCGGCCATTCCGTATCAATGATGGAGAACACCACGGTATCGCGGCGCGATCCGTCGGCGTGACGCTTGTGGCTGCGCAGCACCCCGTCCTGCTTCGCCCCGAGGCGTGCGATGGCGGTGCGCGAGGCGTGATTGAACCAGCTGGTCTCGAAGCCCACGCTGATGCAACCCAGGGTTTCAAAGGCATGATGCAACAACAGCAACTTTGCTTCGGTGTTCAAACCGCTGCGCTGCACGTGCGGGTGGTACCAGGTGTAGCCGATGTTGAGGCGTGGCACGTCGGCTTCCAGTGCGTAGAAACGCGTGCTGCCAACCACCTCCCCACTGGCATCGCGGACCACGAAGGCCAGCACGCGGCCCTGCGACTGCGCTTCCAGTGCGGCAACCACGTAATGACCGGCATGCTCGGGCGTAGGCACATTGGTGTACCAGCAGCGCGCCAACTCACCTTCACCCAAGGCACGCTGCAACGCCGGCACATGCGCCAGCTGCAGCGGCTCCAGGATCACGTGCCGCCCCTTCAGAACCGGCACCTGGCTCCAGTGCCCAGCGCTAGCCAGGTCCACGCTCACCCCTGCAGGCTCGGCTTGCGCTCGCCGCAATGCGCGACGTAGCCCTTGATGCTGTCGAAGTCGTTGGCGCCGAACCAGAACACCTTCCAGTGGTCCAGCTTGTAGCAGCCGTCGGACTCGGAATAGTAGAAATGGTTGACCGGGTTGCCGTTGCGCGAGCGCCAGAACAGCTGCGGGGTTTCCTCCAGCATCACGTTCCACACGGCGCGGCCCAGGCCTTCGCCCTGGGCATCGTCGAGCACGGCGAACTTGTCCAGATAAACGCCCTCAGCCTCGTTGGTGAGGATCACCGCGGTGCGGTAGTTCTCGCTGACATAGGCGCGCAGCAGCTTGGTCTTCTCGAAGTAGTCCGGCACCAGGGTGCGGCCGAAGCTGGATTCGATCAGCGACTTCAAGCGCGTGGTATCCAACTGGTCCCACGATGTCGCCTTCAGCACCTTCTCGCCGCGACGTACCAGCGTGCCCGAGCCCTTGTGGGTGAACAGTTCCTTGGCCAGGTCGGCCGGGCGCGTGATCGATACCGAGGATTCTTCCGGCAAACGATCCAGCAGGTCCTTGATCTGTTCGATCTTGACCCGCATGCCGCCGTGGATCCACGGCTGCTGCATCAGCTGGTCGTACTCGGTGGACAGGTTGATCGAGTCGATCAGCTTGCCGTCCTCGTCCAGCAGGCCGCCGGTGCCGGTCAGGAAGATGATCTTGTACGGCTGCAGTTCCTGTACCAGCTCGTTGGCGGCGAAGTCTGCATTGACGTTGAGGATCTGCCCGCTCGGGGTTTCGCCCAGGCTGGTGATCACCGGGATGGAGCCGGCACGCAGGCTGGCTTCGATGGGCGCCAGATTGACCTTCTTCACCTCACCGACCAGACCGTAGGTGTCGACGTCCAGGTACTCGGCTTCGAATACGCCACCGGTGATGGAGGTTGCACGCGCACCGTTCTGCTGCAGCGCTTCAACCAGCTTGAGGTTGGACTGCTGGAATACCTTGCGCACGATCGCCAGGGCTTCTGGCGAGGTCACGCGCAGCCCGTCGATGGTCTTCTTCTCGATGCCTGCGGCCGACAACTCGGCATCCAGCTGCGGGCCGGCGCCGTGCAGCACGATCGGGGTCAGGCCAACTTCCTGCAGGAAGGACAGCGACGAGGTCAGCGCTTCCAGATCGTCGCGCAACACCGCGCCACCGACCTTGACCACGGCAAAGCGCTTGGCATCAAGCTGCGAGAAGCGCTTGAGGTACTGGCTGATCTCCTTCGCACTGGCCATGCTCGAAAGCAGGCGAACGATGGTCTGGCGGGTCTGGCGGTGCGGCTGCATGGCTGGGGACATTGCTTGTATCTACATGGCGACGTTATGCGTCGCGGAAAGGAGCCGGCGGCAGGCCGCCGGGCCACGTGCGGCTCAGGCGCCGCGTTGCAGGATCTGCAGCACCGATTCGGCGTAGCGCTGCAACTGCTCCAGCGTCACGAACTCATCGGCGGTGTGGGCCTGGGCGATATCGCCCGGGCCGTACACCATGGTGGTATAGCCACCGGCCGAGAACAGCGAGGCCTCGGTCCAGAAATCCACGGCATTGCCGATTGGCAAGCCGAGCTCGTCGGCGATGTCGCGCGCAGCCAGACGGCGTTCCTCGGCGCGGGCGATATCACCGGACGGCAGGCTGGGGCCGCGGAAGGTTTCCTCGAAATGCGCGGCCTGCGGCTCGGCAAAGCCGGCGAAAGTGGCCAGCAGTGCATCGATATCCATCGATGGCAGCGGGCGGAAGCCAAAGCGCAGTTCGGCCTCGGGCGCGATCATGTTCGCCTTGATGCCACCTTCGACGCGACCAATGTTGAAGCGCAGGCCGGTCAGGCCGCCAAAACGCGCATGCGCCAGCGACTCGACGTGCTCCAGCGCCTTGCCACCCCAGCGCATCGCCTGATGCAGCGCGCTGGCGGACGGATCCTGCTTGCCCGAGGCGTGGCCGGCGCGGCCCTGGAACTTCATCAGCACCGAGCTGATGCCGCGGTGCGCCAGCACGGCTTCGCTCATGGTCGGCTCGGCGACGATCACTGCTTCGTAGGGGATGCCACGCGCCAGGAAGGCGGCGATGCAGCGCGGATCGTTGGCTTCTTCGTCACTGGAGAACAGGAAGGCGGCGTCGCCGTCGCTCAGGTTGGCAGCAGCCACCAGCGCAGCGGCAGCGCCCTTGATGTCGCAGACGCCAAGGCCGACAACGCGGTCATCCAGGCGACGCATCACATGCGGATCGGCCGACCAGTGCGGGGAGTCCGGCACGGTGTCCAGATGCACGTTGAACAGGTATTTGGGGGTGCCGCGCACCGCATAGAAGCTGACCGCACCGGCGCCGTGGTCGATCACCTCGACATTGAAGCCCGGCAGGTTGTCGCGCAGGTAATCAAAGATGCCACCGGTGGTGATGGCACGCGGCGGGTTGCGGGTGTCGTAGGACACCAGCTTTTCCAGGTGATCGAGGGTGGATTGGAGCAGCTTGGTCATGGTGGGCGGCAGGTCGGCAGATCAATGATCGAAAGGCGTCCCTTCTCCCGCTTGCGGGGGAAGGTGCCCGAAGGGCGGATGGGGGGCGCTTTTGATTTGCCTTGTCTGCTTTGAGAGCAAGCAATGACAGAAGCAGAAGCTGCCCTCACCCCAACCCCTCTCCCGCAGGCGGGAGAGGGGCTTTGAGCATCACGCATCTCGCCTTAGCGATTTACCTGCGCGTACAGCGTCGAGCTCATGCCGAACAGCTTGATGAAGCCTTCGGCTTCTTCCACGCCCCAGTCGGCCGACTGCGCGTAGGTCGCGCCCTTGGCGTTGAGGATGTGCTCCGAACGCACGGCCACCGCGTCAACGCGGCCACCACGGGTTTCCAGCACCACTTCGCCGGTCACCTTGGACTGCGAGGACTTCAGGAACGCTTCGATGTCGGCCTTCAGCGGGTCGTGGTAGAAGCCTTCGTACACCAGCTCCACCCACTTGCGCGCCACTTCCGGCTTGAAGCGGTTCTGCTGCTTGGTCAGCACCGCATCTTCCAGCGCGCGGTGCGCGGCCAGCAGCGAAACCAGGCCCGGGGCTTCGAACACGATGCGGCCCTTCAGGCCGATCACCGTGTCGCCGGTGTACACGCCACGGCCCACGCCGTACTGCGCGAACAGCTTGTTGAGCTTGGCCAGGATCTGCTCGCCCGGCAGAGCCTTGCCGTCCAGCGCGACGGCTTCGCCCTCGACGAACTTCAGGGTCACGGTCAGCGGTTCCACCGGCCATGCGCTGCGCGGTGCGCACCAGCCGCGGGCGCCCTCGCCCGGGGCTTCCCACTTGTCGATCTCGCCGCCGGACATGGTCAGGCCCAGCAGGTTCTCGTTGATGGTGTAGGCCTGCTGCTTGGCGCGCACGCCGAAACCACGTGCTTCCAGGTACTTCTGCTCGTAGGCGCGGGTCTGGGTGTGTTCCTTCTGGATTTCACGGATCGGCGCAACGATCTGGTAGTCGCCCTGGGCCTTCACTGCCAGGTCGAAACGCACCTGGTCGTTGCCCATGCCGGTGCAGCCGTGGGCGATGATGTTGGTGCCCAGTTCGGCGGCGCGCTTGAGCGCGGCGTCAACGATCAGGTAACGATCCGAGACCAGCAGCGGGTACTGGCCCTGGTAGCCTTCGCCTGCCCATACGAACGGCTTGACGAAGCCATTCCAGATGGCCGGGCCGCCATCGACGGTGACGTGGCTGGTGACGCCCAGCTCGGCCGCACGCTTTTCGATGAAGTCGCGCTCGTCGGCATCCACGCCGCCGGTGTCGGCAAACACGGTGTGCACGTTGTAGCCGCGCTCCTGCAGGTAAGGCACGCAGAAGCTGGTGTCGAGGCCGCCGGAGAAGGCGAGGACGATGTCTTTGCTCATGGGGAAGGAATCTCTGCTTTTGATCTTTGAGCCCCTCTCCCTCCGGGGGAGGGGTTGGGGAGGGGGTAATGAAATGGAGGCGTTGCCTGGAGCGAGGAGCCTTACCCTCACCCCACCCCCTCTCCCGGAGGGAGAGGGGCTAAAGCATTACTTGCCGATCACTGCCGCCATGATCGCCTTCTGCACATGCAGGCGATTCTCGGCCTCGTTGATGGCAATGCACTGCGGCGAATCCATCACGCCGTCGGTGGCCTTCACATTGCGGCGCAGCGGCAGGCAGTGGCTGAACACACCGTTGTTGGTCAACGCCATCTTGGCTTCGTCAACGATGAAGTGCTTGTACTGGTCGCGGATCGGCTTTTCCGGCTCCCAGTTGCCGAAGAACGGCAGCGCGCCCCAGCTCTTGGCGTAAACCACGTCGGCGCCGGCATACGCGCTCTGGATGTCGTGGCTGACCTGCAGCGAACCGCCGCTCTCGGCGACGTTCTGCTCGGCCCAGCCCATGTAGCGCTCGTCCAGGATGTAGTCCGGGGTCGGGCACAGCAGGGTCACGTCCATGCCCATGCGGGTGGCGATGGTCAGTGCCGAGTTGGCCACGGCGGTGTTCAACGGCTTGGGGTGGTAGGTCCAGGTCAGCACGTACTTCTTGCCGCGCAGGTCACTGGTGCCGAAATGCTCCTGCAGCGCCAGGATATGCGCCAGCTCCTGGCAGGGATGGGTGATGGTCTCCATGTTGATGACCGGCACCGGCGAGTACTTGGCAAAGCTCTTCAGCACCTGGTCTTCGCGGTCCTTGCTCCAGTCCACGAACTTCGGGAACGCCCGCACGCCGATCAGGTCGACGTAGCGGCCCAGCACCTTGGCCACTTCGGCAATGTGCTCTTCGGTATCACCGTCCATCACCGTGCCGAGGTTGAACTCGATCGGCCATGCGTCCTTGCCCGGCTGCAGCACCACGGCATGACCGCCCAGCTGGAATGCGCCCAGTTCGAAGCTGGTGCGGGTACGCATGGACGGGTTGAAGAACACCAGGGCGATCGACTTGCCCTTCAGGTCGTCACCCAGCTTGTTCTGCTTGAACAAGGCTGCCTGGGTGAGCAGCGCGTCGAGCTCGGCGCGGCTCCAGTCCTGGGTGTTCAAAAAGTGCTTCAGAGACATCGATCCATCCTTTATTGCGGAGATCCACCGTCGCCGGTGGGCGGATGCGCATGCGCGCGGCTCATTGCGTTTGAAACTTTTGCCAAACCAGAAACGAAAAAACCCAGCCTGGGCTGGGTTTTCCGAACAGACAGCACGAAGCTCCGGTCACCCAGCGAATATGTGGGATTCCGGTCGGCGGGCACGGGACGTCATGCCGGAGGCCATCCGGGCGGTGCTGGATTCGTGCTGGAAGCTGGTGGCTTTCATCGTCGGGCATACTCGCACGCGACCGGGGGCGGCGCAAGTGTCGCAGTGCAACATCAAGGAACCGTCGAGGTCGTTTCAATCGCCTGGCCGACATCCGGGGTGATCGACACCCGCAGTTTGAGCCGGTTGCCGGGGTCCTCGGGCAGGCGTGAGCGGAACTTGATGCCCTTGTAGACGTAGTCCACGTCGTAGGCAATGGGCCGGCGGAACTCACGGCCAACCTCGACGATCTTGCAGTCCGGGGTCAGCATTGCGGCATTGCCGGTGCTGCCGCGCGACTCTGCGCCCTGCACCAGCTCGGCCTCACCCTCGTCGCGGCGCTCGCCGAACATGCCTTTCACCGAATCCCAGAAACGGCGGAAGCCGCCCTTCTCCTCCTCGCCCTTCACCTGCACCGGTGCCAGCGTGCGAGTGGACACCGGCTCGCAATGCTCCTCGGTACGGGTGGCACGCAGGGTCTGGAATACAGGCTCGACATTGAGCACCTGCGCATAGTCGTAGCGCACGTTCTCGATGATCACCACGCGGTTGCGCAGATCCGTTTCCTGCGCCAGCGCGGGCCCGGAGGCGGCAGCCAGCAGGCAGAACAACAACGGAGTGGGCTTCATCAACAAGAGGCAAAGGGCTCGGTGGGTAGGGATAGTGTAGGCAGCCCGGCTGCCCCGGGCCTGAACATTACCCATCCGCACGCGTATTGCCCAGCCCAGGGATGCCCCGCCCGGCCCGGACCGCTAGAATTGTCAGGTTCGCTTACCCCCGGATTGCCATGACCCTGCGCCTGCACAACAACCTGACGCGGCAGCTGGAGCCGTTTGCTCCGCTCGACCCCGCCGCCCCCACCCTGTATGTCTGCGGCCCCACGGTCTACAACTATGTACATATCGGCAATGCGCGCGGCCCGGTGGTGTTCGGGGTGCTGGCCGACCTGCTGCGTCGCCGCTACGGCAAACTGCGCTACGCGCGCAACATCACCGACGTTGACGACAAGATCAATGCCGCGGCCAAGGACCAGGGCGTACCGATCAGCGCCATCACCGACCGTTTTGCCGCCGCCTACCGCGAGGACATGGCCGCGCTGGGCGTAGTGCCGCCGGATATCGAGCCGGAAGCCACCGCGCACATACCGCAGATCATCGCCATGATCGAGCAGCTGATCAGCAGCGGGCACGCCTACGCCGCCGAGGGCCATGTGCTGTTCTCGGTGGCCAGCTTCGCCGACTACGGCAAGCTCTCGCGCCGCGACCCGGAGGAAATGCTGGCCGGCGCCCGCGTCGAGGTCGCACCGTACAAGCGTGATGCCGGCGATTTCGTGCTGTGGAAGCCCTCCAGCGACGACCTGCCGGGCTGGGAATCGCCCTGGGGCCGTGGCCGCCCGGGCTGGCATATCGAGTGCTCGGCGATGGCCGCCGCCCACCTGGGCCCGACCATCGACATCCATGCCGGCGGTGTCGACCTGCAGTTCCCGCACCACGAAAACGAAATCGCACAGAGCGTCTGCGCCCATGGTGGGCAGACCTTTGCCCGCTTCTGGCTGCACAACGGCATGCTCAATTTCGGCGGCGCCAAGATGAGCAAATCGCTGGGCAACATCGAGCGTGTGCACGACCTGGTGCGCCAGCACCCGCCCGAAGCCCTGCGCTACGCATTGTTGTCGGCCCATTATCGGCAGCCGCTGGACTGGTCCGATGCCCTGATCGAACAGTCGGTGCGCACCCTGGACCGGCTGTACGGCACGCTGCGTGATCTGGCCGATGTCGAAGCTGTTGCCAGCATCCCGGCCAGCGTCGAAGCCGCGCTGGACGACGACCTCAACACGCCGCTGGCCCTGGCCGAAGTGGCGCGCATTGCCAGCGAGGCGCGCAAGGCCGAGTCCGGCGACGACAAGCAGCGGCTGAAGCGCGAACTGCTGGGCGCCGGCCTGGCCCTGGGCCTGCTGCAGCAGGCGCCGGCCGACTGGTTCGGGCGCGGCGCCGCCGAAGGCGACGACGCACGCATCCAGGCCCTGATCGACGAGCGCATCGCCGCCAAGCAGGCACGCGACTTCGCCCGCGCCGATGCCATCCGCGACCAGTTGGCAGCGGAAAACATCGTGCTGGAAGACACGCCGCAGGGTGTGCGCTGGAAGCGGGGCTGACACTTCCTTTCACCGCACCCTCACCCCAACCCCTCTCCCGATGGGAGAGGGAGCTAAGGCGGAAGCTGCAATTGCACACATAGCGCCGGCTCGCGGCGCACTGAGCCCCTCTTCCTCCGGGAGAGGGGTTGGGGTGAGGGAGAGCCCTCCCAGCACCCCACCCAAAGCCCCTCACCATCAAGGCGAGCGGCCAAGCACAGGACCCACAATGACCAACTCCCCCTTCCCGCTCGAACCCACCGCCGCCGACGCCCAGGCCGCCATTGCCGAGGAATTCTCCTTCTTCGGTGACTGGTCCGAGCGCTACCAGTACCTGATCGACCTCGGCCGCAAGCTGCCCACCTTCCCGGAAGAATGGAAGACCGAAGAACACCGCCTGCTCGGCTGCCAGTCCATGGTCTGGATCGTGCCCGAAGGCGATGCCGACAAGCTGGTCTTCCACGCCATCAGCGACTCGGCGATTGTCTCGGGCCTGATCTACCTGGCGCTGCGCGTGTACTCGGGCCGCTCGGCCGCTGAGATCCTTGCCACCGATCCGGACTATGTGTCCGCCATTGGTCTGGCCAAGCACCTCTCGCCGACCCGCAGCAACGGCCTGGCCGCGATGCTGGCCTTCATCCGCGACACCGCCCAAGCCCGCCAGTGAGCACCCCCGGCTCCATCGGCGAGCTGCTGCGCCAACCCGGCTACACCCAGCTGCTGCTGTACCGCATCGCCGGCATGCTGTCCTACCAGATCGTCGCGGTCACGGTCGGCTGGCATATCTATGAAGTCACCCGCAATCCGTTCTCGCTGGGCCTGATCGGCCTGGCCGAGGTGTTGCCCTACTTCTGCGTGGCGCCGTTTGCCGGCTATCTGGTCGATCACCTGCCGCGCCGCAAGCTCGGCATGACCGCCTGCCTGGGCCTGATCGCCACCGCCTTGATGCTGGTCGCCGTCGCCAGCGGCTGGCTGCCGGTCAAGGGCGTGTGGCCGATCTACCTGGCCGTCGCACTGACCGGCATGGTCCGCGCCTTCCTCTCGCCGGTCTACAACGCCTTGTTCGCCCGCGTGCTCAAGCGTGAGCAGTTCGCGCGCGGTGCCGGCTTTGGCACGGTGGTGTTCCAGGCCGGCATGGTGCTGGGCCCCGCGCTGGGCGGCGTCTTGGTGGCCGTAGGCGGCAAGGGCCTGTCCTACGGTGTGGCCGCGGCAATGGCGGTGCTGGCACTGGTCGCCCTCGCCTCGCTCAAGGTCAGCGAACCGGCACCCCCACAGACCCGCGCGCCGATCTTTGCCAGCATCGCCGAGGGTGCACGCTTCGTGTTGTCCAACCAGATCATGCTGGGCGCGATGGCGCTGGACATGTTCTCGGTACTGCTGGGCGGCGTGGTGGCGATGCTGCCGGCCTTCATCCAGGACATCCTGCATTACGGCCCGGAAGGCCTGGGCATCCTGCGCGCGGCACCGGCCCTGGGTTCGATTGCGGTCGGCCTGTGGATGGCCCGGCACCCGCTGCGCCGCAACGCCGGGCGCGTGCTGTTGTTCGCCGTCGCCGGCTTCGGCCTGTGCGTGATCGCCTTCGGGCTGTCGCGCAGCTTCTGGCTCTCGGCCGCCATCCTGGTGTTCTACGGCGCCTGCGACGGCGTCTCGGTGGTGGTGCGCTCAACCATCATGCAGTTGGTCACACCGGATGACATGCGCGGCCGGGTGTCGTCGATCAACGGCATCTTCATCAGCTCCTCCAACGAACTGGGCGCGTTCTACGGCGGCAGCATGGCAAGCCTGCTGGGGCTGGTGACCGCGGTAGTGGTCGGCGGTTGCGCGGTCTTGGGCGTAGCCGCCATCACCGCATGGAAAGCGCCGCAGCTGCGCAAACTCGACAACCTGCAGGACCTGTGAATACGAAATCGCCGGGGCGGTGATGCCCCGGCGCGGCGTCACACCTGCCAACGCGTCACGGCGCGTATTCGCTTTCCTGCTCCTTCTCGAACGCCTGCTGCAAGCGGATATCGCGCGACGACGCCCCCACGCGCAGGCTGTAGCTGCCCCGGTCCGCTACCCAACGCCCACGGTTGCTATCGAACGAGGCCAGATCCTTGCCATCGATTTCGAACTGCAGCACCTGCGACTGGCCCGGCTGCAACAGATCCGTCTTGGCAAATGCACGCAGCTCCTGGGTTGGCTTCTGCAACGCCCCCTGCGGGGCGCTGACATAGACCTGCGCCACTTCTTTGCCCGCGACTGTGCCGGTATTGGTGATCCTGACGCTCGCCCGTACTGGCCCCTCGCCACTGGCATCCACCGTCAACGCGTCATAGCCGAACGTGGTATAGGACAGGCCGAAACCAAACGGGTAGGCAACGTCCACCTTGTGCGTATCAAAGTGCCGGTAGCCCACCCAGATACCATCGGTGTACTCCACCTCCGCCGCGCGCGCGGTCTTGAGGCCAAACGGGGAAGGCGCATCCGGGTCCGGCCCCAACAGCTCCTTGCCGGGGAAGCCCTTGCTGGCCGGGTAGTCACTCAACTGCAGGGCGAAGGTGTCAGTCAGCTTGCCGGAAGGGTTCACCGCACCCGACAGCACATCGGCGATCGCATCACCGGCTTCCTGACCTGGTTGCCAGGCCAGCAGGATGGCATCGGCAAGACCCGCCCAGCTGGCGGTTTCAATCGCACCGCCGATATTGAGCACGACCACCAGCTTCTTGCCTTCGGCATGGAAAGCCTGGGCCGTTTGCTGCAACAACAGCCGTTCGGCGGCGCTCAAGCGGAAGTCCCCCTCGACGCTGCGATCGACAAATTCACCCGAGCCGCGGCCGATGGTCACCACCGCCACATCCTGCTCCCTGGCAAGGCGTTGCAGCTGTGCCTGCCCAACATCCAGTTCGGGAATGCGGCGCTGGGGCAGATACCACTCCGTTCTGGGCAGTTTGGCCTTTTCCTGGCCAATGTAGCCCGTGTACAACGCCTCCAGTCCATCGGCATTGCTGAAACCGGCATTGCCCAAGCCTTGCGGCAACCCGACGATATAAGCCTTGTTGACGTCGCCACTGCCGGTGCCACCGGCGATCATCTCGTAGCTGCCATGGCCGAGCAGCGCAAGCCGGGCTGCCGCTGGCAGCGGCAAGGCGCCACTCTCGTTCTTCAGCAACACCATGCCTTGCGCACCCGCCATGCGCGACAACGCCGCACTTGCCTTCAGATCGGGCTGATCGGAATGTGGCAACTGCTTGAACGCACGGCTGCGCAGCACCAGCTCCAGTATGCGGGTGACGTTGCGGTCCAGTACCGCCAGGTCCAGCTTGCCCGCCTCAAGCGCATCCCGTATCGCCTTGCGCTGTTTGCCGGTACCCGGCATCAACAGTTCGTTGCCGGCCTGCATCTGCGCCACGGCATCACTGCCACCAAACCAGTCCGTCATCACCACGCCCTGGTAGCCCCATTGCGAACGCAGCACATCGGTCAACAGCCAGTGACTCTCCGAGGTGTAGGGCCCGTTGAGCTTGTTGTAACTGGACATCACCGTCCACGGCTGGGCCTTGCGTGCGCTGATCTCGAATCCTTTCAGGTAGATCTCGCGTAGCGCCCGCTCATCCACCTTGACGTTGATGGTATTGCGGTTCCACTCGTGGTTGTTGACCGCAAAGTGCTTGATCGACGCACCGACACCCCGCTGCTGCAGCCCGTTCACCAGCGCTGCGGCCATCTCGCCGCTGACCACCGGATCCTCGGAGTAATACTCGAAATTGCGCCCACCCAACGGGTAGCGATGAATGTTCTGCGCAGGCGTCAGCATCACATCGATACCGTAAGCGGCAGCCTCATCGCCGATTGCGGCACCCACCCGCTGCACCAACACGCGATCCCAGCTGCTGGCCAGTGCCGTACCGATGGGAAAGCCAGTCGCATGAAAGGTTCGACCCGGCGCGTCCTTGCGGGTTGGTGAGATGCGCACCCCGGCCGGCCCGTCGGCCAGCACCAGCGACGGAATACCCAGGCGCGGCACCGCCACGGTCGCACCCGCTGCACCGTCCACCTTGTTCTCAATGGATCCGACCACCGGCGCCTGCATATCCTCGGGCAACCCCGGAAAACTCATCCCCTGGCCGGTAACCAGTTCCACCTTTTCCTGCACGGTCAGTGCCGCCACCACCTGCTCCAACGGTGCCTGGCCCAACCGGGGGAGCTCCGCGGCAAGACTGGACTGCGCGACCAGCGGGCTCACTGCCGCGGCAACCAGCAATGGCCTGAGCCTGGGTTTACTGCTGTTCATCACCATGTTGCGTACTCCGGGTTGCGGCCCCTGTTGGTTTCGGGGCGGTGCTTGCGTGGATTGGCGCGGCCGCATCCAGACAGCGCGCGCGGACGTCGTTGGGTGAAACCACAGGCAGCGCAGCACTGCGCATCCATATGCGCCGCGGCACCTGTCTGGAATCGCAAACGCCAAGCCATGTCGTGGGCCCGGCAACTGTCAGAACAAAAGCGAGCTGTCTTTACCGAATCACCGCATCTGGATGCGGCTCCTTGAGCGCCAGAGCACGCGCTTGAGCAAGGGAAATGAACTGATCGATCCCACGCAACGCTCGCAGAGCACAGGGCACCACTGCCGTCCTGCAAAAATGCACAGGTTGCATGCCCAGCACGTCCAGAGGGCCCTCTGCGCCCACGCTGACATCGCTGCAGGACTGATCAAACCGGATCATGCAGCCCGCACATTTGCCAAATTGCGCCAGGTGGCAGCAAGCAGATGGCAGAGGTGCATGACCCCATGGAAGCGCAGGCGTATCCAAGCATTGTTGTAACGCCCCAATCTCAGGCCCAGCAACGTGGACGGTAGCGTCCAGCATTGAGTGACGGCCGCAGAACCAAAGCCGCAACGCACGAAACTGCGGCTGCTATTGCAGTTCGGTTCGACAGCAATCCGCGATGACACTGCAACCGCGCCCGCGCCGTCCACTTCGGAATGGTTTTGTTGCCCCGCTCTTGCCGCCGCCAGTGCGTGTATTCCGGCAACAGCTGTCCACGGTACAAGGCCGCTACCCGAACGCTTTCTCCAGCACCACTTCCTCATGTTCTCCGCTCCCGAGATGAGAAACGACGACCTTCGCGACAGTCACGGTCACCGGCAAACAGCCCTCGCACGGCCTGCATCAGCGCGTCGGCATCAACCACCGCAATCATTACGACGTCGATCAGTCGCGGTTTCCTCACCACGCGGCGGAACATGGCTGCCATCGCTGGGCAGCTGTGGCCGCAATGACGGCGGGCAGCCATCGGCATGTATAGGGCGATGCAGTCGCAGGCAGCTACCTGGCGAGGACGCAGTAAACCTATCGGCAAGCAGGTCTGTCAAAAACTGTGCCACGGGTACAGTTTCTTCCTCGATCACGTCACTGCGCAGTGCAGTTGCACCGCACGCTCCTGCCGCGCCCGACCGTCGGCCTGCCGACTCCCGTTCTCAGGCCACGGCCGATACCTGCACGCCGACACGCACCCGAAGGTGACTTGCGTCACCAGCAGATACTGGATGCTGCCATGCAGGCTTTCGCACGCGATGGCTGCCGCAAAGCCACCACTGGTGTAGCGGCCGCATAGGCCGGCCTTACCTTGCCGGTTCTGCTGCATCATTTTCCGAGCAGGAGTGATGGGCTGCCGGCCGTACCTGAAGTGCGTGACCAGCGCAGTCCACTGCTGCCGGGCCAGGCCCAGCACATCACGCTGCAAAGCGCAGTCGCAGGCCCGCCGTTGCCAAGGCCTCAACTGCTGTAACAACTACGCCTGATCAACTGCGCCAACATGCAGATACCGGGCCTGTTCCGGGCCTTCTGCCTGCCCCGAAAGCCTGCCCCCCCAAAAAAGCACAAGCGTGGCTCCGTCGTCACTCGCGATTGGTGCTGCGGTTGATCGCGCGCAGCGTGGCGCAAGGCCAGCACGCCGGCAGTATCCGCCCCGAAGGCGATGCAGGGCAGATTGCCGGCGAGAGAGTGGCGATGAGGAATGGCCTCAGCGGTCATGGCTGCGGCATCCTGAACAGGTCGACCTGAAGCAGTTCCTCGAGGCCTACCTGCGATGCCTGCAGCAAGAGTGCGACAGCGCTGATACCGCCTTGGCCCGCAGCGCTTCAGCGCGCAGCGGCCCATTCGGCATACAGGCCGTGCTCGCCCTCGGGGCACAACGGCGCCAAGCCCGAGCCGGGCGCAGCGGGGCCCTGCGCCAGACGCGCGTAGACCGCGCCGGTAGACAGGCCATAAGGCTCACCGTCAGCATTGGAGTAGGCAAACCATGCCTGCTCGATGCCACACAGGTACATGGCTGCCAGGCACATCGGGCAGGGGTGGCCGCTGGCGTAGATCACGCAGCCATCCAGGCGTGGACTGGCCAGCGCCGCACTGGCCATGCGGATGGCGCGCATCTCGGCATGGTCGGTCGGGTCGTGGCTGGCATGGATGCTGTTGGCGGCTTCGGCAAGCACCTGATCGTCCTTGACCAGCACGGCCCCAAACGGACGGCCGCCAGCGGTGATGTTGTCGCGGGCCAGCGCCAGCGCGCGGCGCATATGCATTTCTGCGGACATGGATCTCTCCAGAAAAAAGAAAACCCCGCCGCAGCGGGGTTTTCGGATGACAACAAACCAGACGATCAGTCGCCCTGCTGCTTCTGCAGGTGCTCCCAACGCTCCTGCGCATCGATGGTGCGCTCGGCGGTGAGGCGTGCCTCCAGCCGGTCCAGTCCGATTTCCTCGCCGGTATCCACGCAGTAGCCGTAATCACCGGCTTCCAGCCGCTTGAGCGTGCTGTCGATCTTGCCGATCAGCTTGCGATAGCGGTCACGGGTACGCAGTTCCAGCGAGTTCTCGGTCTCGCGGGTGGCGCGTTCGGCCTCATCGCCGATGTCACGCACTTCATCGCGCAGGTTTTCGATGGTCTGCTTGGACTCCTCGACCAGATCGGCGCGCCAGTTGAGCAGGCGCTGGCGGAAGTACTCCTGCTGCAGCGTGCTCATGTACTCCTCGTCCGCGGTCGGCTTGTAGCCTGCCGGCAGGATCGGACGGCCGGAGGCCTCATCGGTTTTGTACTCAACGACCTTGTATTTGCTGCGCGGCGCCGGTGCGGTGGAACGGGCAGTGACGGCAACGGCTACCTTGCCGACCGGACGGACGGCTGCAGGCGCTGCGGACTTGACGGGGGTTTTGACGTGGGATTTCGAAACAGGCACGGGATTCTTGGGTTGCGGGGCCTTGGCCGCTGACGACGGTGCCACAACCGCCGGCTTGGGAGCCGGTGCTGCAGCTGTCTTGGCGACTTCAGCCGGGACAGGCTTGGCCGTCACCGGCTTGGTGGCCGGCTTCGGTACGGACTTGGCCACAGGCTTGGTGGCGGGAGTCTTGGCGGGCGGAGCAGCAGTCTTCACCGCCGCCTTCTTGGCTACCGGTTTTGCCGGCGTCGCCGCAGCCTTGGCTGCAGGTGCCGCCTTCTTTACCGCCGGAGCGGCGACCGGTTTGCCGGTTTTACTGGCTGTCGCCTTGGTGACAGCCGGGGCTGCCTTCTTGGCGACGGCCTTCTTGGCCGGGGCCGGCTTGGCCACTGCCTTCTTGGCAGGTGCCACCGGCTTGGCCGCAGCCTTCTTGGCGACTGCAGTCTTGGCAGGAGCCTTCTTTGCCGGCGTAACCGCCTTGGCGACCGGCTTGCTTGCGACCGGCTTGGACGCCGCCTTCTTGACTACAGGTTTGGCGGTTTTCTTGGCGACCTTGACGGCCTTTTTTGCAGGTTTTTTAGCAGCCACGAAACGCTCTTCCTTGTTTCCCCCGGGGCCCGGGAAAGCGGGCCTTTATAGCCTACCCGACCAGCAGCAGCAACCGCGCCGGGGTTCCGTATATGAACGGAAGCCCCAGCCATGCAGCAAAGGTCCAGTGGCGTCACCGGACCGTTTCGCGCAGTTCGGAACGTAACCAGGGCGCAACCGCCCCGGCGGGGCCCGGCAATTACCTGCCAAAGCCTTAGCGCATCCTGCGACAAATCCTCGACACTTGCCAAGTGGCTTATCATCTAGGGGTGATCGGCCGACTCCTCATTGCCGTACTGCGCTCCTACAAGCGCTTCATCAGCCCCCTGCTTGGGCCGCGCTGCCGTTTCTACCCCAGCTGTTCGGAATACTCCATGGACGCGATCCGCATACACGGGCCGCTACGGGGGTGCTGGCTTACCCTGCGCCGGCTGGGGCGCTGCCATCCGTTCCATCCGGGCGGACTGGATCCGGTCCCGGAGCGCGCCGATTCCCCCTCTTGCCGCTGCACAGGAAAACACT
This sequence comes from Stenotrophomonas sp. UBA7346, assembly GCA_002471015.1. GTDB lineage: Bacteria > Pseudomonadota > Gammaproteobacteria > Xanthomonadales > Xanthomonadaceae > Stenotrophomonas. The sequence continues at coordinate 129,576 of DKPB01000018.1, forward strand.
GACATGTCCTCCACCCTTATCCGCAATGCCCGCATGGTCAACGAAGGCCGCACCTTCGACGGCGACCTGCGCATCGAGAACGACCGTATCGCGCAGATCGGCAGCGGCCTGACCCCGCGCGAGGGCGAACAGGTGGTGGATGCGGGCGGGCGCTGGCTGCTGCCCGGGATGATCGATGACCAGGTGCACTTCCGCGAACCGGGCCTGACCCACAAGGGTGATATCGCCAGCGAATCGGCGGCCGCCGTGGCCGGTGGCCTGACCAGCTTCATGGACATGCCCAACACCAATCCGCCAACCCTGGACTCGACCATCCTGGAAGCCAAGTATGAACTGGCCAAGGGCCGCGCCTGGGCCAACTACGGCTTCTACCACGGCGCCAGCAACGACAACCTGGAAGCGATCCGCGTGCTCGACCCGAAGAAGGCCCCGGGCGTGAAGGTGTTCATGGGCGCCTCCACCGGCAACATGCTGGTCGACAACCCGGAAACTCTGGACGCGATCTTCCGTGAGTGCCCCACCCCGATCATCACGCACTGCGAAGACACGCCGATGATCGATGCCAACATGAAGGCGTTCCAGGAAAAATACGGCGACGCGCTGACCCCGGACATGCATCCGGATATCCGTTCGCGTGAGGCCTGCATCAAATCCACCCGCCTGGCGATGTCGCTGGCGAAGAAGCACGGCACCCGCCTGCACGTGCTGCACATCTCCACCGCCGATGAGCTGGCGCTGTTCGAGAAGGGCCCGCTGATCCGCGCGGACGGCAGCCGCAAGCAGATCACCGCCGAGACCTGTGTGCATTTCCTGCATTTCGCGCGCCCGGATTACGCCACCAAGGGCAACCTGATCAAATGCAATCCGGCGATCAAGGAAGTATCCGACCGCGAGGCCATCACCGCCGCGCTGGCCGACGACGTGCTCGACGTGCTGGCCACCGACCACGCCCCACACACCTGGGAAGAGAAGCAGAAACCCTACGCCCAGGCCCCGTCCGGCCTGCCGCTGGTGCAGTACGCGCTGGTCGCCGCGCTGGAGCGCGTGCACGAAGGCAAGCTGACCCGTGAACAGGTGGTGCAGAAGTTCGCCCACGCCCCGGCGCAGCTGTTCGATGTGGAAGAACGCGGCTTCCTGCGCGAGGGTTACTTCGCCGACCTGGTGCTGGTCGAGGACGTGCCGTTCACCGTCAAGCGCGAGGACGTGCTGTCCAAGTGCGGCTGGTCGCCGTTCGAGGGCACCACCTTCCGCTCGCGCATTGCCTCCACCTGGGTCAACGGCCAGCAGGTATGGGACGGCAGCAAGCTGGTGGGCGCACCGGCCGGCCAGCGCATGACCTACGACCGTTGATGCGTTCGGTCCTGATGATGGGTGCGCTGCTGCTGGCAGCGCCCCTGCTCACCGCCCTGCCCGCGCAGGCCCAGGATGGCATCGGCAACCTGCTCGACAACCGGGTCGTGTTCCCTGCCAGTGCCTCGCAGGGCGCGATGGTGATCGGCAAGGTACCGGCGGGCAGCACGGTCCACTACGCGGGCCGACAGCTGCGGGTCAGCAGCTACGGCAGCGTGGTATTCGGCATCGGCCGCGATGAGAAAGGCCCGCTGCAGGTACAGGTGCAGCGCCCCGATGGCGGCAGCGAGCGCGTTTCGATTGCGGTGACTGCGCGCGACTGGCCGGTGGAACGGGTCAACGGCGTACCGCCGAAAACCGTCAATCCGCCACCAGCCATCGCCGAGCGCATTGCCCGTGAGCAGGCGCAGGTGACTGAATCGCGCAAGCGCGACGACAACCGCACCGACTTCACCCAGACCTTCATCTGGCCGGTGCAGGGCCGCATCAGCGGCCGCTTCGGCAATGCCCGCGTCTACAACGGGCAGCCGGGCAGCGGCCATTCCGGCATGGACATCGCCGTGCCCACCGGCACCCCGGTGAAGGCGCCGGCGGCCGGCGTGGTGACATTTGCAGGCCCGGATCTGTACCTGACTGGCGGCACGTTGGTGTTGGACCACGGCTTCGGCATCAGCTCCAACTTCCTGCACCTGTCTCGGATCGACGTGAAGGTCGGCGACAGGATCGAGCAGGGGCAGACCATCGCCGCGGTTGGCGCAACCGGCCGCGCAACCGGCCCGCACCTGCACTGGGGCATGAACTGGTTCGACACCCGCATTGACCCGCTGCTGGTGCTGGAGCGCGGCAAATAAGCCCGAGACATGTAGTGCCGAGCCATGCTCGGCAAAAGCTTCACCTGTAGTGCCGAGCCATGCTCGGCAGGGGTCTTCCCGGTAGAGCCTCAGCCGAGCATGGCTCGGCTCTACCAGTGGGAGCGGCGCAAGCCACGAAGCTGATGGATCAACAGCGCAAAGCCCCCTCCCCAGCCCTCCCCTTCGCCTATGGCGTAAGGGAGGGTGCGTAGTGCCGAGCCATGCTCGGCAGGGGCCTCACCGGTAAAGCCCCAGCCGAGCATGGCTCGGCTCTACCTGGTGGCCTGCGGCCTGCAGACCTGTAGGAGCGGCGTAAGCCGCGAAGCTCGCGGAGCAACAGCGCAAAGCCCCCTCATCCGCCCCCCGCCTTCGCGGGGACAGGCTCTTCTACCGTAAACGGGAGAAGGGAGCGGCTCCGTTGACCAGCGCGAGGCTCAGCCGCGCGCGGCCCACCAACTACGCCACAGCAAACCTGCCGGGCTGGGCTGGTAGTCGCCACCACGGATGCGCGCGTGCTGGCGACCGCGTGCCAGCACCGCATAGATACGTCGCGGGCGCGGACCCACTACACGCGATGGCCAGGACGCCTGCAAGGCCTTGTCCCATTCCATTTCATTGGCGAAGGCCTGCGGCACCGCCGCTGCCTGCTCCTGCACGCGCAAGGCCAGCATCTGCGTGGTTATTGCCTCGGCCGCAGCCGGCGATGCCTTGCTGTTGAACATGGCCGCTTCCACCGCCGCCACGGCTGCGGCGTAACGCGCCAACATGCTGCGCGCCTGTGCGGCGTCGGCCGGGCGTTCGCGTGCCGGGATCAGGTCCGGCAATGTGTCAGCCAACTGCGACCACGGCGCCCGCACCGGCTCCAGCAGGCGACCCAGCGGATGCCGCGAGCGCTGGCTGTCCCAGCTGCGCAGCTCCTCGCCCCACCACGCCAGCTTGGCATCCTGCGGCGTGGTGTCGCCGCTGGCATTGAGCATGTCATCGAATTCCTGCAGCAGCGCGAACCACGCCACGCTGCGGGCACGATCGGCCTCGTCGACAAAACGCTCCACGAAGGCCCATTCCGGCCAACGCTCCCGCCACTTGTCCAGGAAGCTGTCCAGCGCACTGCTCACATCAAACCTCGTTGTTGAATCAGGCCGAAGCCGGTTGGGTAGCTGGCCATGCGGCGGGCTGCCAGAGTTGTTGCGGTTGCTCGTACTGGCAGTCGGCCTGCCAGCTTTGCGGGTCGTCCGTATCCAGGCGATAACCCCACAGCGCGGCCACCGACGGCATGCCGGCCGCGCGCGCGGCGATGATGTCGCGCTCGTCATCACCCACGTAGACGCAGGCACTGGCGGCGATGTCGATCCGCTGTGCGGCGACCTCCAGCGGCAAGGGGTGGGGCTTGCGCTCGGCCAGGGTGTCACCACCGATCAGCACCGCACAACGCTGCTCCCAGCCGAGCTGCGGCAGGATCAGGCGCGCCAGATACTCGGGTTTGTTGGTGACGATGCCCCAGGTGGTGCCTGCCTCTTCCAGCGCCTGCAGCATGGTCTCAACACCATCGAACAGCGTCGCGTACTGCCCGATCAGCGCCTCGTAGATCTCGAGGAACTCCGGCACCAGCGCCTGCCGTTCGGCCTCGCCCATCTGCGGAAAGGCCACCGCCAGCATCGCGCGCGCGCCCTTGGACACGGCCGGACGCAGCTGTTCCAGGCTGACCTCCGGCATGCCGCGTGCCTGCAGCATGCGGTTGGCGGTGACTACGAAATCCGGCGCACTGTCCAGCAGCGTGCCGTCCAGGTCGAACAGCACCGCCGCCGGGAACGAGGTGCGGGTCATGCCTGTTCCGGCTTGACCGCGTAGGCCAGGTAGTTGATGTCGGTGCGGCTGCTCAGACGGGCGCGGTTGCGCCACGGTTCGTAGGCCATGCCACTGACGTCCTGCAGCGACAGGTCGGCGGCACGCAGCCACGCGCCCAGCTCGGCCGGCTTGATGAATTCCTGGTAATGGTGGGTGCCCTTGGGCAACAGCCGCGCCACGTACTCGGCACCGACGATGGCCACGGCAAAAGCCGCCGGGGTGCGGTTGATGGTGGACAGGAACAGCTTGCCGCCCGGACGCAGCAGACGATGGCAGGCAGCGATGATGGCGCCCGGATCAGGCACGTGCTCCAGCATTTCCATGCAGGTCACCACGTCGAAACCGCCCGGCTGCTCCGCCGCCAGGTCTTCGGCCGCCTGTACCCGGTAGTCCACGCTGACGCCGGACTCCAGGCTGTGCAGGCGGGCAACCTTGACCAGTTCCGGGGCCAGGTCAATGGCCGTCACCTGTGCCCCTTCCTTGGCCAGTGCCTCACTGAGCAGGCCGCCGCCACAGCCGATATCCAGCACCTTGGCACCGCGCAGGCTGGCGCGGTCGGCCACGTACTTCAGACGCACCGGGTTCAGCGCATGCAGCGGCTTCTGCGGGCCATCGGCGTCCCACCAGCGGGTGGCCAAGGCGGCGAACTTGTCCAGTTCGGCCTGATCGAAATTGGTGGAGGTGGAAGCTGCGCTCATATCGGGTTCCTCATGCGGCCACCATGGGCGGCCGGGTGCGCGCTCAGGCGCGGGTGGTACGGATGCGGTCGCGCCACTGGCGCGCATTGGCGGTGATCGCGGCGATGTCCATGTCGACCAGCTGACGCTGGACCAGCTTGGGCTTGCCGGCAATCCATACGTCGCTGACCTGATGGCGGCCGGCGGCATACACCAGCTGCGACAACACATGATGCAGCGGCTGGGTTTCCAGCGCCGACAGATCCACGCAGGCCAGATCGGCCTGCTTGCCGACCTCGATCGATCCGATGCGGTCGCCGAAGCCCAAGGCACGGGCGCCGCCCAGCGTCGATGCGCGCAGGGTGGTGGCCGCATCCAGCGCGGTCGCATCGTTGGCCACGGCCTTGGCGAGGATGGCGGCGGTGCGGTTCTCGCTGAACATGTCCAGGTCGTTGTTGCTGGCGCAGCCGTCGGTGCCGATGGCCAGGTTGACCCCGGCACGCACCAGTGCGCAGGCCGGGCAGAACCCCGAGGCCAGCTTCAGGTTTGACTCCGGGCAGTGCACCACGCTGACGCCGCGCTCGGCGCACAGGTGGATCTCGGCCTCGGTCAGCTGGGTCATGTGCACGGCGATCAGGCGGTCATTGACCAGACCCAGGCGGTCCAGGCGCGCCAGCGGGCGCTGCCCGTGCAGGGCGATGGAATCGCTGATTTCCTGCGCGGTCTCATGCGTATGCAGGTGCACCGGGATATCCAGCTGGTCGGACAGCATCCGCACCCGCTCGAAGTTGGCATCGTTCACCGTATACGGCGCATGTGGCGCGAACGCGGTGCCGATCAGCGGGTCGCCACGCCAGGCATCGTGCAGTTCGGTGGCACGGGCGAAGTACTCGTCATCGGTCCTGGCCCAGGCACTGGGGAAGTCGATCACCACCGAACCCACCAGCGCGCGGAACCCGTGCTGCTTGTAGACGGCGGCCTGCACGTCGGCGAAGAAATAGTTCTCGTTGGCGCAGGTGGTGCCACCGCGCAGCATCTCGGCAATGGCCAGGGTGGTGCCGTCGGCGACGAACTCTGGGCCGATCACTGCCGCTTCCACAGGCCAGATGTGCTCGCGCAGCCAGGTCATCAGCGGCAGGTCATCGGCGATGCCGCGCAGCAGCGTCATCGGGTTATGCGTGTGGGCATTGACCAGGCCGGGGATCAGCGCCGCTTCCGGGCGCGACACGACCTGCTTGGCCGCAAAGCGCGTGCGCGCCTCGGCGCGTGGCAACAGCGCCACGATCACACCCTCGGTGATCGCCACCGCGTGGTCTTCAAGCACCACCGCATGCGGTTCTACCGGCACCACGTAGCCGGCTTCGATCAACAGGTCGCAGGGCTGGGGTTGTAGTTCAGTCACGCCGGTTCACCTCTAGATCTGTTGCTGTAGCCACCCAGCCAAGGCCGGATGCGAAAAAGGCTTCGGACTTCCCGCAGGTCGTCCGAAGCCTGGTATTACCTGCGCTGCGCTGCAAATGCCAGAGCAATCCCCGCCTGCGCGGGGATGACGGCCCCAAGCAACTGCCAAAGCCGAAGCAGGAGCGATCCTCGCCTGCGCGGGGATGACGTAATGGCAAAGGCGTTTGCGCAGGCGCAAACGCGCCATTACGTCACTTGACGCGCGCGGAGTATTCACCCGAACGGGTGTCAACGCGGATGATTTCATCCTGGTTGACGAACAACGGCACGCGCACCACCGCGCCGGTTTCCAGGGTAGCCGGCTTGCCGCCGCCGCCGGAGGTGTCACCGCGCACACCCGGGTCGGTCTCGGTGATCTTCAGTTCGACGAAGTTCGGCGGGGTCACGTCGATCGGGGCGCCGTTCCACAGCGTCACCACGCAGGATTCCTCACCCTTGAGCCACTTCTCGGCGCCGTTCATGCCGGACTTGTCGGCCTGCACCTGCTCGAAGGTCTCCGGGTCCATGAAGTGCCAATACTCGCCGTCGCTGTACATGAAGTTCATGTCGGTATCGACCACGTCGGCGGCGTCCAGCGAGTCGGTCGACTTCATGGTCACTTCCTGCGTGCGGCCGTCCTTGATCAGGCGGTACTTCACGCGGGTGAAGGCCTGGCCCTTGCCCGGCTTGACGTATTCGGTGTCGATGATGACCGCAGGCTGGTTGTTGACCAGGATCTTCATCCCGTTCTTGACGTCGTTCATGCCGTAACTGGCCATGCTGTAACTCCTGAATTGGCAAAACCGCCGTAATACGGGCGGCCGGATTAGAATGGAACGCCCGCCAGCTGGCGGGACATCATGTTTTTCTGACCGCCAATGATAACCGCAGCCCCCGCCCTCACTCCAGAAAAAGCCGTCCTGCCCCTGCCCGCCGACCGTTGGCAGAGCCATTGGCGGCAGGCCATCCGCAGCCCCGACGAGCTGCTGGAGGCGCTTGGACTGGACGGCCAGGCGCTGGGGGTGTCGGCCGAGGCCCTGGCCCAGTTCGCCCTGCGGGTGCCGCGCAGTTTCGTCGCCCGCATGCGCCATGGCGACCCGGCCGACCCGCTGCTGCGGCAGGTGCTGCCCATCGATGCGGAAATGCGCATCGTGCCGGGGTTCAGTTTCGACGCGGTGGGCGACGGCGCGGCCAAGAAGGCTACCGGGGTCATCCAGAAGTACCGCGGCCGCGCCCTGCTGGTCACTACCGGCAGCTGTGCGATCAACTGCCGCTATTGCTTCCGCCGCCACTTTGACTATGCCGGCGAGAACGCCGCCAAGGGCGGCTGGCAGGAGGCCGTGGCGGCCATCGCCGCCGATCCGGGCATCGACGAGGTCATCCTGTCTGGCGGCGACCCGCTGTCGCTCAACACCTCCAAGCTGGCCGAGCTGACCCAGGCCCTGGCCGCCATTCCGCATATCAAGCGCCTGCGCATCCACAGCCGCCTGCCGGTGGTGCTGCCCGAGCGCGTCGATGACGCCCTGGTGCAATGGCTGGCAGGCCTGCCGTGGCCGGTGGCGTTCGTGCTGCATGCCAACCACGCCAACGAGTTCAATGCCCAGGTCGACGCCGTGCTCGCACGCATCCGCGGCACCGGTGCGCAACTGCTCAACCAGGCCGTGCTGCTGCGCGGGGTCAATGACGATCTGGACGCGCTGGCCGCACTGAGCGAGCGCAGCTTTGCCGCCGGGGTGATGCCCTACTACCTGTACCAGTTGGACAAGGTACAGGGCGCCGCCCACTTCGAGGTCAGCGACGCACAGGCACTGGCCCTGCATGCCGGGCTGATGGCCCGACTGTCCGGCTACCTGGTGCCCAAGCTGGTGCGCGAGATCGCCGGCGACACCAGCAAGCGGCCGCTCTGACTCAGCGCGCGGCCGCGGACAGCGGCGGCGTCAACAAGGCCACCACACCGGCTGCATCCAGCGGCCGGCCCATCCAGTAGCCCTGCACCAGGTCGCAGCCGCGCTGGCTGAGCAGTTGGAACTGTGCTTCCTGCTCCACGCCTTCGGCCACGACGGTGATACCCAGCGCGTGGGCCATGGCGATGATGGCCGTGGTCAGGGCCAGGTCGTCGGCATCGCGCTCCATGTCGGCAACAAAGCTGCGATCGATCTTGACCCCGTCCACCGGCACCTGGCGCAGATGGCTCAGGCCGGAGAAGCCCGTGCCAAAGTCGTCCAGCCACACCTTCACCCCGGTCCGGTGCAGGCGTTCGAGCAGGGAAACCGCCAGCATCTCGTCGCCGATCACCGCAGTTTCAGTCAGCTCAAGATGCAGGCGCGAGGCACTGAGCCCGGATTGCTGCAAGCTGGCCTCCACCTGCTCCACCAGGTCGCCATTGCGCAACTGACGCGGCGACACATTGACCGATACGAACAGCTCCTCGCCCAGTGCATTGCGCGGCCATTGCCGGGCCTGCACGCAGGCCTCGCCCAACACGCGCGGACCCAGCAGATGGATCAACCCACTCTGCTCGGCCACCTCGATGAACACCGATGGATCGATCGCACCGAGCTTGGGGTGGTCCCAGCGCAGCAGTACTTCCACGCCCACCAGCATGCGGTCGCGGGTGCGGTAAATGGGCTGGTAAACCAGGCGCAACTCGCCACGCTCCCACGCCCCGCGCAGCTCCTGCTCCAGGTGCAGGCGCCGCTCCACCGCATGGTCCATGGCCCTGCTGTAGTAGCGGTAACAGTTCTTGCCGGCCAATTTGGCCTGGTACATGGCGATATCACCATTCTTCAGCAAGGCAGTGGCATCCACCGCGTCTTCCGGGTACAGGGTGATGCCGATCGAACTGCCCAGGAAGATCTCGCGCTGCTGTGCCTGCAGCGGGCGCCCAAGGTCCACCACCAGGCGCTCGGCCAGGCTCTTGGCGACCTCCGCCGCACTACCCGCGCCCTCACCCAGCAGGATCACGAACTCGTCGCCACCAAAACGGGCCAGCAGGGTTTTATCGCCGCCCACCTGATCCACGGCGATGGCGATGCGCTGGGCAAACTGCAGCAGCGCCTCGTCACCAGCCTCGTGACCGAGGGTGTCATTGACCCGCTTGAACTCGTCGATATCGATGAACAGCAGCGCCAGGCCACGACCGGCCGCATGAGCACTGAACAAGCGGTGGTCCAATGCTTCGCGGAACGCAAGACGGTTGGTCAGGCCGGTCAATGCATCGGTATAGGCCATCTGCCGCACCTCCCGGTCATGCCGGGCGATGCTCTGGCTCATGCGGTCAAAGGTGCGCATCAGCTCGCCGACCTCATCATTGCGCTGGGTCACCGGTGCCGACACGGCGTAGTCGCCGCGCTCGATGCGCTGCGCCGCCTCGCCCAGCCACCGAATGGGCCGCACCAGGGTGCGCTGCACATACAGGGCAATCACACAGGCAAAAGCAATCAGCAACGCCACCAGCGCCAACACCCAACCCAGTTGCCGGCGCTGGGCTTCGCCCATGCGCTGCTCCAGCGCACGCATGGTGCTGGCCTCCTGCGCGCGCACCGGCGCCAGGTCCATACCCACCCGCAAACCACCAATGCGTTGATCACCGATGCGCAACGGCAGATCGATTTCCAGGATGGCCGGGCTCTCCTGCACCAGCGTCGCTTCAGCGCCGACCGCAGCCGGCGCCAACGGATCGCTCATCTGCAGGCCGTAGCCGGCCACGTCGATGGAGCCATCATGGATCAGCCGTCCTTCGGGATCGTGCACCAGTACATAGCTGACCGACTTCTGACGGGCGGTGTTGCGCACCAGCGCGCCCACCGCCGACAGATCCGAGTAGTAGAGCGGGTTCACCAACGCATCGGCCAGCGCGTCGGCCAAGGCCTTGCCGCGCTCACGCACGCCCTGGTCGAATACACCGCTGACCACCTGGCTGCTGGTGTGCAGCATCTCGCGCTGCGCACTGGCCTGGCGCATCACCATCAGCGCCACGATCAGGATCACCACCAGCAGCGCGCCCGCCGCCAACAACAGGAAGCGGGCCTGCAACCCAAAGCGCGGCAGACGGCTCATTCCACCTCCATGCGCACCCGCGCCAGACCGCTGCGCAGGCGCTCAAGCGCCCGCAGACTGGCCGCATCCACCGGATGGAACCCGGTGGTACCAAAGAATTTGGCCAAGGCCGGACCGGCCTGGGGGTCGCGGCTGGCCTCCTGCAGTACCTGCCGCAGGCGCTCGCGTACTACCGGGTCCAGATCCTGGCGCACCATTTCCACCGCGCGCGGCACCGGCTCGCTGCGGTAGAACACCCGCATGTCGTTACGGAACGCAGGCGGCACGGCGTGGTCATCGCTCCAGTCAATGCTGCTGACCGCGCCCACATCCACCACCCGTTTGTGCACATAGGTCGAGATGTTCAGTTCCGATCGCGCAAATACATAGCCCACGGCATCGCCTGCCGGGCTGTCGTGCGGCGTCAACAGGATCTCCAGGCGCACCCCGTGCTGCAGCAGCTCCATCGCGGGCACCAGATAGGCGCTGGTGGACAACGGGCTCTGCAAGGCCAGGGTTCGCCCTTTCATGTCCTGCAGCGACTCCACCGGGCTGTCACGGCGTACGAAGAATACGGTGTGGTAAGCGCTCACCCCATTGCGCTCGGTCAGCAACAGGGGCCGTGCGCCGGCCCGCTGCTGCAATGCCATCGCCGTGCCCGATGTTTCGGTCACCCAATCCACCCGCCCACGCCGTAGATAGCTGCCCATCTGCTGCGCATCCTTGGCCATCAGGATGCGCCCTTCGACGATCCCGACGTCCTGCATCCTGGGCACCACATAGTCGAGCAGCGGCTTCAACTGCTCATAGTGCGCCTTCGGATTGTCACTGATCCTCCCCAGAACCAGCACCGAGCGCTCTATCGCCCCCACCGACAACGGCTGCAACGCGGCCACTGCCAGCACGGCTCCCCAAAGCCATACGAACACGCGCAAAACGGCAACTCCCCTATTGATTCCCCAAGCCTACCGGAAAAACCCGTTGTGTGACGTGTGCCTCAGTTGGGTTTTTCACCCGCCAACCGGGCCATGCGCTGGGCATCGGCAAGGATGCCACGCAGCAGGCGCACCTCCTGCTCGGACATCTCTGCCTTCATGAACAGGCGGCGCAGCTTGCGCATGGCCGATTCCGGCGAACGGCCCTTGTGGAAATCGATCTGGTCCAGGGTGTCGCCGAGCTGGCCGAACAGACCTTCGAGCTGGGCATGGCTGGCTGGCGCCTCGCCAAAACCTGTTTCGGCCGGGGCCTGTACCTGGCCTGCCAACACGGCCATGCGCACCTCATAGGCCAGGACCTGCACGGCAGCGGCCAGGTTCAGCGAGCTGAACTCCGGATCGGACGGAATATGCACCGCCAGATGGCACAACTGCAGCTCCTCATTGGTCAGGCCGGTACGTTCGCGCCCGAATACGAAGGCCACCTCGGCGCCCTCCTCACCGGCCTTGGCCACCGCACGTTGGCCTGCAAGTTCGGGCAGCAACTCCTCCAGCTGCACCCGGCGCGAACGCGCCGTACAGCCGAGCACCAGACGGCAGTCGGCAACCGCCTCGGCCAGGGTGGCATACACCGGCGCATCGCCCAGCACGTCCTCGGCACCGGCCGAGCGCCTGAAGGCCACCTCGTCCAGCGGCTTCTCGGGGGCAACCAATACCAGCCGCGCCAGACCCATGGTTTTCATCGCTCGGGCCGCTGCGCCTATGTTTCCCGGGTGCTGGGTGCCGACAAGTACGAATCGAATATGAGTGGAAGCAGACATGATGTTAAAAAATCAGGAGCGAGACAGCTGTAGATGGTAAACTGCGCGGCCGGCCAATGCGCCGGACCCGCTCTTTTCCCCCGCCAATCCGATCTCTGCCTTCACGGGAGCCTTTCGCCATGCAGAAACCCGCCGTAACCGTCATGGTCAAGGCCGCCCGCCTCGCCGGCAACGTCCTGCTCCGTAACATCAACAAGCTTGAAGCCCTCAACGTCGTACAGAAGGGTCGGATGGACTACGCCAGCGAAGTTGATGCTGATGCGGAAAAAGTGATCGTCAAGGAACTCAAGCGCGCCTACCCGGAATACGGCATCTTCGGTGAAGAAGGCGGCATCCAGGGCGTAAACCGCATGATGTGGGTCATCGACCCGCTCGACGGCACCAGCAACTACCTGCGCGGTTTCCCGCACTACTGCGTCTCCATCGCCCTGGTTGAGAACGGCGAGCCGATCGATGCGGTGATCTTTGATCCGTTGCGCAACGAGCTGTTCACCGCCTCCAAGGGCAATGGCGCCGTGCTCAACGACCGCCGCCTGCGCGTGTCCGACCGCAAGGATCTGGAAGGCACGATGATCCATACCGGCTTCGCTCCGCGCGAACGCAGCCGTGCCAGCTCCCAGCTCAAGACCGTCGACACCCTGCTGGTGCAGGCCGAGGACGTGCGCCGCACCGGCTCCGCCGCACTGGACCTGGCCTACGTGGCCTGCGGCCGCGCCGACGCCTACTTCGAAGCCGGCGTGAAGGCATGGGACATCGCCGCTGGCGTGCTGCTGGTGCGCGAGGCAGGCGGCAAGGTGTGCAACTACCGTGGCGCTCCGTTGGACCGCATGGATTCGCGCGGCCCGGAGACCCAGCAGGTCGTGGCCGGCAATATCAAGGTCTGCGAAGCGCTGCAGAAGGTCATCGTCAACACCGGCTACGCCGCCGAGTTCGATCCGAAGTTCTGATCGCTGCTTTGCGTGTCTCTGGAACGGCGCCTGCGAAGGCGCCGTTTTTGTTTCCATTCCCGGTAACCAGCATCCATTTCGCCGCCCCTCTGCCTGCACTGCAGCGCCGGTGTTCCGCTGCTCCATCGCCGGCACCCCATCACCGTGGCCGTGCATGCCGATCGACAGCGGACAGACACGGACAGTAGCGGAACGCTTCCCTCCCCGGGACGGCGCAGGAGAAGGTCATGCACGCGGCCTGTACTCCCCAGATGGCAGAACGCCCGGCTCAGCCGGGCGTTCTGCTTGCATCACTGCCGATGCGGATCAGGCAACCGTCGAAGAGCGCAGCGCGGCGATGCGCTCGTCCAGCGGCGGGTGGCTCAGGAACAGCTTCTTGGCCGCCGAGCCGGCAATGCCGAATGCCGCGATCTGGGTCGGCAAGGTGCTCTGGCCATGGTTGAGCTTCAAACGCTCCAGTGCCGCGATCATCTTCTGGCGGCCCGCAAGCGAGGCACCGCCGTGGTCGGCACGGAACTCACGGTGGCGCGAGAACCACATCGCGATCATCGTCGCGAACAGGCCGAACACCATCTCCAGCACGAACACGATGATGTAGTAGGCAAAACCGCGGCCGCCGCCTTCGCGGTTGCCGGACAGCGCGCTGTCGATGATGCCGCCGACCACGCGGGCCAGCACGATCACGAAGGTGTTCAACACGCCCTGCAGCAAGGCCATGGTGATCATGTCGCCATTGGCAACGTGAGCGATTTCATGGCCCAGCACCGCTTCTGCCTCGTCCTCGCTCATGTTGTGCAGCAGGCCGGTGGACACCGCCACAAGCGCGTTGTTGCGGTTGGCACCGGTGGCGAAGGCATTGATCTCCGGGGCGTCATACACCGCCACTTCCGGCATGCCGATGCCCGCCGCCTTGGCCTGGCGCGCCACCGTATCCAGCAGCCAACGCTCGGTCTGGTTGCGCGGCTCGGTGATCACCACCGCGCCGGTACCGCGCTTGGCCATGAACTTGGACAACAGCAGCGAAATGATCGAACCGCCGAAGCCGAAGATGGCTGCCATGACCAGCAAGCCGCTCATCTGCGACGAGTTCACGCCCAGCAGCGACATCACCACACTGGCCAGGGCCAGCACCGCGATGTTGGTCAGAAGAAACAGCCCGATACGGGTAAACATGGGAAACAGATCCGTTTAGGATGGGAATACGGCAAATTTGCGGTGCGCCAAGACTGAATTCAAGCCGCAATCTGACCAAGCATTCATATTCAATGTCTCTCCCCCCCTATCGCGGCCGTTTCGCTCCCTCCCCGACCGGGCCCCTGCACCTGGGCTCCATGCTGGCAGCCTTCGGCAGCTGGCTGGTTGCACGTCATGCCCACGGCCAATGGCTGGTGCGGGTGGAGGATATCGATCCCCCACGCGAGGTGGCCGGCGCGGTCGAATCACAGCTGGCCACACTGGCCGCATTCGGCCTGGTCTCCGACCTGCCCGTGCAGTACCAGAGTCGCCGTCATGCGCTGTACCAATCGGCCATCAATCGTCTGCTGGCCGAAGGCAAGGCCTTTGCCTGCCACTGCAGCCGTGCCGACCTTGCCAGCCAGCACGGTATCCATCGGCATTGTGTCGCCAGCCAGCAACGCGCTCATCCTGCCATCCGCCTGCGCGTGGCCGATGGCAGTCATGTCCGTTTTGACGATGCCCTGCAAGGCACCGTCGCGCAGGACGTGGACCGCGAGGTGGGCGATGTGGTGTTGCTGCGTGCCGATGGCTGCTGGGCCTACCAACTGGCGGTAGTGGTCGATGACGCCGAACAAGGCATCACCCATGTGGTCCGCGGGGCCGACCTGATCGACTCCACCCCGCGGCAGATCCTGCTGCAACAGGCATTGGGTCTGCCCACCCCGGCCTACCTGCACCTGCCGTTGCTGCTGGATGCCAGCGGCCAGAAGCTGTCCAAGTCGCAGGCGGCCGTGCCGGTGGACAGTGCCCGCCCATTACCGGTGCTGCGCTGGCTCTGGCGTTGCCTGGGCCAGGACCCTGCCGCGCTGGATGCTGCAAGCCAGGTACCCGAGCTGCTGCAGCACGCTGCTGCCGCATTCGACCCGCACAAACTGCAAAAAAGCGCGCTGCGCGCCCCCGAGGCGCCCCCTGCCTGAGCGCAGTTTCATTAGAATCATCGGCTCCCCTGCGAATCTGCCCTGGAGCACAGCCCATGACATCCCGCGTCGCACTGGTCACCGGTGGTACCGGCGGCATTGGTACCGCCATCTGCCAACGCCTCGCCGACCAAGGGCACCGGGTTGCCACCAATTTCCGCAACGCCGAGAAAGCCCAGCAGTGGCAGCAGCGCATGCGCGAGAAGGGCTATGACATCGCCCTGTTCGAAGGCGATGTTGCCGACCCGGACAGTGGCCGGGGTTTGATCCAGGCTGCCGAAGCCGCGCTTGGGCCGGTTGAAATCCTGGTCAACAACGCCGGCATCACCCGTGACACCACCTTCCACCGGATGAGCCCGGAACAGTGGCACGAGGTGATCAACACCAACCTCAACTCGGTGTTCAACGTCACCCGCCCGGTGATCGAAGGCATGCGCAAGCGCGGCTGGGGCCGGGTCATCCAGATCAGCTCGATCAACGGCCTCAAGGGCCAGTACGGCCAGGCCAACTACGCCGCAGCCAAGGCCGGCATGCACGGCTTCACCATCTCGCTGGCACGCGAGAACGCGGGCTTCGGCATCACCGTCAATACCATCTCGCCCGGCTACGTGGCCACCGACATGGTCATGGCGGTACCGGAGGAGGTGCGGGCCAAGATCATCGCCGACATCCCTACCGGGCGCCTGGGCAAGCCCGAGGAGATCGCCTACGCGGTGGCCTTCCTGGTGGCCGAGGAAGCCGCTTGGATCACCGGCTCCAACCTGGACATAAACGGCGGCCACCACATGGGCTGGTAAGCCCTGCCCGTGCTGCAGTCCGGCACTGTGCGTGCTGCGCAACAAAAATACACTTCGCCAACCCTTGCAACCTGTACTTTTGGCGGTTGCAAGCCCTGCTGCACTGCGCCATGCTGCGCACCTAACCGTGACGAGTGACTGCTTAATGGCTGCGACCCGCATCATCAAGAAGTATCCGAATCGCCGGCTCTACGACACCGAGATTTCCAGCTACATCACCATCGAAGACGTCCGCCAGCTGATCCTGGACGGCGAGGAGTTCGAGGTCCGCGACGCCAAGAGCGGCGACGACCTGACCCGTTCGGTGCTGTTGCAGATCATCGCGGACAAGGAGCAGGACGGCGAGCCGATGCTGTCGACCCAGCTGTTGAGCCAGCTCATCCGTTTCTACGGCGACTCCCTGCAGGGCTTCATGGGCAATTACCTGGAGCGCAGCATGCAGGTGTTCCTGGACCAGCAGCAGCAGTTCCGCCAGCAGATGGGCAGCCTGCTCGGCCAGACTCCGTGGGCCATGATGAACCAGCTCACCGAGCGCAACCTGGAGCTGTGGCAGGAGTTCCAGCGCAACATGGGCGGCGGCTTCGGCACCCGTCCGCCGGCGCCGGGCAGCAAGCCGGCCGACCCACCACCGGGCAGCGGCGGCAAGACCCGCAGCAGCCGCTGACTACTGAAAGGCCGACGCAAGCGTCGGCCTTTTCATTTCTACAGGTTGGCGTGGCCCAGCCCTGCCGAGCCGGCCCCTGCCCTGGAAGCAGGCCAACGGACCCTACCCGGCCCTGCCTTCATGGCTTTCGCTGCTGCTCCGTACAGGCGCTGCAGATGCGCTCCACCTTGTAGCCCTGCGCGCGCAGCTTTTCCACCACGCCGTCAGCGCCAAGCAGGTGCAGCGCGCCAACCACCACCAGAGTGGTGCCCTGCCCGGCCTGCAGCCGCTGCTGCAGCGGTGCCAGCCAGGCGTCATTGCGCTCGACATTGATGCGCCGGTACAGCCCCGGGTACTGCCGCTTCATCTGCCCGGCCATGTCCTGCCACAGCATCGTGGCATCGCCGCGACGCCACGCGTCATGCAGGGCACGGCTCTGGGCGTCACCCTTGTCCACTTGTTCCAGCGCCTCGCGCAGCATCTGCCGCTGTTCGTCCACGCCCATGCCATCGAGCATGCTGATCTGCGAGGCCGCTGTTTCCAATCCACCGACAGGTTTTCCAGCCTTGGCTGCCAGGTCCATCATGTGACGATCCAGGCCGGCCTGCGGGTCCAGACCCAGCCGGGTCATCTGCGCGATGCTGATGGTCAGGCCAACGAACCACGGCTTGAGCCCGCCCAGACTCTGGATCGGCATGTTGTTGGCCTGTGCCCAGTCCTGCAGCCGCTCCCAGGTGGCCGCGTCCAGATCATCCTTGAGCTGGCTGCCATCGCGACGCAATGCGGCCTGCGCCATCTGCATCGGCAACGCCGGCGAGTTCATCTCCTCCGGGGACAGCTCGAACAGCAGCCGCTGCGACGCTGCGAACGCGCCATCCACGTCCTTGGACAAGGGATAGTCACTGGGCTTGAGCAGATGGAAGGAGCCCAGCAGGTAAACCTCACTGCCCTGGGCACCACTGACCTTCCACAGCAGCGGGACCGGGGCGACATAGGCCGCCGGCGCGGCTTCGCCACGTACCGGGCGCGCCGTGGTGGTACCGGCAACCAGCATCAAGCCTGCCAGCAGCAGGCCGGCGCTACGGGTCATCCACCTCATGCAGCCACCTCACTCTTGGGTTTGGCGTAAGCCTTCTCGCCGGCCTGTACCTCCATGTCCAAACGGTTCTCCGGCGGCGGCAACGGACAGGTCGCAAACGGGGTGAACGCGCAGGGCGGGTTGTAGGCGCGGTTGAAGTCGATCACGACTTCACTCCTGCTGTCCGGTACCGCCACATCGATGTAGCGGCCGGCTGCATAGCTGCCGCGGCCGCTGGTGCGGTCGGCGAATATCACCTGCAGGGGCTGGCCCGGCTCGCCCAGCGCTTCCAGTCGCCAGGTGCGGCCATCACGCTCGAACTCGATGGCACCGGCATTGGACTGCTCGGTGGTCAGGCCGGTGATGTCGACGATCGGCAAGGTCTTGTTGAGGTCATGCGGCACGAAGCGTGCGGTGATGCGCCAGCTCGGATCAGCCGGCCAATACTCCAGGTGGCCGAAGTGGGCACGCGCCGGGGCCTCGC
This sequence comes from Stenotrophomonas sp. UBA7346, assembly GCA_002471015.1. Classification (GTDB taxonomy): domain Bacteria; phylum Pseudomonadota; class Gammaproteobacteria; order Xanthomonadales; family Xanthomonadaceae; genus Stenotrophomonas. The sequence continues at coordinate 147,635 of DKPB01000018.1, forward strand.
TGTGCCGCACCCGCAGGGCGAAACGCGGGCCACGCTCGATCAGGCTCAATACACCCTTGCCGTCATCGAAGTGGATCAGGGTGGGGGCTTCATCACGGTCGCCGTGGAAGGCGATGCGCCCACTCACCGGCTTGCCATCCACCTGCATCGGCACTCCGGGTTCGGGCGTGAAGTACCAGTCCTTGCCCTGTCGCGACACCATGCCCAAGCGCGGTGGGCCTACCGCCAGGCGGATGCCGCTGGTACTGCCGCTGCCGATGTAGTGCGCTTTCAGTTCCAGCCAATGCAACCCCACCAGGCTGGTCCAGCCATCGACCGCCAACAGCTCGGTCAGGCGTTGCTCGCGCCACAGCGCGTTGTCGTGCGCAAACGCCGGATCCACCTTGACCACCGGCGGCGCCGCCACCTCCTGCTTGCAGCCGCCCAGCAGCACCACGGCCAACAAGGCCGCCCCCCCCAATGCTCTTTTCATCAACGCCCCCGCAGGAACCAGCGATCAATCTCGGCCAAGGAAAAGCGCGCCCAGGTCGGGCGGCCATGGTTGCATTGCCCCGAGCGCTCGGTGATCTCCATATCACGCAGCAGGGCATTCATTTCAGGCAGCGTCAGCCGACGGTTGGCACGTACCGCGCCATGGCAGGCCATCGTCGACAGCAGTTCGTCACGCGCACTGGCGATGCGCCGGCTCTGCCCGTGTTCGCGCAGGTCACCCAGCACATCGCGCAGCAGGCCCTCGGGCTCGGCATTGGCCAGCAGCGCCGGGATACTGCGTACATGCAGGGAGCCCGGCCCCGAGCGGGTTACTTCAAAACCCAGCTCGGCCAACGTCGCCGCTTCGCGTTCGGCGGTATCGGCATCTCGCTCGCCCACCGCCAGGGTGATCGGCACCAGCAGCGGCTGCGCATGCAGGCCGATGCCGTCATGCGCGTTCTTCAAGCGTTCGTAGCCGATGCGCTCGTGGGCGGCATGCATGTCCACCACGATCAAGCCTTCAGCGTTCTCGGCCAGGATGTAGATGCCATGCAACTGGGCGATGGCATAACCCAGCGGCGGTACCCCAGCATCACTTGAGGTTGCCGGCAAGGCCGGCCCGGCATCGGCCTGGCTTGCACCTGCCGCCGGCACCGAATACAAGGCCGCATAGGCCGAAGGCGCTTCCGCCACCTGCAGGCCCAACGGCGACTGCCGCGCCTGCCAGTTGCCATTGCTGGCCACGCTGCCACCTGGCCGCGACAACACATAGCCACCACCCACGCTGGTACTGGGCGGCAGGGAGGCGACGGGATCGGCGGGATGGCCCTGCCCCATCGCCGCCGGCTCCAGCCCGGCACGGGTTTCGGCCAGCGCATCCTTCAGCGTGCGGTAGACAAAATCATGAATCAGTCGCGCGTCACGAAAACGCACTTCATGCTTGGCCGGGTGCACGTTGACGTCGACGCGGGTCGGGTCCAGCTCCAGGAACAGCACATAGGCCGGCTGCCGGCCGTGGTACAGCACATCGCCGTAGGCCATCTTCACCGCATGACTGACACTGCGGTCACGCACGGAACGCCCGTTGACGTACAGGTACTGCTGGTCGGCACTGGCACGCGAATACTGCGGCTGCGCGATCCAGCCATGCAGCCACAGGCCCGCGCCGCTATGGTCCACGCGCAAGGCCTGCCGCGCGAAATCCTCGCCGAGGGTTTCGCCCAGACGCGCGTCCGAATAGAGGTCGCCGGGCTTGTAGCGCCGTGACGGCTTGCCGTTGTGCGACACCCGCAACTCGACGTCTGGGCGCGCCAAGGCCAGCGAGCGCAACCATTCTTCAATGTGACCCAGCTCGGTGCGCTCGGCGCGCAGGAACTTGCGCCGCGCCGGTACGTTGTAGAACAACTCACGCACTTCCACCGTGGTGCCGGGCGCGTGCGCACGCGGGGTGACGTCGCCGAGCTTGCCCCCCTCGATCTGCAACGCCGAGCCATGTTCGTCATCGGCACGGCGCGAGGCCAGGGTGAAGCGGCTGACCGAGGCGATCGACGGCAGGGCTTCGCCGCGAAAGCCGAGGGTAGCCACCGACTCCAGGTCATCCAGGCTGGCGATCTTGCTGGTGGCATGGCGCGACACGGCCAGCGGCAGTTGGTCGGCAGCGATGCCGCCGCCGTTGTCACGGATGCGGATCAGGCGTACACCGCCTTCTTCCAGGTCGATATCCACGCGCGTGGCACCTGCGTCCAGCGCATTCTCGACCAGTTCCTTTACCACCGACGCAGGGCGCTCGACCACTTCGCCAGCAGCGATCTGGTTGATCAGGATTTCCGGCAGGGGACGGATTGCACTCATGCGCCACCACCTTGCATCAACGGTGCAAAAAAGGCGCAGGCGGGCGGAGTTACGAGGGGAATCAGGCTGACATCATGCATGCACATGATGATAGCCGAGCGCGGGCTCGGCACCGATACCACCGCGGGCTGAATACTGTGTCCTGTCGCGCCCATGCGTTCGCGGCCCGGACGGCCGCGCCCGCTTACTTGCTGCCGCCGGCAACGGTGCCCACGGCAGCATCCATTTCGGCCTGGGCACGGGCGGCAAACAAGGTGCCCGGCGGCGGCTGCCGGCTGAAGAAGGTATGCACGCCATCCAGCACCGCACCGGCGATACGTCGCTGGTAGGTGGGATCGATCAGGCGACGCTCTTCGTCCGGGTTGGAGATGAAGGCGGTTTCCACCAGCATCGCCGGCATGTCCGAGGTGCGCAGCACCGCGAAGTTGGCGCGCTCCAGGTTCGGCTTGTGGTTGTTGCCGATGCGCTTGAGCCCGCCCAGCACGTGGCTGGCGGCATCTTCGGAGGCCTTCATGTTGCCACTCTGGGCCAGGTCCAGCAGTACGTTGGCCAGGGTGCCTTCAGTGCGGCTGAGACTGACGCCACCGATCAGGTCGGCGGCGTTTTCCTTGTCCGCCAACCAACGCGCACGCTGCGACGACGCCCCCTTGGTGGACAGCACATAGACCGACGAGCCGGTCGCCGAGCGGTTTTCCGCCGCATCGGCGTGGATCGAGATGAAGATGTCCGCCTTGGCGGCGCGGGCACGCTGGGCGCGCATCGGCAGCGGAATGAATACGTCGGTGTCGCGGGTCAGGTAGGCGCGCAGGCCGGGGGTGGCATTGACCTGGCGCGCCAGTTCACGCGCCACCGCCAGGGTCACGTCCTTCTCGCGCTTGCCGGTCGGGCCGATGGCACCCGGATCCTGGCCGCCGTGGCCGGGATCGATCGCCACGATCAGGTTGCGCATGCCCGGTTGCATGCGGATGCGCGAGGCATCGCTGGGCATCACCGGGCGCGGCAAGGGCTGTTCAGCACTGGCCACGGGAGCGGCGGCGGCAGCCCCCTGCGACACCGCGCCCACCGGCGCTGGGCGCCCCGTGGCAATGGTGGTGCGCACCGGTGTGCCTTGGGCATTGAGAATGGCTGCCGGCGAGTTGCCCGGTGCGGAGGCCGCGGCAATCACTCCCGTACTGGCCGACTGCGGCGCCGCCTGGACCACCGTCGTCGCCGGCGTCTGCGCTGCTGCCACAACCGGAGCGGGCGCGGGCGGCGGCGCGCTGGCCTGCTGGCGCACGGCAGCGGTCAAAGATCGGAAGAGCG
>DKPB01000093.1:0-13264 GCA_002471015.1 Stenotrophomonas sp. UBA7346
AAGCGCAGCGCACCCGGGGCTCTTCACGCGGAACCCCGGGCACACCCGATCCACACCTACCCAAACTACCCCACTCAGTTCTTTATCTGCACGTCATCGATGTACACATTGACGTCATACGCCGTATTGGCGTGATACAGCCATATCGCATCCAGCTTCACGCTGCTGGCGGTGATCGCACCATTGCCGTCCACCCAGGCATTCCACTGCGCCGCATCGCTCAACGACCACGACACATAGGTCCAGGTGTTGGCCGTAATCGCCTTGCTGGTCGAACGCTCGGTGCCATCACTGTCATCGATGCCCACCCCGACCGACGTGCCGCTGCCGCCACTCCACACCCAGAAACCCACCACGCCATTGCTGCGCGTCAACGCGGTATTGCTGGCCGGCGTGCCGCTGCCGGACAACAGCCGTACCGCCCATGCCGCGCTGCTGGCAGTGTTGTCCTTCAACAACACCCGCAACGAACAACTGCCGTTCTTCTGCGTGGTGCAATCGCGCGTTGCAGTGGATGCGGTGCTGATGCCGGTGGTGCTGCCCGAATAGCTGGGGCTGGTATTGAAATGGCCCACAGTGCTTTCAAAACGATCCAGATAGGTCACCGTACCGGTGCCGCCGCCACTGCCCGGGTTCAACAGGGCGTAATACTTGGACCAGTTCCAGTTGATGCCCGGGTCGGTATGGGTCTGGCCGCTGTAGTGCTGGTGGCCCTTGATCTTGACGCTGGTGGCCAGCACGTTGATGCCGCTGCTGGACGCGCCGCTGTAGGCGCTGGTGCAGCTGATCGCGCTGTAGGTGCTGCAGAAGCTGCGCACCAATGCTGCCGATGACTCGTACATGGCATTGGTGTACCACGAGCTGTTGTCGATATAGCCCTCGTGCTCGATGCCCAGCGTATAACTGTTCTGGTTGCGCACATGCCAGGCGGTATCCGCATTGCGCACCATCTGCGTCACCTGGCCATCGGAGGAGCGGATCACGTAGTGCGCGCTGACTTGCGCGGAGGCATTCTTGAACCAGGAAATGGTGCCGGCATAGCTGCCCTGGGCGGTGTGTATCGTCACCGCACTCACCGCCGCCGAGCGCGAGGCGGTGTAGTTGGAGGCCGAGGCTGCACTCCAGATTGCCGGACCATAGTCGGTGCTCTGGATGCCTGCATCCAGTGCGGGCGCCGCCACCGTATTCGATGCACTGGCGCTGCGCGCCTGCAAGGTCTCGCTGATCGGATCCACCTGGTAGGCGTCGGTTTCGACGCGGTCCTTGCTGACATCCAGCCGCACCATCGGTGCGCGCAGCCTGACCAGTTGCGGCGCATCGAAGGCCTGCTCCCAGGCGATTGCGCGCTCCGGCACCACGATGCCACGGTCGTTGACGCCGCGGTCCTGGGCCAGCAACACGTCATAGGCAAAGCTGGTGCGCGCATAGTCATCGACCGCGCTGCGCGCGGTAACGCCTGCATCACGCGGCGCATAGCCGGCATAGCGCATCAGGGCCGCGCGGATGGCTTCCGGCGCCGGCGCGCCGGCCTTGGCTGCAGCGGGATGGTCCTGACGGATCTGCGCATCCAGCAAGGCCGCTGCAGCGAGGATGTTGGTGGCCGCATCGGTGCGCACCGCGGCGCTGGAAACGCCCAGCAGTTTGGCGGCCTCGCCCACCTGGTCTTCAAAGCCAGCACCGGCATACAGGCCCATCACGCCCCACGACGGTGGCATGCGCAGGTGGGCGTGGTCCTGGTCCTTGGCGTCGGGTTGCAAGGGTGACCAACGGCTTTGCACATAGGCCAGCGATTCCAGCGTGCCACGCGGGATGCTGGGGTAGCGGCGGTAAGCCTGCTGGAAATAGCGCACATACATCGCCCGCAAGGGCAGCAGGCGCGCTTCTTCCATCTTCAACTGCATCTCCAACACCTGTTCAGTGTCGGCGGCCGGTGCCTTGATGGCGGTTTGGGCAAGTGCGGGAACAACTACGGCACTGGTGATGACGGCAGACAGCAGCACGGCGGTATGACGGTGCATCATCGGTAGGACCCCTAGCTTGGAACCCCCTGCACCCGTGTTTCTACCGTAGCGACGTTGCCGATGGGTGAAGAGCGGCATCAATCAGTGATCGCTGTCATGCCCTTGGTGGACGTGCGTCGCAGCTGCGCAGCATGCTGTGCGCGTGCAGCGCAGGTGGAAATCAGGCGGAAGCAGATTGAACCGTGCGTCGGCGCTCGAACCACCACAACGCGGCGGCGACGATCACGAAACCCAATAACCACGGCCAACGTGGGCCAGGGATGGGCAGCGGCGCGGTACGCGTAACGCCACCGCTCAACGCCAGGGTGGCTTCGCGCATCTGCTGTGCGTGCATGGCCGCAGCCTTGGCGGGGTCCAATAGCAGCAGGCTTTCCTGTTGCCCGGCCGCTTCGATGCGGTGCCAACCGGCGTGCTGTGGCCAGGCGGCAACACAGCCGCCTGCTGCGGGATCGGGCAGCAGCGCAGTGCGGCTTTCATCTTCGGCAATCACGCTCACCGGGGCCTTCAAACCACACAGGCTGATCCGCTCGCCACGCCACGCCCAGGCCGGCAGCGCGGGTGGGGCTGCGTTGGTGCTTGGCCTTGCCACGGCTGACAACACCGCATTCCACAGCTCGGCATGCGCGCCTGCATGCCCGGCCAGCACCAAGGCATAGCTGTCGGTGATCGGCAGCAAACCCACGCGGCCCAGGCCGAGGGCACGCCAGCCACCAATCGCGCCGCCATCTGCCGCGACCAGCAAGGGCACCACGTCGGGGCTGCTGATATCGATGTTGAAGCGCTCGACGCTGAGTGTGGCGGCGTCCTGTCCTTCATTGGTGGCGACTTGCAGGGCTACCGGTCGGGTCTGATCGCCACCGCGTGCCTGCAGGCCCCACTCGCGCAGGGCGCGGCGTGCATTGCCATCCAGCGCGCCGCTGGTGCGCACCAGCACGCCCAGGCCTGCACGGACTGCTGCGCTGATTGCGTTGCGCTGCGCGGCAGGCAGGGCAGCAAGCCGACGCTCGTCCAGCACCAGCAGATCAAGGCGTGCAAGCGTGGCTGCATCCAGCGCCGCCGGTGCATCGCCCAGTTGCAGGCCGCCACCTACCAGCATGCTGGTTTGTACGTTGGCGCCAATATCGGTGGCCCAGCGCTGCAGGTACTTCAGCTCCGGCCCGGGCGCGCCGGCCAGCAGGCGCAGGGCGGGCGCGGTGATGGCGCGCACGCGCACCGGCACCGGCAGTTGGTCCAGCACCTGGCCGCGCTCATCGAGCACACGCAGGGCAAACAGCACGTCGCCCGCATCGCGCGCACTGGCGCCGAGCGTGACGCGGCCAGCCTTGTCCGGCGCGGCGATGGCGGCGCGATGGCCGGCCGGGTCCAGCAGTTCCACGCGTGCGCGAGGCAGGCCTTGCACACGGGCATGCACGTTGAAGCCGGCACCTGGCGCAAGCAAGGGCGGCGCCTGCAGTTGCACCAGGCCACGCGGCGCGGCGTTCGGCAGGAAGCGCACCGCCGGCAAGGCCGCATCGCGATCGCGTGCGGGCAAGCCTTGGCCGACGATCACCACATCGCGCGTGCCCGGGTGCTGGCGCAACGCGGTTGCCAGGTCCGGCACCGGCGTTGCGTCGCGCAGTGCCGGTGCCTCCGGCAGACGCACAACGGCTGCGGCAGGCACGGACGCCAGCGCTGCGGCATCCGCGCCGGCGCTGGCCACCAGCAGGGTGCCGGCATGGCCGGGGCGCGCAGGTGGTTGCAGGGTGAAATACAGCAGCACGGCGGCGAGCAGCTGCAGCACCAGCAGGGCAGCCAATCGTGGCGCGGACGGGCGCGGTGCCAGCGCAAAGCGCAGGCTGCCAAGCAGTATGGCAAGCACGATCAGCAGCAAGGGCAGCCAGGACATCATCGGGCGGGCTCCGTTGGCGTGCCGAGTGCTTCAAGGTAGCGGCGTCCGCCGGCATCGGCGGCGTTGCGGCGTGCTGGCGGACCTTCGGCGCGCCGCAATGCCGGCCACAGCTGGTCGCGCAGCTGCTGCCGGCAACGCTGGCAATCGGGCTGCTGGCGCAATGCATCGATGGCGGCTACGACATCCAGCGGATCGGGCACGGCATCGGGATGGGCGTCCAACCAACGGGTGAGCGCATCCAGATCGACGGCCTGCATGGGCGCGGCCAGTGCCTGCCAGGCGCTGGCAACCACGCCGTCGGCGGCAGGCCGTGCCGCCAGCTGTACACCACGATTGCCCAGGCCATCGCGTTTGCCGGTCATGCGTCGGGCCATGTCGATGGGCGGCAGTTCGCTGCCCACCCGCGCCAGATAGATGCGTTCGGCCTGCTGCACCTGCTTGATGAAACCCAGCGCCTTGTAGGCGTAGGGCAGCGCCTGATCCGGATGGCCGTGGCGCAGATGGCCTTCGGACTGCCACATCTGGTCGAGCGCGGACTTCAGGATGGCGCGGGTCTGCGGGTCCAGCAGGGTGGCAGCTTCGGCGTGATCGTGGGTGTGACCGTACTCGGACAGCACGTCGGTGGCGCTGCCGAATACCGGCGCGCTGCCGCTGCTGCCGCCATGGTCGTGGCCGTCATCATCGGCGTGATCGGCATGGCTGTCGGCGGTGGGCGCATCACCGGTGGGCAGGTCGCCGGTCGGCGGTGGCTTGGCACCGCCTTCGGCTTCCTCGCCGAGGAACTGGCCGTAGCGCAGGCGCAGGATGCGCTGGTCCACACCGATCGCATCGGCGCGCTTGGTGAAGGTGTCGGCGTCCAGGCTGCCGCGTTGTTTCAGCAGGGCTTCGGCGTCGATGATGATCTGCCGCTGGCTGCGGAAGTAGGCTGGCATCACCTTCTTGATTGCGCCTTCCAGATCGCTGGCCTGCACCTGCTGCTCGCTGGGCAGGCGCAGGATCAGGCTGGCGCTGCGCGCCTCCTGTGGCTGCGGGCTGCGGTTGTCACGCACGGTGAGGCGCGCGACGACTTCGTCGCCCGGCGCCAGCCCAAGCGCAGCCAGATCGGCGCTGTAGGCGAAGCGTCGTGCCGTGGCCGGGCCGCTGCCGCTCAGGCTGAGCTGGCGCTGCTGGAAGCTGATGTTCTCGCCCGTGCCTTTGGCGGTGGTGATATCCAGCGTTGCGGTGCCGTTGACGCCAAAGTCGTCGCTGGCTTCGAAGCGCAGCTGCCAGCTGCGCTGGCGCGGTGCGGCCTGGTTGAGTGTCTGCGCGGGCTCGATCACCTTCACCTGCGGTGGGCGGTCCACCACCACCTCCAGCCGATAGGCGCGGCCGGCCTCGGCCATGGCCGGGCTGGTATGGATGCGGTACAGGCCTGCGCGCTGCACTACGTGGTTTCCGCGCCAATCGTCGCCATCGCGCTGCAGGGCCACGCGGCGGCCGTCGTGGAACTGCAGCCATGCCTGCTGTGGCTGTGGCGAAAACTGCAGGCGCCATTGCAGCTGGCTGCCTTGCAGGGCGCGCGCATCGAGTTTTTCGCCCGCGCTTGCGGCCTGGCCGCTATAGGCGGGCGGTGTGACCTGCAGCCAGCTGCCCCGCAGTACCGGTGCGGTGTCGCGTGCCACGCGCTCGGTCGTTGCCGTGCCGGCATCGGTGCCGGTCATGCCCGCTGCGCGTGGCCATAGCAGCGCTGCGCTGGTCAGCAGTATGGCAAGCAACCAGCACAGCACCACCGCGCGCCACGGCCAGCGTGGGCGCAAGTCCGGTGGATCGCGCTGCAGTTGTTGTTCGACGTGGCGGCGCTGACGTTGTTGCAGCGGATTGAGTGCATCGCTGGCGGCGAACAGCAGGTCGGCGCTGTCCTCCAGACGCGGATGCTCGTTCAGGCGTTTGATCAGCCAGCGTGTATCCAGGTGGCGGGCGCGCCACATCGCCAACGCGGCTACCAGCAGCGCTGCGACGGTGCCGACGATAGAGGCCGCGTCCAGCCCAAGCATGCGCGCTACGAGCGCGGCTACCGCAAGCGCCACCGGCAGGCCGGCTACCAGGGTGATCAGCAGGCAGCGGCGTCGCGCCGCCTGCAGCAGCTCGCGCGCCTTCATGGCGGGCCCCGGCGGCGCGGTGCGCTGGCGAGCCAACGCTCAAGCAGGAACAGCAGGGCGATGGCCAGCAGCAGCCAATGGCTCAGTTCGGTTGCCGCCTGCGGGTAGGCGGCAGCGCCTGCCTGCGGCTGCATGCCCGCCGCCAGGGCACGTCGCGGGGTGCTTGGCGGCTGCACGATGGCGCGCAGCTGCGCGGGGAAGTCGGCCTCCAGCAGCACCGGCAGGGTGGAGGCCTGCAGCGGTGCGGCCCAGCGCAGCCACTGTCCCTGCGCGCTGCTGATCTGTTCCAGCACCAGCGTGCCTGCGGCATCGCGCCACAATGGCGTGCGTTGTGCATCTGCAGGCACCGGCGTGCGTGCATCTACCAGCAGCGTGTTGCCGGACCGCAGCTCAGCGCGCACGCTGGCGGGCAATGGCTTGGCCGATAGCCAGACATGCAGTGCCTGTGTGTCGGTGAACGCGGTATCGTCGCCCGCGGTGTCGGGCTTGGCGGTGTTCCAGGCGCTGGCCAGCGCGTTGAGGTAACGCAGCCCTTGCGTGCCGCCTGCGTCATGGCGGATCTGCAAACGCGGTGAGGGCGATACGGTTGCCGCGTTCGTTGCCGGGGTCTGTTCGATTACCTGCCAGCGCACCGCGCGTGAGAGCTGCACGCGTTGTGCATCCAGCCCATCCAGCACGGTGGGCACCACCACGGTAAGCGGGGCGTCGGCTGGCAGGCTGGCATCCAGCTCACGCAACAGGCTGGCGATAGGCTGCGCCGGCGTTGGTGCGCTGTTCTGATCGATGCGCGGGAAGCCCGGTGCCAACCACAGCCACTGCGCATCGGTTGCAGCCACGGCCGCTTGCGCGGCGGCGACGTCCAGGCCCGGCAGTACCGCGACGCGGGCTTGGGTGTCGGCCACGCCGGTCAGTGCCGGCCGTGCCAGCAGCACGGCGAGCAGGGCCAGCAACAGCAGGCGCAGGAGCAGCAGCGGCCATTCGTCAAAGCGGATGCGGCGGCGCGGCCGCGGTTTGGCCGACAACCAGCGCAGTGCAGCGAAATCGATGATGCGCTGTTCGCTGCGCCGGGCAAGATGGATCAGCAGTGGCAGCAGCAAGGCGGCCAAGGCGATGAAGCCCGCCGGGAACAACCACAGCAGACTCATGCGCCGCTCCCTGCGCGGCGGCCAAATAGGCGCTGCAGGGGCGCGTCGATGGCCTCATCCAGATAGCCGGTGTCGTGACGGATGCCGGCTGCCTGCAGGCGCGCATCCAGTACGCGCTGTGCTTCCTTGAAGCGGGCAAGGTAGTCGGCGCGCACAGCGGCGCCATCGCTGAGCAGCTCGTCGCCGGTTTCCGGATCGCGGAAGCGGTGGCCATCGCGGAATGGGAAATCCCGTTCCTCCACGGTCAGCAATTGCAGGTGCACCACATCGCGCCCGGCCTTGGCCAGGCGCTCGGCCAGCTCAACACCTGCGGCATCAAAGCCATCACCGATCATCACCACCAGATCATTGCTGGCGATGCGTTCCCACAAGGGCGACAGCTTCTGCTGTGGCGGCCATTGCCCTGCAGCCTTCAACGCATGCAGTTGAAGGTGCAGCCGATCACGTTGGCGCAGGCCGTTTCCAGCTGGCAGCAGCTGCACGCCATCACCGCCAAGTGCGATCAGGCCGAAGGCATCGCCTTGCTGCAGGGCCAGCTCGGCCACGCAGGCCAGCACTGCCTTGGCCGCATCCAGCCGCTGCCAATCCGGCCATGCGCGGTCGGCCTGGCCCATCGAGGCGCTGCAGTCGAGCAGCAGCCAGACGGTGACCGGGCTTTCGCGCTCGGATTCGCGCACGAAGAAACGGTCCGAGCGCGCATAGAGTTTCCAGTCGATCTGGCGTAGCTCGTCGCCGGGCTCGTAGGCGCGGTACTGCGCGAACTCCAGCCCGGCACCACGGCTGCGGCTGGCATGCGCACCGATGCCGCGGCTGCCGCTGGCCCGCTGCGGCCACAGCCGCAGGCTGCGCAGGCGGCTGCGCACATCGGCGGGTATCAGCGGTGGCGTGGCGGCAGCCATGCGTCAGCGTTCGTATCAGGCGGGGAACGGCACCGCGCGCAGCAGCGCGGCAATCACGTCATCGGCGCTCTTGTGCTCGGCCTCGGCGGCGAAGGACAGCAGCAGGCGATGGCGCATCACCGGTGCAGCCAAGGCCTGCACATCCTCGCGGGTGGCGGCAAAGCGGCCCTGCAGCAGGGCGCGCGCCTTGGCGGCCAATACAAGCGATTGGCCGGCGCGCGGACCAGCGCCCCATTTGATCCAGTTGTTCACTTCGGCCGGTGCGCCATCGCCGGGGCGGGTGGCGCGCACCAGACGGGTGATCCAGCTGAGCAGGTCGGGGCTGATGTGCACATCACGCACGGCGGCCTGTAGTGCTTTTACGGCGTCAGCGTCCATCACCTTGGGCACGGCGCCTCTGTGGCTGCCGGTGGTCTGGGCGAGGATGTCGCGTTCTTCCGCCTCGCTCGGGTAGTCGACGCGGACGTGCAGCAGGAAGCGATCGAGCTGGGCTTCTGGCAGCGGATAGGTGCCGGCCTGCTCGATCGGGTTCTGCGTGGCCAGCACGAAGAACGGCGAGGGCAGGGCGTAGGTGGTGCCGGCGTAGCTGACGGTGCGTTCCTGCATCGCCTCCAGCAGCGCGGCCTGGGTCTTGGGCGGGGTGCGGTTGAGTTCGTCGGCCAGCAGCAGGTTGGTGAAGATCGGGCCCTGCTGGAAGCGGAATGCGCGCTTGCCGGTGCCGTGGTCTTCTTCCAGCAGCTCGGTGCCGAGGATATCGCTGGGCATCAGATCGGGGGTGAACTGCACGCGCCGGAACTGCAGCTCCAGTGCCTGCCCGAGCGAGCGTACCAGCAGGGTCTTGCCCAGCCCGGGGGCGCCTTCCAGCAGGCAGTGGCCGCCGGCCAGCAGGCCGATCAGCAGTTGTTCGACAACGGCGTGCTGGCCGACCACGGCCTGTGCGAGCGCGCTGCGCAGCTCGCCCAGGCGCGGCAGCAGGGAATCGACATCGTGGCTGGGATCGGGGGCGGTCATGCGGTCACCTGTGGGGTCAGTGCGTCAGTGCGTACATCACGATGTTCACGCCGAACTTGGTGTTGTCTTCGGCCAGGAAGCGTTTGTTGCGCCAGTCGTAATCCCATTCGCAACCGTAATCCTTGTTGCTGTAGAGCACGCCCAGCCGGCCATCGATCTCGATGCCCTTGAGGTAGTCGTGGACCAGGTCATCACCCCAGCCATTGAGTTCGAAACCGGTGGCCGGTGGGCCTTCGGGGAAATTGAAGAAGCTGTTGTAGATGGCGTGGGTGTTGGGCAGCTTCTTCATCGCGTTGGCGCCGAAGATGCTGCGCATCTGTGCTTCGAAGGAGGTGGCGAACAGGCCGTCGATGTCGTGGTTGCAGTCATCGACGAAGACGAAGCCGCCGTTGCGCACATAGCGCTCGAAGTTGCGCCGCTCTTCCGGGTTGAACTCGACCAGCTTGTGCCCGGCCAGGTAGCAGAACGGCGCGGCCAGCATCTTCGGGTCGGACAGGGCGATGACGTGTTCCTTGGGGTCCACGCGCAGGGTGGTGTAATCGACCAGCGAGGTGATCAGGTTGGAGGGCATGCGCGCGTCCACATCCCAGTCACCGGAGTCATAGCGCAGGCGGGTGAACCAGAAGTCGTAGCGGCTGGCCTGTGCCCGCGCGGTGCCCGGCAACGCAGCGCTCACCGCGCCGCCCAGCAGCAGGTGAAGGAATTGCGCTCGCGTCAGACGGGGTGAGGACAAAGCAGGGGACTCGAATAAAGCCCCTCTCCCATCGGGAGAGGGGTTGGGGTGAGGTAAGGGCGAAGCCTGATGCGGTTGCTTACCGCAGCGCTTCGCGCCGAACCCTCATCCGCCCTTCGGGCACCTTCTCCCGGCGGGAGAAGGGAAATCAGTTACACCGCATCCGACAACGACGTGAAGGTAAAGTCGCGCAGCTTCATCGGCGGGATCATCATCACGAAACTGGACTCATCACCGGCCACACGCACCGGCTTGCCCAGTTCATCGATGTTGTTGAGCATGATCACCGGCGATTCGTTGAAGCGGAAATTCTTCACCGGGTGCTTGATCTGGCCATTCTCGATGTAGAACGTGCCGTCGCGGGTCAGGCCGGTCAGCAGCACGGTCTGCGGGTCGACCATGCGGATGTACCAGGTGCGGGTGACCAGGATGCCCTTCTCGGTGCCACGCACCAGCTCGGCAATCGACTTGGTGCCGCCGCTCATCAGCAGGTTGCCGGCATTGGCGCTGGCGGTCTTGCCCTGCTTCTGTGCCCAGTAGCGCGAGTAGTCCAGATTGGCGACCTTGCCGTTCTCGATGATGGCCATGCGCTCGCGCGCCATGCCCTCGCCATCCCACGGCAACACCGGTGCTTCCGGATGCCACGGGTCGGCGTAGAGGTTCACCTTGGGGTCGTAGACCTGCTCGCCCAGCTTGTTGCCGCCGCCCTTCTTGGACAGGAAGCTGCGGCCCTCGTCGGCCGAGCGGGCGCTGAAGAAGTTCATCATGAAGCTGATCAGGCCAGCCGCTGCCGCCGGCTCCAGGATCACCGTGTACTTGCCCGGCTCCAGGGCCTTGGCCTCGGCCGATTCGGTGGCCTTGCGCTTGGCGATCTCGATGTCCTGGTCGGCCTTGAAGTCGGACGCGTCCTTCAGGTTGCGGCCCACCCAGCCCGAGCCGCGGCCGTCTTCGGTGCGCACCGTGCAGGTGTAGTTGAAGTTGGTGGTCTTCTGGTAGCCGAAGTTGCCGTTGCTGTTGGCAATGGCGACAAAGCCGTTGCCGTCCTCCAGGAAGCCGGCGGCGATCAGGCCGTGGCCACGGCAGGGGCTGATCGAGTCAGCAGCCACCTTGGCACGGAAATCCGGGTCGATCGCGGCGGTGGATTCGCTGAAGGTCGGGCTGGGCTTGTAGTCCTGCTTGCCGATGGCCGGCATGAACTCCGGGTTCTCCGGGGCCAGCTTGGCCAGGTCCTCGGCGCGGCGGACCACGCGCTCCAGCGAGGCGTCGTCGAACTCGTTGATCGAGGCCGTACCCACGCGCTTGCCAAAGGCCACCTGCACGGCCAGCTCGGCGTTGCTGACGATGCCGCTGGTGGACACGTTGTTCAGCGCGAAACGGATGTTGCCGTCGACCGAGCCGGCCAGCGTGGCGGTGCATTCATCGGCCTTGGACAGCGCGATGACCTTGTCCAGGATGGCCTTGGCTTCCTGTTCGGTGAAGATGCTCATGGTTCAGAAGCTCCTTGACGATCAGCCGAGGCTGCGCGCGGTATTGATGACGTTGATGCCGTCGAAACGGGCGGTGGACGAGCCATGCGACACGGCCGAGACCTGGCCCGGCTGGCCCTTGCCGTCGAAGAACGAGCCGCCCAGGCGGTAGTCGCGTTCGTCGGCCACGGCGCTGCAGGCGTTCCAGAACTCCGGGGTGCGGATCTGGTAGGCCACGTCTTCCAGCATGCGGGTGATCTGGCCGTTCTTGATCTCGTAGAACAGCTGGCCACCGAACTGCGCGTTGTAGCGCTGCTGGTCGATGGAGAACGAGCCGTCGCCGATGATGTAGATGCCGTTCTCGACATTCTTGATCATGTCGGCCACCGACAGCGGGGTCTTGCCGGGCGCCAGTGACACATTGGCCATGCGCTGGAACTGCACGCTGGACCAGGAGTCGGCATAGCAGCAGCCGTCCGATTCGGTCTTGCCCAGGATATGCGCCTGGTCACGGATGGTCTGGTAGTCGACCAGCTTGCCGTCGCTGATCAGCGGCCAGCGCTTGGTCTTGACGCCTTCGTCGTCGTAGGCCACCGCGCCCAGCGAGCCGGGTTGGGTCTTGTCGGCGAAGATGTTGACCTTGTCGCTGCCGTACTGGAAGTGCTGCTCGCGCTTGTCCAGGGTGGCAAAGCTGGTACCGGCGTAGTTGGCTTCGTAGCCGAGCACGCGGTCCAGTTCCAGCGGATGGCCCACCGATTCATGGATGGTCAGCCAGGTGTGCGAGGGGTCCAGCACCAGGTCGTACTTGCCCGGCTTGACCGACGGCGCCTTGAGCTTTTCCTGCGCCTGCTTGGCGGCGGCAATGGCGTCTTCGCGCATGTCGTAGGACTGACCGTAGACGGTGACGCCGTTGGGCAGCACGGTCTTGCCCGAGGCCTCGCCATCCAGGTATTCGAAGCCCAGGCCCATCGGCGAGGACAGGCCGTCGCGGGTGCGGAACTTGCCGCTGGTCTTGTCGATGGCGGTGACCGTCATCGGCGCCCAGATGCGGTGCACGTCCTGGTCGATGTAGGAGCCGTCGGTGGAGGCAAAGTACTTCTGCTCGTTGACCAGGAACAGCATGGAATTGACGAAGCTGGCGCCGGCGCCGATGGCTGCGGCGTTCACGCCCAGCAGCAGGTCGGCCTTGTCCTTAATCGGCACTTCCATCGCGTTCTTCTTGATCGGCGTGCGCCAGCTGACCTCACCGTAGCCGGGCGCCTTGGCGAACTGCACCGGCGCGGTCTGCACCTTGGCATTGGCCTTGGCAATGGCAGCGGCCTGCTGCGCGGCCTTGACCACGCCGGCCGGGCTCAGGTCGTTGGTGGCGGCAAAGCCCCAGGCACCGTTGACGATGACGCGGATGCCGGTGCCGGTGGACTCGGTGTTCACCACGTTCTGGACCTTGTCTTCGCGGGTGATCACGAACTGGCGCAGGTAGCGGCCGATGCGCACGTCGCAATAGGTGGCGCCGGCGGCCTTGGCCGCATTCAGCGCGTCATCGGCCAGGCGCTTCTTCAGGGCCGGATCGAGCGCGGTCAGCAGCTGTTCGGCGGCGATGGCCTTGCCGAAGAAGGACGGCACCATCAGGCCGCCAGCGGTAAGCCCGGTCAGGGCAAGGAAGTCACGTCTCTGCAAGGCTGCTCTCCACGGGGCAAGGCCCGCAAGGCGGGCGCTACGGCAACAAACGACGATGGCTTCGCGGTGGTCTGCGAACTGTTCGATTCTTGCGGGCAGGTGTTTGCAGCGGTAGTGACTTTAGGCATGGACTGGCGATTTATTTGGGATTTCTGCGAGGAGCTCACCCCTCCCCAACCCTCCCCTTCGCTGCGCGAAAGGGAGGGGGCACAAGCAAAGGTCGTAAGCAGTTCCGCGATTGCACGGACCGCTCCCTCCCTTTTGCGCAGCGAAGGGGAGGGTTGGG
>DKPB01000093.1:13502-15421 GCA_002471015.1 Stenotrophomonas sp. UBA7346
AGGGGAGGGTTGGGGAGGGGGTGCGCTTTTGCTTTGCCTGCCGGCAAGCAGGCAAAGCATCCAATCACCCAACCACTTCCAGCAGCACCTGCTGCAACCAGTCCACGAACACCCGCAGCCGTTGGGAAGGATGGCGACGATGCGGGAACAGCAGGTGCATCGGCATGGGATCGGCGCGATGCCCGGGCATCACTTCCAGCAGGCTGCCAGCCGCCAGCTCGGCACGCACGTCGTACGCGGGAATCTGGATCATCCCCAAGCCGGCGATACAGCAGGCGATATAGGCCTCGGCACTGTTGACGGTGACGCGCCCGGCCAGGGGCTGGCTGCGCAGAATGCCGTTCTCGCGCCATTCCCAGGCCTCGACCCGGCCATTGCCGGGCGAGGCGTAAAGCACACCCCAATGCATGCCGAGCTGCGAGGGATGCATGGGCATGCCGTGCCGCTCCACATAGGCGGGGCTGGCCACATTGATCAGCGGCAATTGGCCAATGCCGCGTGCGACCAGGCGCGAGTCCTGCAGCGGCCCAACCCGCAGCGCGCAATCCACGCCATCTTCGACCAGATCGATGCTGCGGTCGGTCATGCCCAGCTCGACATCGATCTGCGGGTGCGTCTGCAGGAAGCCGGGCAAAGCAGGGGCGATGATCAGGCGGCCGATGCGACCGGGCACATCCACCTTGATCCGCCCGCTCAACTTCTGTGGCGATTGCCGGAACAACTGCTCGGCCTCGTCCGCATCGGCGATCAGCTGCTGGCAGCGTGCATGGAACAGCAGCCCATCTTGGGTTGGCGTGACCTGGCGGGTGGTGCGATGGAGCAGGCGGGTGCCCAAGCGTTGTTCCAGCGTGCGCACCGCCTCCGACACGGTGGAGCGCGGCAGCTTGAGCTGATCGGCTGCGCGGGTGAAGCCAGCGCAGTCCACTACCCGCACAAAAACGCGGTACAGCTCGATACGATCCATGGCGATTGTCCGGATAGGCCGACAAGTGAAGTCAGAATGACCGGCTTTATCCGCAAATCCAAGTCGATAGGCTCTGTTGGCATTCCCCAAGCCACAGGAGTTCGCAATGACCGACCATCGCATCCACGGCAAGACCGTCCTCATCGCCGGCGGCGGCAAGAACCTGGGCGGCTTGTTGGCCCGCGACTTCGCCAAGCAGGGGGCCGGCAGCGTGGCCATCCACTACAACAGCGAGGCTGCGCGCGCCGAAGCCGAGGCCACGGCCGAGGCGGTGCGTGCAGCCGGCGCCAATGCGCACCTGTTCCAGGCCGACCTGACCTCGGCTGCGGCGATGGAGCAGTTGTTCGATGACGCCAAGCAGGCCATGGGCCGCATCGATATCGCCATCAACACGGTCGGCAAGGTGCTGAAGAAGCAGATGACGCAGATCAGCGAAGCCGAGTTCGACGCCATGGATGCGGTGAACAACAAGACCGCGTTCTTCTTCCTCAAGGAAGCCGGCCGCAACCTCGCCGACAACGGCAAGGTGTGCACGCTGGTGACGTCCTTGCTGGGCGCATTCACGCCGTTCTATTCCAGCTATGCCGGCACCAAGGCGCCGGTGGAGCACTACACCCGAGCGGCGGCGAAGGAATTTGGCGAGCGCGGGATATCGGTGACGGCGATTGGCCCGGGACCGATGGATACCCCGTTCTTCTATCCTGCCGAAGGTGCCGATGCGGTCGCGTACCACAAGACTGCAGCGGCGCTGTCGCCGTTCTCCAGGACCGGGCTGACCGACATCGAAGACATCGTGCCCTGGGTGCGCTTCCTGGTATCCGAGGGCTGGTGGATGACCGGGCAGACGATTCTGGTCAATGGTGGGTATACGACGCGCTGAAAGCTTTCCCTCATCCGCCCCTTCGGGGCACCTTCTCCCGTAGACGGGAGAAGGGAGTCCACGGCCAAGCCTGCG
>DKPB01000093.1:15669-36929 GCA_002471015.1 Stenotrophomonas sp. UBA7346
CACGGCCAAGCCTGCGATCTGATAGCCCCTCTCCCGCTTGCGGAAGAGGGGTTGGGGTGAGGGCAGCTTTACGCCTTACCCCAACGACCGCGCCGTATTGATGATGTTCACCCCGTCAAAGCGCGTCGTCGCCGAACCATGCGATACCGCCGACACCTGCCCTGGCTGGCCCTTGCCGTCAAAGAACGAACCGCCCAGGCGGAAGTCACGCTCATCGCAGATCGCACTGCAGGCATTCCAGAACTCCGGCGTACGGATCTGGTAGGCCGCATCCTCGACCATGCCGGCAATCTCGCCGTTCTTGATCTGGTAGCAGAGCTGGCCACCAAACTGCGCGTTGTAACGCTGCTGGTCGATGGAGTACGAACCACGGCCGTGGATGTAGATGCCGTTCTCCACGTCCTTGACCATCTGCGCCGGGGTCAGCGGCGTCTTGCCCGGCGCCAGCGACACATTGGCCATGCGCTGGAACTGCACGCTCTTCCACGAATCGGCATAGCTGCAGCCGTGCGAGGCGTTCTCGCCGAGGATATGCACTTCGTCGCGGGTGGCCTGGTAATTGACCAGGATGCCGTCCTTGACCAGGTCCCACTTGCGCGTCTTCACGCCTTCATCGTCGTAGCCCACCGCACCCAGGCTATAGGGCGCGGTCTTGTCGGCGGTGAAGTTGACGATGTCGCTGCCCCAGCGGAAGCCGGCCTCGCGCTTGTCCAGCGTTGCGAAGCTGGTGCCTGCGTAGTTGGCTTCGTAGCCCAGCACGCGGTCCAGCTCCAGCGGATGGCCGACGTTTTCGTGGATGGTCAGGAACAGGTTGGACGGGTCCAGCACCAGGTCGTACTTGCCCGGCTTCACCGACGGCGCGGTGAGCTTGGCACGCGCCTGCCTGGCCGCGGCGATGGCGTCTTCCACCGGATCATAGGAATGGCCGTAGGCCACCACGCCGCCGGGTAGCTGGTGCTTGTCGGCGGCATTGCCGTCGAGGAACTCCCAACCCATGCCTGCCGGCGCCGACAGCCCCGCGCGGGTGCGGAACTTGCCGCTGGCCTTGTCGATGGCGGTGGCGGTGAATGGCAGCCAGATGCGGTGCACGTCCTGGTCGATCCACGAACCATCGCTGGAG
Source organism: Stenotrophomonas sp. UBA7346 (assembly GCA_002471015.1). Lineage (GTDB taxonomy): Bacteria > Pseudomonadota > Gammaproteobacteria > Xanthomonadales > Xanthomonadaceae > Stenotrophomonas. The sequence goes on from DKPB01000093.1 coordinate 16,790, forward strand.
GCGAAGTACTTCTGCTCGTTGACCAGGAACAGCTGCGAATTGATAAAGTTGGCACCGGCATTGATCGCCGCTGCATTGATCGACAGCAGCAGCTCGACCTTGTCCTTGACCGGTACCGCCATCGCATTCTGGCGGATGGGCGTCTTCCACTGCACCTCGCCCACGCCCGGGGTGGGTGCCAGCTGTACCGGCTTGGTCTGGATCTTGGCGTTGGCGCGGGCAATGGCAATCGCCTGTGCCACCGCGGCCGCTACGCCCTGCGGGGTGGACTGGTTGCTGGCGGCAAAGCCCCAGGCACCATTGACGATCACGCGGATGCCGACGCCGGCCGACTCGCTGTTGGTGACGTTCTGCACCTTGTCTTCGCGGGTGACGATGGCCTGGTTGAGGTAGCGGCCGATGCGCACGTCGCAGTAACTGGCACCGCCCTGCTTGGCCAGCGCCAGCACGGTATCGGCCAGCAGCTTCTTCTTGGCCACATCGGCCGGTGCAAGCAGCTCCTCGGCCGCGATCAGCTGGGCATTGGGCAGCATGAACCCGGCAAGACCGAGGCCGGAAAGTGAAAGAAACTGGCGGCGTTGCATGAGCGGTGGAACTCCAGGGCCAGCGATGCCTTGCATCGCACAAGACCTTGGAATCTCGGTGGGACAAGGGTTCAGGCACAAGTGACCATGGTCATGCATGGCGCAAAACAGGGCCTGCGGCACAATCAACGGCCTGCATTCAACAGGCCCCGATGATGACCAAGCCCCACGCCGAATCCTGCGAGCGCAACAGCGCTCCCATCCTGCAGGTGTTGCAGCAGCACCTGGGCCAGGCCCACCACGTGCTGGAGATTGGCAGCGGCACTGGCCAGCACGCGGTGCACTTTGCTGCTGCAATGCCATGGCTGCGCTGGCAGGCCAGCGACCACCGCGACCACCTGCCCGGCATCGGCCAATGGCTGGACGAGGCCGGCTTGCCCAACACCCCGCCAGCGCTGGAACTGCAGGCGGTGGCGGGCGGCGGCCTGCAGCCTTTGCCGGCCTTGCCCGTGCATGAGGGCGTTGCGGGTTTCGATGCCGTATTCACCGCCAACACGCTGCACATCATGGGCTGGGAGCAGGTGCAGGCCGTGTTCGCCGGCCTTCCCAGGCTGATGGCGCCGGACGCCCTGTTCATTGCCTACGGGCCGTTCAACTACAACGGTGCCTTCACCAGCGACAGCAACCGCAACTTCGACGGCTGGCTGAAGGCGCGTGATCCGCGCTCGGGCATCCGCGATTTCGAGGCCGTGGATGCCCTGGCGCGGGCCCAGCAGCTGGCCCTGTGCGGGGACGTGGCGATGCCGGCCAACAACCGCTGCCTGGTATGGCGGCGGATGCGCAGCGCAAGCCAGCCGGGCTAGGATGCGATGACTTCAGGCAAGGGGCAGGGCGTGATGCAGGGACGTAAGTGGTTGGTGGCGATGGTGCTGGGCTTTGCCCCGCTGGCGGGTCTGCAGGCGCAGCCGCTGGATGCACGCGCGGCTGCGATGCAGGTGCAGGCGAGCTACCCGGGAGTGATCGAGCTGGAGGTGGATGCCAGTGACATCCAGCGCCGCATCCAGCGCGTGCACCAGCGCATCCCGGTATCCGCCGGCGCGCTGACCCTGTGGTACCCGCAGTGGATACCCGGCAACCATGCGCCCACCGGGCCGATCAACCAGATGGCCGGGCTGGTCATCCGTGGCAACGGCCAGCCACTGCAATGGACGCGCGACTCCGGCGACATGTATGCCTTCAAGCTGCAGGTGCCCGAAGGTGTCAGCGTGCTGGATATCGAGTTCCAGTACCTCTCCCCCACTGCCAGCGACCAGGGCCGGGTGGCGATGACCCCCAACATGCTCGACCTGCAATGGCACCGCGTGCTGTTGTACCCGGCCGGCTATGACGCGCGCGGCATCCAGGTGAAGCCCAGCCTGCACCTGCCCGAAGGCTGGCAGAGTGGCACGGCATTGGATGTTGCACAGCGCAGCGGCGGCAACGAGCAGTACGAGCCTGTGTCGCTGATGACCTTGATCGATTCGCCGGTGTTCGCCGGCCAGTACTTCAAGCGCTTCGCGCTGGACGAAGCCTCCAGGCAACCGGTGTGGCTGGACGTGGTGGGCGAGAATCCGCAAGGCCTTCAGGCTGACGCCAAGGTGCTGGATGCACACCGCGCCCTGGTGCGCGAGGCAGACGCCGTGTTCGGCTCGCGCCCCTACACGCGCTACAACTTCCTGCTGGCGGTGTCGGACGTGTTCAGTGGTATCGGCCTAGAGCATGCGCAGAGCAGCGAGAACGGCATGCACGACGGCTACCTGCGCGGCGAGCGGCCCTTCCTCGACAACGACCTGCTGCCGCACGAGTATGCACACGCCTGGGTAGGCAAGGCTTGGCGCCCGCGCCCAACCTGGGTGCCGCATTACAACGCGCCCATGCACAACGACGAGTTGTGGATGTACGAAGGCCAGACCCAGTATTGGGCGGTGGTACTGGCGGCCCGCTCCGGGCTGTGGAAGCCGGACTACGCGATGGCGATGCTGGCCCAGCTGCAGGCCAACTACGCCACCCAGCCGGGCCGGCAGTGGCGCGACCTGCACGACACCGTGCATCAGGGCATCCTCGACTTCAATTCCAAGCCGCAGGCCTGGGCCGACTGGCAGCGTGCGTTCGAGTTCTACAACGAGAGCACGCTGCTGTGGCTGGGCGTGGACGCGCGCCTGCGCAGCCTGTCGAAGGGCAAGGTGACGCTGGACGATTTCGCCAAGCGTTTCCACCAGGGCGGCAAGCAGGGCGAGATCCGCCTGTACGACCGCGCCGACGTGATGCAGGGGCTGGAGGCGGTGCAACCCGGCAACTGGGACGCCTTCATCGGCAGCCGCCTGGACGCACATGATGGCAAGGCGCCGGATGGCTTGGCAGCTGCGGGTTGGGAGCTGTACTACGACGATCAGCCGAACCTGGTGATTGCCGACGGCGAGGCCGATGGCGTGACCGACCTGCAGTACTCGCTGGGCCTGAAGATTGGCAGTGACGGCGTGCTGCAGGCGGTTGGCTGGGACAGCCCGGCCTTCAAGGCAGGTTTGGCCAAGGACGTGACGATTGTTGCGGTGAATGGTTTGGCCTATAGCGGTGGGCGCATCAAGCAGGCGCTGACCGATGGCAAGCAAAGCGGCAAGCCGATCGAATTGATCGTGCGGCAGGCGGACAGCTTCCGCACTGTGCGTATCGATTACCGCGAAGGTCTGCGCTATCCGCATCTGCGGCGGATTGCAGGGACGACGGATCTGTTGACGCGGATTTTGGCTGCGAAGCGGTAAGGCCGCACACGTGGAGCTCGAACGTCCCTTCTCCCGCAAGCGGGAGAAGGTGCCCCGAAGGGGCGGATGAGGGGAAGCTTTTAAAGCGTTGGGTCTGCTCGCTAGAAGCTTCCCCTCACCCCAACCCCTCTCCCGTAAACGGGAGAGGGGCTTCTTGCGCCTCTGGCGTTCCGAGTACTTCGAGCGCCTCAATACTCCACCCGATACCCAACCCCAAACGTCCTTCCCTGTGCCGGCACGCTCGACAACTTGCCGTAGGTCGCTTCCGCCTGCTGCCCATACACCGTCTTGTAGTCACGATCAGCCAGGTTGTAGACACCCACGCTGAAACGCCCACCCGCCAGCGGCAGCTCCCCAATCAGATCAAACACCGCATAGCCACGGATCTTCGCCGCCGGCGTCGCGCGGATCGTCGGGCTGACTGCCGCTACCTGCGCATCACGCCACGCATCATCCGTGCCACCCACGGCCTGCCCCTGCAAACGCAGCAGGCTGTCATTGGCAAACCGCCACTGCCCATGCACACCGGCCTTCAAAGGCGAGACGCGGAAGGCATTGAGCTCGCGCCACTGGCCGGCGGCATCACGGTACTGGCCACGGGTGCTGGCGACGCTCGCGCCCAGTTCCAGCTGCGCGGTAGGCGTATAGCGCAGGTTGGCTTCCACGCCATACACACGCTCATCGGTATCGGCGACCGACACGCTGTAGTCACGGTTGAACTGCACGGTCTTGTCCGAGCGGTTGTAGAACGCCGTTACCGCGCTCTGCAGCTGCGTGTTGTTCAAACGCCAGCCCAGCTCATAGTTGTCCACCTTGATCGGCCCGATGTTGCGGCTGTCGATGACGAAGTTGGCCGGTACGTCGCGCAGCATGCGCTGCGTATCGGGCAGGCTGAAGCCCTGCGAGAAGTTGGCGAACAGCTGCTGCGCGTCGCTGAATTTGTAGACCACGCCGGCATTGAACAGCGTTTGCGAATGGCGCACGCGGCCACCGGCCAGCAGCTTCGGCTGATAGCCGGCCACCGCGTCGGCAGTGATCGCTTCGGTATACGGCAGCGAATCCTCCACCTTGTTGCGCAGGATCTGATGGCGCACGCCGGCCTGCACGCTGAAGCGCTCGCTCAGCGCATGGTCGGCCTGCAGGAACAGCCCGGTGGTGTCCACGCGCACGTCCGGACCCATCGCGTACTGCGCGGTCGGCACGTAGTTCAGGCCATTGCTGGCGATGAAGGTGTTGATGTCGTACATCTGCCCACGCTGGCTGTCCTCTTCGCGCTCATGGTCCACACCGTAGGACAGCTGCAGGCTGCGCCCGCCGATATCAAAACCCTTGTGCAGGGCGCTGCGCAGGCCCCAGACGTCGATGTCGGTATTGGACTGCATGGCCACATAGGCATAGCCGCCCGGCAACGCCGGATGCACCAGTGTCGACACCGACGGGAACCAGCGGCCCTGCTCATTGCGGTAATAAGCTTCCACGCTCAGCTCCTGGCCGCCGAACACCTCGCGGTTGCGGTACTGCGCATTGACGCCCTGGTGGCGGGTGCGTGGCTGTGCGTTCAACTGCAGGCCATCGACGGCGTTGTGGCTGGGCTGGAAAGCGGGGTTGAACAGCACCGCCAGGCGCGGGCCGTAATCCGGGCCGTAGTCGCTGTCCTGCTGGTCGTCATACCAACGCAGGCCCACGCTGAGCTGCTGGGCCGGCGCAAGCGTCCACTCCAGGCGTGCGTTGAGTTCCTTGGTCTCGGTGTCCTGGCGGTCGGTCTGGGCGATCTCCGGACCGATGCGGCGGCCGTGCGCGTCCAGCGATGCGCCCTGGCGGCCATAGGCGATACCAAAGGCGCCGCTGAAGGTGTCACCGCGCACGGTCATGGTCTGCGCGGCATTCCAGGCCAGGTTGTCGCTGGATACATCCGAAGGGGTGCGCAGGCCGAGCTGGCTGGCCAGCTGCACCGGTGCATCGCCCGGCTGCAGGGTGATGATGTTGATGATGCCGCCGCTGGCACCGGCGCCGTAGAGCGCGGTGGCACCGGAGATCACTTCGATGCGCTCGATCATCGTCGGCGAGATGCTGTTGAGCTGGCGCGAGCCATCGCGTGCGCCGGTCAGCGGCACGCCATCGATCATCACCTGCACGCTGCGGCCACGCATGGTCATGCCGTAGTTGCTGGTGGTGCCGCTGGCCGGTGCCAGTGACGGCACCAGCTGGCCGAGGATGTCGGCGGTGCTGCGACCGGCCGCGGTCTGCTGGGCGATCTGCTCGCGCTCGATGGCGTACAGGGTGCCGGCGATCTCGGCCACGCTGCGTGCGCCGCGCACGGCGGTGACGCTGACGGCATCCAGCTGGCGGGTACCGCCGGTGGTGTTGGCCTGTGCTGCCAGCTGGCCGCTGATGGCCAGGCTCAGCAGGGCGAGCGGGAGCGTTGCTGCGGTATGCCGCATGGTGTCCTCGGAACGTATCAGGGAGAAGTAGGGGAAGGCGCGAAACGGCGCAGCAGGGGCCGGCACAACAGCAAGCCAAGCGCGGAGACAATGGCCAGCGCCACGTAATACGCGGTGTAGCCCAGGCCCTTGGCGAGGAAGCCGGACAGCGCGCCACCGATGAAGAAGATCAGCAGCTCGAAGCACACCAGCAGGGTGAAGTCGGTGCCGGCCTGCTCGCGCGAACTGATCCGCATGAACAAGGCATACAGGCTGGTCATGGCCACATAGCGCAGCGCAAGCAGAGCAATCACCAGCGCGCCCAGCCCAAACTGCGATGAGGCAAGCGCACCGCTGTACAGCAAGGCGGCCAGCAGCACATACAGCAGGGTGCGCCACCAACCGGCGTGCATCAGCAGCTGTTCGGCGCTGCGCTGCTTGAGCAGCCACGCCGCACCTACTGCAGCCAGCATGCCAACACCGGCGCCGCCTACCGAGATCAGCAGGCCGATCTCGGTCAGACTCCACTTCTGGTCGACCAGCAGCGGATTGACCATTGCCATCGCCGGCGCTTCCACCATGCGATACAGCACGATCAGCAGCAGTGCCCAGCGCAGCTCGGGCCGGCGCAGCGCACGCAGCACGCTCGGCCGCTGGCTGGCGGCCGGTCGCGGCACTTCGTTGATCTGCTGCACGGCAAACAGGGTCAAGGCGCTCATCGCCGCCAGACTCAGCAGGGCCACGTTCCAGCCGCGCGTTTCGTACAGCCACAGCACGCCTGCGCCGCCGACCATGCTGCCCAGCGCCACGCCCACGCTCTGCGCCATGCTGCCGAGGCGGTGCTCGGCCGGTGCCAATGCTTCCACCGTATAGCCATCGATGGCGATGTCCTGGGTGGCGGCAATGGTGGAGATCCACATGCCGACCAGCACGAACACGGTCAGGCCATGGTCCAGCCCGGTGAAGGCCAATACCAGAATGCCGACCAGCAACAACAACTGGGTCAGCCACAACCAACTGCGCCGACGTCCAAGGGCTGGCAGATGCCAGCGGTCCACCAGCGGCGCCCACAGGAACTTGAACGCCCACGGCAGGTAGAGCAGCGACAACATGCCGATCCAGCGCAGGTCCACGCCCTGGCTGCGCAGGATGGCCGGCACCGCCACGTTGTAGAAATACAGCGGCAGCGCGTGGGCCATGTACAGCACCACGATCACGCCCAGGCCGAAACGGGAGACGGCAGCGCGCTCAGTGCGCATCGGCCTGCTCCAGCTGCTGGCCGACCCAGCGCATGCCGTCGGCATCATCGGTGGTGACGTAATAGGGCACGCCCCAGGCCGCATGCAGGGCCGGCGTATCCAGCCGCTGCTGCTCGGCAGCGCAGCTGGCAATGCGCACCAGCCCCTTGCAGTAAACGCGGAAGGCGGGTTTGTGCTGTTTGTACCAGACGGCCTGGATGGCGCGGTAATCGTCACTGAAGCTGGCGCCTGGCACCGTGCTGGCAATGAAGTAGAACGGCGTGGCCGCCACGATCAACGCTTCAACGCGCTGCAGCCAGTAGCGGATCTCGTCCGCGCTGACCGCATCGTGGAAGACGGCGCGGACCACGGCCGCCTGCTTGATCGTCAAACCCATTGCCACTGACCTTCGCTGAATACGGGGAAGAGGCTTCCATGCGCCGTCTCTCAAATAAGAATAGTTATCAATACCATTGAAAGTTTAGGCGCGGCGAAGGAAAATTTAGTCACGACGACATTCGTGGGTATCCCGTATGCAGGTCTACACCTGCGCCGAACTGATGGACGCAGCCCACGCCTTGGGCGGCCAGGTGGACTTCGCGTCCGGCCTGCCCGACGCCATGCCGGTGCTGGCCGGCTGGCAGCAGGTGCAGGCGCTGGACGCCGGCCTGGTGCTGTACCTCAGCCGTAGCCGCGACATGGTGGGCGGCTGCAGCCACAACCGCCTGCCGGCGGGCCTGACCGCCAGCTTCCTGCTGCAGGGCGAGGCCGACGTAGCCATCGGCGACGAACGCCTGCGCCTGGACAGCCGCCACAACCGCAACCCGGCCATGCTTATCCACCTGCGCGAGGACGACCAATTCCTGCGCCACTGGCAGGCCGGTCGCCAGGAAACCAAGGTCAGCCTGCACTTCAGTGACGACTGGCTGGCCCAGCAGCTCGATGCCGTCGCCACGCCGGGCATCGCCCGCCTGCGCCGCAGCCATGCCCGCAACCAGCGTTGGCAGCCCTCGGCAGCACTGCTGCGGCGAGCGGCAGGCTTGTTTGAAACCGATCCCTCCAGCCCACCGTTGCTGCGCCGTTTGCAGCAGGAAAGCTTTGCCCTGGAACTGGCGGCGGGCGTAGTGCAGGGCCTGGCAGCAGAGCAGCGCGAGCGCGCGCTTGGCGCGCACCTGCAGCGCTGCGTGGAACGCCTGCAGCAATGGCTGCACAGCGGCGCGGCCGACAGCCTCAGCATCAACCAGATGGCGCGGCAGCTGGGCACCAATGCGGTGGACCTGCAGCGCGGCTTCCAGCAGCAACACGGCAGCAGCATCGCTGCTTACCTGCGCACGCTGCGATTGGAGCGTGCGCGACAAGCACTGCTAAAACAGCGCGTGCCGGTGGAAGTAGCCGCTGATATCGCCGGCTACGCCCATACCAGCAGCTTCAGCGCCGCGTTCAAGCGCCAATACGGCACATCACCCTCGCAGCTGAAATAGCGCCTCTGCTTGCAGGAGCGGCGTAAGCCGCGAAGCAAGCGACCTCAATCGAAACGACATCGCGGCGGATCAATCGACTGTCCGGTCAACAAAGTCCCGCGTATACGGCAGCACTTCCAGGCTGCGCCGATCCACCTGCGCCAATACCTCGCCAAAGCCAAACGCAGGCTCCCAAGCCAAGGCCTGCCGGATAGCGGCGTTGTCGTAAACCCGGTCAATGACAGAAGGCAGCGGCCAACCACGTCGCTCGTGCTCGGCAACCAGCGCCGGGCAGCGTAGCCACAGGATTTCGCCCGCATCGCGTCCCAACTGCTCAAGATCCTCGCGCCGGAACGGCGTAGAGCCGCTAACGACGAATCGACTGAAGGAACCCGCCGGCAGCGCCAACGCGGCCACATGCGCATCAGCAACATCACGGACATCAATGCCGCGATGCAGGCGCAGCACCGACATCTGGTCCGCAGGCTGCGGGAAGCAACGCGACATGCGGATGACGCTGCGTGTGAGCTCACCACCGGACCAATCGGCCAGGATCTGCTCGGCAGCCAACTTGGTGCGGTGATACACCGTCTTGGGTTGCGGCATCACGGATTCATCGATCCAAGTACAACCCTGCTCGGCCACAGCATCGCCATACAGTGCGGTGGTACTGGTATAGACCACCTGCTTCACCCCCGCCTGCTGCGCAGCTTCCAGCAACTGCTGCACGCCAGCCACATTGACCCGCTCGAACTCGCGATCAGATACCAGGCCGACGTGCGGCGCGTGGTACGAGGCGGTGTGGAAGACCACATCGACGCCTTGCAACGCTTGATGCAGCAGGCGGGCATCGGTGAAGTCACCAATAAGCGACGAGCAGGAGAAAGGGGAGCGATCGAGGCCAATGACCTCATGATTGGCGGCAACCGCGTTGTAGATTGCGCGGCCAATTCGGCCTGAACTACCGGTGATAAGAGCTTTCACGGAAAGGTGCGTCTGGCGCCCGTGAGCTGCCGGGATGGAGATATGGTAAATCGCAGCTGCATCTGCTGGATGGTGGAAAGCACACCTATACGCCGCTGGCCGATAGCGGGCAGCCGGAGGCTTATCGTACCCTGAACCCGGTTTCCGACTCCTGTTTCTTTCGCTTCTCTCACAGAGCGCGATAGGGTACTCATGTCAGCGGATGGTGCAGTTTTTCACTTCAAAGTTCTTTCAAGCCGGACCGCTGTGCGAGTTGGCCAGTTCCAGAGGTTGGTGTCATGAGGAAACTCGTACTGCTCATTTTGATCCTGCTATCCCCGACAGTATACGCATCTAGGCCGATCACGGAGGATGAAGTGCTAGCCTGCGTAAACGGAGGGACGCCCGCCAAGGCGGCGCCCCGGCACGCTTGTGCCAACGACAATTCTCAAATCGTCGGGGACATACAGTCCAACATTAAGGGTGAGTGGTTTGACCATCCAGAAGATCGACTTCAGCTTCAATGATTACCCTGATGCGAACGCCTGCTTCAGCTAAGTCAACTCTAAGGAATACTGGCCAATCAGCAGGATCGCTAGAACATATATTACGCTTACTCGCTCAAGCGCCGTGGCAATTGAAAATGTCGGTGTTCCGTTGCCGCTGCGTCCCGGCCTGATTGGCGGCAGCAGAAAGACGCTTCTGGTTGAGAATAAACCTTTAGCAGCGCAGGGGGGTGGAGATCTTTGCTGGGGCTAGGGGTCGGTTCCGATCCAAAGCAGACAACCGCATGTCGGCCGATTGAAGTATAGCGAGGTCTCCAATCTTATCTCTTAGTTCGGTGAGACGCCGACTTGTTAGCTGGACATAGCCCCCCTAAGATCGAGCTGTATAAAAAGTAGAGCCTGCCTACTGTGCTCAGCGGGTAATTTATTTTGCCGGGCCTAGGGGCTGTCAAATAAGCAGTCAAGTACTTACAGGAGAGAATTGTGGCAGCAAAAAAAGCAAAGAAATCTTCCGCCAGAACCACCGAGCCTGCCAAGGCTACCAAGGCTACCAAGGCTACCAAGGCTACCAAGGCCACTAAAGCCACTAAAGCCACTAAAGCTTCCACTCTCAAACGGGCCTATCTCTCCCAATCTGACGTACCAGGCTGCACCCTTGAAGACGCGCTGCGCGTGCCGCATGCAATCGCGGAAAACTACGCTGCGAAACCAACCAGCCCTCTTAATACTGCGGCCGCCCTCGATATGCAGCCCAACGCAGGCCGCTTCCGCTTGCTTTGCGGAGCGGCACTTGCATATGGCCTTACGTCCGGGGGGCCTCAAGCCCCCGAGATCGCAATCACACCGCTAGGAATGCGTGTTGTCCGCCCGACAGAAGAAGGGGATGATGTTGTCGCGATGCGCGAAGCACTGCTTCGCCCGCGTGTGATCGGGGAGTTTCTTCAGAAGTACAACAGTGCTCCGCTGCCTCGCTCCGACATTGCAATCAACGTGCTTCTCGAAATGGGTGTTCCTACTGAACGTACCCAAGAGGTCTTGGATTTCATTCTTCAGGGGGCTACCGGAGCGGGACTGCTTCGAGATATTAAGGGCAAGAAATACGTCGACCTCGCGGGTGTTAGTTCTCCGGATAAGACGGCCGAACAACATTTGTTAGACGATGGAACGGATCCTGCAGAGGATCTAGCCGATGGTCGTGCTGAAGAGGATGAAGGGCAAGAGCTTGCGTTGAACCGACAGGCATCCCTTCAGCGCCAGCCACAATCTCAAGCCCAGAATCGGCGTGTATTCATCACCCACGGCAAGAACAAGAGCCTTATTGAGCCGATCAAAAAGCTACTCGGCTTTGGAGAGCTAGAGCCGGTGGTTTCTGTTGAGAAAACGTCTATCTCGCAGCCCGTCCCCGATAAGGTAATGAATGACATGCGCTCTTGCAGTTCCGCGATCATACATGTGGACGCAGAACAAACATTGATTGACCGAGAGGCCAAGGAACAGGTGATTGTCAATCCGAACGTGCTAATAGAGATTGGCGCAGCGATGGCCTTGTACGGTCGTCGCTTTATCCTACTGGTTAGGGATGGGGTTAGGCTCCCATCCAATCTACAGGGACTATTCGAGGTTCGTTACGTTGGGGAGAGTCTTGATGGCGATGCTACGATCAAGCTTCTCGAAGCTATCAACGACATCAAAAATCACCCAATGCCAGAGCGTTACTAGGATGGCGAACAATTCATTTAATCGGGCCCCACTTCGCTTCTAGGCGTGTTCTCGGTGGTACTGGTGCACGTTTATAATGTCAATCGCCATATGGAGCGCCACATTTAAATCGCACAGCCAGCCCCCGGGGCCTCGTTATTAGGTAATCAGGCGTTTATTGTGGAGAGAAAAATGCAGATATCGTTCAGCGGCAAATATGCACTAGATCCAGCAACGTTCGGAATTAACTTTGAGGCGATTGTGGACGGCTCCATTGTCGTCTGTAAAGTCTCCACCGAAGCCCTGCAAGACATTAATCCAAGTGATGCACTAGGTACTGCGCAGGATCAGTTCACATCAAATCGGTCCGCATTCGAACGAATTGCAAAAGAGAAGATTCGTAACGGGAAACAAGCTCCGATTGTGATAACTAGGGCTGATGTTCTTGCTTGGCAAATTTTTCAGGCCGACGCCGCTCCGCGGCCGGCTGAGTTCAGGCGTTGAACGGTCGGCTTCTAGCTGTTAGCGAGCATTGAGCAGAATCCGTGCGGTTTCGGAATCAGCTCCCAAGTGGTTCAGCTGATCCCAAACCATCGGAAGGTTGGAATACATGCTCAACATCATAGTCTTCGCAGTGACGCTTCTAGCTGCAAACAGCGCTCTAGCCCGCGACCGTCCCATCCGCTCCTGCGAAAAAGCCCCGCTCCTGGCCGAAATCCAGAAGCTGCTTCCCGATCACGTGATTGGAAAAACCGCGGATGTGGAACCGAATCCGGTAGAGAAGCTGCCCCAGTTCCCGCGCGGCATCTGGATGCGCTCCGGCAGCAGCCTGACCTGCGTCGTGGTTGTCCTGGACGAAACCGGCAAGCCGCAGGACGCCATCGTTTCCTATCCGTCGCGAATGGGGCTCAACGAACAGGAGAAGCAGGTGGTTCTTTCCGTTCAATGGACGCCGGCACAGGTAGCGGGGCAAGCTCGGCCCTCCCTGGTGTCCATGGATTTCGAGATCCACTGATGCTGCTTCAGTCGGTAACGGCCTGAGCTTCAACGGCGGCGCTGAAGCTCAGGTCGCGCAATGCAACCCGCTGAGGTTGCATTGCGCATAGGCAACCTATCCGTTGCCTGCTCAGGCCATCTGCACGATATGCAGCGCTTTCGGGTTGCGCCAAGTTGCCAGCAGCGTCGCTTCACGCGCCTTGGCTTCGTGCAGGTGCGCTTCCTTGACGTGGCCGTAGCCGCGGATGTGCTCGGGGATGCTGGCGATATCCACTGCCAGTGCGAGACGACGCGCATCCAGGCCGCTGATCAGTTCCTGCAGGGTCTTTTCGTAGTCACTGATCAGCTGGCGCTCGCTGCGGCGTTCCTCGGTGTAACCGAATACGTCGAAGCGGCCGCCGCGCAGGCCCTTGAGCTTGGCCAGCAGGCCGAAGGCCTTGAACATCCATGGGCCGTATTCCTTCTTCTGCAGCTGGCCCTGCTCGTCGCGCTTGGCGAACAGCGGCGGGGCCAAGTGGAAACGTACCTGGTAGTCGCCCTCGAACTGCTCGCTCACGCGCTTGATGAAGTCGCCGCTGGTGTACAGGCGGGCCACTTCGTATTCGTCCTTGTAGGCCATCAGCTTGAAGAAGTAGCGCGCGGTGGCTTCGCTCAACGCGGTGCTGCCCGGGATGGCCTGCTGCTCGGCGCTGCGCACTGCATCCACCAGGGCGCGGTAGCGCTTGGCGTAGGCGGCGTCCTGGTAGTCGGTGAGGAAGCTGCTGCGGCGGGCGATCAGCTCGTCCAGCGAACGCGACAGGTGGGCGTCATCCAGCGAGGCGTAGGTGGCTTCGCCGCTGGTCTGGCTGGCGGCGGGCAGGCCACGCACGTCCGGTTCGTTGTCCGGGTTGCGCGGGGCCGACGGTGCGCCGGCCTCGCTGCCTTCCCACTCACCCGGCGGCAGTTCGCGCAGGGCGGCCGGTTTGCGCTCGGCATCGGTGGGCGCGTTGTGGACCAGGCCTGCGGCCTGCTGCACGGCCTGCGGATCGATCGCGGCCAGGCGGCCCCAGGCGAACGCGGTCTGGTTCATGGCCACGGCTGCGCCGTTGAGCTCCACCGCGCGCATCAGCGATTCCAGCGACAGCGGTACCAGGCCCTGCTGCCAGGCGAAGCCGAGGATGAACAGGTTGGAGGCAATGGCGTCGCCGAGCAGGGCGGTGGCCAGCTGGGTGGCGTCGAGCAGGATCGGGTCGCGTCCGCCCAGCGCCAGCTTCACCCCGGCAATGATGTCGGCGGCCGGGAACTGCATGTCCGGGTGGGTGGTGAAGGTGCCGGGCATCGCTTCGTAGGTGTTCAACACCACCTGCGAGCGCTCGCCGCGCACCTTGGACAGCGCCCAGTAGTCGTTGACCACCACCATGTCGCAGCCCAGCACCAGGTCGGCTTCACCGGCGGCGATGCGCACGGCGTGGATGTCGGCCGGGCTGTTGGCCAGGCGGATATGGGTGGTGACCGCGCCGCCCTTCTGCGCCAGGCCGGTCTGGTCGAGCACGCTGGCACCCTTGCCTTCGAGGTGGCCGGCCATGCCAAGCAGTGCGCCGATGGTCACCACGCCGGTGCCGCCAACGCCGGTGATCAGGATGTTCCAGGGCTGCGAGAAGTCAGTGCGGAAGGTGGGCGCCGGCAGGTTGTCGAGCAGGCTGGCGGCCTTGCTCTTGCTGCCCTTGCGCAGCTGGCCGCCGTGCACGGTGACGAAGCTGGGGCAGAAGCCGGTAGTGCAGGAGAAATCCTTGTTGCAGTTGGACTGGTCGATGTCGCGCTTGCGCCCGAACTCGGTTTCCTTCGGCAGCACCGAGACGCAGAAGCTCTTTTCGCCGCAGTCACCGCAGCCTTCGCAGACCAGCGAGTTGATCAGGGTGCGCTTGGCCGGGTCGACAATCTTGCCGCGCTTGCGGCGGCGGCGCTTCTCGGTGGCGCAGGTCTGTTCGTAGATCAGGATGCTGGTGCCCTTCACCGTGCGCAGCTGCTGCTGCACGGCGTCGAGCTCGGCGCGGTCGTGGAACTCCACATCGCTGGGGAATTCGTGGCGGCGCGACTTCCACTTCTGGATGTCGTCGGACAGCAACACGATGGTGTACACGCCTTCCGAGCGCATCTGGTGGGCGATCTGCGGCACGGTCAGGGTGCCGTCCACCGGCTGGCCGCCGGTCATCGCCACTGCATCGTTGTAGAGGATCTTGTAGGTGATGTTGACGCCAGCGGCGATGGCCTGGCGGATCGCCAGCGAGCCGCTGTGGAAGTAGGTGCCGTCGCCGAGGTTCTGGAACACGTGCTCGGTGTCGGTGAACGCGGCCTGGCCGGCCCAGGTGACGCCTTCGCCGCCCATGTGGGTGAAGGTGTCGGTGGCGCGGTCCATCCACGTCACCATGTAATGGCAGCCGATGCCGGCCAGCGCACGCGAGCCTTCCGGCACCTTGGTGGAGGTGTTGTGCGGGCAGCCGGAGCAGTAATGCGGCACGCGCGGGAACTGCGCGCGCGGCAAGGCCATCTCGGCTTCCTTGACGTCCATCCAGCGCAGGCGTTCTTCAATCGATTCGGTGTTGAAGAACCGCTGGATGCGGCGGCCGATCACGCCGGCAATGGTGGCCGGGGTCAGCTCGCCGGTGGACGGCAGGATCCACTCGCCCTGCTCGTCGTACTTGCCGACGATGGACGGGCGCGCACCCCAGTTGGCCGGCCAGTTGTAGAAGTATTCCTTCATCTGCCGCTCGATGAAGGCCTTCTTTTCCTCCACCACCACGATGTCTTCCAGGCCGCGGGCGAAGGCACCGATGCCCTGCGGCTCCAGCGGCCAGGTCATGCCGACCTTGTAGACGCGGATGCCGATATCGGCGCAGGCCTTCTCGTCCAGACCCAGGTATTCCAGCGCCTGCAGCACGTCCAGGTAGCTCTTGCCGGTGGTGACGATGCCCAGCCGCGCCTGCGGCGAATCCATCACCACCTTGTCGATGCCGTTGGCACGGGCAAAGGCCTGCGCGGCCTTTACCGCATAGCGGTGCAGGCGCATTTCCTGCTCCAGCGGCGGGTCCGGCCAGCGGATGTTGAGGCCGGCGGCCGGCATGTCGAAATCTTCCGGCAGGATGATCTGGCGGGCGAACGGGTTGACGTCCACCGAGGCCGAGGATTCCACCGTTTCGGCAATGGTCTTGAAGCCGATCCAGCGGCCGGTATAGCGGCTCATCGCCCAGCCGACCAGGCCCATGTCGAGGATGTCCTGCACGCCGGCCGGGTTCAGCACCGGCATCATCGCGCTGACGAATTCTTCCTCGCTGCCGTGCGGCAGGGTGGAGCTGCGGCAGGCATGGTCGTCGGCGGCCAGCGCCAGCACGCCACCATGCTTTGACGCACCGGCAGCATTGGCGTGCTTGAACACGTCACCGCAGCGGTCCACACCCGGGCCCTTGCCGTACCACATGCCGAACACGCCATCGACGTTGGCACCGGGGAACAGGTTGGTCTGCTGCGTACCCCACACCATGGTGGCGCCCAGGTCCTCGTTGAGGCCGGGCACGAACTTCACCTTGGCCGCTTCCAGGTGCTTGCGCGCACGCCACAGCTCCAGGTCGAAGCCGCCCAGCGGCGAGCCGCGGTAGCCACTGACGAAGCCGCCGGTGTTCAAGCCTGCGGCCAGGTCGCGCTGCTGCTGCATCAGCGGCAGGCGCACCAGGGCCTGCACGCCGCTCAGGTAGATGCGGCCATCGGTGCGCGTGTACTTGTGCTCGAGCGTGTAATCGGTGTCGCGCACGCCGATCAGCGGATCGTTGGCGGAAGCAGGCGAGGTAAGTTCGGCGGTACTGGTCATGGCTGGCCCATTGCGGAAACGGCTGGCGGCAGGTAACCACCAGCAGGGCCGGTGGCAGCCGCCGATTGTAGCAGTGGCCGTTTCATCACCCTGTCATGCAGTCGCGCGTAGGGCCCGGAGCGGTTAGCATCGGGGCCAGGTGGGGGCTAACTGTTTTATGGGGATTGCAGTCATGGGGGTTACAAGGCGCATTGTTGCCAGCGCTGTGGTGCTGGCGGGCCTGATGTTTTCCAACGCGCAGGCGCAAAGCCTGCCGGGCATCAACGAGTTCTATTTTGACGACGACGTGGCGGCCAAGCCGATCCATGCGGTAGCGCCGCAACAGGCCGATGCCGTGGACCAGCTGATGAAGCTGCGCGAGCGCGGCCGCAAGGGCACCGAGGCCACCGCACAGCTGGCCAGCATCGCCTATGCCGATGGCCGTGCTGAATTGGCTGCCAAGCTGTACCAGGAGGCGCTGGCCAGCGTTTCGGAAAACTCGGTGCAGGCACGCAGCCTGCGCTGGAACCAGGCCTGGGATCTGTATCGCCAGGGCGACGCTGAAGCTGCACTGGGCCTGTGGCTGAAGGCGTCCGAAGGTACCCGTGGCAATCCATCGTGGCTGCCGCAGACTCTGGCGCTGGCGTTGTGGAAGCTTGGCCGCAAGGATGAGGCACTGGCCTGGTACGCGGCAGCGGTGCGCACCGAGCCGCAACAATGGAACGATGCGGCCAACTTCGCGCAGTTGTTGCCCGCATGGAACGATGGTGAGCGTGCACAGTTGGCCGAGATCCAGCAGGCCTGGGCTGCCAACCCACCGGCGTGGCCCTGATAAACAAAACTAATGAGGCCCGCCGGGCAAGCCGGGGGGTGTTCGGGACGTTGCGTGGTTTGCAGCCATCGCCATGCAGGGCATGCTGGGCACATGGCCTTTGATGCATTTGCACTGATTCTGGCCATGCTCGCCCTGGGCATGGTGTTCGCGCGCCTGCGGGTATTTCCCGACAACGCCGCCGACGTTCTCAACAGGGTGGTGTTGTACGTCTGCCTGCCGGCAGCGGTGCTGACCTATGTGCCGCGCCTGCAGTTGGATCTGTCGCTGCTGGGCATCATGCTGACGCCCTGGTTGCTGATGCTGCTTACCCTGGCATTGGTCAGCCTGGCTACGCGGCTGTTAAAGTTCGAGCGCCACGTGCATGCGGTGTTGCTGCTATGCGTGGCGCTGTGCAATTCCAGCTTCATTGGCTACCCGATGGTGCGTGCATTGCTGGGTGACCATGCCTTGCCCTATGCGGTGGTCTACGACCAGTTCGGCACCTTTGTATTGCTGTCCACCTTCGGCCTGTACGTGTTGGCCAGGTACAGCGGTGACACGCCACCCAGCGCCGGCCAGATACTGCGCCGCATTGCGATGTTTCCGCCGTTATGGGCGCTGGTGTTCGCCTTGCTGGTGATGCCCGTCGAGCCGCCACGCTGGATTGCATCGGCACTGAAGAACCTGGCCGATGCCATGCTGCCGTTGGTGATGCTGGCCGTTGGCCTTACCATCCAGCTGCGGCTGTCGCGCGCGGAACTGGCGCCGTTGGGGGTGGGGCTGCTGCTCAAATTGCTGGTGTTGCCGGCCGCCGCCCTGCCGCTGTCCTGGGCATTTGGCCTGCAAGGGGAAATGCTGCGGGTCAACGTGCTGGAAACTGCGATGCCGACTATGATCACCGCGGCGGCACTGGCGATTTCACATCGCTTGGCCCCACGGCTTGCGGCAGCGATGGTGGGCTATGGCATCGTGCTGTCATTGGTGACATTGCCCGCCTGGGTGTGGGTGCTGGATAGGATGGGGTGAGGACCGGGTGTCGGTCCCCGCAGAAAATCAGGAGGCAGGATGCACAGGTCTTGGATACTGGCAGCAGGTCTGGTGCTGTTGGCGGCAACAAATACCACGGCAGCACAGCAGGTCGCGAAGGATGTCGCGGCGGGGCAACCATCGAACGCGCAATATGAAGCCTGGGCACAGGAAAGGACGCAATTGGGGCGCGCCATCGCTGCCAGCGGTCGTCCACGCAGCTTGTATGCGGCATGGTTGTTGGCGCCACTGAGCGTGAACCTTGGCTCGGGCAAGTCTGATTATTCGCCCGAAGCAGAGGCCTGGTTTGCGCGCGCGGTGCGGACCGGAGCAGGGGATCCATTGATTGCACAGGCCGCGATCAGTCGTTGTGTGCAGGATGACTACTGTGACGTGGAGCAGGCACGTGCCACGCTGGAGACCACGGATGTGGATGACATCGGCAGCCAACTGCTGTTGATGCAGTTGGCAGACAAGCGCCAGGATCCGCGTGCGGCCGAGCTGGCGTGGCAACGCGCGGCCCGCGCCACCCAGTACCGGGATCCTTTGATGGCGCTGGTCGGGCTGCTTGATGACGCCACCGCCGATCAACCGGTGGCTGCCCTGGCCGCTGCAAGCCAGGAGCAGGGGGCCGCAGGCGCCAAGCCGGTCGACGTGCAGCGCTATCGTGTCGAGCAACAGTTTTCCGCTGCGGCAGCCCACGTACCGTTTCCGTTGCGCGAGGCCTTGAAGCGCTGCGAGGCGCCTGCCGGGGAAACGATGGCGCAATGTCGCCATGTACTGGAGGCCATGGCCAACAGTGGCTCGTTATTGCTGGCGTCCATCGGCGTCGCGCGATTGGAGCGGTTGGAGAACGACACCGCATCCAAGGCGCAGTGGCAGGCACGCGGGCGCCAACTGCAGTGGTTGAGCATGGCGGGCAGTACGTTGATTGGCAGCGCCGCATCGGGGCAGTCAAAGCTGCCTGTGTCCGAATACATGCAATTGACGAGAGCGTTGGGTGAGCTGCCGGCGATCGAGCGCTTGGTGCAGGCACATGGAATGCCGCTGCAGCCACCGGCAGACTGGCAGCCGATATCTCCAAAGATTGAGTAGGGCGCTCCGCGAAGGGGCCAGTCGGGCGATAGGGTGGGGGGGCAAGTTGGCCGGGAAAGCCCCTGCCGAGCATGGCTCGGCACTACCGATTGTTCGCGGATTTCTGCATCGCGGATGAAGAAGACTTGCGTGCTGCAGCCCCAGTAGCCCGGGTAAGCGCAGCGCACCCGGGGAAATCAGATAGCAAGCAGCGCTGCACGCGTAGGGATGCCAGCGGCTTTGGTGCTTTGCACGTTTCGCCATCTACGCACGCGTCAGCTTCCCCGGGCTACCAAGGGTCCGAGGGCCGTTGATCTTCTGGCGGCTTCCGGATTGTTGGTGATGCCCCTGCCGAGCATGGCTCGGCACTACCGCGCTGTTCGCGATCTTCTGCATCGCGGATGAAGAAGACCTGATTGCTGCAGCCCCGGTAGCCCGGGTAAGCGCAGCGCACCCGGGAAATCGGGTGGCAAGCAGTGCTGCACGCGTAGGGATACCCGCGGCTTTGGTGCTTTGCACGTTTCGCCATCTACGCACGCGTCAGCTTCCCCGGGTGCGCTGCGCGTACCCGGGCTACCAAGGGTCCGAGGGCCGTTGATCTTCTGGCGGCTTCCGGATTGTTGGTGATGCCCCTGCCGAGCATGGCTCGGCACTACCGTGTTGTTCGCGGATTTCTGCATCGCGGATCAAGAAGACTTGCTTGCTGCAGCCCCGTAGCCCGGGTAAGCGCAGCGCACCCGGGAAATCGGGTGGCAAGCAGTGCTGCACGCGTAGGGATGCCAGCGGCTTTGGTGCTTTGCACG
>DKPB01000014.1 GCA_002471015.1 Stenotrophomonas sp. UBA7346
GACAGGGGTTTCCTTACGGAATTGTTAGGCGAAATCCTCGCGCCGCTCGTCCGCCGTAACGCGCTGAACGCTATAGGGCTCGATCTGGATCGGCCATAGACCGTGTGGTCCGAAGCCGCCTCGCCCCAGCCCAGCGAACGATGGTAACGATGCAATGGTGCGCACGAAACCTTGGATGCGAACACGTTTGCCCTCCCAGCGTGTTAAAGCAATTGAGTTTGGTTGAAGGGAGCCGCTGCCAAAGCCGACCCATACTGCGGCTTGGTAAGGCTCATTGGATCCATCTGCGACCGCTAGCCTCTCGGCCTTTGGGTAGTGGAGCAACTGGTAGCCTTCTGGCTGTGATTGCAAAATGCCCTCGATGGTCATCGCTCGATCCTCAGCCTCAGCGAGCTGACCAAGAACCTGATTGACCGAGCAATATCTCTGCATATCGCCTAACTCCGGAATTAAGCCGACCCGCGAAGCGGGTGGGAGTTCCTTCGAAAAAGTGGACACCTGTTGGTCAATGGCAGGTGTGCTCGAATTCCACGGGTGTTTTATACCCCAGTGCGGAGTGTAGGCGCTGGTTATTGTAGAAATCCACATAGCTGCGGATGGCTGCCAGTAGGGACCGGTCGGTTTCAAATGTGCGTTGGTGATAGAAGTCGGCCTTCATGGACTTATTCCAAGATTCCATATGTGCATTGTCGGTCATGCGCCGAGGTCGATTGGCGGACTGCAGCAGGTCAGCGTGCTGCAATTGCTGTCTGAATTCGCTGCCCAGGAACTCGATGCCGCGATCACTGTGAAAGATGGCTCCTGGCTTGGGTCGGCGGGTGCGCAGGGCAGAAGCCAGTGCGCGCTTGGTCAGCGCCAAGGTACGGTCCTTTCCAAGCGACCAGCCGAGCAAACGTCTGGAGCAGCGGTCCATCACTGTGGCCAAGTAGCGCCATTGGCCCGCGACCTTCAAATAGGTGACATCGCCGACCCACACTCGGTCTGGCTTTGTGTTGTCTACCAGATGGGCATGGCTCCCTATGCTGGCCAGGAATCGCTTGAGCCCGGGGCGTTGCTTGTACACGCTTGCCGAACGCGCAGATATGCCTTCCAGACACATCAATCGCTCAACGCGGCGACGCCCGATGATCTCACCAGTTCGCTTCAGTGCAGCGTGTACACGTGGGCTGCCATAGGTGTATCGGCTTTGTGCATGCACGTTACGGATGCGCTCGATAAGAAGGCCGTCTTCAAGCACGCGTGCGCTTGGTGGCCGACGCAGCCAGGCATAGAAGCCGGCTGTGCTGACGTCGAACAACTGACACATCGCTTTCACCGGACAGACTTCTTTATGATGGGCGATGAAGGAGAAGACATCGCTTTTTGTTTTGAAGTGAATGCGATGGCTTTTTTTAAAATGTCATGCTCAAGCTGCAGGCGTTCGTACCTGCGCTTCACCTCGCGCAACTCCTTGAGCTCGGCACTGATGGCTTGGTCCAATTCGACACCCTTGGTCACGATGATTCCTTCGCGGGCAAGCTTTCGCCAACGAGACAACATGAAAGGATGGATGTAAAGGGATTGGGCAACATCGGCCACCGAAACGCCCGGGAGTTCGCTCAAGCGTACGGCGGTTGCCTTGAAATGATCGGTATAGCGGTAGGTGCTTCTGGGGCCAGGGCGGGGCATTGGGATACTCCTGATCGTTAGGTCAGGGTGTCCACTAAAGCGAAGGAACTACCGCTTCGGCTTGAATGAATTGTTAGATCACCACACGGCAGAAGTGGGTGGCGAGATTTTGCTTTTTAGGAAGTCGAAGTACTTTGGATCGTCTTGGCCAAAGATATCGGCACCCTCGAGTGCATAGGCTCTGGTAAGTTGCTCAATGGCCTCAGGAAGGTTGCCACGCTCAAACTCACATTGGCCGAGCCGCAGGTGCACAAACGGATTGCCGAGGCCCTCGGGGCAGTGCAATGCAAAGGAGAATGCGTCCGCGCCGGACTTGAAATAGCCGCCGAGAAAGCATGCGTCTCCAATTGCAGCCAACAGCCAAGTGCTAGCTTGCCAGTTGGCCTTTGGCTCTGGGACCAGCTTCCAAGCCTCGTTATAGCGGGTGACCGCCTCATCAAATCGCTGTTTCTGGGCGAGTAAGTCTCCCTCAGCTGTCAAGGTGCGGATCTTCTCGTGCACGACGTGCGGGAGTTCTTCCATAGTGATCTAACTCGTATTGGACCGCCTAACAGCGGTGTAGCGCGGAGTATCCCGCGTTTTTTCCCTGCGTGGAACAGGGCAAATTCCCCCGCTGTATCAAATGTTTGCGTTCGAATGCTCGGCGTTCTACACAGGGGTCTCGGCCTGCAATAGCCGCCAGCTAGCAGTCATAACAGGTAGCGACCGCTTTGTTGCGGTGTAACAAACTGCGGAAGGCCGTGGTGGTGGCATGCATAGGCGACTCCTGTGCCTTTCCTTAAGTACCCAGGCCAGGGCAAACGCCGCTTCACTCCACCTGTCGCACCTGCGCCTGCTCGGCCGCATTCCGCAGCGCCTGTAGAAACCTTGCCAAGGGCGCGCTTTGCGGCTCGCCGTCGCGGGTGTAAACCATTACCGGCCGTTGCCACGCAAACCCCGGTGCATCCAGCTTCACCCAATGGCCGGCAAGCAACTCGGCCTGCGCCAAACGGCTGGGCAGCAACGTGAGATAGCCGCCGTCGCGGATCATCGCGCGCATGAATTCCGGCGAGCCGCTTTCCATCGTGTTGAGTGGTGGTTCAAGGCCGGCTTCGTGGAAGCGTTGCCGGAACGCGGCCTCCACTGCGCCCAGGCGCCGTCCGAATATCCAGGCCTGCTCGAGCAACTGTGCCGGCGTGATATCGCGTTGCCGCGCCAGCGGGTGGCGCACGCTGGCGAGCACACGGTATTCATCGTGCATCAGCACGTCACTCTTGATGCGCGGGTCCGGGTCGCCGTCGCCGAAGGTGTGCAGGGTGACCACCGCGTCCAGCTCGCGCGCCAGCAGGTTGGGCAGCAGCTCGGGCAGGATGCCGCCGCTGACGTGGATGCCGATCTTCGGCCAGTGCCGGCGCAGCGCCAGCACCGCTGGCGCGACCAGCGAGCCGGCGGTGCTGGGGCCGGTGCCAATGCGCACTTGTCCCTCAGCGCCGGTCTGCAGCTCCTGCAGGCGGTCCTCGAAGCGGCGTACCGCGTCGTGGGCGGGCTGGGCGTGCTCCATCAGCAGGCGGCCCACGTCGGTGAGCCGCGCTTCGCGGCTGCCGCGCTCGAACAGGCGCGCGCCCAGTTGCTGCTCCAGCGCCTGGATGCCCTTGCTCAGGGCCTGCTGGGTGCGGCCGGTGGCCGCGGCGGCGCGGGTGAAACTGCCGTGTTCAACCACGGACAGGAAGTAGCGGAGCTGGCGTAGATCCATGGTGGGTGCACTGTAACAACCAATGGTTGTGGATCGTACGCGAATTGGTTGGCGGTTGCCGGGGCAGGGCACTGATAGTCGGGCTATCGCAATCTCCCGGGAGGGGAACCATGGCCAGTCGCAACGCCGTCAAACAGTGGGACCAGCAGTACGACCTCGTCATCGCCGGCTTTGGCCTGGCCGCCATGTGCGCCGCCATCGAGGCGCATGACCTGGACCCGAACCTGTCCATCCTCATCCTGGAAAAGGCCAACCAGGCCGAGACCGGCGGCAACAGCCGGGTGGCCGGGCAATCGTTGCTGATCACCAAGAACGCCAAGGTGCTGGCCGAGTACCAGCGCAAGATGAGCGTGGCCAACCCGATCCCGGAAGACATGCTGGTGCCGTGGTCGGAGGCGATGGAAGCGCTGGAGCCGTGGATCCAGGAGCGCGCCGCCCAGGCCGGTGCGCAGTTCATCCATGGCACCGGCTTCTCCGAGCGCGATGCGGTGCTGGAGTTCCCGGAGTTCGGTGCGCGCGAGGCTGTGCATTGCACGGCCACCATCCTGCCGATTCCCTCGGGCGTGTACCTGGCCTTCCGCGAGAACATCCGCCTGCGTCCGCGCATCCAGATCGCCTACGAGTCGCCGCTCAAGGACCTGGTGCAGGACCCTGACACGCTGGAAGTGTTTGGTGTCATTGCCGAGCAGAACGGCCAGCGCGTGGCCATTCGTGCCAACAAGGGCGTGGTGATGGCCACCGGCGGCTTTGAAGCCAACCTGGACATGCAGCGCAATTACTTCGGCCTGGCCAACCCGGCACCGCTGGGCACGCCGCACAACACCGGCGACGGCATCAAGATCTTGCAGAAGGCCGGCGCCGATCTGTGGCATATGCGCAACCAGGGCCAGTCGGGCGGCATCTGGCCGGGCTTCAAACCGGAGGGCTTCGTCAACGGCTTCCTGCGCAATTTCTTCTGGCAGAGCTTCAGCTGGATCGAGGTGGATGCGAACACCGAGCGCTTCTACAACGAAACCGCCGAGCTGCAGCTCACCCATTACAAGGAAAAGAAGCACGGCCATTGGGTGGACACCCCGCACTATCGTGCGCAGCCGGTGCACATGATCTTTGATGCCATCACCTGCCAGTACAACAAGCTGGTGGTGGAAGTGATGAGCTGGAACCCGGTGGTGCGCGGCTACAAATGGTCCGATGACAACTCGGCGGAAATCGAGAAGGGCTGGATCCAGCAGGCCGACACGCTTGAAGAGCTGGCAGTGAAGATCAACCGTGATCCGGCCAAGCTGCGCGCGGAAGTGGAGCGCTACAACGCGGCCTGTGCGGCCAAGCACGATGCTGATTTTGGCCGCAACCCGGACACCTTGTTCCCGATTGCGCAGGCGCCGTTCTACGGCGTGCGTGTTGACCCGGTGATCGTCTGCACTGGCGGTGGTGCGCGCCGCAACATCAAGTCCGAGGTGCTGGACCACGACGGCAAGCACATCCCGCGCCTGTACGAAGCCGGTGAGATGGGGTCGATGTTCTCGGACCTGTACCAGAACGGCTCGTACCTGACCGAAGCGATGATCTCCGGCCGCGCGGCAGGCCGTGAAATCGTTGGTCTTGGCAACTGGGAGGGCTGAGCATGAAGGTTGCTACCCCCGCGATGAAGCTGGACGTGCGCATCAACGACGTCAAGGCCGAGGATGGCCTGCTGGTGATGGACGGTGTTGCCGGCATGCTGCCGTGCAAGACCAGCCTGACGCCGGCGGAGTTCCGCCAGATGATGAAGCTGGCATTGCGGCCCAGCGTGTTGGCGCTGCTGTTCAAGAAGTAAGCGCGGCAGCGCCACGCAGCGCTGTTGCATGAAGGGCTGCCTGAAACCTTGCTTGAAGCCCCTCTCCCACCGGGAGAGGGGTTGGGGAGAGGGTGAGGTGCGCAGCACCGTCTCGAAGCCTTGCCTGAAGCCCCTCTCCTACCGGGAGAGGAGTTGGGGAGAGGGTGAGGTGCAGCACCGTGCTGTTCTGCCCGAAGGCGGCATTGCACAAACCAGGGCGCAACAGCCCCTGATTCACCCGGTCGCCATACACGCCAGGGGCCATGCGGTTCCCCGCAAGTGGACAAGCACAGGCGCAAGCTGCCTCAGGGCAGAGGCGAAAGCCAGAATCGACGCCGGCCCCAATCCAGCCGTTATCGATGGTTGCGCGACAGCACCATCGAGTACGCAAAACGTCCTGGCGGGTGCAGGCTGATGGCCACCAGCAGCAGGCGACCGTTGGTGTCGCGGTAGCGGCGCTGCACGCGCATCGCCGGCTCGCTCTTCTTGATGTCCAGCAGCTTGGCATCGGCCGCGTCGAACGAGGCGGCATCAAATACCTGCTCCACGCGCGACAGCCGGGTTGGGTCGAGGAACCTGGCCAGTGCACGCGCCGCGCCGCTGACTTCCAGCAGCTTGTCGGCAGGTACGCCGCTGCGCACCGGTATCAGCATCTCGGTCACCGCGATCGGCTCGCGGGTCTGCTCTTCCAGGCGCAGGCAGTGCAGGCGCAGGTAGTCCTTGCCTTCGTGCATGTCCAGGCGCTGCGCCATCGCCGCGTCGGCATGCAGCCGATCGGCCTGCAGGACCTTCAGGCGGGTGGTGTTGCCGTACTGCATCAGCAGGTCGACGGTGTCGATCTCGTGTTCATAGCGCATGGCCGCGCTCTGTGCGATCACGCGGGTACCTGCACCTGGCCGACGCTGTACCAGACCAGCACTGATCAGCTGCGCCAGCGCCGCGCGCGCGGTATGGCGGCTGACGCTGAAACGCTCGCACAATTCCAGCTCGGTGGGCAGCAGGGTACCGACGGCATATTCGCCTTTCTCGATCGCCGTCTGCAGCAGGTCACCCAGTTCGGCATAGCGGGGCTTGCTGCGTCGCGTACCTGTCATATGTACAGATCCTTGTTCAAAGTCTGAGCGAAAGTTCCTGCCAGCTGCGCTGCAGGGCGTCACGGTGTTCGGGGGCGGCGATGGCAATCAGGGCGCGGGCTCGGGCATGGACGTCGAGATGGCGCAAATCGGCTACGCCATGCTCGCTGACTATGCAGTCCGCATCCACGCGCGCCAGGCTCACTGGCCCCGCGGGAAGCATCGGGACAATCCTGCTTTCACCCTTGGGGGTGCTGGCAGGCAGTGCAATGATGCCGCGACCACTGGTCGATTGGCGAGCGCCCTGCAGGAAATCCGGCAGGCCACCCACGCCACTCAGTTGGCGTCCAGACAGGAATTCGCCGTTCACCTGGCCCAGCAGATCCACCGACAACGCGCTGTTGATGGCGGTCAGGCGCGGAATACCGCCCAGCACGCCATGGTCGTGGGTATGGCCCACCTCACGGAACATTATGTTGCGCGGCGCAATGTCGTACAGCGCCTGTGTACCCAAGGCGACGCCGGCCACCACCGCATCCGGTGCAGGCGACAGGGCGCCGGATACCAGCAGGCCGAGCAGGCCATCGGACACCATGCCACTGTGGATGCGCAGGTTGCGGCGCTCGCGCACTGCCCGCAGCACCGCCGATTGCAGCCGGCCCAGGCCCAATTGCAGGGTGGCGCCGTCCTCCACCAGCGTTGCCACCTGCTCGGCCACCGCATCCATCGCGGCATCGCCAGCGGGGTCCGGGATTTCCAGCAGCGGCGCGTCCTGCTCGATGGCAGCGGTGATGCGTGACAACGGGATGGAAGGCCCGCGTGTGCGCGGCATGCGCGGGTTGATATGCGCAAGCACGCGTGTGGCCCGCGGCCAGGCAGCCGGGGTGAAGTCGCAGGCAATGCCCAGCGAGCAGTTGCCGTCCTCATCGGGCGGCGCCACCTGCACGAGCACGGTATCGAAGGCCACGCTTTCGCGCAGCCAGCGCCAGGTGGCGGTGTAGGTCATGGGCAGGTAGTCGACCCGGCCATCCAGCCACGAGCTGCGCAGGTCGCCGCTCAGGAAAATGCTGCGCTGTCGCGCCTGCGGGTGCAGCCCGGCAAAGTCGAAGGTATTGACCGTGGGGATGTGCACGCCGGTGAAGCGCAGGCCGGCGCAGCGCTCGGCACCGGCGCGCAGCCACTGTTCAAACAACAGTGAATGGCCGGCACAACCGGGCGCGAAGATCTCGGGACCCTGCGCGAGGTAGTCGAAGAAAGTGTCGGCATCCAGAATTCGAGGCATGGGCACAGATTGCGGGTGTCGGGAAACGGATCATATGATATGTCCGGACAAAGTCGGTTATGCTCCTTTCACGCGGTTACCGTTCCACCTTCCCGAAAACCCGCTGCGGCGGGCCATTAACGAGACCCTGACGCGCGATGACCACGCCAGCCGCCAGCCTTACCGAACAGCTTGCACAACGCCTGCAACAGCCGGTGAACGCCGCCGCGCGGCAACGTGCGGCCTTGCTGCTGGTGGATTGGCTGGGGTGTGCGCTGGCGGCCCTGCGTTACCCGCTGGCAGCGCAGCTGCGCAGCGTGGTGCAGGCACAGGCGGCCGGCACGGTGGTGGCGCTGGGTGCTGGGCGCCGTAGCGTCGCCGATGCGCTGCTGCTCAATGCGGCCTTGGGCAATGTGCTGGAAATGGATGATGTGCACCGCGGCGCCATCCTGCATCCTGGTCCGGTAGTCATACCGGTGGCCCTGGCGGCGGCGCAGGCCGAAGGCGCCGATGCCGATGCCCTGCTCGATGCCATCGTGCGCGGCTACGAGGCCACCATCCGCGTCGGCCGGGCGCTGGGCAAGGCGCACTACCGCTACTGGCACCCAACCTCCACCGCCGGCGCGTTTGGCGCCGCCGCTGCCGCCGCATCGGTGTTGCGCCTGCCGGCTGAATCGCTGGCCGATGCGCTGGGCACGGCGGGCAGCCGTACCGGCGGCCTGTGGCAGATGCGCCACGAGCCGGTGCCGACCAAATCACTGCACAACGCCGAAGCCGCACGCAGTGGCTGGCTGGCGGCGCAGTTGGCGCTGGCGGGCATGCGTGGGCCGCGCAGGATACTGGAAGGCGAGCAGGGCCTGTTTGCCGCAACCGCACCGGACGCCCTGCCGGAACAGGTGGTTGCCGACGAGGCCGACTGGCTGATCCACAGCACCAGCCTCAAGCCCTGGCCGGCTTGCCGCCACGCCCATCCGGCCATCGATGCCCTGCGTGATGCGCTGGCGCAGCTGGATGCCGGCGAGCTGGCGCAGATCGAGCACGTGCAGGTGCATACCTATGCCGAAGCCCTGCGTTTCTGCGATCGCCCGCAGCCACAGACCGAGCTGGAAGCCAAGTTCAGCCTGCAGCACGCGCTGGCCTCGATCCTGGTGAATGGCCGCCCGCAGCTGGCGCATTACACCGCCGAAGCCTGCAGCGATGCCGAGCTCGCACCGTGGCGCGCGCGCATCAGCCTGCACGAGGACGCCGCCTGCAGCCAGCGTTTCCCCACGCATTACGGCGCCAGCGTGCAGGTGCGGCTGGCCGATGGCCGGCAATTGCAGGCCGAGCGCATCGATGCCTGGGGTGACCCCGAGTGCCCGATGTCGGCCGAGGATGTATTGGCCAAGGCACTGTCGCTCGCCCAGTGGGGAGGGGTATCGGCGGGCCTGGCGCAACCCCTCTTTGGGCAGGTGCAGGCGCTGGCCCAGGGCGGCACTCTGGACGCCTTGAACACGATGTTGGCGCGGGTGACCTGATGCGATTGACCGAAGCCTTGTTGCAGCACGCCTGCACGCTGCGTTTTGAAGACCTGTCCCCCGAAGCGGTGGCGGCAACCCGTGTCTTCGTGATGGACTCGGCCGCAGTCGGTATTTCCGGTTCCGGCCCGCAGGTGCCCCTGACCCAGGTGGTACGCCGCAGCGCTGCCAGCTATGGCAAGGGGGCCGGCGCGCGGGTCTGGGTGACCGGCGAGCCCTTGCCGGCCGCCAGCGCGGCGATGGTCAACGGCTACCAGATCCACAGCCAGGAATTTGATTGCGTGCACATGCCGGCGGTGGTGCATCCGCTGGCGGTGATCCAGTCGGCCCTGTTGGCCGCGGCCGAACAGCGCGCCACTGTCGATGGCGTGGCGGTGGACGGCAAGGCCTTGATCACCGCGCTCAACGTGGCGGTGGATGTGGCCACCCTGATCGGCATCAGCGGCCGTGCACCGATGCGCTTCTTCCGCCCGTCGATGTGCGGTGCACTGGGTGCGGCGGCAGGCATCGCGCACCTGCACGGTGCCGATGAGGAATTGATGCGACGCGCGCTCGGCCTGACCTATAGCCACCTGTCCGGCACCATGCAGGCGCACGTGGAAGGCTCGCCCACCCTGGCCCTGCAGGTTGCCTTGAACGCGCGCGCCGCGCTGAGTTGCTGGGAGCTGGCGCGCAATGGCTTCCTGGCACCGCGCGAGATGCTGGAGGGGCCGTTCGGTTACCTGCCGCTGATCGAAGGCGCGTTCGATGTTGGCCCCTCGCTGCAGAAGCTGGCCGCGCGCGAAGCGCAGATATTGACCGTCAGCCACAAGGTCTTCCCCACCGGCGGTGCCGCGCATGCCGCCCAGGACATGCTGATGGAGTTGCGCCAGCAGCACGGCCTGGATCTGGACAACGTCGCCCGCATCGAACTGCAGGCGCCGCCCTTGGTGCGCCGCCTGGTTGGCCGCAGCTACCAGCCGGCGATGGAAACCAGCTACGCGCGGCTGTGCCTGCCGTTCCTGCTGGGCACCGTGCTGCTGGATGGCAAGGTCGGCTTGTCGGCCTATGCGCCGGACAAGCTGGCCGATACCCGCCTGGCCGCTTTCGCCACGCAGGTCAGCCTGGTGCCGAACGACTGCGAAGATCCCAATGCGTTGGTGCCGCAGTCGATGACGGTGACCCTGCGCGATGGCCAGGTGCTGCACAACCACCGGGACGCCGCCATCGGCTCGCCGCAACGGCCGCTGTCGCGCGCCCAGCAACTGGAAAAGTTCCACCACTGCCTTGACCACGCTGCGCGTCCGTTCGATGCCGGCCACCGCAATGCCCTGATCTCCCACTTCGACCATCTGCAGGACATCGACGATGTCAGGCAGCTGGTCGACCTGCTGATTGTCGAGACCCCATGACCTACGCCACCTATTTCGAGTCGTTCGATGTCAAGGAGCTGCTCAAGCAGTTCCCGCTGGACCAGGCTTTCACCGACAAGTTCAAGAACATCAGCCGCGAGAAACTGCGCGCCGAGCAGAACGCGATGTTCCTGCGTTGCGTGGCCCGCGCCTGGCAGATTCCGTTCTACCAGCGCCTGTGGGGCAATGCCGGGGTCAAGCCGGAAGACATCCAGAGCCTGGATGACATCACCAGGCTGCCGGTGTTCGGCAAGCACGAAATCATGGCCTCGGTAGAAGCCAATCCGCCGCTGGGCGATTTCCACGGTTGGCAGGACGGCACCGAGGCGGGCAACAAGCCGCTGGTGTTCCACACTACCTCCGGTACTACCGGACGTCCGCAGCCGCTGGTGTTCTCGCCGCATTCGCGCGAAGTGCAGAGCCTGCTGCTGGCGCGCCTGTACCGCTGGCAGGGCATGCAGCCCGGCGACGTGGTGCACTCGGTGTATGGCCACGGCATGATCAATGGCGGCCACTACGTGCGCGAAGCGGTGACCCATTACACCCAGGCGCTGTTCTGCTCGGCCGGCACCGGCATCGAGATGCGCTCGGCGCAGCAGGTGCAGCTGATGAAGAACATGGGTGCCAACGTGATCGTTGGTTTTGCCGATTACATCAAGAAGCTGGCCGACGTGGCCCGCGAGAACGGCCTGGTGCCGGGCAAGGACATCCCGGTGCGGATGATCTGCGGCCACCTCGGCCGTGAATCGCGCGAGTCGCTGTCGGCGGCCTGGGGCGGGGTGGAGCTGTACGACTGGTACGGCGTGGGCGACACCGGCGCGATTGCCGGCCAGGGTCCGGACCAGGACGGCCTGTACCTGATGGAAGATGCGCAGTACGTCGAAATCCTCGACGTCGACAGCGGTGCGCCGGTGGCCGATGGCGGTACCGGCGACATGGTGGTCACCTGCCTGTACAAGGACGACATCTACCCGATCATCCGCTTCAATACCCATGACGTGACCCGCGTGCTGACCACGCCGTCGTCGCTGGGCATGAACCTGCGCCGCATCGAGGGCTTCCTCGGCCGCAGCGACAACATGGTCAAGATCCGCGGCATCAACGTGTTCCCGCAGGCGATGGCACCGGTGCTGGAAGAGCATGCGGCCTTTGCCGGCGAGTTCATCTGCGTGGCCAGCCGTGACGAAGGTGGCCGCGATGATCTGGCCGTGCACGTGGAAACCCGTGGCGCGCTGGATGACGCACAGCTGGCTGCGGAGTTTGCGGCATTGCTGCGCCAGCGCCTGGGTGTTGAGATGAGCATCGTGCTGGCCGCCCCGGGTGCGCTGGCGCCGCTGACCGGCATCGAGGTGCGGCAGAAGCCGGTGCGCCTGATCGACAAACGTTTCGCTTGAGGAAAGCCCCGTGAGCAAGGCCGACGCGTCATTGTTGAGTTCCGACCTGAGTACCCAGTCGGCCCTGCTTGCTTCCGGCGCGGTGAGCAGCTGCGAATTGATCACCCAGCAGCTGGCGGCTATTGCCGCCAGCCAGGCGCAGGTCAACAGCTATATCCACGTCGATGCGCAGGGCGCATTGGCAGCCGCAGCGGCCTCGGACCAGCGCCGTGCCAATGGCACCGCGCGTCCGCTGGAAGGCCTGCCGGTGGCGGTCAAGGACAATATCGACGTGGCCGGCATGGTCACCACCGCCGGCATGGAAACCCGCCGTCATGATGCCCCGTCGACGGACGACAACCCTGCGGTGGCGGCGCTGCGCGCGGCCGGTGCGGTGATCGTTGGCAAGCTCAACATGCATGAAGCGGCAATGGGCGCGGACAACGACAATCCGTTCTACGGCGCCTGCCACAACCCGCACCGCCACGGCTATACGCCGGGCGGCTCCAGTGGTGGCAGCGGCGCAGCGGTTGCCGCCGGCCTGTGCGCGGCCGCGCTGGGCACCGACACCATGGGCTCGGTGCGCATTCCGGCAAGCTACTGCGGCGTGGTCGGGCTGAAGCCAAGCTGGGGTGCGATCAGCACCCGTGGCACGGTAGCCTTGTGCCGGCGCCTGGACCATATCGGTCCGCTGACCCGCTCCGCACGCGACCTGCGCCTGCTGCTGCAGTTGATGACCGGGTTTGATCCGGCCTGCGCGCAGTCGCGCGCCATCCACTATGCCGCGCCCAAGACCACTGGTCTGCGCATCGGCGTGGTCGATTTTGGCGATGCCGCCGAGGTGGCGGCGGACGTGCAGGCCGCCTTCGAGGACGGCCTGCGGGTGCTGGTCGGGCTGGGGCATCGCTTGCAGCCATTGCCAGCGCCGGCATTCGCCTCGGCTCGCGCACGCCGTGCCGGGTTGTTGATGAGCGAGGCCGAGATGCTGGTCGAGCATGCCGATGCCTGGGCCGGTGATCGCAGCAAGTTTTCGCCGTTGCTGGTCAAGCTGATGTCCTGGGCCGAGGGCCGCAGTGCTGCCGAACTGGCCGCCGCCGCGCAGTTGGCTGACCGCGGCCAGGTGCAGTTGCAGCAGTGGTTGGCGCAGTGCGATGTACTGGTGATGCCGACCGCGCCGCAACGCGCATTCGCCTTCGGGCAGGCGGCGCCGGCCAGCCAGGCTGACCTTACGGCCTACGCCAATCTGGCCGGCAATCCTGCGTTGTCAGTGCCCTTGCCGGTGGCCGCCGGCGAACTGCCGGCCGGCATGCAGCTGGTCGGCACCATCGGCGATGAGTTGAGCTTGATCGCCTTGGCCGAGGCATTCCAGCAGGCCATCGCCTGGCAGCCGTCGCTGCCGCAGGCCTGCAGCAACTGGTGGCCGAAATGAAACTGCTCGACGGCGTCCGCGTTCTCGATCTCTCACGCATCCTTGCCGGCCCGTGGGCCACGCAGGTGCTGGCCGACTTTGGTGCCGACGTGATCAAGGTCGAGCGTCCCGGGGTGGGGGATGACACCCGTACCTGGGGCCCGCCCTATCTGCAGGATGCAGAAGGCCGCGATACCCGCGAGTCGGCGTATTACCTGTGCGCCAACCGTAACAAACGCTCGGTGGCGATCGACTTCACCACCGCCGAAGGCCAGGCCTTGCTGCGTGAGTTGGTGATGCAGTGCGATGTGCTGGTGGAGAACTACAAGGTCGGTGGGTTGAAGAAATACGGGCTGGATTTCACCAGCCTGCAGGCCATCAACCCGCGCCTGGTGTACTGCTCGATCACTGGCTACGGCCAGGATGGCCCCTATGCCCAGCGCGCCGGCTATGACGCCGCCATCCAGGCCATCGGTGGCCTGATGAGCGTCACCGGCGAACCGGACGGTGCGCCCGGCGCCGGCCCGCAGAAAGTGGGCGTGGCCGCCACCGACCTGATGACCGGCATGTATGCGGCCACCGCCATCCTGGCGGCGTTGCGTCACGCCGAGCGCACCGGCGTGGGCCAGCAGATCGATCTGGCCCTGCTGGACACGCAGGTGGCATGGTTGGCCAACCAGGCGTCCAACTACCTGGTCGGTGGGGTGGTGCCAACCCGCCAGGGCACCGCGCACCCGAACATCGTCCCCTACCAGGTGATGCCGGCTGCCGATGGCTATTTCATGTTGGCCGTTGGCAACGACGGCCAGTTCGCGCGTTTGTGCGAGGTGATCGGCGAGCCGCAACTGGCCAGCGATCCGCGTTACGCCACCAACAATGCCCGTGTCGCCCACCGCGAGGAGTTGGTGCCCTACCTGCAGCAGCGGCTGCGCACGCGCCCGGCCGCGCAATGGCTGGAGGCGCTGGAAAAGGCAGTGGTGCCGGCCAACCCGGTCAACCGCATCGACCAGGTCTTCGACGACCCGCAGGTGCAGGCACGCGGGCTGCGCATCGAGCTGCCACACGCCGGCGGCGGCAGCGTGCCGATGGTGCGCAATCCGCTGAAGTTCTCGGCCACGCCGCTGCAGTACCGGCAAGCGGCGCCGGTGCTGGGCCAGCACACCCGCGAAGTACTGGACGAGGTGTTGTCCATCGACGATGCACGCCTGCAGGCCTTGCAGGCGCAGGGCGTGGTGGGCGGCTGATCGGCCATGCAGGCGTTGTCCACGCCGGCTGCCGGCAGCAACCTGCGGGCGATTGCCGCGGCAGTGGCTGGCACCGTGTTCGAGTGGTTCGACTTCTTTCTGTACGGCTCACTTGCGGTGGTGCTGGGCCGGCAGTTCTTTCCGCCAGGG
Organism: Stenotrophomonas sp. UBA7346; assembly: GCA_002471015.1. Taxonomy (GTDB): domain Bacteria; phylum Pseudomonadota; class Gammaproteobacteria; order Xanthomonadales; family Xanthomonadaceae; genus Stenotrophomonas. Next base: position 14,634 of record DKPB01000014.1, read on the forward strand.
CATGAAACCGCTGCCTTGTTGTCGGCGCTGGCGGTGTTTGGTGCAGGCTGGGTGGTACGGCCCCTGGGCGCCCTGATCTTTGGCCGCCTCGGCGACCGGGTAGGGCGCCGCCGCACCTTCCTGATCACCATCGTGCTGATGGGCACGGCCACCATCGGCATTGGTGCATTGCCTACCTATGCGATGGCCGGTGTGCTTGCACCGGTATTGCTGGTGAGCCTGCGGCTGCTGCAGGGCATTGCGGTAGGCGGCGAGTTTGGTGGTGCCGCCACCTATGTGGCCGAGCATTCGCAGCCATCGCGGCGCGGGCTCAATACCTCGCTGGTGATGGGCACCGGTACGCTTGGCCTGTTGCTGGCGCTGGGCACGATCAGCCTGTGCCGGCATGCCTTGGGCGAGGACGCATTTGCGCAATGGGGCTGGCGGCTGCCGTTCCTGGCCTCGGTGCTGTTGCTGGGTTTGTCGGTGTACATGCGCCTGCACCTGGCCGAATCACCGGCCTTCGAGAAGCTGCAGCGCGAGGGCAAGGTGGCGACGTCGCCGTTGAAGGAAGCCTTCGGCAACCGTGATCACCTGAAGGCCATGCTGCTGGCGCTGGCGACAATGACCGCCGCGCAGGGTGTGGTGTGGAATGCGGGGCAGTATTTTCCGCTGGTATTCCTGCAATCGCCGCTGGGCCTGGATGTGGGCACGGCCGGTGAACTGATGATGTGTGCGCTGTTGTTGGCGGCGCCGTTGTTTCCGTTGGCTGGTTGGCTGTCCGATCGCATCGGCCGCCGGCCGGTGATCATCACCGGCTTCCTGTTGGCAGGTACCACCTTGTTGCCGGCTTTCAAACTGCTGGCGGCCCATGTGCGCCCCGAGCTGTCATTTGGCGCGGCGCTGGCGGTGCTGTGGTGGTTGTCGGTGCCGGTGGCGCTGGTCTGCGGCCCTGCCTCGGCGTATCTGGTGGAGTTGTTCCCCACCCGCATTCGCTACAGCGCGATTGGCCTGCCGTATCACCTGGGCAACGGTTGGTTTGGCGGCTTCATGCCGCTGGCGACGGCGGCCTTGAGCGCGCATTACCACAGTGATTTCGTTGGGCTGTTCTATCCGACGGCGATGGCCTTGCTGTGTGGCCTGTTGGCGCTATGGCTGATGCCGGAGACCCGGCTACGCGATATCACCCAATAGTTGCCAGGTTCGTAGCGCTGAGCCATGCGCGGCAGAAGCCGCCATGCCCTGTAGTGCCGAGCCATGCTCGGCAGCGGCTTTACCGGTAACGCCCCTTTCCGAGCATGGCTCGGCACTACCGGGCAGCGCTTACGCGCCGCCGGGGAAGCCGTGCTGGCGCCAGGCTTCGTACACCACCACGGCGACCGAGTTGGACAGGTTCAGGCTGCGGTTGTGCGGCTGCATCGGCAGGCGCAGGCGATGGCCGTCGGGCAGGGCGTCCAGCAGGTCCTGCGGCAGGCCACGGGTTTCCGGGCCGAACAGGAAGGCATCGCCATCGGCGAACTGCACGGTGTCATAGCGCACGCTGGAGCGGGTGCTCAACGCAAACAGGCGCTTGGGCATGATGCGCGCCAAAGCGGTTTCCAGGTCCGGGTGGACCTGCATCTGTGCGTACTCGTGATAGTCCAGGCCGGCGCGCTTGAGCTGCTTGTCACTGAGGTCGAAACCAAGCGGTTCGATCAGGTGCAGCCGCGCGCCGGTGTTGGCACAGAGTCGGATCACATTGCCGGTGTTCGGCGGGATCTCGGGCTGGTAAAGCACTACATCGAAAACAGGGGCAGAAGTCATCGGCGCAGTTTACGCCGGGTAGCGCGGGGAGGCTGGCTTAGTTGGACACCAGACCCTGTGCGACCACCTGACCGATGGCGTCGGCAGCGGCTTCGGCGGCCATGGCCTGCACCTGCTCCACGTCCGGGCGGACATTGATGGCCGGCAGCGAAACCACCCACTGGCTGGCACGGGCACCAATTGCCACCGGGCTGGCAGTGGCCAGGCGGGACGCCGCCTGTTCGGCCATCAGCTCGACGATCTGGCCGACGGTGGGGCGGACCTGCACGGCGGCCAGGGTGTGGATCGGGCTGTTGGCTTCATGTTCGGCCTGGGCCAACTGGTCAGCCGAGGGGCGGACCTGGACGGTCTCCAGGGTGGTGATGTCCGAGGCCTGCACAGAAGAAACAAAGCCGGTGCTGGCAATCAGGGCGATGGCAATGGCGAGGGACTTGGCGTTCATGGCGGGACCTGTTTGGTGTGTGTGAACGGTGGTGTGGTAGTAAGGTAGTACACCAAATCTCGAGCCGCAATAACTTTTTTGCCTTTTCGAGATTTGTTCAGCATCTGGTCATGTTTCATCTCAGCTGACCGGGCTGCAGGTCCAAGGGGAGCAGAATGCGTGCCAAATGCATCCATTTGATTTGTTTGAATTATTTTCTGTTGCGGGGTGTCCGCTGTCCGGACACCAAAGCAGGCCGTTGCGTCCGCCCGGACGCTTGGGACCAGGGGACGAGGGCATGACGCTTGGCGTATGCGGGGCGCCGGCTGGCGCTGGCAGGATCGAGCCACCCTACCTGCCCAGAGAAAGTGGAATGAACGCGACCATGTCTGGCACCCGGTTGTTTGCTTTGGCGCTGAGCGTTGCCCTCATCAGCCCCGTCACCGCCGAGCCGATTGTTCAGGCCAAACCGGCTAGCGCCGTAACGGTGGACATTCCCTACCAGGCATTCACGCTGCCCAATGGTCTGCGTGTACTGGTACACACCGATCGCAAGGCACCAATCGTGGCGGTCAATCTTTGGTACCACGTGGGTAGCAAGGACGAACCGGTTGGACGCACGGGCTTTGCTCACCTGTTTGAGCACCTGATGTTCAATGGCAGTGAGAACGCGCCAGGTGAATACTTCACGCCGTTCGAGTCTGTCGGTGCCACCGACATGAACGGCACGACCAATAGCGATCGCACCAACTATTTCGAGAACGTGCCGACCACCGCGCTGGATATGGCGTTGTGGATGGAGTCTGATCGCATGGGCCACTTGCTGGGTGCCATTGATCAGAAGACGTTGGACGAACAACGCGGTGTAGTGCAGAACGAGAAGCGTCAGATGGAGAACCAGCCTTATGGACAGCTGAATGAAGTGGTGGCGCGCACGATGTTCCCGGTCGGGCATCCTTACCATCACTTCGCGATTGGTTCGATGAACGATCTCAATGCTGCGTCGCTGGATGACGTGCGGACATGGTTCCGTACCTGGTACGGCCCCAATAACACGGTACTGGTGCTTGCCGGTGACATCGACCTGGCAACTGCCAGGGAGAAGGCCACCAGGTACTTCGGCCATATCCCGGCCACGCCAACCATGACCCAGCCGAAGGTTGATCTTGCGGTACCGTCCAACAACGGACGTACCGAAATCGAAGACAAGGTGTCGCAGGTGTTGCTGCAACGGAACTGGAACGTTCCACAGTCAGGTGAGCGAGATGCCGATCTGCTGGATCTGACCGCTTACATATTGGCAGGCAGTGCCAGTTCGCGCCTTGCCGAGCGGCTGGTGCATCAGGACCAGTTGGCCGACAGCGTCAACGCCACCAACTACGGTTCACAACTGGCAGGTAGCTTTTTCATTCGTGCGATGGTCAGGCCCGGAGTGGATCCTGCGCGGGTTGAAGTCATCATCGAAGAGGAACTGAAGCGGCTGCTCATGGACGGCCCCGGCGCCGATGAGCTGGCACGTGCAAAGACGAGCTACCGCGCCAGCTTTGTGCGTGGCATCGAACGTATCGGTGGATTCGGCGGCAAAGCTGACGTGCTTGCGTCATGCGCCACGTTTGCCGGTGATCCTGCCTGTTTTCGCAAATCGCTGGATACCATCGCCAACATTACGTCGGCAGAAGTACGTGCGGTTAGCGCCAAGTGGCTCGGCAACCCAAGTCACACTTTCCTGATCAAGCCGGGTGACCGCAAGCCATTGGGCGAGGAAGCCCCCGCCGTGCCTGCGCTACTTCGGTTGCCGGCGGTGGATGCGCGTTACAGCACAAGTACCAGTGATGTGGATCGCTTGCAGGGGGTGCCGCAGGTGGGCAGCTTTCCACCGTCGAATTTTCCGGTGCTGCAGTACGCCACGTTGAAAAATGGCAGCAAACTGATCCTTGCCGAGCGTCACGATACGCCGATTGTCCACATCAGTTATGAGTTCGCAGGTGGTTATTCCAGCGATTACGGCGGCAAGCTGGGAACAGCCAATTTTGCCAACCAGATGCTGGGTGAAGGCGCGGGGGATCTGAACTCGCTGGCCTTCAAGGCACGTGCCGAAGAACTTGGCGCTGAGCTGACAGCCGGTGCGACGTTGGATAGTTCAAGTGCCAGTCTATCGGCGCTCACCGAAAACCTTGATGCTTCTGTGCAGTTGTTTGCCCGCATGTTGCGCGAGCCGCGCTTTGACAGCGCCGAGATCGAGCGTGTCAAGGGCCAGTGGTTGTCCGCTATTGCCCAGGAGAAGGCGTTTCCGCAGGCAGCGGCATTGCGTGTTTTGCCGCCACTGTTGTATGGCGACGCACATCCTTACGGCATGCCGTTCACTGGCAGTGGCACAGAAGTATCGGTAGCCGCGATCGGGCGGCAGGACTTGCTGAACTACCAGGGCAAGTGGTTGCGTCCCGAGCAGGCGACTGTAATCGTGGTGGGGGACGCCACGCTGGAGCAGATGGTCACGGTGCTGGATCGTCACTTTGGCAGCTGGAAAGGCGAAGGGGCGGCTTCGACGAGGATGGAGGTCCCGCAGGTGACGCGTCCGAGCGCACCGCGTGTGTTTCTGATCGATAAGCCTGGTGCGGTGCAGGCCAATATCTATGCTGGCGGATTGGTGCCTTCGGTAAAGGATCCTGGCGCGGTCCAAATGGCGCTGTCCAACAATGTGTTGGGAGGGGTTTTCACCGCGCGTTTGAACATGAACCTGCGCGAAGACAAGCACTGGTCCTATGGTGCCTACACCTTCCTGACGTCGGCACTGGGGCAGCGTCCGTTCGTGGCAATCGCCCCGGTGCAGATCGACAAGGTGGCCGAGTCGCTGACTGAGATGAACCGCGAGATCGGCGACTATGGCAGTGGCAAGGTGCCGGCTACCCCTACTGAAGTAGCCAAGGTGATCCATTCTGACCTGCGCAGTCAGCCGGGCGCTTTTGAAACCGCCGAAGGTGTGTTGGGCACCATCCGCAACATGGTGCACGAGGACCGTCCGGACAATTGGCTGCAGGTGCGCAACGCACAGGTAGCGGCATTCACGCCAGAGCTGGCCAAAGTGGCGGCAAAGAATCTCGACGCCAACGGGTTGACCTGGGTCATTGTCGGGGACTTGTCCAAGATCGAAGCCCCGGTGCGTGCCCTCCGCTTGGGCGAGGTGACCGTGATTGACACGGATGGCAAGCCGATTGCCGCCATGGACAAATAGCCCATCGCCGCCGTTGGTGCCTGGTTGGCTATGGATCTTGGCATCTGATTGGGTCTCCAGTACAGGCCGCTAACGGCATGGCACCACGCGATCCGAGGCTGCCCGGCTACCCGGTAGGGCAATCCCCATTACCGATGGGGTATGTCCGGGGCGCCGGGAAAGGCTAGGATCGGCTTCCACCTGCATACCCAAAGGGAAATGGAATGAACGCAGCTATGCCCCGTACTGCCGTGCTGACCCTTGCGCTGACTGCCGCGCTGGGTGGATTCATCAGCACACCGCTGGTTGCACAGGCCAAGCCGGCCGCCACCGCTGCAGCGGTGGATATCCCCTATGAGACCTTCACCCTGCCCAACGGCCTGCGGGTGGTGGTGCACACCGACCGCAAGGCACCGATCGTGGCGGTGAACATCTGGTACCACGTGGGTGCCAAGGACGAGCAGGTCGGCCGCACCGGCTTTGCGCACCTGTTCGAGCACCTGATGTTCCAGCGCAGCGAGAACCACGACGGCGAGTTCTTCGAACCGTTCAAGCAGGTGGGCGCGACCGATCAGAACGGCACCACCAATACCGACCGCACCAACTATTTCCAGAACGTACCGACCACCGCGTTGGACATGGCGCTGTGGATGGAATCGGACCGCATGGGCCACCTGGTGGGGGCCATCGACCAGGCGGCGCTGGATGAGCAGCGCGGCGTGGTGCAGAACGAAAAGCGCCAGGGCGAGAACCAGCCCTATGGCCAGGTGTGGGACAAGTTGACCCGGGCCATGTACCCGGCCAACCACCCGTACCACCACGGCGTGATCGGCTCCATGAACGATCTCAACGCCGCCTCGCTGGATGACGTCAAGACCTGGTTCCACACCTGGTACGGCCCCAACAACGCGGTGCTGGTGTTGGCCGGTGACATCGACCTGGCTACCGCCAAGGAAAAGGTCGCCAAGTACTTTGGTGACATTCCGGCCGGCCCGAGCATGGCCCAGCCGGCGGTCAATATTGCCCAGCGCCCGGCCACCACCCGTGAGGTGATGACCGACAAGGTGCCGCAGGCGCGCATCTACCGCGCCTGGAACGTGGCCCAGGTCGGCACCACCGACATCGACCAGCTCGACCTGTTCTCCTACGTGCTGGGCGGGGCCAAGTCCTCGCGCCTGGACCAGCGCCTGCTGCACAACGACAAGCTGGTGGACAACATCAGCGCGATGACCGATGCCTCGCAGTTGGGCTCCAACTTCCTGATCATGGCCACGGTCAAGCAGGGCGTCGATCCGGCCAAGGTTGAGAAGGCCATCGACGAGGAGCTGAAGCGCCTGATCGCCGAAGGCCCCACCGCCGATGAACTTGAGCGCGCCAAGGTGCAGTCGCGTGCCGGCTTCGTGCGTGGCATCGAGCGCATTGGTGGCTTTGGCGGCAAGGCTGATGCGCTGGCGCAGTGCACCGTGTTCGAGGGTGACCCGGGATGCTTCCGTACCTCGCTGGCCAACATCGAGGCCGCTACCGCTGCCGACGTGAAGGCTGCCGGTGCCAAGTGGCTGGGCGTGGGCGACCACACCATCGTGGTCGAGCCAGGCGAGCGCGTGGCATTGGAAGAACTGCCGTCCGGCAAACCGACCCCGTTCAACGTGCCGGCCGTGGACCCCAAGTACAGCACCCTGCCCAGCCAGGTGGACCGTAGTGCCGGCGTGCCGCAGACGCGCAGCTTCCCGGAGTTGAAGTTCCCGCAGTTGCAGCGCGCGACCCTGAAGAACGGTACCCAGGTGGTCCTGGCCGAGCGTCACGATGTGCCGGTGGTGCAGTTCAGCTATGAGTTCGCCGGTGGTTTCACCGCCGACCAGGGCCGCAAGCCGGGCACCGCCAACTTCACCATGGGCATGTTGGATGAAGGCGCCGGCCAGCTTGGTTCGCTGGCGCTGGCCGATGCTGTGGAGCGCCTGGGCGCCAGTATTGGTGCAGGTGCGTCGCTGGATGGCGCCAATGTCTATCTGTCGGCATTGAAGGAGAACCTGGCGCCATCGCTGCAGCTGTACTCCGATGTGGTGCGTGCACCGCGCTTCGACCAGAGCGAGATCGATCGCATCAAGGCGACCTGGATTGCCGGCATCAAGCAGGAAAAGGTGCAGCCCAATGCCGTTGCCATGCGGGTGCTGCCGCCGCTGTTGTACGGGGCGGGCCATCCGTATGCCATCCCGTTCACCGGCAGCGGTGACGAAGCCGCCATCCAGGCGCTGACCCGTGATGACCTGACGGCATTCCACAAGCAGTGGCTGCGCCCGGAAGGTGCCACCCTGATCGTGGTTGGCGACACCACCCTGAAGGAGGTCGTGCCGCTGCTGGAGCGCAGCTTCGGCGACTGGAAGGGCGAAGGCGAAGCACCCCGGGTGGCAGCGCCCAGCGAGGTGGCCCGCCCGCAGGCAACGCGCGTTTACCTGATCGATCAGCCGGGTGCGGTGCAGGCCAACCTGTTCGCTGGCGAAGTCGTGCCGTCGACCAGGGACGCGGGGGCCACCCGTTTTGACATTGCCAATGGCGTGTTGGGCGGCGATTTCACCTCGCGCCTGAACATGAACCTGCGTGAGGACAAGCATTGGTCCTATGGCGCGCGTTCGATGGCATCCAGCGCCCTTGGCCAGCGGCCGTGGATGGCGATTGCACCGGTGCAGATCGACAAGACCGGCGAAGCACTGAAGGAAATGAACGCCGAGATCAGCCAGTTCGCCAGTGGCCAGCGTCCGCCGACCGATGCGGAAGTCGCGCGCATCCGCAATATCCAGACGTTGAGCCTGCCGGGTGCCTACGAGACTGCGGCATCGGTGATGAACACCATCGGCGGCATCGTGCGTTATGGCCGCCCGGACGACTACGTGTTCAAGCGCAAGGCCGAGATCGAGGCGATGACCCCGGCACAGGTGGCCGAAGCCGCCAAGACCCTGGATCCGTCGAAGTTGACCTGGGTGGTGGTGGGTGACCTGAAGCAGACCGAGGCCCCGATCCGCGCCTTGAACCTGGGCGAAGTCACCGTGATCGACGCCGACGGCAAGCCGGTAGAGAAGAAGTAAGCGTCAGGGCGCTGCCCACCGCTTTGAGCCCCTCTCCCGCATGCGGGAGAGGGGTTGGGGTGAGGGCAGCTTTCGCCGGTAAAGCCTCTGCCGAGCATGGCCCGGCACTACCGCTGATGCCCCCTCCCTTTCGCGCAGCGAAGGGGAGGGCTGGGGAGGGGTAAGCCGTTCGCTCTGACAGCTTTGAGCCCTCCCGCATGCGGGGTGAGAAGGGCTGCTTGCGAACCAAAGGTTCGCAGCCATTCGAACGACCTTGCGCCAGCGCAAGGGCCGGGGCGCGTAGCGGGGGCTGGAGTGAGGGCAGTTTTCGCCGGTAAAGCCCCTGCCGGGCATGGCTCGGCACTACCGCTTGTCGCGGTCACTACCTCTGGATCACCACCCGTTCATCCATTCGCGGCACAATCCGTTCTGGTCTTCACAAGGAATTGTCCATGCGCGTCCTGCTTCTGTCCGCCCTGATCGCTGCCACCGCTGCCTGCACCTGGGTGCCGATCGAATCCAGTGGCAAGGCCGTGCGCGTACTGCCTGCCGGCCCGGTGGCCCCTGGCTGCGTTGCCAAGGGCGAGATCGAGGTGACCGTGAAGAGCAAGGTTGGCTTCTACAACCGCAATCCGCTGCGGGTGCAGGAAGAACTGGAAACCCTGGCCCGCAACGAGGCCACCAGTGCCGGCGCCAATGCCGTGCAGGCCCTTGGCCTGCCTGCCGATGGCAGCCAGCGCTACTCGGCCTGGCAGTGCCCGCCGCGCTGATACGCGGCCCCCGGCGGCTCCATACGGCGGGCCGCCGATTTGTAAAGATGCGGTAAAAAGGCGCAGGGGCTAGAATAGCGCCCCCTTCGCCTGAGTCTTGGCGCTTTCCGATGCCTTTTCAAAATGTCTCGATCGCGGGACTGGCGCATATTGATGCGCCGCATACGCTGACCTCAAAGGAAATCAACGAGCGGCTCCAGCCCACGCTGGAACGCCTGGGTATCCGTGCCGATGTGCTGGGCGATATCGCCGGCATTCACGCGCGCCGTCTTTGGGACCAGGGTACGCAGGCCTCGGACGCGGCCACCATGGCCGGCCGCAAGGCGCTGGAAGACGCTGGCATTACCGCCGACAAGGTCGGCCTGCTGGTCAATACCTCGGTCAGCCGTGATTACCTGGAGCCGTCCACCGCTTCCATCGTGTCCGGCAACCTGGGCATTGGCGAGGATTGCGTCACCTTCGACATCGCCAACGCCTGCCTGGCTTTCATCAACGGCATGGACGTGGCAGCACGCATGCTGGAGCGTGGCGACATCGATTACGCACTCATCGTCGATGGCGAGACCTCCAACCTGGTCTATGAAAAGACGCTTGAGCGCATGATGGCCCCGGACATCACCGCCCAGCAGCTGCGCGACGAAGTGGCCGCGCTGACCACCGGTTCCGGTGCGGCAGCGATGGTGATGGCGCGCTCGGAGCTGGTGCCGGACGCCCCACGTTACAAGGGCGGCGTGACCCGTGCCGCCAACCAGTGGAACAAGCTGTGCGTGGGCAACCTGGACCGCATGGTCACCGACACCCGCATGCTGCTGATCGAAGGCATCAAGCTGGCCACCAAGACCTTTGAAGCCACCCGTGAAGCACTGGGTTGGGCGGTGGAGGAGATCGACCAGTTCGTCATCCACCAGGTCAGCCAGCCGCATACCAATGCCTTCATCAAGGCCTTCGGCATCGACCCGAAGAAGGTGATGACCATCTTCGGCGAGCACGGCAACATTGGCCCGGCCTCGGTGCCGATCGTGCTCAGCAAGCTGCGCCAGCTGGGCAAGCTCAAGAAGGGCGACCGTGTCGCACTGATGGGCATTGGCTCGGGCTTGAACTGCACGATGGCCGAGGTGGTCTGGTAAGTTTCGGCCTCGCCGCGAACTTCCAGAACGCATGTTTTTCCTTCTCCCCTTGTGGGAGGAACAAAGGGCCTGCCCCCGCGAAGGCGGGGGTGCTCGAAGGGCGAAAGAGGGGAAGCGTGCGCAGCACGCAAGCGCCGGGAGTTAGAGCAGTTGTTCAAGTTCCTCCACTCCGGCCAACCCCCTCCCCAACCCCTCTCCCGGCGGGAGAGGGGCTTAGCAGCCGCAGGTGCGACCCGATGAACAAACTCCCCGGTTACCCCAGCAAGACCCACCGCTTCGAAGTCCGCCCCGGCGTGTCGATGAACTACATCGATGAAGGTCCGCGCGATGGCGAGGTAGTGGTGATGCTGCATGGCAATCCGTCGTGGAGCTATCTGTGGCGGCACCTGGTCAATGGCCTCAGCGACAAATACCGCTGCATCGTGCCCGACCATATCGGCATGGGCCTGTCCGACAAGCCCGACGACAGCCGTTACGACTACACGCTGCAGTCGCGGGTGGATGATCTGGACGCCCTGCTCCAGCACCTGGGCATCACCGGCCCGGTGACCCTGGCCGTGCACGATTGGGGCGGCATGATCGGCTTCGGCTGGGCGCTGTCGCACCACGACCAGGTCAAGCGGCTGGTGATCACCAATACCGCCGCGTTCCCGCTGCCGGCGGAAAAGCCGATGCCCTGGCAGATCGCCATGGGCCGGCACTGGAAGCCGGGCGAGTGGTTCATCCGCACTTTCAATGCGTTCTCGTCCGGTGCCTCGTGGCTGGGCGTGAGCCGGCGCATGCCGGCCGATGTGCGCCGCGCCTATGTGTCCCCGTACAACACCTGGGACAACCGCATTTCCACCATCCGCTTCATGCAGGACATCCCGCTGTCGCCCGCTGACAAGGCCTGGTCGCTGCTGCAGCGTGCTGCCGATGCGCTGCCGTCGTTTGCCGACCGGCCGACCTACATCGCCTGGGGCCTGCGTGATATCTGCTTCGACCATCACTTCCTGAGTGGCTTCCGCAAGGCACTGCCGCAGGCCGAAGTGACCGCGTTCAAGGATGCCAACCACTACGTGCTGGAAGACAAGCACGAAGTGATCGTGCCGGCAGTGCGCGCGTTCCTGGAGCGCAACCCGCTGGGTTGAGGCTTCAGCTCCCTCCCTCCTTGCGCCAGCTTCGCAGCTCGGCCGTTGCTGCAAGAAGCTTCGAGCAATGCCCGCTTCTGCCCCCTCCCTTGCGCCGAAGGCGGAGGGGAGGGTTGGGGAGGGGTGAGCCCTCGCGGCCATTCCCATCGCAACAGCTTCGCTGCTTACGCCGCTCCTGCACATGCGGTGTGCGAAGCTCTGCCCTCCTAGCCACAGGGAGTGAGGGATGGATTTCGACAGCCTGGACCGGCAGCTGCGCGACAGCGCGCAGGACCGCAGCCTTAGCAACGAGGAACGGTCGGTACTGCGTGAGCTCGGCGAAGAGCTGCCACCGGATCGGCTGCGTTTCATGCGCAACCGGGCCTTCGACATCGCCCGTGAGCAGATCAGCGCCAATCCGGCCGAAGCCTTGCCGGTGCTGAAGTGGGTGGAACAGGTGGTGCGCACCCTGGATGCCAATGTCGGCCCGGTCGAGACCCTGACCAGCACCTATTTCTCGCCCGGTGATGCCTGCATGCAGCGCCTGCGCGCGCTGTGCGCCAGTGCCCGCAAAACGCTGGATATCTGCGTGTTCACCATCTCCGACGACCGCCTGAGCAGCGTCATCCTGGATGCCCACAAGCGCGGCGTGGTGGTGCGCATCATCAGCGACAACGACAAGGTGTACGACGACGGCAACGACATTCGCCGGCTGCATGAAAGCGCCATTCCGGTGAAGGTGGATCACAGCGAATACCACATGCACCACAAGTTCGCGCTGTTCGACGGCAAGCAGCTGGCCAATGGCAGCTTCAACTGGACGCGCACCGCCACCGAGCACAACGACGAGAACCTGGTGGTCAGCAATGACCCCAACCTGGTGCGCAGCTTCGCCCAGCAGTTCGAGGTGCTGTGGGGGCGCTACAAGGCGCTTTGAAGGGCGGGCTTTCGCTTCTGGTCTTTCGCTTCTGACTTTCTGCTTTTATGACGTTGATTTATTTGCCGTCATTCCCGCGCAGGCGGGAATCGCTCTGGCTCTTGCTTCGGCTTCTGCCTTGGCTTTGGACAGGGCAAGGGCGAAGAGCAACAGCAAGAGCGATACCCGCCTACGCGGGAATGACGGCGTAAGGGCAAGGGCCAAAGCCCAAAGCCCAAAGCCCAAAGCCCTCAACTACCGCATTACCCTCAAGCCGCAATCGGCGTATTCGGCGGTGACGACGGGCTGTTGCCGTTGTCGTCGGGATGGTTGTCGTCGTTGTCTGCATCATCGCGCCAGCGCCAATCGGCCAGGGTCAGTGGTGCCATGCCGTGGGCGACGCGGGCGCGGTCGCACTGCGAGCTGGCCGTGCCGTACTCCCAGGACGCATCCACTTCGCGGCACACGCTGGGCCGGTTGGGGTGGATGGTGCAGCGGGAGTACACGCCAATTTCCGAGTCCAGTGCCACGCAACGGATCGGGTCGGAGTAGGTGCCCTGCATGCACAGCCGGTGCGGGTCCAGGCGCTGGGTGAGCTGGTGGGGCACGCCGCCTTCGGTGACTTCGTCCGATTCCATCCAATGGAAGGCAACACGGTATTGGGTGCAGCAGGCACCACAGGTGAGGCAGGGATGGGGCATGGGGTACCGGCCTTGGGGCGGCAGCAGGACGAAAGGGAGGCGGAAATTTTCCACGCTGCCGGGCTGCGCGCAAGATTTTTCTGCAGGGGCGACAATAGGAAGATGAACGAAACCTGCAATATCGCCGCGCGCCTGCCCGAGCTGGCGCGTGAACGGCCCGACCAGATCGCCATCCGTTGCCCCGGCAAACCGGCCGTCAATGGCATGGCCGCCTACGACGTGACCCTGGATTACCGCACGCTGGACGCCCGCAGCGACGCCATCGCCGCGGGCTTGGCGGCCCATGGCATCGGCCGCGGCGTGCGCGCGGTGGTGATGGTGCGGCCGGGCCCGGAGTTTTTCCTGCTGATGTTTGCCCTGTTCAAGATCGGCGCCGTGCCGGTGCTGGTGGACCCGGGCATTGATAAGCGCGCGCTGAAGCAGTGCCTGGACGAGGCGCAGCCGCAGGCCTTCATCGGCATTCCGTTGGCGCAATTTGCGCGGGTGCTGCTGGGCTGGGCCAGGGCGGCCCGGCTCAAGGTCACGGTCGGCCGGCGCTGGGGCTGGGGCGGCACCACGCTGGCGAAGATCGAAGCTGCTGGCGCCGGTGCAGGCAGCCAACTGGCCGCAACCGCGGCCGACGATGTGGCGGCAATCCTGTTCACCAGCGGCTCCACCGGTGTGCCCAAGGGAGTGGTCTACCGGCACCGGCACTTCGTTGGTCAGGTGGAGCTGCTGCGCAATGCCTTCGGCATGCAGCCCGGTGGCATCGATCTGCCGACCTTCCCGCCGTTTGCGCTGTTCGACCCGGCACTGGGGCTGACCTCGGTGATTCCGGACATGGACCCGACCCGGCCGGGCAGTGCCGACCCGCGCAAGCTGCACGATGCCATTGCCCGTTTCGGCGTGACCCAGCTGTTCGGTTCACCGGCCTTGATGCGGGTGCTGGCCGAGCACGGCCAGCCGCTGCCAACGGTGACCCGCGCCACCTCGGCCGGAGCACCGGTGCCGCCGGAGATCGTGTCGAAGATCCGTTCGCTGATGCCGAAGGACGGCCAATTCTGGACGCCGTATGGCGCCACCGAATGCCTGCCGGTAGCGGTGATTGAAGGTCGCGAACTGGTTGATACGCGTGAGGCCACCGAGGCTGGCGCGGGCACCTGCGTGGGTCGCGTGGTCGCACCGAATGTCGTGCGCATCATTGCCATCACCGACGAACCCATCGCTGACTGGAATGGCGTGCGTGAGCTTCCAGCCGGGGAGGTGGGTGAGATCACCGTGGTTGGTCCGACCACCACCGACAGTTATTTCAACCGACCGCAGGCCACTGCAGCAGCCAAGATCCGTGAAGTGCTGGCCGACGGCAGCGAGCGCATCGTGCACCGTATGGGCGATGTGGGCTGGTTCGATGCGCAAGGGCGGTTGTGGTTCTGCGGGCGCAAGACGCACCGCGTGGAGACCGCGCAGGGGCCGATGTACACCGAGCAGGTGGAGCCGGTGTTCAACACGGTGGCCGGCGTGCGGCGCACGGCTTTGGTGGGTGTTGGTGAGCTGGGCCAGCAGCTGCCGGTGCTGTGCTTTGAAGTATTGCCTGGTGCCGATGCCAGCGCTGTGGAAGCACAGCTGCGGCAGCTGGGTGCGGCGCGACCGGAGCTGGCGCGAATCAACACTTTCCTGTGGCATCCCCAGTTCCCGGTGGATATCCGCCACAACGCCAAGATCGGGCGCGAGAAGCTGGCGGTGTGGGCGCAGGCGCAGCTGGGGTGATGCCGAAGGGCTTGTGGGAAGGGCGTGAAGCCAGAGCACCCCTCCCAACCCTCCCCTTCGCTACGCGAAAGGGAGGGCTAAAGCTTTGCCCCCTCCCTTTGCCGCAGGCAAGGGGAGGGCTGGGGAGGGGTGCTCTTGCTCCCTCCCTTGCGCCGAAGGCGGAGGGGAGGGCTGGGGAGGGGTAAAGCGCAGTGTCGATTGAGTCGAAGGACAGCCCGAATCCAGCTGTTCCCTGACAGGCTTCCATCGACAGCAATCGCAGGCTCTCCGTAGCAAAGATGGAGAGCCGCAATGGACAAGCTGCGAAGGCGCGCAAGAGCCCTGCGCAACACACCCACCGATGCAGAAGACCGTCTGTGGCAACAGCTGCGCCGACGCCAGTTGGCAGGCTTCGGCTTCCGTAGACAAAAACCCTTGGGCGGTTACATCGCCGACTTCGTCTGCCTTGAAGCGAAGCTGATCGTCGAACTGGACGGCGGGCAGCATCTTGAGCAGCTTGCCTATGACCAGCGGCGTACCGAGGTGCTGCATGGATTGGGTTTCAGGGTGCTGCGTTACTGGAATGACGAGGTTCTGCAGCGGATGCCGACAGTGCTGGAGGATATTCTGTGGGCCTTGGCGCCCGGCGAAGAGCACCCCTCCCAACCCTCCCCTTCGCTGCGCGAAAGGGAGGGCTAAATCCGCGTAGCTCCAATACTTCGCAGCTGCAGCTGTTGCCCCCTCCCTTTGCCGCAGGCAAGGGGAGGGTTGGGGAGGGGTGCTGTTGCCACCTCCCTTGCGCCGAAGGCGGAGGGGAGGACTGGGGAGGGGTAAAGCTTCCTGCCACCAACATCAACAATCCACCGACGCACCACTGCTGCGATACTGACGGACAAATCTCATCGCTTCCGCCACCGCCAGTCGGCGCGGAAGCCCAGCAGCAGAGCGATCAAACGAATGAAGATTCTGGTTACCGGTGGTGGTGGTTTTCTTGGTCAGGCCTTGTGCCGTGGCCTGGTCGAACGCGGCCACCAGGTGCTGAGCTTCAATCGTGGGCACTACGATGCCCTGCAGGCCCTGGGCGTGGGGCAGATACGCGGTGACCTTGCCGATGCCGGTGCCGTGCACCATGCGGCCGCCGGTGTCGATGCGGTCTTCCATAACGCTGCCAAGGCCGGGGCCTGGGGCAGCTATGACAGTTACTACCAGGCCAATGTGGTCGGTACCCGCAATGTGCTGGATGCCTGCCGCGCACACGGCATCGGCAGGCTGGTCTACACCTCCACCCCCAGCGTTACCCACCGCGCCACCCATCCGGTCGAAGGCCTGGGCGCGGACGAGGTGCCCTATGGCGAGGATTTCCAGGCACCGTATGCGGCCACCAAGACCATCGCCGAGCAGGAAGTGCTGGCCGCCAACGGTGCCGAGCTGGCCACCGTCGCGCTGCGCCCACGCCTGATCTGGGGGCCGGGTGACAACCAACTGGTGCCGCGCCTGGCCGAACGTGCCCGCGCCGGCCGCCTGCGCTTTGTCGGCGATGGCAGCAACAAAGTGGACACCACCTTCATCGACAACGCCGCGCAGGCGCACTTCGATGCCTTCGACCACCTGGTGGTGGGCGCGGCTTGTGCCGGCAAGGCCTACTTCATTTCCAACGGCGAGCCGCTACCGATGCGCGAGCTGCTCAATCGCTTGCTGGCGGCAGTGGGCGCGCCCGCCGTGGACAAGTCGATCTCGTTCAGGACCGCTTACCGCATCGGCTCGGTCTGCGAAAAGCTGTGGCCACTGTTGCGCCTGCGCGGCGAGCCGCCGATGACCCGCTTCCTGGCCGAACAGCTGTGCACCCCGCATTGGTATTCGATGGAACCGGCACGCCGCGATTTTGGCTATGTGCCACGCGTGTCGATCGAGGAAGGCCTGCGGCGGTTGGCTGCCGCATCCTGAATGCCGACCCGTGATCGTCATGCCGCGATCACGTGCTCATCACCGGATCACTACCGCCGATTGCCGAGGATGGAACCCTGTTTCCAAGCCAAGGACCAAGCCATGCTGCATTACGCCGTCGTGTTCTTCATCATTGCCATCATCGCTGCCGTGCTCGGCTTCAGTGGCATTGCCGGTGCGGCCAGCAACATTGCCTGGATCCTGTTTGTTGTGTTCCTGATCCTTGCGGTGATCTCGCTGTTCCGCAAGAAAGGCTGACCCCGGCAGGCTCCAGAACAATGGCCCGCAATCTCACCGAGGTTGCGGGCCATGTCGTTGCTGCAGGATGCGATCAGGCCGAGGCGCTGATCGAGCTGCGCAGGCCCTTGTCGGCCGCATGGCGCTCCAGCGCCAGTTCGATCAGGCGCGTGATCAGTGCGGTATAGCCCAGCCCGCTGGCGCCCCACAGCTTGGGATACATGCTGATCTTGGTGAAGCCGGGCAGGGTGTTGATCTCGTTGATCACCACCTCCCCTGCCGGCGTCAGGAAGACATCGACGCGGGCCATGCCTGCGCATTCCAACGCCTGATACGCGCGTACGGCGATATCGCGGATACGTTCCTGGGCGTCAGCCGGGATGTTGGCGGGGATTACCGTTTCAGCACCGTTGGCACTGATGTACTTGGTGTCATAGGCGTAGAAGTCATCGTGTACCACCACTTCGCCACAAACGCTGGCTTCCGGGTGGTCATTGCCCAGAACGGCGCACTCGATCTCGCGGCCAACGATTGCGGACTCGACCAGCACCTTGTGGTCGAAGGACAAGGCCAGCGCCATCGCGGTGGCAAACTCCTCAGCGTTACGCACCTTGCTCACGCCCACCGACGAACCCTGATTGGCCGGCTTGACGAACAACGGGGTGCCCAGCTGTGAAGCCAGGGCCGCGTAGTCGGCTTTTGCGGCTGTGCTGCGGTTGAAGCAGGCAAATGGCGCAACAGCCAAGCCGGCGTCGCGGAGCAACCGCTTGGTCACATCCTTGTCCATTGCGGCGGAAGAGCCGAGCACGCCGGAACCCACGAACGGCAGGTTGGCCATGCGCAACAGACCCTGCAGAGAGCCATCCTCGCCCAGGGTGCCGTGCACGATGGGGAAGACCACGTCAATCTGTTGCAGCGCCGAGGCGGGGTCGCTTGGCACCAGCTGCGCCTGCTCACGGCCCGGTAGTACTGCCACAACGTTGCCAGAGCGATTGAGCGCAATGCGCGCAGGGTCGTTCGCATTGAGCAGGAACTGCTGGGGGTCGCTGACGTGCCAGTGGCCCTGCTTGTCGATGCCAATCAGGCTTACGTCGAACTTGTCCTTGTCCAGTGCATCGAGGATGTTCTTCGCCGACTGCAGCGAGACCTCGTGCTCGGCCGAACGACCGCCGAAGATGATGCCAACCCGGGTCTTGCCCATTGCCTGTGTGCTCCTGCCGCTGTGTTTGGTGGTGTCTGCATAGCATGAACGCAAACGCCGGGATTGGGGATGCGGGATTGGGGATTTGTTTATCGCGGCGCGGCTGACATGAACAAACCCTGTGCGGACGATGCATCAGAGCCCGTAGCCCGGGTAAGCGCAGCGCACCCGGGAGCAAGCCTGCACCGGCTTCCCACGCGTCGGCCAACGGCCCCGGGTGCGCTGCGCTTACCCGGGCTACGTCGCGGGGGCATCGCAACATCATGCCTGGCAGGCTCCCGATCCCGCCCCTCCGGTAGAATGCCCGCATGCCTGCATCCCCCCTCAAAATGATCAAGCCGCTGGCTGGCCGTGCGCTGGAAGTGGCCTTGAACCGCGCGCTGGCGCTGGACCCGGATACCCGCACCGCACTGGCCTCGCTGGACGGCCAACGCATCGCCCTGACCCTGGAGTCGCCGTCGCTGGCGATGCAGATCGGCGTTGCCGGTGAGCGCCTGACCGTGGGCCCGGTCGATCCGGCGCTGGAGCCCGACCTGGCCGTGCGCAGCACGCTGGGCGGCGTGCTGGCGCAGCTGCCGTTCCTCGCCAACGCACGCCGCGGCAACAGCGCGCCGGCCGGCCGGGTCAAGGTCTCCGGCGATGCCGAGCTGGCGCGCCGCCTGCAGCAGCTGGCCAGCCGTTTTGATCCGGATTGGCAGCAACCCTTTGTCAAAGCCTTTGGCGAGATCCTCGGCGTGCAGATCGCGCAGACCTTGCGTGCGGCGCTGTTGCAGGCCAGGCGCAGTGCCAAGGATCTGGCCGAGACCGCCGCTGAATACGTAACCGAGGAGTCGCGAGATGTCGTTGCCCGTGCCGAACTGGACGCCTTCCATGATGATGTGGACGTGATCCGCGATGACGTCGAACGCATGGCCGCGCGCATCGCGCGCCTGCGTCAGCGCGCCGGAGGTGCCGCATGAAGGCGACCCGCGCCATGTTCCGCGCCAGCCGCATCGGCCGGGTGATCCTGCGCTATCGCCTGGATGACCTGCTCGATGGCACCCCGGTCGAGCGCTGGTTGCGCCTGGCCAAGCCCTTCGTGCCGCGCGCCAGTGCCGATATCGCCTCGCAGTCGCGGGGTGCGCGCCTGCGCCTGGCGCTGCAGGAGCTGGGGCCGATCTTCGTCAAGTTCGGGCAGATCCTGTCCACCCGCCGCGATCTGGTGCCGCCGGATGTGGCCGTTGAACTGACCCTCCTGCAGGACCGGGTCAAGCCGTTCGACGGCGAGCGCGCGCTGCAGATCGTGGAGCAGGCGCTGGGCCTGCCGATCACCGAGGCCTTTGCCAGCTTCGATACCACGCCGCTGGCTTCGGCCTCGATTGCGCAGGTGCATGCCGCCACGCTGGGCGGTGGCCGCCAGGTGGTGGTCAAGGTGCTGCGCCCGGATATCGAAAAGCAGATTGCCGGTGATATCGCCCTGCTCAAGTCGCTGGCCGCGCTGGTCGAGCGCACCCACCCGCGCGCCGACAAGATCCGTCCGCGCGAAGTGGTGGCCGAGATCGAAACCACGCTGGCTGCCGAGTTGGACCTGCAGCGCGAAGGTGCCAACGCCAGTGTGCTGCGCCGGTTCTGGGAGAACTCGGACGACCTGTACGTGCCGGAAGTGATCTGGAGCCACACCGCCGAGCGCGCGCTGACCCTGGAACGGGTCTGGGGCATTCCCTCCGACGACATCGTCGCGCTGGACAAGGCCGGCATCGACCGCAAGGCGCTGGCCGCCAAGGGCGTGCGCGTGTTCTACACGCAGGTGTTCCGCGACAACTTCTTCCATGCCGATGCGCATGCCGGCAACATCTGGGTCGACATCGATCCGGCGCGCCGCGACAACCCGCGCTTCATCGCGCTGGACTTCGGCATCATGGGCCAGCTCTCGGAAGAGGATCAGTTCTACCTGGCCGAGAACTTCATGGCCATCTTCAACCGTGATTACCGCCGCATCGCCGAGCTGCACCTGCAGGCGCAGTGGATGCCGAACACGGTGCGCATCGACGAATTGGAGGCCGCGGTGCGCGCGGTGTGTGAACCGTACTTCACCCGCCCGCTGTCGCAGATCTCGCTGGCCGAAGTGTTGATGAAGCTGTTCCGCACCGCCCAGCGCTACCAGCTGACCCTGCAGCCGCAGCTGATCCTGCTGCAGAAGACGCTGTTGAACATCGAAGGCGTGGGCCGCCAGCTCGACCCGCAGCTGGATATCTGGGAAGTGGCCAAGCCGGTGCTGGAACGCATCCTGCGCGAGCGCTACAGCCCGCGTCGCGCGTTGAAGGAGCTGCGCAAGCGCCTGCCGGAGATCATGACCCAGGCCCCGGACATGCCGGCCCTGCTGCACAGCTGGCTGCGCCAGCAGGTGGAAGGCAAGCATGAGCTGGCAATGCGCTCGCAGGACATCGTCAACCTGGAAGGCACGCTGCAGCGCATGCAGCGGCGCGTGGTTACCGCAGTGGCCGGTGCCGGCCTGATGGTGGTGTCGGCGTTGTTGTATGGCCTGCATGCCGGCGGCCCGCAGTTGGCGTCCATCCCGGTGTGGTCGTGGGTGAGCGGCGTGGTCGGTGCGGTTGCCGTGGCGTCGGCGTGGTTGCGTCGATGAATGATGTTGTCGATGAAGCCGTGGAAGCGCCGGTTGTCTTTGAGCCGCTGCCGCTGCTGTACGAAGACCCGTGGTTGGCGGTGGTCAACAAGCCGGCCGGGCTGATGGTCCATGACAGCAAGCTGGCGCGCGGCGAGGATGACTTCCTCGCCGACCGCTTGCGCGAGCAGCTGGGCAAGCCGATCTTCCTCGTCCATCGCCTGGACCGCGCCACCAGCGGCTGCCTGTTGCTGGCCTTCGACCGCGAAAGCGCCAGCACGCTCGGCAAGACGCTGATGGACGGCGAGGTGGAGAAAGATTACCTGGCGGTGTGCCGTGGCTGGCCGGCGGAGGATGCGTTCACTGTCGATCACGACCTGGACGGCGGCCCCGGCAAGCCGGTCAAGAAGCAGGCCATCACCCATTTCCAGAAGTTGCTGGTCGGCGAGTTGCCGATCCCGTCGGCGGGCTTTCCGACCTCACGTTATGCCTTGCTGCGTTGCCAGCCGCAGACCGGGCGCTTCCGGCAGATCCGCCGGCATCTGAAGCACATGTTCCATCACATGATTGGCGACACCAGCCACGGTGACGGCCGGCATAACCGCAGCTTCCGAATGCAGGGTGTGCACCGCATGCTGCTGCACGCCGAGCGCCTGGCCTTCCCGCACCCGCAGGACGGCCGCCGCATTGAAGTACGTGCCCCACTGGACCGCGAGTTCCAGAAAGCGCTGGACCTGTTCAACTGGCAGCTGCCGGGCTGAAGGTAGTGCCGAGCCATGCTCGGCAGGGGCGTTACCGGTAAACCTTCTGCCGAGCATGGCTCGGCACTACCGCTGTTGCTCCCTCCCTTTCGCGCAGCGAAGGGGAGGGCTGGGGAGGGGTGAGCCTTTCGCTGGGAAAGCCCCCTGCGAGCATGGCTCGGCACTACCGCTATTGCTCCCTCCCTTTCGCGCGGCGAAGGGGAGGGCCGGGGAGGGGTGAGCCTTTCGCTGGGAAAGCCCCCTGCCGAGCATGGCTCGG
>DKPB01000008.1:0-10762 GCA_002471015.1 Stenotrophomonas sp. UBA7346
CACCTCGTCCATCTTCGAGCCGGTATCAACCAGCGCGGTGGCGATGATGGTCAGTGAACCGCCTTCTTCAACGTTGCGTGCGGCACCGAAGAAGCGCTTCGGGCGGTGCAGGGCGTTGGCATCCACACCACCGGTGAGCACCTTGCCGGAGCTGGGCACCACATTGTTGTAGGCGCGGGCCAGGCGGGTGATCGAGTCCAGCAGGATCACCACGTCCTTCTTGTGCTCGACCAGGCGCTTGGCGCGTTCGATCACCATTTCGGCAACCTGCACGTGACGCGCGGCCGGCTCGTCGAAGGTGGAGGAGACCACTTCGCCGCGCACGGTGCGCTGCATTTCGGTCACTTCTTCCGGGCGCTCGTCCACCAGCAGCACGATCAGGTGCACGTCCGGGTGGTTGGTGGTGATGGCGGTGGCCACCTGCTGCATCATCATCGTCTTGCCGGCCTTGGGCTGGGAGACGATGAGCGAGCGCTGGCCCTTGCCCTGCGGTGCCATCAGGTCGAGGATGCGACCGGTGATGTCCTCGGACGAACCATTGCCACGCTCAAGGGTGAAGCGGCGGCGCGGGAACAGCGGGGTCAGGTTCTCGAACAGCACCTTGTTCTTGGATGCTTCCAGCGGCTCGCCGTTGATCGTGTCGATCGTGGACAGCGCGAAATAGCGCTCGCCGTCCTTCGGGAAGCGGATGCGGCCGGACAGGTAGTCACCGGTGCGCAGGTTGAAGCGGCGGATCTGGCTGGGCGAGATGTAGGTGTCGTCCGGGCCGGCCAGGTAGCTGGCCTCGGCCGCGCGCAGGAAGCCGAAGCCGTCGGGCAGGATTTCCAGCACGCCGTCGGCGGCGACGCCGTCACCGTGGCGGGTCAGCACCTTGAGCAGGGCGAAGATCACGTCCTGCTTGCGGGCACGCGCCACGCCTTCGGAGATCTGCAGCTGCTCGGCGATCTCCAGCAGCTTCTGCGCCGGCATCTTCTTCAGGTCGCTCAGCGAATAGACCGGGAAACCTTCCGGCACGCTCGGCATCTGGCGCGGGACGAAGTTCTCGTTGCCGCCGTCGTTGCCCATGCCGTTGTCGTCGCGCTGACGGTTGCGGTCGCGGTCACGACGGTTGCGGAAACGGTCGCGGCGGTTGCCCTGGCCCTGGCCACCCTGCGGGTTGTTGTAGCGCTGCTGCGGGTTGTTG
Source organism: Stenotrophomonas sp. UBA7346 (assembly GCA_002471015.1). Taxonomy (GTDB): domain Bacteria; phylum Pseudomonadota; class Gammaproteobacteria; order Xanthomonadales; family Xanthomonadaceae; genus Stenotrophomonas. The sequence continues at coordinate 1,184 of DKPB01000008.1, forward strand.
CCATCGGCGCGGGATTCGCCGCCGTCCTGGGCATTGCCTGCCGCCGGAGCGTCATTGTTGGCGTTACCTGCTGCCGGAGCGGGCGCCGATTCGGCAGCCGGTGCCGGCGTGGCCGCCGGAGCGGGGGCAGGGGCAGGGGCGGGCGCAGCGGTGGCCGGAGCGGCGGGCAGCGGCAGTGCCGGCTGGGCCGGGGCGCTGGCGGTGGTATCGCCGGTGTCTGCGGTCTTGGCTACACGCGGCTTGCGCACGCGCTTCTCGACAGGAGCGTCGGTGCTCCCGGTTTCGGAAGGAGTGTTCTCGGACAAGTGCTTGATTCCTCTCGCTTGGATGTGCGAGCGCCCAGGCAGGGCGGCGAACTGGTTGGGAGTAATCCGGACGAGAACCCGCCCGGGGGTGCGGCACGCGAATGCTGCCGGATGCAATGACACTATCATCGCGACGCGCGGGCGCGCAAGCGCCCGGAAAACCTTGTTGGGCCACGGTAAGGCAGGCGGCCCGGGGGGCCGGCGGCGCGGGGCCGCCGGACCGGATCGGTCAGGCCAGGGCCTTGTCGATCATCTGGCTCAGCTGGCCCTTGCCGACCGCGCCGATCTGGGTGGCCTGGATCTGGCCATCCTTGAACAGCAGCAGCATCGGGATCGAGCGCACGTGGTACTTCACCGCGGTGGCGCGGTTCTCGTCCACATTGACCTTGGCGATCTTCAGCTTGCCGTCGTAGGCGTCAGCCAGTTCGTCCAGGACCGGGGAAATCATCTTGCACGGGCCGCACCATTCGGCCCAGAAATCCACCAGGACCGGTTCGCCGGACTGCAGGACGGCGCTATCGAAGTCGGCATCGCCGACGTGTAAAACCTTATCGCTCACTTGGAGTCTCCTGGTGCAATGCGACTGCCCATGCCGGGTTGGCGGCCGCATTGCGGTAAACTGGGGCATTGCGCGGACAAAAGGGTACAGCCCAACGTCGCGCGACCCGGCGCAGGGGCCGCAGTGTGCGACGGTGCCCGAATCGATGCAAGCTGCCCGGCCACACTGACCGGCTGGCACTACAAAGACGAAATCAATGAGCGACAAACCGCTAACCGACGTGACTTTTTCCTCCTTCGAGCTGCAGCCGACCTTGCTGGCAGGCCTTGAAGGTGCGGGTTTCACCCGCTGCACTCCCATTCAGGCACTGACCCTGCCGGTGGCCCTGCCGGGCGGCGATGTCGCCGGCCAGGCGCAGACCGGTACCGGCAAGACGCTGGCCTTCCTGGTCGCCGTCGCCAACCGCCTGCTGACCCGCCCGGCGCTGGCCGACCGCAAGCCGGAAGACCCGCGTGCGCTGATCCTGGCGCCGACCCGCGAGCTGGCCATCCAGATCCACAAGGACGCGATGAAGTTCGCCGCCGACACCGGCCTGCGCTTCGCGCTGGTCTACGGTGGCGTGGATTACGACAAGCAGCGCGAGCTGCTGCAGCAGGGCGTGGACGTGATCATCGCCACCCCCGGCCGCCTGATCGACTACGTCAAGCAGCACAAGGTGGTATCGCTGCACGCCTGCGAGATCTGCGTGCTGGACGAAGCCGACCGCATGTTCGACCTGGGCTTCATCAAGGACATCCGCTTCCTGCTGCGGCGCATGCCCGAGCGCACCACCCGCCAGACCCTGCTGTTCAGCGCCACCCTCAGCCACCGCGTGCTGGAGCTGGCCTATGAGCACATGAACGAGCCGCAGAAGCTGGTGGTGGAGACCGAAAGCATCACCGCCGAGCGCGTGCGCCAGCGCATCTACTTCCCGGCCGACGAAGAAAAGCTGCCGTTGCTGATTGGCCTGCTGTCGCGCAGTGAAGGCGCGCGCACCATGGTGTTCGTCAATACCAAGGTGTTCGTCGAGCGTGTTGCACGTGCGCTGGAAAAGGCCGGTTATCGCGTTGGCGTGTTGTCCGGCGACGTGCCGCAGAAGAAGCGCGAGAGCCTGCTCAACCGCTTCCAGAAGGGTCAGCTGGAAATCCTGGTGGCCACCGACGTGGCTGCGCGTGGCCTGCATATCGACGGTATCAAGTACGTCTACAACTACGACCTGCCGTTTGACGCCGAAGACTACGTACATCGCATCGGTCGTACCGCACGTTTGGGCGAAGAGGGTGATGCGATCAGCTTCGCCTGCGAGCGCTACGCGATGAGCCTGCCGGACATCGAGGCCTACATCGAGCAGAAGATTCCGGTGGAATCGGTGACCAGCGAGCTGCTGACCGCGCTGCCGCGTCCGGAGCGCGCACCGCTGCCCGAGGGTGAGGAAGGCGAGAGCGTGGGTGCGATCTTCCGCGAAGCCCGCGAGCAGAAGGCCGCTGACGAAGCCCGTCGTGGCGGTGGTCGCAGTGGTGGCAAGCCCGGCGAACGCCGTGGCGAGCGTAGCGCCGATGGCAAGCCGCGCGGCCCGCGCAAGCCGCGCAGCGAAGGCGCCCGGGGCAATGCTGACGGCTCGCCCAAGCCGCCGCGTCCGGCCGCCGAAGGTGCGCCCAATGCTGCCAACAGCCCGGCGGTGGAAGGTGAGCGCGCACCGCGCAAGCGTCGCCGTCGTCGTCACGGCCGTCCGGTGGAAGGTACCGAGGCAGCCGCCGCCGTTGCACCGGCAGTGGCCAGCAATGGCCCGGTGCAGCTGCAGGTCAAGTCGATGCGCGGCGGCAACGACAGCGATTCGTTCCTGACCCGCCTGGGTCGCAAGATCCGCCGGATGTTGTCGGGCAGCTGATAGCCGCGATCGCCGCGAGCCCTTGTAGTGCCGAGCCATGCTCGGCAGGGGCATTACCGATAAAGCCCCTTGCCGAGCATGGCTCGGCACTACAGCCCCTCCCATTGCGTAGCAAAGGGGAGGGTTGGGGAGGGGCGAGCTTTTTGCCGGTTGATGCAATCCCGGCTTCGCGGCTTGCGCTGCTCCCACCGGCCGGATGGCTGGTAAAGCCCCTTGCCGAGCATGGCTCGGCACTACAGCCCCCTCCCTTTTGCGTAGCAAGGGGAGGGTTGGGGAGGGGTGAGCTTTTTGCCGGTTGATGCAATCCCCGTTTCGCGGCTGACGCCGCTCCTGCAGCGTGGCCGGCAAAGCCTGTTGCCGAGCATGGCCCGGCACTACAGGTAACCCGTCACCTGATCGGCATCCCCCGCAGCCCGCCCGCGCTCCTGCATAATCGGCAGGATGAACGTCCTGCGTTTTGACAATGTCAGCAAACAATATGCCGGCGGCCACCAGGCGCTGCTGGATGTCAGCTTCGAGGTGGCCGGCGGCGAAATGCTGTTCGTCACCGGGCACTCCGGTGCCGGCAAGAGCACCCTGCTCAAGCTGATCCACCTGAGCGAGCGGCCCAGCCGTGGCGCGGTGATCTTTGGTGAGCGCAACCTGCTCAAGGTGCGTGGCGGCAAGGTCGCCCTGCATCGGCGTGAGGTGGGCGCGGTGTACCAGGACCATCGCCTGCTGGTGGACCGCAGCATCGGCGAGAATGTCGCCCTGCCACTGTTGCTGCGCGGTGACCGCCGTGCCGACAGCAGCAAGCGGGTGCGTTTGGTGCTCGAGCGCATGGGGCTGGGCCATCGCGAGAAGGCGCTGCCCAGCGAACTGTCCGCCGGCGAGCAGCAGCGCGTGGGTATTGCCCGCGCCATCGTGGCCGAGCCCAAACTATTGGTGGCGGACGAACCCACCGGCAACCTGGACCCGACCCTGGCCGCGGAAATCATGGCGCTGTTCGCCGAGCTGCCGGCGCGCGGCACCAGCGTGCTGGTGGTCAGCCATGACCTGGCGCTGATCAAGCAGATGCGCAAGCGCGTGTTGATCCTCGACCACGGCCGCCTGGTCGATGACATCTCGCCGCACGATCTGGCGGAGTGAACGAGCACGATGAGCAAGACAGCCAATACTGAAGCGGCCGCGCCCTCGCGACTGGGCACCTGGATCAACCATCACCTGCACAGCGTCGTGTTCAGCCTGGGGCGCGCCGTACGCAAGCCGTGGGCTACCGCCTTGACCGTGGCGGTGATGGCGCTGGCGCTGGCGCTGCCACTGGGCCTGTCGATCGCCCTGGACAACCTCAAGGTGTTCGCGGGCAGCGTGCAGCAATCGCGCGACATCAACCTGTTCCTCAAGCCCGCCGTGGATGCAGCCGCGGCGCAGGCCCTGGCCACCACCATTGGCCAGCGCCCGGAAGTGGCAGCCGTGGTGCTGCGCAGCCCCGACGAGGGCCTGGCCGAACTGCGCCAGACCGCGGGTCTGGGCGAGGCCATTGATGCCCTCGGTGAGAACCCGCTGCCAACGTTGTTGATCGTGACCCCGGCCGAGGGCGATGACGCGGCCCTGGCCAAGTCGCTGGAAGCGCTGCCCGAGGCCGACCTGGTGCAGCATGATGCGCTGTGGCGGCAACGCCTGGACGGTTGGCTGCGTTTTGGCGCGCGCCTGGTGCAGGTGCTGTCGGCACTGTTGGGGCTGGGTGCGGCGCTGGTGGTTGGCAATACCGTGCGCCTGGATATCCAGGCCCGGCGCGAGGAGATCGGCGTGCTGCAGCTGCTCGGCGCCAGCGACGGCTTCATCCGCCGCCCCTTCGTCTACCTCGGGGGCTGGTACGGCCTGGGAGCCGGTGTGGTGGCGTTGGGGCTGATCGGCATCTGCGGGCTGGCCCTGCGCGCGCCGCTGGCGGAACTGTCACAAAGCTATGGCAGCCCGTTCGTGCTGCACGGGCTGGATGCATTCCATTCGGCAATGGTGCTGGTGGCCACCACGATACTGGGCTGGTTGGGCGCATGGCTGGTTACCGGCCATTTCCTCAGGCAGACTCGACCGACTGAAACCTGAGGCACGCATGGCCACGCAAGAGCTCAAGCACCTGATCAGCGATGCCCCGCGGGTAATGGTGGTCGATGGTTCCAAACTGGTACGGCGTCTGATCAGCGATGTGCTCAAGCGCGAGCTGCCCGATGTGGATGTGATTGGCTGCGCCAGCATCGAGGAAGCACGGCAGGCACTGGCTGACGGCCCGGTGCACCTGGTCACCACCTCGCTGGCATTGCCCGATGGCGATGGCCTGGCACTGGCGCGCAGCGTGCGCGAAGCCGCCGGCCAGGCCTACGTGCCGGTGATCGTGGTCTCCGGCGATGCCCAGCAGCACCTGGAGCAGCGCCGTTTCACCGAGTACGTCACCGACTATTTCGACAAGGCCCTGGGGCATGAGGCCCTGGCCACCTTCATTCGGGGCTATGTGCAGCCCGAGCCGGTGGAAGACGCCACCGTGCTGTATGTCGAGGACAGCCGCGTCGTCGCCGAGGCCACCAAGCGCATGCTGGAGCGGCACAAGCTGCACGTAGTGCATGTGCTTACCGCCGAGGATGCGTTCTCGCTGCTCACCGCTGAATCACTGGGCCGCACCACGCGCCCGGTGGACCTGGTGCTGACCGACGTCACCCTGAAGGGCGAATTGAGCGGCCGCGACGTGGTCGAGCGCATCCGCATCGATTTCGGCTATGGCAAGCGCCGCCTGCCGGTACTGGTGATGACCGGTGACGGCAACCCGCACAACCAGTCGGCATTGCTGCAGTCCGGGGCCAATGACCTGGTGCAGAAACCCATCGAAGAACGCCTGCTGGTGACCAAGGTGCTGTTCCAGCTGCGGCTGGCGCGCATGGCACAGCCGGCCGTGATGCTGTGAGCCAGGACGGCAACAGCATCCAGCTGGAAGCAAGCTGGAAGGCACGCATAGGTGATTGGCTGCTGCGGCCGGAGATGCGCGAGTTGTCGGCCTTTCTGCGCAAGCGCAAGGCCGATGGAGTGCAGGTGTTCCCGCCCGGCCCGGAGATATTTGCTGCCTTCAACACCACCCCGTTCGAGCAGGTGAAGGTGGTGGTGCTGGGCCAGGACCCCTACCACGGTTACGGCCAGGCGCACGGCTTGAGCTTCTCGGTGATGCCGGGGGTGCCGGTACCGCCGTCGCTGCTCAACATCTATAAAGAGATCGAGGCCGACCTGGGCATCCCACGGCCGGACCACGGCTGCCTGCTGCCGTGGGCACGCCAGGGGGTACTGCTGCTCAACGCCGTATTGACGGTGGAGGAGGGCAAGGCCGGCGCGCACCAGGGGCGTGGCTGGGAGGGCTTCACCGACCATGTGGTGGACGTGCTCAACCGTGAGCGCGAGGGCCTGGTATTCCTGCTGTGGGGTGCCTACGCCCAGCAGAAGGGCAAGGTCATCGATACCCGCCGCCACCGCGTGCTCAAGGCCCCGCATCCCTCGCCGTTGTCGGCCCATCGCGGCTTCCTCGGCTGCCGCCATTTCTCGCAGACCAACGACTATTTGCAACGCCACGGGCAAACCCCGATCCGCTGGGACCTGTCCTGAGTTTTGCGCGGATTTCTGTCGTAGCAGTGAAAAAAATGTGATGCGCGTCAGCTAAATCGGCGGTTTCCCGCCTCGCGCGGCCCCCCTTGCGGTGGTCTTACGACAGTGTGTTCCTATGTCGCCGCGAATGCTGTGCAGCGTGCATGGCACGCCGGTCCCACACCGGTGCAGGGGGCTATATGTTCAAGCAAATCATCGGGCGCGCTCGCGCCGGTCTGTCGTGCGTGCTCCATCTGCGGCACGCACAGCCCGTACACCGGGCTGCCCACGCGCTGGCAGCCGCCGTCGTGTTGCTATGTGTCACCGTCATGGCAGCACCGGCGATGGCACAGACAGTGAGTTTGACGTCGGTCAGCCCCAGCACCTATAGCGCGAAGGGGCAGGAAATCACCTTCATCTTCAACGTGGACAGCAACAGCACGCCCATCACTGGCGTTACCTTCAACGGTGGTGCGCCCAGTACGTTTGCCAGCAGTAACTGCAGCACCATCACCTACACCGGTACTTGCACGGCCACCTACAAGATCAGCGACGAGGACATGGTGCAGGGCCGGGTGCAGGTGTCGCCTTCGTTCCAGATGTCGCGCGCGGCAGGCGATGGCACCCATTATCAATGGGCCGCTGGCACTGTCTCCACGCCGTCTGCGCCGTTCTGGATTCTTGCCAATGCCACGCCGTCGGACCCGGGTAATGTGGCCGCGGTTGCCGGTGTGGGTTCGGCCACAGTCAGTTTCTCGCCTTCCAACGTGCCCGGCGGTACGCCGGTGACGTATCTGGTCATGTCCACCGACTTCACCGCGATGGCGCAAGGCAATAGCAGCCCCGTCGTGGTTACAGGACTGACCCCGGGTAAATCGTATCAGTTCAATGTGCAGGCAATGAGCGCGGGATACTCCAGCTTGCAGGTGGGGCCCAGCAATCGGGTAATACCTATCGCGCCGAATGTAAGCATTGCGGTCTCCCCTGCCGCGGTACGCGAGGATAGCGGCACGGCGTTGGTTTACACCGTCACCCGCGATGTTGCGCTGACAACACCGACCACGGTGAACCTGACTTTTTCCGGCACCGCCACCGCTGGCATTGATTACAGCGGGAATGTGGCATCGGTAACCATTCCGGCCAACGCCAGCAGCATCACGTTGCGCCTTGTCGCGGTTGCAGATGCCACCGCAGAGGCAGATGAAACCGCCACGGTCAGCGTGGCCGTCGGCAGTGGTTACACCGTAGGCAGCCCGAGTTCGGCTACCGGCACCATCGTCAATGCCAACCCAACCACGCTGACGATAAACGATGTCCGCCTGAACGAAGGCAATGCAAGCCAGACGGACTTTGTCTTCACCGTGAGCCTGAACCAGCCCGCCGGCGCAGGTGGCGTAAGCTTCGATTACGCCACTGCCGATGGCACCGCAACAGCGGGCACCGACTACGTCGCCGCTTCAGGCACGATGACTATTCCAGCGGGTAGCTCCAGCACCACCATTTCCGTGAAGGTAAATGGCGATGCCGCCTACGAATCCGATGAAACCTTCTTCGTCAACCTGAGCGATGTGTCGGGTGCCACAATGGTTGACGGGCAGGGTGTGGGCACAATTCTAAATGACGATCCTGTCCCTGTACCTGCGATCATCAGCATTTCACCCGCCAGCGGCCCTGCCGCCGGTGGTACGGCCGTCACCCTGACCGGTGCCAATTTCAGCGGTGCCACTGCGGTGATGTTTGGCGCCAAGAGTGCCGTCAACGTTATCGTCAACAGCGCCACTTCCATCGCCGCCACGTCGCCGGCCGGCAGCGCCGGCACCGTGGATATCACGGTGACGACCCCAGGCGGCACCAGCACTACCAGTGCGGCGGACCGGTTCACCTATGTCAGCAGGCCGAACGCCGCCGCAATTACTATGGCGAATGTTCCTTACAACAGCGGCGTCGTCTCCATCCCCGTCGATACCAGCAACCATGTCACCAGCGTGGCGGTAGCCGCGGCGGCCAGTCACGGCACCGCCGCAGCCAGTGGTAACGCTCTCACCTACATTCCGGCAGCGGGGTACGCGGGGCAGGACAGTTTTACCTATACCCTTACCAACGTCGCAGGCACCTCCACACCGGCCCGGGTGACGGTGATGGTATTGCCGCCCACCATCACGGTAAGCCCCCCCACCCTGCCGGCGGCCGTGGTGGGTACGAGTTACAGCCAGACTGTCAGCGCCAGTGGTGGTGCCGCGCCGTACCGCTATGCGCTTGTTGGAACACCGCCGAACGGGTTGACACTCAGTTCCACCGGTGAGCTGTCCGGTATGCCAACGACACAGGGCACCTTCAACTTTGATGTGGAGGTGAAGGATTCGAGCATCGGCAGCAACGCGCCGTTCTTGAAGACCCAGAGCTATTCGCTGACGGTGTTGCCGCCGCTCACCGTGACGTCCATCACCCGCGTGGATGCTTCGCCGAGCAATGCCAGCAACCTGCGTTTCCAGGTGACCTTCTCCGAGCCGGTCAGCGGCGTTGATACAAGCGACTTCAGTTTGACGCGGACCGATACCGCCAGCGGTATGGTGCAGTCAGTATTGGTATCGGGTGCAGGCGAAACGTATACATTGCAGGTGGGCAATGTCTCCGGCAACGGCACCCTGCGGCTGGATCTCAACGCCAGTGGTACCGGTATCCGGGGAGTGATGTTGGGCAATGCCATCGACGCTGGCTTCACCGGTGGGCAGGTTTACACCGTCGATACGACCGCACCGGAGGTGACGTCCGTGAGCGTGCCTGCGGCCGGCCGTTACCAGGCCGGAAGCACATTGGATTTTGTGGTCACCTTCAACGAAGTGCTGGTCGTAACCGGGACGCCGCAGCTGGCCCTGATGGTAGGCGGCAGCACCGTGTACGCCAACTATGTCGCGGGCAGCGGTACGTCGGCGCTGATCTTCACTTATGCCGTGGCCAGCGGCGACCGTGACGACGACGGTATTGCAGTGGGCGCACTGGGACTCAATGGCGGCAGTTTGAAAGATGCGGTGGGCAACGATGCCCACCGGACACTTAATAATGTGTCCGCCACCAACGGCGTGCTGGTGGGATTGATGACGCAGGCGATCACCGGTTTCACAGCCACTCCGGCCAATCCGGTGTTCTCGGTCGGCGGCACCTTTGCGGTGTCGGCGACGGGCGGTGCTTCGGGCGAACCAGTGGTATTTGCTTCGACTACGCCGGGAATATGCACTGTTGCTGGCTCC
>DKPB01000008.1:11028-11521 GCA_002471015.1 Stenotrophomonas sp. UBA7346
TGCGCTGACCGCCGACCAGGCTGGAAATGCCAACTACAGCGCGGCGCCGCAGGAAGCCTTGAGCGTCACCATTGGGTCGGCCAATCAGTCGATCATCGGTTTCACAGCTATTCCGGCCAATCCGGTGTTCTCGATCGGCGGCACCTTTGCCGTGTCGGCAACCGGCGGTGCTTCGGGCGAGCCGGTGGTGTTTGCTTCGACCACGCCGAGCGTGTGCACGGTGAGTGGCTCTACGGTGACGATGGTCAACGCCGGCAGCTGTGCGCTGACCGCCGACCAGGCAGGCAACAGCAACTACAGCGCGGCGCCGCAGGAAACCTTGAGCGTCACGATCGGGTCGGCCACGCAGGTGATCACTGCTTTCATCGCCACTCCGACGAACCCGGTGTTCTCGGTCGGCGGCACCTTTGCGGTGTCGGCGACGGGCGGTGCTTCGGGCGAGCCGGTGGTATTTGCTTCGACCACGCCGGGCATATGCACTGTTGCTGGCTCC
>DKPB01000008.1:11816-12062 GCA_002471015.1 Stenotrophomonas sp. UBA7346
TGACCGCCGACCAGGCCGGCAACAGCAACTACAGCGCGGCGCCGCAGGAAACCTTGAGCGTCACGATTGGGTCGGCCAATCAGTCGATCATCGGTTTCACAGCTACTCCGGCCAATCCGGTGTTCTCGGTCGGCGGCACCTTTGCCGTGTCGGCAACCGGTGGTGCTTCGGGCGAGCCTGTGGTGTTTGCTTCGACCACGCCGAGCGTGTGCACGGTGAGTGGCTCCACGGTGACGATGGTCAGTG
>DKPB01000029.1 GCA_002471015.1 Stenotrophomonas sp. UBA7346
AACTGCAACTGCAACTGCAACCAAGATGATCCACGCCGCCCATCCATCGAGGCAAGCAATGAGCAACACCCGCAGACATTTCCTGGGCAGTGCCGCCGGCCTGGCCGCACTGGGCGCAGTCGGCCCGTCCCTGCTGGGCGCCTCGGCACCGGCACAAGCCGCCATGGGCAAGGGCCCGGACGCGCTCAACGAACGCACCGATGGCACCTACACCACGGTTGAACTGGCCAAGCCGGCATGGACCCTGGGCCTGGTGCAGTCGCGCGTGCACAGCTTCGACGCCAACGAATGGAAGGCCGGCACCAGGCGCAACCTGGCGCACATGCTCGAGCTCATCGACAAGGCGCATTACCACGCCAAGCCCGACCTGCTGCAGTTCCACGAATTCCCGCTCACCGGCTGGCGCAAGTGGACCCGCAATGAAATCCTCAAGTTCGCCATCACCATTCCCGGCGAAGAAACCGAGGCCATCGCCGCCAAGGCACGCCAATACGGCACCTGGATCGTGTTCGGCGCCTATGCCACCGACCCGGATTGGCCGGGCCACGTCTTGTCGATCACCACGATCATGAACGACAAGGGCGAGATCGTGGACAAGCACTGGAAGGCACGCAACCTCAAGGGGGCCTTCCCGGACTTTGAACTGTTCACCACCACGACGTATGACGTGCTCGACCGCTACGTGGAAATGTACGGCCGCGATGCCGTCGTGCCGGTCACCCGCACGCCGCTGGGCAATATCTGCACCAGCTCCACCCAGCGTGAGCCGGAACTGTTCCGGGCGATGGCGTTCAAGGGCGCCGAAGTATTCCTGCGTACCGCCTCGGGCGGCTTCTCCGACATGGATATCGCCGCCTGCGCCATGTACAACGGCGTCTACTCCTCCATCGTCAACAACTCGATCTCGCCGGACAACGGCCCCTACTTCGACGACCCCGGCTCAGGCGGCACCGCGCTGTACGACCCCAGCGGCAAGATCGTCGCCGAAGCACAGAGCAAGGAAGAAACCCTGGTGCTGGGCCGCGTGCCGATCGCCGAGCTGCGTGCACGCAAGCGCCAACCGGTGGTGCACATGGACCTGTTCCGTGACGTCTACGACACCTACCAGAACGCCTATCCGCCGAACCTGTGGTCGGAGTACCTGCCTACTTCGCTGGAAGATGCGGCGCGTTACATCCGCGGCAAGTCACGCTGGAAGTAAGCTGAACCGATGACGGCGCCGCAAGGCGCCGTTGCTTCATCCGGCGCCACCGCTGATTTCAGCCGATCGAGCCCAAGCAGCTTCGTACCGCAGCGCGCGGTTCTGCCCACAGCCACCCCAGCTCACAAGCGGGTGACGCGGCACGGATCAAACTGAGCGTCCGTTCCGCGATGACGGAGTTATTAATGCCAACCGTCTTCCATCTCGGCCTGCTACTGTGCTGGGCCGTGGTGCTTGGCTATTGGGCCATCACCGCACTGCGCGCCAAACCGGTGAGCCGCAACGAGTCGCGTGCGCGGCAGTTCCTGGCGTACTGGCTGCCGTTGCTCATTGCGGTACTGTTGCTCGGTCCAGGCCAATGGTTTGGCCACAGCTGGCTGCGCGAGCAGTTCGTCCCGCACGCCTTGCCGATCTACACCCTGGGCCTGCTGCTGTGTGTGGCAGGTGCCGCACTCGCGCTGTGGTCGCGCTGGCAGCTGGGCCGCAACTGGAGCGGCAATGTGCAGATCAAGCAGGCACACGAGCTGATCAGCAGCGGGCCGTATGCACATGTGCGCAACCCCATCTACAGCGGCTTCCTGCTGATGTTCAGCGGCACCGCCTTGATGGTCGGCGATTGGCGCGGGGTGATCGCCGTGGCAATCGTGTTCGCCTCGTTCTGGGTCAAGTTGCGGCAGGAGGAGCGCTTCCTGGCGGCCCACTTCGGGCCCGCCTACAGCGCCTATGCGGCACGCACAAAACGCTTGATTCCCGGTCTGCTGTAAGGCCTCAGGCGCCGCGCTCCGGGTCATCCTCACCACCGCGCCCTGCGCCGTACCCCAGCCCGGCGCCCATGCCCATGCCGGCGCCCATCCCGCCCATCCCGCCACCACCGGCACCGCCTTTGCCACCACCAGCAGCGTCCTTGTCGGCACCTTTGCCACCACCCTTGTTGCCGCCACCGCTGCCCGCCGGGCGCAACGGACCTTGGCGGGGAATGGCGACGGCAGCCGGTATCACCTCCAGGTCCAGCACGCTGCGGACGAAGTCGCGCAGCGACACCACCAGCTCGGCGGTGTGGATCGGCCGGCCCTCGACCATATCGGTGGCTGCGCGCGCGGCCAGGCGCACCTGCTCCTCGGTGCCCAGCAGGATCACATCCGACAGCGCCGCCTCCACCGCATCGCGGATACGCCGCGCCCGCTCACCCGCCTCGCCCGGATCCGGGGGCGGCAACAACAGCGTGCCCTCGGCGGTAGCGATTGCCTGTCCCTGTGCCAGTTCGGCAGCACGTCGGCGCAGATCGCGCAGGTGGCTGGGGTCAACGCTGAGATCGCCGGTAAAGGAACCACCCAAGGTTTTGTAGGCCGCAATCAGGGTTTTCAGCCGTTCGTTGATCTGGCGATTGGCGGCTTCGCGCTTCTGCTGCACCGCCTGCATCACCAGCAAGCGGATGCCCACGCCGATCAGGGTGATGATCGCCAGGCCCACCAGCGTCGACAGCAGGCCCTGCCAGGAACTGAAATCCAGACCACGCATCCGCGCACCCGTTGCTGCAGGCGCACATGCGCGCCGGGACCTTCATCGTACCGGCAGCATGCCAATCCCCACCAACGGCACAGCCACTGCAGTGGGCGGACGCGGTATCGTGTCGCCCTCTTCTTGTCCTAGAACCCGCCGATGCCCAGCACGTCTCCCGCCCCGGCCACCGCCCCTTCGCAGAAACTGGAACGCGCGCTCAAGCCGCGCCAGCTGATCATGATGGGGCTGGGCAGCGCCATTGGCGCCGGCCTGTTCCTGGGCTCGGGCGTGGGCATCCAGGCCGCAGGCCCAGCGGTACTGATCTCCTACCTGGTGGCCGGCACCCTGGTCATCATCATGATGCACGCCATGGGCGAGATGGCTGCCGCACGGCCCGCCAGCGGCGCATTCTCGGTCTATGCCGCCGATGCCCTGGGTGCCACTGCCGGCGCCACCGTCGGCTGGTTGTGGTGGGCGCAGCTGGTGGTGGTGATCGCCGCCGAATCCGTCGGCGCGGCCGGCCTGCTCAGTACGGTCTGGCCGCAATTGTCGGTACCGCTGACCTCGCTGGCATTCATGGTGGTGTTCACCGCCATCAACCTACTGGGCGTGCGCAATTACGGCGAGTTCGAGTTCTGGTTCGCCATCCTCAAGGTCGGCGCCATCATCGCCTTCATCCTGATCGGCATCGCGCTGCTGCTGGGCCTGCTGCCGAACGTGCCTTCGCCCGGCCTGGCCAACATCACCGGCCATGACGGTTTCATGCCCAAGGGCCTGGCCGGCATCGGCGCGGCGCTGCTGGTGGTGATCTTCGCCTTTGGCGGCACCGAGATCGTGGCCGTGGCCGCGGCCGAAACCCAGGACCCGGAGCGCAGCCTGGCCCGTGCCATCCGCACCGTGGCCTGGCGCATCCTGGTGTTCTACATCGGCTCGATCGGCGTGATCATCGCCGTGGTGCCGTGGAACAGCCCCACCCTCAAATCGCCGTTCGCCGCCGTGCTGCAGGTGGCCAACATCCCCGGCGCGGCCACTGCCATCACCCTGATCGCGGTGATCGCCCTGCTGTCGGCGCTGAACGCCAACCTGTACGGTGCCTCGCGGATGATCTATTCGCTGGCTGAACGGGGCGAGGCCCCGCGCTGGCTGGGCCTGACCAATACCCGCCAGGTGCCGGTGCTGGCGGTGTTGGCCAGTGTGCTGTTCGGCTTTGCCGCCACCGTGCTGGAGCTGGTGTTCCCGGACAAGGTGCTGCCGGTGCTGCTCAACGTGGTCGGCTCCACCTGCCTGCTGGTGTGGACCATCACCCTGGTCTCGCAGCTGATCCTGCGCCGCCGCGCCGAGCGCCTGGGCACGCCGCTGCCGTTCCGCATGGCCGGCTTCCCCTACCTGACGGTGCTGGCGCTGGCGATCCTGGGGCTGATCTTCGTATTGCTGCTGAGCACCCCGGAGACCCGCCTGCAGTTCCTGTCGATGGCCGCCTTCACCGCGTTCATCGCGCTGTGCAGCGGCCTGGCCCGCGGCGCGCGCCGGGCCTGACCATGCCGGAACAGGCTGTTTGCCCGTCTACGACCATGACGGGCTTGTTTTAACGCGAAACTAACGGCAGGCTGCGCCCATCCGAGGCCAGCCATGCCCACACCAGACCCCCGCGTAGACGCCTACATCGCCAACGCCGCCGCTTTCGCCCAGCCCATCCTGCGCGAGATCCGCCAGCGTGTGCACGACGGCTGTGCGCAGGCCGAGGAGGCCATCAAATGGGGCATGCCGGCCTTCCTGTACCAGGGCAAGTTGCTGTGCGGCATGGCCGCGTTCAAGGCCCATGCCACGCTGGGCTTCTGGCAGCGCGATGGCGCGGCCGGCAACGACGAGGCCATGGGCCAGTACGGCCGCCTGTGCACGCTCAAGGACCTGCCCGGCAAGCGTGAGTTCGCCAGCCAGCTGCGCCAGAGCATGCAGCGCATCGACAGTGGCACCAAGGCGCCCAGACGGGCACCACGGGCCGCCCTGCCGATGCCGCCTGCCTTTGCCCTGGCACTGGATGCCGCGCCAGCGGCCAAGGAGCATTTCCAGGCATTTGCCCCGGGTTACCAGCGCGATTACCTGGAGTGGATTGGCGACGCCAAGCGCGACAGTACCCGCAACCAACGTATCGAACAGTCCATCGCGTGGTTGTCTGATGGCAAGCACCGCAACTGGAAACATGAGAAGCATTGACGCCAAAGGCGACAGGCTTTTCACTTCCCCCCAAACACCCCCCATAGCCCTACCGTTACGCCATGATCGACCTTGAAGACCTCATCCAGCGCGCCATCGACCCGGCCTCCGTCAAGCTGGAAGGCACGCTCACCAATCCCCCCTCGTTCGGCGTATACGTGATCGATACCGACGATGGCACCCACTACCGCTTTGGCAGCCACCCGGTGCGCCAGCAGGAGCTGGAAGACAAGTTCGGTGGGGCCGAGCTGGAATACCTGTTCCTGTCACGCGAGGACGCCGCGGCGATGACGGCGGCGCTGAACCGCCCCGAGGCGGACTGACCTGTCTTGCTGCTACACCGGTACGGCCCTTGCCGAGCATTGCTCGGCACTGCATTGGCTGTATCGGTAAGGCCCCTCGCCGAGCATGGCTCGGCACTATATTGGTTGTATCGGTAAGGCCCCTTGCCGAGCATGGCTCGGCACTGCATTGGCTATATCGGTAAGGCCCCTTGCCGAGCATGGCTCGGCACTACAGGGGCTGTGTCGGCGCGACCCTTGCCGAGCGTGGTCTGGTGCTGCCAATTCTCGATTGCTTGATTTAAGTCATCGAGGGGAGCGGTGCGGTGCGAGGAACATGGGGGCACCCCCCAAAGCAGGAAACCTCGCACCATGCTCAGCCCCACCCAACGCGACCTGATCAAAGCCACCGTGCCGTTGCTGGAAACCGGCGGCGAGGCGCTGACCAAGCACTTCTATGCCCGGATGCTGAGCCAGAGCGACGTCGCACGCCCGCTGTTCAACCCCTCGCACCAGAGCAGTGGCGACCAACCGCGTGCGCTGGCCAACTCGGTGCTGATGTACGCCAAGCACATCGACCGCCTGGAAGCGCTGGGTCCGCTGGTGGGGCAGATCGTCAACAAGCACGTTGCCCTGCAGATCCTGCCGGAGCACTACCCGATCGTCGGCCACCATCTGCTGGCCTCGATCCGCGAAGTACTGGGCCCGGACGTGGCCACCGACGAGATCATCGACGCCTGGGGCGCGGCCTACCAGATGCTGGCCGACCTGTTGATCGGTGCCGAAGAAGAAGTCTACGCAGCCAATGAGAAGGCCCCGGGCGGCTGGCGTGGCGCCCGCACGTTCCGCGTTGCCGAGAAGGTGCCCGAGAGTGCGGAAATCACCTCCTTCCACCTGGTTCCGGTTGACGGTGGCGCGGTGGTGGACTTCAAGCCCGGCCAGTACATCGGCATGAAGCTGGAACTCGACGGCGAGGAAACCCGCCGCAACTATTCCCTGTCGCGTGCAGCCAACGGCGTCGGTTACCGCATCAGCGTCAAACGCGAAGGCAACGGCAAGGTATCCAACCATCTGCACGACAAGGTGCAGGTAGGCGACACACTGGAACTGTTTGCCCCGGCCGGTGATTTCACCCTGGTTGCCAGTGAGCGCCCGGTTGCCTTCATCAGCGGTGGCGTCGGCATCACCCCCACCTTGCCGATGCTGGAGCAGGCGCTGGCCAGCGGTCGCCAGGTACATTTCATTCATTGCGCCCGCAATGGCCAGGTGCATGCGTTCCGCGAGTTCATCGCCGACCAGCAGAAGCAGCATCCGCAGTTGCGCAGCTACACCTGCTACAGCGAGGCGCTGCCTGGCGATGCTGCTGATGCCGAAGGCTTCCTCAACCGCGAACTGCTGGAGCAGTGGTTGCCCGCCGAGCGCGACGTCGACGCCTACTTCCTCGGTCCGAAGCCGTTCATGGCGCAGGTGAAGAAGCTGCTGCGTGACGTAGGGGTGCCGGAAGCGCAGAGCCGTTACGAGTTCTTTGGCCCGGCCGCGGCGTTGGAGGCCTGAGCCGCGTCATTGCAGAGTGTGCGAGGTAGGAGGCCGGCGGGGAAACCCGCCGGTCTTCTTTGTCGTGGCGGCTACGCAAGCGCACCCGGCAGCGCTAGGATGCGGCATCGCTCACTCCCAGGGGAAATGCATGAACGTCTATGCCGTGCTGTTGGCCGCTGTATCGAGCTTCCTGCTGGGCGGCTTGTGGTACTCCCCCGTCCTGTTTGGCCGTGCCTGGAACCGTGAGAACGGCGGCGAAGTACCGCAGGGGCACCCAGGCAAGGTCTTCGGTGTGGCCTTTGTGTTCTCGCTGGTGGCGGCGTTCGCCTTTGCCTGGTTTGTTGGCCCGCAGCCGGAGCTGCGCAAGGCGTTGCTGTGCGGCCTGGTGGCCGGTTTCGGCATGGTCGCGGCCAGCTTCGGCATCAACTACCAGTTTGCCCAGCGCAGCGGAAAGTTGTGGGCGATTGATGGTGGTTACCACACCGTACAGTTCGTGCTGTTCGGACTGATCCTCGGCCTGTGGCACTAACCCAGCACTAGCAGCCGCCGCTGTTGCTGTTGCTCGAGCCCCCTCCCTTTGCCGCAGGCAAGGGGAGGGCTGGGGAGGGGTAGCCTTTGCAGTTGCCTCCGCCTTTGCTCTACCGGGCCCCTTCCGCAGCGACGGAGCTGACGGACAAGACCCCGCATGGGGCGACGTGCAGGACGCACGTCGTTTTTCGACGATACAAGGATGTATCGTCGAAAAATCCCGGCAGCGGAGTGGACCTGGAGCGCGTCGCGCGGAAGGCGCGTAGGCAGGGTGTGCTTTCTTTGGGCCACCTTTCTTTGCACAAGCAAAGAAAGGTGCGCTCGCGCGCCGAAGGCGGGCGAAAGCCTTTGATCTTGGTTGCCGTTGCCGTTGCCGTTGCAGTTGCAGTTGCAGTTGCAGTTGCAGCAAGAGCAAGAGCAAGAGCAAGAGCTTTCTCTCCCCTTCGGGGAGCGAGTTACTTTTCTTTGCTTGTGCAAAGAAAAGATAACCAAAAGAAAGCACACCCTGCCTCCGCGCCCACGCCGCTACGCGACGCGGGTCCACTCCGCCAGCGGGATTTTTCGACACGACGTCCCTGTCGTGGCGAAAAACGACGTGCATCCATGCACGTCGCCCTTCGGGTTCTTCCCACTGGCTCCGTCGCTGCGGAAGGGGCCCGGTAGGTCAAAGGCCGGAGCTGAAGCAACTGCAACTGCAACTGCAACTGCAAAGGCTACCCCTCCCGGGCCCTCCCCTGCGCTTCGCGCAAGGGAGGGGGTTAAACGGCTCTACGAAAAGGAGGGGGCGAAGCGGTGTTATGCGAGGTTTGCGCGTAGCCAGCGCGTCACTGTTTCAACTACACCCAGCTTTTGCGGCACGTCCAAAGCAATTGCACGCGCAAAACCATCGGCGTTTCGAATGAACGTCTGACGCGCGATACGCTGCGCCTGCTGCACCGTCGACTGCTGCCGCCGCAGCTGCACGATCTGCACCGACGGCCGGCCCGGCGGCGTGAACTTCTGGTAGCGGCGTAGCTCGTCGGCAACCAGGCTCACGTCGTTGTCTGCCTTGAGCTGACTCTCACCAGCCAACAACAGCTGTTCCAGCGCCGAACCTGCGGCAGTCAGTGCATCGCCATCGGCGATGAACATCGCGTGCGTCCCCAACAGCGCCAGTGCGCCATCGCGCAGCTGCAATCGCTGCAGCTGCTGTGCCCAAGGGAAAGTTGCGGGAGGGGTAGCCATGGCAGCCTGGAATAGTGGGAGGTGGCGAACTTTACGAGTTGGAACGGGGATGTTCCAGCGAAGAGCTTTCCCCCTCTCCCCAACCCCTCTCCCGCAAGGGGAGAGGGGCTACAGCTGCAGTTACTAGCACTGCTGGCGCTCGCAGTGCTTCAAAGCCCCTCTCCCCTTGCGGGGTGAAAGGGGCCGGCTGACGAACCGAAGGTTCGTGGCACCTTGAACGACCTTGCGCTGGCGCAAGGGCTGGGGCGCGGAGCGGGGGGTTGGGGAGAGGGGAAAGGAATTGGAGGCAAGCCTCCTACCTCAACCAATCACCCGCTTGAACGGCGGCAGCGAATCAATGATGCGCTTGCCATACCGGCGCGTCAGCAGGCGCGAATCCAGGATGATCACCCGCCCGGTGTCGGTTGAGGTACGGATCAAGCGCCCCGAAAACTGGGTCAAGGTGCGCAACGCATGCGGGATCGCGATCAGGTTGAACGAGTTCAAGCCGCGGCTCTCGAACCACTCGCTCAAGGTCGAGGTCTGTGGATCGGTCGGCACGGCGAACGGCACCTGGGTGATCACCACCGTGGTGCAGGCCTCGCCCGGCAGGTCGAGGCCTTCGCCAAACGAGTTCAGGCCAAACAGCACCGAGCCCTCGCCCGCCGACGTGCGCTTGATGTGCTCGTCGATCATCTTCTGCTTGGCGCCGTCGCCCTGCACCAGGATCTTCTTGCGCAGCGAGGCCGGCATCAGCTCGGCCACCTTCTCCATCTTCCAGCGCGAGGTGAACAACACCATGCTGCCCTTGTCCCAATCCAGCTCGGCCACCAGGTACTTGGCCACTTCCTTGGGATGACGCTCGCGGTCATCCGGCGTCACCGGGAACTGCGGCACGATCAGCTCGGCCTGGTTGGGCAGGTCGAACGGCGAGGCTAGCGACACCATCTCCGCTTCGTCGGGAATGCCGTTGTCGATCGCCAATGACTGGAAATCACCGCCGCCGGTCAGCGTCGCCGAGGTCATCACCACCGAGTCCACTTCGTCCCACAGCAGCTTGCGCAGCACCATCGCCGCCGATACCGGCGAGCAGTGCAGGATGTAGTCGCCATCGCGTGACATGGTCACCCAGCGCGCGATCGGCGGCTGGCCTTCCTTGTCCTCGCGGCGCCAGCCGGCCCACAGGTTGTACTGCTGCTCGACCATCTCCTGGGCCATGCCCAGGTTGCGCTGCAGGCGTTCGACCGCCGGATCATCCTGCTTGCCCTTGGCGACAGCAGAAGCCGCCGCTGTTGCCCAGTTGAGCAGGGTGCGGGTTTCATCGGCCAATACTTCGATCGGCTGCCGCCAGGTTTCGGGCAGGCGGCCATTGGCAGCGCGCCACATCGGCTCGCGCTCATCAGGCTGCGGAATCCAGACGTTGCCGATCTCGTCGCGGAATGCCTTGAGCAGCTTGCTCACCCGCGATGCCACATCGATGGCCTCGTTCGGCAGCAGGTTGCCGATCTTGTCCTTGTCCACCGCGCGGTAGGCGCCGGCAATCAGGATCTGCAGGCGGCCGGTGCGCTTGGCCATGTCGTCCAGCGGCAGGTTGGCCGCGCCCTGGTCGATGGCAACGTTGCCGATATGGTGGCCTTCGTCCAGCACCAGCAGCATGTCGCCCGGCGGCGCGATCAGCGGCTGGCCGCTGTCGCTGTCGCCCAAGGACAGCGCCGACAACAGCAGCGCGTGATTGGTGACGATGATCTGCGCGTCGCGCACTTCGGTACGCGCACGCAGCACCGGGCATTGCGCCGAATACGCGCAGCGGCGGCCGGCGCAGGCCGAGGCCGGCGTGGTGATGCGCATGCGCAATGTGGGGGTGACATTCTCCGGCGCATTGTCCAGGTCGCCGTTCCAGCGGCCTTCGATGAAGGCCTTGGTCAGCTTCTCGGCAACGTCCATTTCAATCGGTGCCAACGGCCGGTCATAAAGCTGCACGTCGTCGCCGAACATGCCCTCCTGCACGCCCTCGCCCTGTGCTTCGGCGGCGTTGCGCGTGCACAGGTAACGGGTGCGGCCCTTGGCCAGCGCCACGGTGGCCTGCAGGCCGGTGGACTTGAGGAAGTTGGGGATGTCGCGCTCGACCAGCTGCGACTGCAGGGCCACGGTGCCGGTGCTGATCACCAGCTTCTTCTTGCTGGCCAGCGCAATCGGCACGCCGGCGGTGAGATAGCCCAGGCTCTTGCCGACGCCGGTGGGCGCTTCCACCACACCGACGCCGCCGGTGCCCAGCGCACGCGACACCACGCCGATCATCTGGCTCTGCGAGCGACGCGTGCTGAAGCCCGGGGTGTTCGCCTGCAGTTTGGCGTAGGCGTCACGGATGCCGGTTTTCAGGTCTTCGGTCAGCGTCCGTGGTGCTTCTACTTTTTCCGTCACGCCAATCTGCCAGCAGCTCAATCAAGGCGGGCATTTTCCCATACCCGCCCGCATTCACCGAATGCGTTGCGGGCTCAGGGTTTACCGGGAGCCTGTGGCCGCCGCAAGGCCTGCACCAGCGCCCAGGCCAGCATGATGTAACCGACCGCTTCCAGCAGCGACAGCGCAATATGGCCAGTACTCAGCAGCGTATTCATCGAACCCACGCTGCTGTAATTGCCACCTGCAATCAGCAGCAGGGGCACGGCACTCAGCACGCCACCAATCAGGGTGACGGCCAGCAGCAATCCCAACGCGGACAAGGCCACGCTGCGCACCTTGCCGCGCGGGGTGTCGAGCAGCATCACCAAGGCAACGCCCAAGCCAATCAGGATCGGCAAGCGGTAGCCGATGGAAACCAGCAGGGTCGTCAGCAATTCCATGGGTTGCATGGGCCAGCCTCAGTCCGCGGTGACCAACAGCGCGTCACCTGCGCGCAGTTCGGCATAGATGGCATCGGTTTCCGGGCGCATGCCGTGCCACTGCTGGAAGCTCTCCGCGGCCTGCTCGACCAGCATGCCCAAGCCATCGAAGCTGTTGCGGCAGCCCGCTGCACGCGCCCAGGCGAGGAACGGGATCGAGGCCTCACCGTAGTTCAGGTCCACTGCCGTGGTCATGCTGTTGACCAGCGACAGCGGCAGGTTGAAGCCGTTGCTGTCACCGCGCGCGGCCGAGGTGGCATTGATGATCAGCTCGAAATCGCCCTGCTCGCGCAACGCTTCCCAATAGGCGGAAATGGCGCGGCCGGGTTCGCTCATGGCGTCGACCAGTGCATCGGCACGTTCGGGCGAACGGTTGACCACGATCAGTTCCAGGATGCCGGCATCCAGCAGGGCCGGTGCCACGCCGCGGGCGGCGCCACCGGCACCGAGCAGCAGCACGCGGCGGCCGCGCAGGTCCAGGCCGTGGCGGCCGGTGAGGTCACGGACCAGGCCGATGCCGTCGGTGTTGTCGCCGTGCCAGCGCTCGCCCTTGCGCAGCAGCGTGTTGACCGCACCGGCGCGCTGCGCGCGCGAGGTGGTGGTGGTGCACAGCGCGAACGCTGCCTCCTTGTGCGGCAAGGTCACGTTGGCGCCCACGCCGCCATCGGCGGCAAAGGCCTCCAGAGCCGCCGCGAAGTCTTCCGGCGGTGCCTCGATGGCGCGGTAATCCACATCGATGCCATGGGCCTTGCCGAACGCGGACTGGATGCGCGGCGACTGCGAGTGGGCAATGGGCTGGCCGAAAACGGCGTAGCGTGGAACGCTCATGGGGATCCTCTGCTTGACCTAGACTGGACGCGACCTTGCCTGCTGGACCCTTATGCGGACCCGATTGCTGCTGCTCGCGCTGACCGTGAGTCTACCCTTTACCCCCGCCGCCTCGGCGCTTTCCGAATACGGCATCGAAGGCATGGGGGTGGTGTCCACCCGCGCGGACGAACTGCGCGCCACCCTCAGCGCCGACGGCCAGCGCATCATCTGGGCCAGCAACCGCGAGGGCGGTGCCGGTGGCTGGGACCTGTGGCACGCCCGCCTGCAGGACAAGCGCTGGACACAGCCGCAGCCGCTGGCAGTGAACAGCAGCGCTGACGAGCTGGATCCGTTCCTCAGCAGCGATGGTCGCTGGCTGTACTTCGCCTCCAACCGCCCCGGTGGCCATGGCGGCCTTGATCTCTACCGTGCCGCGCTGGGTGCCGATGGCCAATTGGGTGCTGTCGAGAACCTGGGCAGCACCGTCAATGGCCGGCAGGACGAACGGTCACCGGCCCTGGCCGAGGACGGCGGGCTGCTGTTCTCCAGCAACCGCCACGGCGGCACGGGCGGTTGGGACCTGTGGCAGGCACGCGCGGGTGCAGCAGACTTCGCCGCGCCGACGCCCCTGGTCGGCATCAACAGCGCCGGCGACGAACTGGATGGCAGCTGGCTCGGCGGCGGGCGTGGCGTGGTGTTTGCCCGCGCCAATGCCGGCGGCGGCGCGCAGCTGTGGCTGTCGCACTGCCGGCAGGGGCAGTGGCAGGCGGCAACGCTGCTGGCGTTGTCATTCAACAGCGCCGACAGTGATACCCGCGGTGCCGTGCTGGACAACAATGCTCCCGGCGAACTGCTGGTCAGCGGCAAGGCGCGCGCGCCGCGTGCGGGTGGTTTGGACCTGTACCGGATGAAGGCACCGGCGGTTGATGGGGAGGCGTCCTGCCGCTGAGGGTGGATGCGCCGCCTCGGGCCTTCGCTGCGCGCTGCTTGTCGGAGGGGGCGAAAGCCACCCTCAGCCCTTGGCAGCCGCCAGCACCGCGGCGCGCAGGGCTTCGTACTCCACCTCACCAATCTGGCCGCCCTGCCTGCGCTGCTCCAGCTCGCGCAGGCGGGTTTCAACCTCAGCCCCCAGTGCCTGCTCGCGCTGCAGCCGCTCGGCCGCCGAGTGCAGCTGCACCGGCCGTTTGCGCGCGCGCAGGATGGCGGCGATCACCAGGCCGATGACCAGCGCGAACAGCGCCACGCCAATCAACCACACCGTCCAGTTGTAGGCCTCAAGACCGGGCACGTTCATCTCAGTCCTCCTTCAACCAGCGCGCGATCTGCGGCGCGTAATAGGTCAGCACGCCGTCGGCACCGGCACGCTTGAAACCGATCATGGTCTCCATCACGCATTTGCGCTCGTCCAGCCAACCATTGGCGGCGGCCGCCTTCAGCATCGCGTACTCGCCACTGACGTGGTACGCAAAGGTCGGCACGCCGAACTCGGTCTTCACCCGGCGCACGATGTCCAGGTAGGGCATGCCCGGCTTGACCATCACCATGTCCGCGCCTTCGTCCAGGTCCAGCGCGATCTCGCGCATGGCCTCATCGCTGTTGGCCGGATCCATCTGGTAGGTCTTCTTGTCGGCCTTGCCCAGGTTGCCCGAGCTGCCCACCGCATCGCGGAACGGGCCATAGAAGGCCGAGGCGTACTTGGCCGAGTAAGCCATGATGCGCGCATTGATATGGCGGGCCTCGTCGAGTGCGGTGCGGATGGCGCCGATGCGGCCGTCCATCATGTCCGAGGGCGAGATGATGTCCACACCGGCATCGGCATGCGATACCGACTGCTTGACCAGCGCCTCGACGGTAATGTCGTTGAGCACATAGCCAGTGTCGTCGATGATGCCGTCCTGGCCATGGGTGGTGTACGGGTCCAGGGCCACGTCGGTCATCACCCCCAGCTCGGGGAAGCGCTGCTTCAGCGCGCGCACCGCACGCTGCGCCAGGCCGTCCGGGTTCCAGGCCTCGGCCGCGTCCAGCGACTTGCGCGAGGGGTCGATCACCGGGAACAGGTCGATCACCGGCACGCCCAGTTCCAGCGCCTGTTCGGCCTCGCGCAGCAGTTCATCGATGGACATGCGATCCACGCCCGGCATCGATGCCACCGCCGCGCGGCCCTGCAGCTCGTGCACGAACACCGGCCAGATCAGGTCGTTGCTGGTGAGCGTGTTTTCGCGCATCAGACGGCGTGAGAACTCGTCGTGACGCATGCGGCGCGGGCGGTAATGGGGGTGGATCATCGCGGTACTCCTTGATTCTGGAAACGGGGCTTACTGCAGCCGGTAACCCTGCGGCTGCAGTGGCTCGGGCAGCGGGCTGTGGCCCATTGCATCGAGCAGGTCGATTTCGATGGTACGCACCATGGCGTCCAGCGGCAGGTCATTGGGTTCGGTGCCGAACGGGTCTTCCATTTCCTCGCCGAGCTGGTCCAGGCCGAAGAAGGCATAGGCCAGCAGCATCGATACCACCGGCGTGGCCCAGCCCAATGCGCCGGCCAGGCCAAACGGCAGCAGCACGCAGAACAGCCAGGCACAGCGGTGCAGCAGCAAGGTGTAGGCAAACGGCAGCGGGGTGCCGGCAATGCGCTCGCAGCCGGCCTGTACGCTGGCCATGCCCTGCAGGCGCGCGTCGAACTGCGCGTAGAGATAGGGATCCAGGCGACCTTCGCGCAGGGGCACGGCCAATTCGCTGGCCAGTTGGTCCAGCACGGCATTGGCAATATTGCGTCGCGCCAGCAGCGCCTCCTGGTCCGGCTGCAACCAGGCGGCGCAGGCGGCGGCCTGGTCGCGCCCACGCAGGCGCGCGGCCAGGGCATGGGCAAACGCGATGACCAGGTGCGTGCCGCGCTCACGCAGCTGTGGTTCGGCAACCAGCAGCGCTCCAGCCGCACGGGCGAAACCGCGCGATTCGATCAGCAGCTGCCCCCACAATTTGCGACCTTCCCACCAACGGTCGTGGCAGGCGTTGTTGCGGAAGCTCAGGAAGATCGACAGCACCAGGCCCAGCAGGGTGAACGGCACCACCGACAGACCGCTCCCACCCAGCGGGTGCCAGCTGCGGCTGAACGCCGCCACCAGCACCGCCAGCACGCCGATCGCCAGCACCTTGGGGGCGATGGCCGGCACGATGGAGCCGCGCAGGATGTACAGCAGCTGCCAGCCAGTGGGTCGGGGGCGGATGATCATGGGCGGGGAACGCCTGCAACAGGGCACGGGGCGCCGGAGTGCTTCCGGCCAGCCCCTCTATTTTACGCCTGCCGCCTGTATCGCACCGGGCCGGGAGATTGGCTCAGATGAAGCCGCCGCCGATGCTCAGGCGGAACACCCCGACAATAATGACGATGGCATTGAGGATCAGGCCGGTCTTGGCGCGGCCGCGCTTGGCCTCATGGGTGAACAGCAGGCCGATGGCGGCGATGATCGCGCCGACCGCCGCGAACGGGATCAGGAACCAGTTGCCCCAGCCCAGCAACGGTATGAACGCCAACATCATCCACAACAGGGCAACGATGCCCCAGATCAGACTGATCAAGCCCATGCGTATTCCCTCTTGAGAAACCCAGGCCCAAGATAGCGGGGAACCCCGGCCCTGCCTATGGCCGGATTGTCGCCGGATTCAGTGAGTGCGACGGATCATCCTGAAATACCCACTGATCGGGGAGTGCGACCATGAAATTTCCGCTTGCCATAGCGTTGGGCCTGGCCCTGGTAACCGGCGGCTGTGCCAGCACCTCCAAGGTGATGCTGGGCCAGGCGCGCGCGCCAGTGGACCCGGCCAGCGTGCAGATCTATTCCACCCCGCCGGCCGGATCGGTGGAAATCGCCCAGCTGGAATCCTCCAGCGCGGTCGGTTTTGGCACCCAGGGCCAGACCGATGCCGCCATTGCCCGGCTCAAGCGCGAAGCCGCCGCACTGGGCGCCAACGGCGTGATCCTGATGGGCGTGGGTGCCGGTGGCTCGCCGGTGGGCATGTCGGTAGGGGCCGGCAGCTTTGGCCGCCATACCGCCGGTGGCCTGAGCGTGGGCATCCCCACCCAGCAGAAACGCGCCGCCGGCGTGGCGATCTGGGTACCGCCGGGCGCGGGCAAGTAAGCGCCCGCGCGGTAGCGACCAGAAGCCACCCCCTCCCCGACCCTCCCCTGCGCCGACGGCGCAAGGGAGGGCGCAACCGCAGTGCCCGCTGTTAGCGGCGCTGGGCCGGAATGAAAACCTCGTTGACCGCCGCTGCCAGCTGGTCCGGCGGCAGCAGGCCCTGGTCGAGCAGGAAGTTGTTGAAGGCCAGGCGGTCGAACTTGTCGCCCAGCGCCAGCTCGGTCTGCATGCGCAGTTCCATGATCCGGGTATAGCCGTAGAAGTAGCTGCAGGCCTGGCCCGGCGACCGCACGGTATAACGGTCCAGCTCCTGCGTGGCCATGGCCTCGGACAGGCCCACGCCCTCGACCAGCACCTTGCGCGCGCTTTCGCGGTCGGTCTGGCCCAGGTTGAGCGCGGGGTCGAGCATGGCGCGGGCCGCACGCAGCAGGCGGAACTGCAGCGCGATCATCTGCCCGTCCAGCGGCTCGAACGGCACCATCTCGGCTTCGGCATACAGCGCCCAGCCCTCGACGTTGACCGAATTGAAGGCGAACAGGGTGCGCGCCAGCGAGATGCCGCGCTCCACCATCGCCGCGAACTGCAGGTCGTGGCCGGGGCGGCCTTCATGCGCGCTCAGCGTCCAGGCCGCCGAGCCGAAGTTGAAGTCGTCGTACTGCGCCTTCTCGCCCGAGGCCGGGTTGCCCAGCGGCAGCACGAAGGTGCCCTGCTGGCCGGTGTTGCCGACCAGCGGTGCCGGCAGGTAATGCGGGGCCGGTGAGGCGGCACTTTCGGCCTCGCTGCCCAGGCGCATCTGCAGCGGGCGCTGCGGCACGTCAACGATGCCCTGCTTGCGGATGATGGGGTCGATTGCATCGATCACGCCGCGGTAATGCGACTCCAGCTGGTCGTTGCCGATCTTGTCCTGCTTCAGCGCGCGGATCACCGCCGCATAGTCGGTGTTGTCGGCCACCTTCAGGCCCTTGGCCTGCACCACCAGCGGCGCCAGCTGGCGCATCATCGCGCGGGTTTCCATGTACTCCAGCTGGGCGCGCTGCATCAGCAGGGCCGGGTCGATGTCCACGCCCACTTCCTTGAGCTGGAAGGCGTACAACTCGGCCGGCAGGCGGGTGTCGGTACGCGCCTTGGGCAGCACCTCCTTCTGCGTCCAGGTGATGTAGTCCTTCATCTGCGTGGACAGCGCGGCCAGCGACGCATCGGCACCGTCGATCCTGTACTTGGCGAACAGCTTGCCGATGCCGGCGATGTAGGTGTCGACGTTGGCCAGGGCTTGGTCGACCTCGATTCTGGTCGGCTGCAGCAGGTTGGGCGTGCCGCTCTTTTCCTCGTAGCGCTGGCGCGCCAGGGTAGCCAGCGACTGCGTGCCCGGGGCCTGGCCCAGATAGGCCTTCAGGCGATCCAGGGCCTTGGCCCGGCGCGCTTCCGGTACCTGGTCGGAGAGCAGGCCGTTGATGCCGCCAAACACCGCCTGCGGCACATCCACCCATGGCATCAGGTGCTGTTCGTTGAGGGTGCTGCTCTCGATGTTGCGCTCGGCCGCGGCGATCAGGATCTGCAGGTCCTGGCGCACATTGGGGTCGCGCTCCACCTGCAGCTTCTCGCGCAGCTGGTCGCGCGCCTTGCCCAGCGCCGCGCGGTAACGGTTGCTGTTGTCCGGGCCCAGGTCGACAACCTTGTCGTCGTAACCCGGCACGCCGAAGAAGCTGGTCATCTCCGGCTGGAACGGTGCCTGCGCCTGCAGCAGGATCTGCGCCAGTTCATTGCTGTGGGCAACCCAGGCCGGTGCAGCAGGTGCTGCCTTGGTCGGTGCCGGTGCCGCAACGGCGGTGAGCGGCAGCGGGGCAGCCAGGGCCAGGGCGACGGCAAGGACGAGAGGTTTCATGGGCAGC
This sequence comes from Stenotrophomonas sp. UBA7346, assembly GCA_002471015.1. Lineage (GTDB taxonomy): Bacteria > Pseudomonadota > Gammaproteobacteria > Xanthomonadales > Xanthomonadaceae > Stenotrophomonas. The sequence continues at coordinate 18,181 of DKPB01000029.1, forward strand.
TCCATAAGGGATGGGCTGACCGTACGCAGTCATTGCTGGGGCGGCAAGGGTAGGAAGTGGGGATGTTGGGGGATTGCCGGAGCGAAAGCTCACCCCTCCCCAGCCCTCCCCTTCGCTGCGCGAAAGGGAGGGAGCGAAGCTCAGCCCCCTCCCTTTGGCCGAAGGCCAAGGGGAGGGTTGGGGAAGGGTGCTTCTGGCTTTGACCAGCAGCCCCTCACCCACCCATCAGAACAGCAACACGCCTCAGGGCTTCAGGCAACGCCCCAGGAAGTTCTCGGCCATGCGGTAGCGGTGCAAGGCGTCCACACCCGACAGCCCATGCTTCGCCCCCGGGTAGGTCATCAGCTCGAACGGCTGCCCACGCTTCTGCAGCGCGCTCATCAGGCTGGTCGAGTTGGAAAACAGCACGTTGTCATCGGCCATGCCATGGATCAGCAGCAGCGGCGAGGTCAGCCCGTCGATATGGGTGAGCACGCGCGCCTCACGGTAGCCGTCGACATTGGCGGCCGGCAGGTTCATGTAGCGCTCGGTGTAGTGGGTGTCGTACAGGCCCCAATCGGTGACCGGTGCGCCAGCCACGCCACAGGCGTACTGGTCCGAGGCCTTGGCCAGCAGCATCAGGGTCATGTAGCCGCCGTTGGACCAGCCCTGCACGCCGATGCGGCTGCCATCCACCCACGGCTGCGCCTTCAGCCATTCCACGCCCTTGAGCTGGTCGGCCACTTCCACCGTGCCCTGCACGCCGTACAGCGCACCACCAAAGTCACGGCCACGGCGCGGGGTGCCACGGTTGTCCAGCGAGAACACCACATAGCCGTGCTGGGCCAGGTACTGGTTGAACAGATGATCGCCACGGCCGGGCCAGCTGTCGGTCACGGTCTGCGAGGCCGGGCCGCCGTACACGTAGACGGCCACCGGGTACTTCTTTGCCGGATCGAAGCCTTCCGGCTTGATCACGCTGTAATTCAGCGGCGTCTTGCCATCGGCAGCGGTCAGCGTGCCGTATTCGACCGGACGCTGTGCGCCGCGGTACCTGGCATACGGATGCTTGGGGTCGGCCAGGTTGTTGTCCAGCAGGGTGGCGATCTTTTCGCCATTGGCGCGGAACAGCTCGATCTGCGGCGGCGTGGTGTTGTTGGACCAGCTATCCACATAGACGCTGGCGTTGTTGGCGAACGCCGCGCTGTGCATGCCCGGGGCCTGCGAGAGCTTCTTCGGGCTGCCACCGGCCAGCGGCACGGCGTAGATCTCGCTGCGCAGCGGCGATTCCACGCCGGCGCGGAAATACACGGTGCCGGCGTCTTCATCCACCGCCAGCAGCTCGTCCACCGGCCAGTTGCCGGTGGTCAGCGGGGTCTGGCTGCGGCCATCGGCGCTGGACACGTACAGGTGCTGGAAGCCGCTGCGCTCGGACGACCACAGGAAGCGGCCATCCTTGAGGAAGCGCAGGCTGTTGTGCAGCGGCACCCAGGTCTTGCCGGTCTCGGTGAGCAGCAGCTGTTGCTTGCCGTCGGCCAGGTTGGCCTGGATCAGCTCCAGCGTCTTCTGGTCGCGGCTCTGGCGCTGGAAGGTGAGGTGCTGCGGGTCGCGCCAGTTGACGCGGGTCAGGTAGATATCGGCCTGCTTGCCCAGGTCCACCCAGTTGACCGCCGCATCAGCGCGCGGGGCGATCACCCCCAGGGTGACCAGTACGTTCGGATCACCAGCCGCAGGGTAGCGCTGTTCGATCATCTCCACGCGGTCGGCATACATCTCATAGCGCTTCTGCACCGGCACCGGCGATTCGTCGATGCGGGCGAAGGCAATGGCCGAGTCATCCGGCGCCCACCAGTAACCGGTGTGGCGGTCCATTTCCTCGTCGGCGACAAACTCGGCCACACCGTTGCCGATGGTGGCGCTGCCGTCGCGGGTCAGCTGCAGCTGCTTGCCGCTGGCCAGGTCGATCACCCACAGGTTGCGCTCGCGCACGAAGCTGACAAAGCCACCCTTGGGCGAGAGCTTGGCGTCGGTGCTGAAGCCTTCGCCATTGGTGAGCTTGCGCACCGCATCGCGGCCCTGCTTGCCCAGGTCATACAGGTAGAGCTCGCCCCCCAACGGGAACAGCAGGGTCTTCGCATCCGGCGACCACTGGTAATCAACGATGCCGCTGAAGGCGGCGATGCGCTGGCGCTCGCGGCGTGCCTTTTCGGCATCGCTCAGGGTCTCGGTGCCGGGCAGCACCACCTTGGAGTCGACCAGCAGCCGGGTCTGGCCGCTGGCGATGTCGTATTCCCACAGGTCCAGCTGTTTGACGTCGCTGTCCTTGCCACGCAGGAAGGTCACCCGCGAGCCGTCCGGCGCCACCTTGGGCTTCATCAACGTGGGGCCGGACAGCGGCGCATTGCCGGTGATGGCTTCGAGGGTGAGCTTTTCAGCGTGCACGGCGGGGGTGGCAAGGATCATGGCAAGGGCTAGGAACAAGGGACGCATGGGTTACCTGTCGGTGACAGCACGGATCAGGCCATCCTAGCCGAGCTCCACCGTTGTCGCCCCTGCCGTCAGTCAGTCGCGCTTGCCGAACAGCAGCCGCTTCTCCTCGTCGCTGAGCGGCTGCCCGGCCTGCGGATTGACCGTCGGCCCCAGCGCGTACGCCCGCTGCGTGGCCGGGCGGGCGGCGATGGCCTGGTGCCAGCGGCGCAGGTGCGGGAAGGCATCAAAGTCCACCGGCAGCTTGGCGTAGGCGCCGATCCACGGGTAACTGGCCATGTCGGCGATGCCGTAATCGTCGCCGCCAAGGAAAGCCGACTCGGACAAACGCTTGTCCATCACCCGGTGCAGGCGCCGCACCTCGCTGTCATAGCGCTCGATCGCATAGGGGATGCGCTCGGGCGCATACACGTTGAAATGCCCCATCTGCCCGCTCATCGGGCCCAGCCCGCCCATCTGCCAGAACAACCATTCCAGGGTGGCGGCACGGCCGCGCAGGTCGGCGGGGATGAATTGGCCGGTCTTCTCGGCCAGGTACAGCAGGATGGCGCCGGACTCGAACACGCTCAGCGGAGCCCCCCCGTCCGTCGGCCCGTGGTCGACGATGGCCGGCATCTTGTTGTTGGGCGAAATGGCGAGGAACTCGGCCTGGAACTGGTCGCCCTTGCCGATATTGACCGGGTGCAGGCGGTAGTCCAGCCCCGCCTCCTCCAGGAACAGGGTGATCTTGTGGCCGTTGGGGGTGGGCCAGTAGTACAGGTCGATCATGAATGCGCCTCCATCAAGACTGACACCGAGTGTACCTAGCAGCGGCGCTTGGCAAGGTGCAGGATCGACCATTACCCTGCCCGCTTTCCGCAACGCAGCATCCCTTTCATGTCCGAGTACAAACCGCTGAGCCCGCTCTCATCCCTGATCTTCGCCTCGCGCTGGCTGCAGCTGCCGCTGTATCTGGGGCTGATCGTCGCGCAATGCGTGTATGTATTCCTGTTCGGCAAGGAGCTGTGGCACCTGATCTCCCATGCCTTCACCTGGAGCGAGCAGCAGATCATGCTGATCGTGCTGGGCCTGATCGACGTGGTGATGATCTCCAACCTGCTGGTGATGGTGATCGTCGGCGGCTACGAAACCTTCGTCTCGCGCCTGCGCCTGCAGGGCCACCCGGACCAGCCGGAGTGGCTGAGCCACGTCAACGCGTCGGTGCTGAAGGTGAAACTGGCGATGGCGATCATCGGCATCTCCTCCATCCACCTGCTCAAGACCTTCATCGAAGCCAGCCAGGTCGGCCTGCCGCTGTGCAGCAAGGAGCTGATCGCCTCCGGCGACCTGTGCACCAAGTTCACCAGCGACGGCGTGATGTGGCAGACCATCATCCACTGCGTGTTCATCCTGTCGGCCATTGGTATCGCCTGGACCGACAAGCTGATGTCCAACGGCCACGCCAAGCCGGCCAGCGGCGCGCACTGAGTGCCACCGGATGGGCGTCACAACATGTGACGTCCATCACCTTTTTGCCCGATCCCCCCCTGGTACTGCCGCAGACCGGGCACACGATGCTAGATTCGCCCTTCATTGCTGGGTGGCAAGGCATCGGGAGTGCCTTCGCTCATCGCCTGCCGGGCCCATGCAGTCCACGCTGTCCGTCGATTCAAGGGGATGTTTGATGTCGCACGTCACGAAGCTGCGCCTGTTGGCGCCCGCCCTGCTGCTGGCCACGCTGGCCGCCTGCTCGGGCAAGGATGAAACCGCGCCGGCCGCTGCCGATGGCGCCACCACACCTGCCACCACCCCGGCCGCTGCCGCTGCTGCCGACAAGGCCGCTTCGGAAAAAGTGCAGGGCATGGACACCACCCAGCTGCGCGACGCCGCCAGCGCGGCACTGCGCGAAAACCGCATGTATGCTCCGGCCGGCGACAACGCACTGGAGTACTACGTCGCCCTGCGCGACAAGCTGCCTGACGACGCCACCATCAAGAGCGCGCTGACCGACCTGCAGCCCTACACCCTGATCGCCGCTGAGCAGGCCTTGGGCCGCGAGGACTTCACCGAGGCCCAGCGCCTGATCGCGCTGCTGGAAAAAGTGGACCCCAGCGCACCGGCACTGCCGCGCCTGAAGCAGGGCGTGACCGGCGGCATGCAGGTGGCCGAGCGCCGTACCGTGGAAGAGGCCGACAAGGCCAAGAAGGACGCCGAAAACAAGGTCAAGCAGCAGGCCGAGCAGCAGCGCCTGGCCCAGCAGCAGGCCGCCGAAGCCAGCGCCGCCCAACAGCTCGCGGCCAAGCAGGAAGCCGCCCGCAAGGAAAGCGAGCGCCTGGAAGCCGAACGCCAGGCCTCGGCGCGCCGCGAAGCCGAGCAGCGCAGCGCTGCTGCCGCCGCTGCCCAGCAGGCGGCAGCACCCAAGCCGGCCGCAGCGCCGACCCTGCGGGCGGTCAGCACCCCGGCCCCGCGTTACCCGGCCGACGCACTGCGCTCGGGCACCTCGGGTGAGGTGCTGGTGGAATTGACCGTCGGCACCGACGGCTCGGTCACCGATGCCCGTGTGCTGCGCGCCAACCCGGCCCGCACCTTCGACCGCGAAGCGCTCAATGCCGTGCGCCGCTGGAAGTTCGAGCCGATCAGCAGCCCGGTCACCACCCGCCGCACGCTGGCGTTCGCGCCGAACAAGTAAGCACCCATCGCTTTTGGTAGTGCCGAGCCATGCTCGGCTGAAGCTCTACCGGCAAGGCCATTGCCGAGCATGGCTCGGCACTACAGGTGGATCAAAAGCAAAGGCCCGGATCACTCCGGGCCTTTGTTGCTACGTGCTCAGCCGGCGATGGCCAGCCGCTCCTGCCGGTAGCGCCATACGGCTACCGCCCACAACACCACGGCCAGTGCCGCCGAGGCCGCCAGGTATACGGCCCACTGCGTCGCCGAGGGCATCTCGCCGCGTGTCACCTTCACCAGCATCTGGTTCTGCGACAGGAACGGCACCGCGTACTGCCACAGCTGGGTGTCCTTCAACGGGTAGGCCATCAGCGCGTAGCCAGGCAGCATCGGCAGCAGCATCAACCACACCATGTGGCTCTGTGCTTCCTTCATGCTCTTGGAACTGGCCGACAGGCAGGTGAGCAGTGCGGTGCCGATCAACACCAGCGGCAGCAGGATCACCAGCAGCTTGCCCATTGCCGCGAAGCTGACATCCAGCGAGCGCGCAGCTCCCCCGCCAATGCTGGCGCTGACCTTGAACGAGACCAGGATCAGCAGCATCGAGGCCAAGCCCAGCACCACCGCCGCCAGCATCTTGCCGCTGACCAGCGCACCGCGTGCCGCCGGTGTGGCCAGCAAGGGCTCCAGCGACTGCCGCTCGCGCTCACCGGCCGTGGTATCCATGGCCAGGTGCGAACCGCCGATGAAGGCGAACAGCATCAGCACCAGCGGCAGCACCACCGACAGGAAGATGCCGCGCTTTGCCTCCGCCGTTGCCAGATCGCGGGTGCCGACATTGACCGGCGCGGCAACCATCGGGTTGACCCCGCGTGCCAGCAGCCGCAATGCGCCCACCGACTGCCCGTACTCGTTGAGCACATTGCGCACACGGGCGATCTGCACGTCACCCGTACGGCGGGTGGTGTCGGCCACGATCTCCACCTTGGCCGGCTTGCCGGCATGCCAGTCGGCGGCGAAGTCCTTGTCGATGACCAGCGCCAGATCCTGTTGCTGGCTGCGGATCAGGCCCTCGATATCGGCCGGCGCCTCGGTTGCATTGATGCCACGGCTGGCCAGGAACGCGACCAGGTTGGGTGCGCGCGCCATGCCCTCCACCGGAATGCTCAAGTCCTTTTCCAGCTGCGTTTCGGCACGCAGGTTGGTCAGCTTGTTCATGCCCAGGAACAGCAACGGGTACAACAGTGGTGCGGTCAGCAGGGTCAGCAGGAAGGTGCGGCGGTCGCGGGCGAAGTCACGCAGCTCCTTGCGCATCACCGTGATGATGGCGCGGAAGTATCCAGTCTGGCTCATGCGTGCAGGCCCTCCTCGCTGCCGATCAGTTTCACGAACGCGTCTTCCAGGTTGCTCTCATGGGCCTGCTCGCGCAGCTCATCCGGCGTGCCCTGGGCCACCACCCTGCCCTGCGCGACGATCACGATGCGGTCACACAGCACGGCGACCTCCTGCATGATGTGGCTGGAGAAAATCACGCAGCGGCCTTCCTCGCGCAGCTCCTTGAGGAAGCCACGCAGGCCGCGGGTGGTCATCACGTCCAGGCCGTTGGTCGGCTCATCGAGGATCACATTGCGCGGGTCATGGATCAGTGCCCGGGCTATGGCGGTCTTGGTGCGCTGGCCCTGGCTGAAACCCTCGGTGGCACGATCCAGGAAATCCTCCATCTGCAACGCCTTGGCCAAGCGCGCGGTGCGCTCGGCGATGGCCGCCGAACTCATGCCATGCAGTTCACCGAAGTAGTCGATGTTCTCGCGGGCGGTCAGGCGCTTGTACACGCCGCGTGCATCCGGCAATACGCCGAGGCTGCGGCGCACGGCATTCGGGTCGACGGCGGCATCGACGCCATCGACCAACACGCGGCCGCTCTCCGGCGTCATCAGGGTGTACAGCATGCGCAGCGTGGTGGTCTTGCCGGCGCCGTTGGGGCCGAGCAGGCCGGTGATCTGGCCGTCGTGGGCGGTGAAGCCCACGTCATCCACGGCGATCACTGGCGTTTTGTCCTTGCCCTTGCCGGGGAAGGTCTTGCGGAGTCGTTCTGCAACGATCATGGAAGCGGATTCCTCAGTGATGCGGTGATGTCACGGTTCCCAGCCATTGAAGCTGGTGAACGGCGGCACGTAATTGAGCTTGTCCAGGCAGGCGCCATCCAGCGCCTTGGCATCTGCGGTGTCGATGAACTGCCCGAACAGCTTGGGCATGCAGCCAGCGCCGATCACGTTGTGGCCCTGCCCGCGCAGCACGAACAGCCTGCCCTTGGCCAGAGTCTTGACCACTTCCTCGCCGTAACGCGGCGGCGTCACCGGATCGAACTCACCTTCCAGCACCAACGCCGGCACGTTGCCCGCCAAGGGCTTGTGGAAATCGGCCGGCGCGCTGCCCTTGGGCCACGCCGCGCACATCGCACCCAGGCCCTGCGCCATCTGCTCACCCAGCACGGTGCCCGCGTCACTGCTGGCGCTGGCCGCGGCAAAGCTGTCGGCGTCCTCGCTGCAGACCACCGACAACTGCATGCCCATGGCCATGGCGTCCTTCATGTCGTCCTGCATCATCTGCGCCAACGCCATCAGCTCCTCGTAACGGCCCGCGTTGGCCTCGTGGATCAGCTTGGGCAGCAGCGCCGCGGCAGCCGGCATGTAGGCGTACATGCGGACCAGCCCGGCCACGCTTTCGGCACGCAGCACGTCCTCACGCGACTGGCCGGTGGCGGAATCGCGGTAGCGGACCGTCACCGGCTGCGCGCGCAGCTTGGCCAGCAGCGCATCCAGCTCGGCACGCGGATCCCCCAGCTTGTCCTTGCAGGCGGGTGCGTTGGTGCACTGGGCAAACTGCAGGGCCAGCGCGTCGTCCAGGTTGCGGGCAAAGATGTTGCCCAGCTGCAAGCTGTTGGGCACCACCGAGTCCAGCACGATGCTGCGGGTGGCCTGCGGGTGGCGCATGGCGTACTGCTGTGCGACACGGGTGCCATAGCTGACCCCGACCAGATTGATCTGCGCCACCCCCATGGCCTGGCGCACCGCATCCAGGTCCGCCACCGCTTCGGTGGTGGTGTAGAAGCGCAGATCGGCCTTCTGCGACAGCTGCGTGGCGCAGCTGGCCGCGGCCGCCTGCATCGCCGTGGCCGACATGTCATCGCCGTCATACGCCGGGCAGGACAACAGGTTGGATTCGCCGGTGCCACGCTGGTCAACCAGCACCACGTTGCGGTGCTTGCGTACCTCACGGAAGGCCGCGTCCACCTGCGGATAGGTCGCCACCGCGGCCTGACCCGGGCCACCGGCCAGGAAAAACACCGGGTCCGGCTGTACCTCGCCTTCCTTCTCCGGCGTCAGCAGTGCGATGTTCAGGCCGATCTTGCGGCCCTGTGGATTGGCGCGGTCCTCGGGCACCTGCAAGGTGGTGCACTGTGCTTCCAGTGCTTCACGGCTGAACGGCGAACTCAAGGTGCATGGCTTGAATGCAAGCGTGCCCAACTGCAGGGATTTGCCTGCCGTCGGCGTGCCATCGGCATTGGCCGACGGGCTGGTTGCCTTGCAACCCAGCACGCCCACCAGCACGGCGGCGGCCAACAAGGTGGTTCGGGTATTGCGGGACATCATCGGAACAGCCCCTCACGGTTGAATGGAACAACGGTCCTGCCTACACCCAGACGCAGCGGCGGCAGCTATGTGACAGCGGGGAAGAATATTTCCTCGATCTTCGCCCCGAACAGGTCGGCGATACGGAAGGCCAGCGGCAGACTGGGATCGTACTTGCCGGTTTCCAGCGCGTTGACCGTCTGCCGCGATACCTGCAGGCGCTCGGCCAACTCCCCCTGCGACCAGCCCCGGGCATCGCGCAGCTCGCGCAGGCGGTTATCCATCCGCGCGCCTCAGTTGTAGCGCCGCACGACCACGGCCTTGGCCAGGCCGTAGGACAGGCACACCAACGGGAACACCCAGATCATCGCCGCCGCGGACGGCACGTCGATCACCCGCGCCACCTGCAGGAAACCCCCGGTCAGGTATACCAGCGAGACGAAGGCGGTGGCAAAGCTCACCGCCTCCAGCTCGATGCGCTGCTGCAGCTCGTCCACGTCGCGGATGTAACGGATCATCGCCCGCAGCATCAACACGATGGGCGGCACCGGCAGCAGTGCCACCGCCGCACGCAGCAGCGGCTCGTCCACCCGCTTGAGCAGCAGGGTCGAAGCCAGCAGCAGCACGACATAGGCGCCCATCGCCACCATCACCTCGCGGGTATAGCGGCGCCGCAATGCCGGTGGTGCACTGTCACAACCCTCAGGCATCAACCGTTGCAACACCGCCGCCAACACCAGCCCCAGCGCCACCCCTAACAGCACCCCGGCCAGGCGCGGGCTGCCATCGAAGCGCGCCCACAGCAGCAGGCCCCCGCCTGCTGCTGCACTCAACACTGCACCCAGCAGGGTCAGGGCAATACGGCGTACGCGCATCATCGCCCTGTCCTGCCACTGCAGGCCGGGCCACGGCAGACAGAAATCCCAACGGCGGCACTGCGTGAACTGAGGGAGGACATGGCAGAAGACCTGTAAAGCGTGCTTTCCACATCCTGCCCGCCCCCTTATCCGCATGTCAAGCACCCTTTACACACCAGCTCCGTCGTTGACGCCGCCGTGATGGCTGCGGCACAGCATCCGGAGCCATCGCCTGCACGGGCGTTTGGGCACAGGGAACCGCCAGGCAGGCGCTGTCCCGGCCGGTGGCCTTGGCGTGATACAGCGCGGCATCGGCGCGTGACATCAGCTGCTCCAGGTCGCGGCAGGTGGTACTGACCACCACACCGATGCTCACCGTGTAGCGCAGCTCGCCGGCCTGGGTGGAAACCCGCGCGTCATGCACCTGCTCGACGATGGACTGGGCCTTTTCCATCGCCGCGTCGGCATCGGCACCCGGCAGCACCACGACGAACTCCTCACCACCGTATCTGCCGAGCACGGGTGTCGGCCCCGGCGCCGCCCGCCGCAGCAGGTCGGCGAAATGGCGCAGCACTTCATCGCCAACCAGATGTCCCCAGTTGTCGTTGATGCGCTTGAAGTAGTCCAGATCCATGATCAATGCCGCGAACGGTGCGTGCGCCATCAGCGATGCGTCCAGCCCTGCCTGCGCAGCCTGCCAAACCGCATTGCGATTGAGCAGGCCGGTAAGCCCATCAACGCTGGCACGCTGCTTCAACTCGCACACTATTTCTTCGACGATCAACAACATCAACGCCGATGACTGGGCGATCAGCAGCACCACGCCGGCGACGATCCGCTGTGATACCGCCGCCAGCGTCTCATCGTTGCCGTGCGCGGTCAGCTCCAGCGAAAGCCCCAACCCATAGAGGGCATAGGCGGTGTGCGCAGCAAACACTCCGGCGGCGACGTAATAACTCAGCCGCAGCTGCGGCGGCGTCCGGCGCAGCAGCATCCACGTCATCCATGCGTACATGGCCACCGCGCACAGGTTGGAGAGATTGCGCTGCATGCCGTGCAGGTGCAGCAGCAAGCCGTCCAGCAGCATCGCCAGCAACAGCGGCGCAAGCACCAGGGCCGGCTTCCAGAACGGCAACGGGCGCTGAACATGCTGGGATACACCCACCAGCAACAATGCACCACCGCACAGCGCGAGGGCGGCGAACGACACAGCCACCGGTGCGGTACCGACAGGACCGCCAGGCAGCTGGCGCATGCAGACGGCAAGGGCCAGCAGCCACAGGCTGGCCACCCACGCACGCAGCGCCGGACGTCGTGGCAATACCAGCAGCAATACCGAAAATCCCGCCGCCACGCCAACGCTGACCACCACGCTGATCGTGCCCAGAAAACTGCTGAGATCCGGCGTCATCGCTGCAGCGTCCGTTCCTTGGTACGCAGGAACGATACGCGCCGTACCGCGCGTTCAGCGCAGGGCGAACGCGAGGCCAGTCACGAAACACTTTTCCGTTCCGGGCAGACAGCCCGGATTACTTGCTGCTGACGTACTTCTCGCGGCGGATCTGCGGCATCGGCAGACCGGCCTGCTTCAGCGCTTCCACGCAGGTATCGACCATGTCCGGGTTGCCACACAGGTAGGCGATGTCGCGGGCGGGGTCCGGCGCGATCTCGGCCAGCTGCTGCTGCACATAGCCCTGGCGGACATCGGCATGCGGGTTCTCCGGCAGCTCGCGTGACAGGCAAGGCATGTAGCGGAAACCCGGGTTGGCGGCGGCGAAGGCATGGAAATCGTCGCTGTACAGCAACTCTCCCGGGCTGCGCGCGCCCTGCAGCAGCACCACTTCCACGCCACGTTCCTGCATGGCGGTACGCAGCTGCGGCAGCATCGAGCGGTACGGGGTGACGCCGGTGCCGGTGGCGATCAGCAGGTAGCGGGCATTGTGGTCGCCCGGCTGCAGGCAGAAACGCCCGAACGGGCCGCTGCCGCTGACGTGGTCGCCCAGCGCCATGCCCTCGAACAGGGCCGTGGCGGCGCCGCCGGGGACAAAGCTGACCGCGATTTCCACTGCCTCGCCCGGGCCCAGGGCACGGTCGTGGATGGTGGCCAGCGAGTAGCTGCGCTTGGTGGCGGTGCCGTCGGCGTAGTCGAAATGGACCTGAATGAACTGGCCGGGCAGGAAATCCAGCGGCTGGCCGTCATCACGGACGAACTGGTAATGGCCGATGCTGGGTGCCAGCATGCGGCGGCCGACCAGCTTGAGGGGGAATTGGATTGGCACAGGAGAGGAACAGTGTGTAACCGGGTATGGACCACGGGGCCTTCTATAATAGCCGCCTGCACTTATCCGACGCCTGTACCCGGCGCGAAGGCCCGAGATTGGACTCCCGTACCCCTCCCAGCGCAGCCGCGCTGCGCATCACCGACCTGCGCAAGACCTATGACAACGGCGTACAGGCCCTGAAAGGCGTGTCGCTGGAGGTCGCCCCCGGCGACTTTTTCGCCCTGCTCGGCCCCAATGGCGCCGGCAAGTCGACCCTGATCGGCATCGTTTCTTCACTGGTGAACCTGAGCGAAGGCCAGGTACAGGTATTCGGCAGTGACCTGGTGACCAACCGCAGCGCGACCATGCGCCTGATCGGGCTGGTGCCGCAGGAGATCAACTTCAACCTGTTCGAGAAGCCTTTCGACATCCTGGTCAACTACGCCGGCTTCTACGGGATTCCGCGTGCCGAAGCCGAGGTCCGCGCCGAGCAGGAGCTCAAGCGTGCGCACCTGTGGAACAAGGCGCAGATGATGAGCCGCACCCTGTCCGGCGGCATGAAGCGCCGGCTGATGATCGCCCGCGCGATGATGACCCAGCCGCGCCTGCTGATCCTGGACGAGCCCACCGCCGGCGTGGACATCGAGATCCGCCGCGACATGTGGAAGACGCTGCAGGAAATCAACGCCGCCGGCACCACTATCATCCTCACCACGCACTACCTGGAAGAGGCCGAGCAGCTGTGCCGCAACCTGGCCATCATCAACCACGGCCAGATCGTCGAGCAGGGCCCGATGCGCGGCCTGCTGGCCAAGCTCGACGTGGAAGGCTTCCTGTTCGACATCGACGGTGAGCTGCCCGCCCAGCTGCCGCAGATCGAAGGCGCCACCCTGGTCGCCACCGACGCGCACACGTTGGACCTGGACATGCCGCGTGCGATGGACCTGAACCGTGTTTTCGACGCCCTCAATGCCGCCGGCATCCGCGTGCGTTCGATGCGTACCAAGAGCAACCGCCTGGAGGAGCTGTTCGTGCGCCTCACCGGCAACCTGGAGAACAGCGCCGCATGAGTACCCCCGTTCCCGTGACCGACAGCAGCCGCAACTGGGTGGCGCTGGGCACCATCGTTCGTCGCGAGGTCAACCGCATCCTGCGCATCTGGGGCCAGACCCTGGTGCCGCCGGCCATCACCATGACCCTGTACTTCCTGATCTTCGGCGGCCTGATCGGCTCCAAGATCGGGCAGATGGGCGGCTACAGCTACATGCAGTTCATCGTGCCGGGCCTGGTAATGATGAGCGTGATCCAGAACAGCTACGGCAACATCAGCTCCTCGTTCTTCGGTGCCAAGTTTGGCCGCCATGTCGAGGAACTGCTGGTCAGCCCGATGCCGAACTGGGTGATCCTGTGGGGTTATGTGGCCGGCGCGGTGCTGCGTGGCCTGATGGTCGGCGTGATCGTGCTGATCATCGCCATGTTCTTCACCCCGGTGCGCATCCCGCACCCGCTGGTAACGCTGAGCACGGTGCTGCTGGGCGCGACCATCTTCTCGCTGGCCGGCTTCATCAACGCCGTCTACGCCAAGAAGTTCGATGACGTGGCGATCGTGCCGACCTTCATCCTGACCCCGCTGACCTACCTGGGCGGCGTGTTCTACTCGGTGACCTTGTTGCCGGGCTGGGCGCAGGCGATGACCCATGCCAACCCGATCTTCTACATGGTCAATGCGTTCCGCTACGGCCTGCTGGGCAGCAGCGACGTGCCGTTGTGGGTGTCCTACGCGCTGATGCTGGGCTTCGTGGCCGCACTCACCGCCGTGGCCCTGTGGCTGCTGCGACGGGGCGTAGGCCTGCGCAGCTGAAAGAAGGCGCCGAAAGGCGCCTTTTTTTGGCTCTTTGCTTTGGTTCTTGTGGGAACGGCGTAAGCCGCGAAGCAAAAGATCCAAAAGCCAAAAGCACAACCCCTCCCCAACCCGTCCGGCCCGAAGGCATAGCCTTCGGTCGTTCATCAGGCCGCGCGCCAATGGCGCGCAAGCAGGCCTTCTTCACCCCCTTGCCTTCGGCAAAGGGAGGGGAACAGCTTCGCGGCTTACCGCTCCTACAACATCACCCGCACGCCGAACACCTATGATGTCTTCACTCCCCTTCGTTGATGGATATCCAACCCGATGCGCATCCTGATTCTCGGTGCCGGTGGTACCGGCGGTTACTTTGGTGGCCGGCTGGCCCAGGCCGGTGTTGATGTCACCTTCCTGGTGCGGCCCAATCGTGCCGCGCAGCTGGAACGCGATGGCCTGGTGATCCGCAGCCCACTCGGCAACGCCGCCTTCGCGGTCGCCCACGTCACCGCCGACGCACTGCCGCAGCTTGCGCAGCAGCGCCCTTTCGACCTGATCATCCTCAGCTGCAAGGCCTATGACCTGGACAGCTCGATCGAAGCCATCGCACCGGCAGTAGGTGCCAACACCACGGTGCTGCCCATCCTCAACGGCCTGCGCCACTACACCGCACTGGACGCGCGCTTCGGGCGCGAGCATGTGCTCGGCGGGCTGTGCTTCATCAGTGCGACCAAGGCCGACGATGGCGCCGTGCTGCATCTGGACAAACCGGCCAAGCTGACCTTCGGCGAACGTGATGGCGACACCGACAGCGCCCGCGTCAGCGCATTTGCCAAGGCCTGCGAACAGGCCGGCATCGACCATGTCGCTTCGGCCGATATCGCCTTGGAGCAATGGATCAAATACACCTTCCTGACCGCGCTGGCCGCCGGCACCTGCCTGATGCGCGCCGACGTTGGCAGCATTGTCGCCAGCGACCACGGCACCGCTTTCATGCAGGCCCTGTACGACGAGTGCCTGGCCGTGGCCGCACAGGCCGGGCAGCCGATCCCAGCGAAAGCGCAGGAAATCGCGCTGGGCGCCATCACCAAACCGGGTTCACCGATCAAGGCTTCGATGCTGCGTGATCTGGAAGCCGGGCAGCGGGTGGAAGCGGCACATATCGTCGGTGACATGCTGGGCCGGGCGCTTGCCGCTGGCCAGTCCGCGCCGCTGCTGCAGGCCGCGTATTGCCACCTGCAGGCCTATGAGGCGCAGCGCGCCGTTTGAACCCAGCGCCTGCCGTCAGACCGGCGGCAGGCGGAAGAACGCACGGGTGGCGGCAGTGGCGTTGGCAGCGGTCACCGCCACATCTTCGCCACGGTCGCGGGCCAGTTCCTCGACGATATGCGACAGGAAGGCCGGCTCGTTGCGGCGGTCCTTGGGCAGCGGCCGCATCGTGCGCGGCAGCAGGTAGGGCGCATCGGTCTCGATCATCAGCCGCTCGGCCGGGATGTGCTTGACCAGCTCACGCAGGTGCGCGCCGCGGCGCTCATCGCAGAGCCAGCCGGTGATGCCGATGTACCAGTCACGGTCCAGATAATCGAACAGCTCGCGGCGCTCGGCGGTGAAACAATGCACTACCGCCGGGCCGAGCTTGCCATCGAAGTTCTTCATCATCGCGATGAAATCATCGTGCGCATCGCGCTGGTGCAGGAACAGCGGCTTGCCGTTCTCGCTGGCGATCTGCAGCTGGCGTTCGAAGGCCTTGCGCTGGGCTGGGCGCGGCGAGAAATCGCGGTTGAAATCCAGGCCGCATTCGCCCACCGCCACTACTTCCGGGTGTGCATGCAGTGCGCGCATTTCCGCATCGCATTCGTCGGTGTACTCACTGGCGTGGTGCGGATGCACACCTGCGGTGGCGTACAGGAAACCGGGGTGACGCTGCGCCAACGCCAAGGCCATCGGCGAGTGCTCGCGGCTGGCACCGGTGATCACCATCTGCACCACGCCCGCAGCGCGGGCGCGCTCCAGCACCGCGTCAAGGTCGCGATCAAAGGATTCATGGGTGAGGTTGGCGCCGATGTCGATCAGTTGCATTGAGCTGGGTGCGGTGAGGCGGAAAGGGGGAATTGTAGAGGTTTGGCCGCAGGCGAGCCCTGTGCAGCATGAACGGAGCCCCGTAGCCCGGGTAAGCGCAGCGCACCCGGGGGCTCTGTGCGAGGTACCCGATGACTCCGCGAAGAGCCCCGGCTGCGCTGCGCTTACCCGGGCTACCGTGCTTCGGGCGGCGCTTCTCGTGCATGGCTTCTACAATGTGCCGATGGCACCAGCATTCCCCATCACCCCGCTGCTCCCCGACATCCTCCAGCACCTGGCCGCGCAGCCGCGGCTGGTGCTGGAAGCGCCGCCCGGCGCCGGCAAGACCACCCAGGTGCCGCTGGCGCTGCTGGATGCGTCGTGGCTGCAGGGCAACAAGATCATCATGCTGGAACCGCGCCGCGTGGCCGCGCGCAGTGCCGCCACCTTCATGGCCAGGCAGCTGGGCGAACCCGTCGGCGAGACCGTCGGCTACCGCATCCGCTTCGAGAACAAGGTCTCGGCGCGTACCCGCATCGAGGTGGTCACCGAAGGCATCCTGACCCGCATGCTGCAGGACGACCCGCTGCTGGAAGGCGTGGGCGCGGTGCTGTTCGACGAATTCCACGAACGCCACCTGTCGGCCGACCTCGGCCTGGCATTGGCGCTGGACGTGCAATCGCAGCTGCGCGATGACCTGCGCATCGTGGTGATGTCGGCCACCCTGGACGGTGAGCGGCTGGCGCAGTTCCTGGACGCGCCGCGCCTGTCCAGCGAAGGCCGCAGCTACCCGGTGGACGTCAGCCACTTCCCGCCGCGACGCGACGAAACCCTGGAAGCACAGACTCGCCGCGCGGTGGAACAGGCCGTGACCCAGCATCCCGGCGACGTGCTGGTGTTCCTGCCCGGGCAGCGCGAGATTGCCAGAGTGCAGGCCGCTCTGAGCCCCTCCCCCTCCGGGGGAGGGGTTGGGGAGAGGGTAGGTGGCGCAGCCACCCGCACTGTCCAATTGCACGAGGCTTTACCCGCACCCTCATCCGGCGCTCAGCCATCCCCGCCTTCGCGGGGACAGGCTCTTCTCCCGGCGGGAGAAGGGTATGACGTGCTCCCCCTCCACGGCGAGCTGCCGATCGAACAACAGACCCGCGTGCTGCAGCCCGATCCCGACGGCCGCCGCCGGGTGGTGCTGGCCACCAATGTGGCCGAATCCTCGGTCACCTTGCCCGGCGTGCGGGTGGTGATTGATGCCGGCCTGGCGCGCGAGCCGCGCTACGACCCCAACAGCGGTTTCTCGCGGCTGGATGCGGTGACCATCTCGCAGGCTTCGGCTGACCAGCGCGCCGGCCGCGCCGGTCGTGTGGCCGCCGGCTGGGCGTGGCGGCTGTGGCCGCAATCGCAGCGGCTGGAGTCGCAGCGCCGCCCGGAAATGGCGCAGGTGGAACTGGCCGGGCTGGCCCTGGAACTGGCGGCCTGGGGCAGCGATGCGCTGCGCTTTGTCGATCCGCCACCGACCGGCGCACTGTCGGCCGCGCGGGAACTGCTGCAGCGGCTGGGCGCGCTGAGCGACACCAATACCATCACCGCACTGGGCAAGCGCATGCTGGCGATGGGCACGCATCCGCGCATGGCGGCAATGCTGTTGTCTGCCGGCAATCCGCGCGAGCAGGCCCTGGCGGCAGATATAGCCGCCCTGCTGGAAGCTCGCGATCCACTGCGTCAGGGCGGTGATGCACTGGCCGCGCGTTGGCGCGCCCTTGCCGCCTTCCGCAATGGCCGCGCGCCTTACGACGCCAACCGCGGTGGACTGGCTGCGATTGATGCCGCTGCCAAGCAATGGCGCCGTCGCCTGCGTTGCGATGCGTCACCGCCAGCCGATATCGAGGCGCATGAGCTCGGCGACCTGCTCGCCCATGCCTTCCCCGACCGCATTGCCAGCCAGCACCCGAACGATCCACAGCGCTACCAGTTGGCCAATGGCCGCAGCGCACGCCAATTCGACAACAGCGACCTGCGCGGCGAACCCTGGCTGGTGATCAGCGAGCTGCGCCATGACCCGCGCGATGCCTTGATCCTGCGCGCGGTACCGGTGGACGAACAACGCCTGCGCCGCGATTTCCCCGGGCGCTTCAAGACCCAGGACGTGGTGCGCTGGAACAGCACCAAGCGCGCCCTCGAAGCGCGTCGTGAAAGCAGCTTCGAGCGCATCGTGCTGGACAGCCGCCCCGCCGGCCAGGTGGATCCAGCGCGCGCCGCACGTGCGCTTACCGATGCGGTACGCGAGTTGGGCCTGGACGCATTGCCATGGACGGGGAACCTGCAGCAATGGCGCTGGCGGGTGATGGGACTGAGAAAGTGGATGCCGGAACTGGAGCTGCCCGACCTCTCCGATGCGGCCTTGCTGGATGCACTGGACCACTGGCTGCTGCCTGCATTCAACGGCAAGACGCGGCTGGAAGCCTTGTCCGAGCAGGAACTGGGCGAAGCACTGAAATCCGGCATCGGCTGGAACACGCGGCAGCTGGTGGACCGGCATGCGCCCACGCGTATCAGCGTGCCATCGGGGATGGAACGGCCCATCGAATACGCGCTCGATGACGATGGCCTCAGCCCGCGCCCACCCGTACTGGCGGTGAAGCTGCAGGAGCTGTTTGGCCTTGCCGATACGCCGCGCATTGCCGATGGCCGCGTACCGCTGTTGCTGCACCTGCTGTCACCGGGCGGCAAGCCGCTGCAGGTGACCGGTGACCTGCGCAACTTCTGGCAGAACACCTATGCCGAGGTGAAGAAGGAAATGAAGGGGCGCTACCCAAGGCACCCGTGGCCGGATGATCCGTGGAGCGCTACCGCTACGCATAGAGCGAAGCCGCGGGGGACTTAGTTGGGACTGGGGGCTGGCAGAGGCAGAAGCGAAAGCGAGAGCAAGAGCAAGAGCACCCCTCCCCAACCCTCCCCTTGCCTGCGGCAAAGGGAGGGGGTGGGTCCTGGCAAGCTTTCGGATTGCAGCGCAACCGCTTTGACCCCCTCCCTTGCGCGTAGCGCAGGGGAGGGTTGGGGAGGGGTAGCTTTTGCCGTATGCCGTCACCGTTAATTCAGCTTCAGCCTGCCACAGCCACGGTCATCACTTCCCGGCTAACATCCCCTACACGCCTATGCGGCAACACTAGGCGTCTGACCCTCATCTACATGGAGTCCCCACATGAGCAAGTTCAGCGACATCACCGGACCGGCACTGGAACGCGCCCTGGAACTGGTCAACAGCGCCGGCGGCAACATCAAGCACGGTGGCTCCAGCGCCGCCGAGTGGCTCAAGACCGGCGCCGCCATTGGTGCGATGAAGACCGGCGGCCGTGCGGTCACCCGCGTCGCCAAGCGCAACCCCACCGCCACGGTTGCCGTGGCCGCAGTTGGCCTGGGTCTGCTCGGCTATGCGCTGTACCGCCGCAACAAGCGCGACAACGAAGCCATCGAGGCCAAGTCGCGGCAGATCGCGCAGCGCCGCCGCCACGCGGCCAGCGTCACCGACGAAACCAGCGATATCGGCAGCGACGCCTGAGTCGGCTGCAACAGCAACGGGAGCGCATAGCGCTCCCGTTTTTCATTGCAGTCAGCCGTCGATGCAGCGCCATTGCCCCGGTTGCAGCGCATCCAGCGCATGCGGCCCCATCGAGGCACGCACCAGCCGCAAGGTCGGCAGGCCCACCGCCGCCGTCATCCGCCGCACCTGGCGGTTACGCCCCTCACGCAGGGTGATCGCCAACCACGCATCGGGCACTGTCTTGCGGAACCGCACCGGCGGGTCACGCTGCCACAGGCGGGGGGCGGGCTCCAGCAGCCTTGCCTGTGCCGGCAGGGTAGGCCCGTCATTGAGCTGCACACCATCGCGCAGTGCCTGCAGCTTCTCCGCGCTCGGGACGCCCTCCACCTGCACCCAGTAGGTCTTGGGTTGCTTGTGCCGCGGGTCGGTCAGGCGATGGGCAAGGTTGCCATCGTCGGTGAGCAGCAACAGGCCTTCGCTGTCGTAATCCAGGCGGCCCGCCGCATACACGTTTGCCGGCAGCCCGAAGCCGGCCAGCGTCGCCCGCGGCGGTTGGCTGCGATCGGTGAACTGGCACAGCACGTTGAAGGGCTTGTTGAAGGCGATGAGCATGAGCGGACGGTATTGAACGTTCTCTTCCCGTGGCGAAGGGAAACAAGCCTGTCCCCGCGACGGCGGGGATGGCTCGAAGGGGGCGAATGCGCGCAATGATGGGGCAAAGCCCCGCGCGCAGCCACCCCGCCAGCGGCGCTCAGTTTTTCACGAAGCGCAGCGTCATGCGGTCGCTTTCGCCGATGGCCTTGTACTTGGCGGCATCGGCGGCGTCATGGTTGTTGGACGGCGGCAGGGTCCAGACACCATTGGGATGGTCCTTGGTGTCGGCCGGGTTGGCATTGATCTCGCTGCTCTGGACCAGGCTGAAACCGGCCGCCTCGGCCATCGCGATCACCTGCGCCTGGCCCACGTAGCCGCTCTTGTCGTCAGCCGGCACATCGGCCTTGGCGCGGTGTTCGACCACACCCAGCGTGCCGCCGGGCTTGAGCACGTCATGGAAGGCCTTGAACATGCCTTCGGCCTGGCCATTGGCACGCCAGTTGTGGACATTGCGGAAGGTCAGCACCAGGTCGGCCGAGCCCGGTGCACCCAGCACCGGTGCGGCCGGATCGTAGGCCACTTCGACCGCGCGGTCGTACTGCGCCGGGGCATCGGCAAACTTCTTGGCCAGGCCATCGCGCGAACGTTGCTGATAATCACGGCCACCACCGGCCGGCAACGCCGCCGGGTCCACCACTGCTGCCACATACCTGCCGTTCTCACGCAGGTAGGGCGCCAGGATCTCCGCATACCAGCCGCCACCCGGGGTGATCTCGACCACGGTCTGGTTCGGCTGCAGGCCGAAGAAAGCCAGTGTCTGCGCTGGATGGCGGTAGTTGTCACGTGCCACGTTGGCCGGGCTGCGCCAGTTGGCGGCAATGGCCGCCTGCAGCTCCGGAGCCACCTGGGCGCTGTCGGCAGCAACAACAGCTTCGCTGGCCAGGGTGGCAAACGGCAGGGCCGAAGCCACCGCCAACAGGCAGGCACAAAACAGGGGCGCACGCGTTTTCATGTGAGTCTCCGGCGGTTGAGACGCCGAGCCTAGCATGCCGTTGCAATCGCACTGCAGCACGAAATGTTTACAACGCGTTAGCGCGGACAAGCACAACGGAACGCTGTTTTCACCGCTTTGCCACGGAATTGGAACGCCTTGCGTCTATGCTGGAGAACTGGACAACAAAGGAGGAATGCATGCCCCCGTCACGCGAACTTGGTCGCTCCGGCCTGCAGGTCAGTCCCATTGCCTTCGGTGGCAACGTGTTCGGCTGGAGTGCCGACGAAAAAACCGCGTTCACCCTGCTGGATGCCTTTGTCGATGCCGGCTTCAACCTGGTCGACACCGCCGATGTCTATCCGGCCTGGGTGCCGGGCAACCGCGGCGGCGAGTCGGAAACCATCATCGGCCGGTGGCTGCAGCACAGTGGCAAACGCGACAAGGTGGTCATCGCCACCAAGGTAGCCAAGTGGGCAGAACGCCCCGGCCTGTCGGCGGACAACATCAATGCCGCCATCGAGGATTCGCTGCGCCGCCTGCAGACCGACGTCATTGATCTGTACCAGGCACACGAAGACGATGAGTCGGTGCCGCTGGAGGAATCGCTGGGTGCGTTCGCGCGCCTGGTGCAGGCCGGCAAGGTCCGCGCCATCGGTGCCTCCAACTACAGTGCCGCGCGCCTGCGCGAGGCACTCAAGGTGTCAGCCGACTATCACCTGCCGCGCTATGAGACCTTGCAGCCGGAGTACAACCTGTACGACCGCGCCGGCTACGAAGCCGAACTGGAGCCGCTGGCGCGCGAACAAGGCCTTGGCGTGATCAGCTACTACTCGCTGGCCAGCGGGTTCCTCAGCGGCAAATACCGTACAGCCCAGGACGTGGGCAAGAGCGCTGCGCGCGGTGCCAAGGTGGCCGCGCAGTACCTCAACCCGCGTGGCCTGCGCATCCTGCAGGCGCTGGACGACGTGGCCGCCAGCCACAACGCCACACCCGCACAGGTTGCCCTGGCCTGGTTGATCGCCCGCCCCGGCATCACCGCCCCCATCGTCAGCGCCACCAGCGTGCCGCAGTTGCAGGAAGTGCTTGCCGCGGCGCAGCTGGCATTGACCCCGGTTCAGCTGGCGCAGCTGGACAGCGCCAGTGCCGAAACGTGAACCGGCTTGCTTGATTCCCCCCTGCGCCGGACTTAGCATCGCTGGACAGGGGGTAGACCGCGAATGGAGTCCTACCCATGCAGACCACATCCGCAGCCCAACGCAATTTCGACCGTGACGCCGAGCTGACCTACTGGCGCGGCGTACATGCCATCGGCCACCTCGGCCAGCACGATTTCGACCATTACCAGCGACTGCTGGAAATGGGCTATGACGTGTACCAGGCGTATCCACGCGCTACTGAAGAACAGCTCTACAAAGTGCTGCAGGACAGCTACCACCGGCACAACCCGGCACTGGCCGTGTCCTGGGACGAAGCACGCTGGCTGGTGCGGCACGCCTGGCACCACGCCGAGCAGCACTGACAAGCGGCGGTAGCCGCGGCGCACGCCGCCAAACCACGGCAACGCCTGCAACACACCCACCCCTGCACCAGCGACAGGGGTGGGTGTTACAGGGTGGCCGCCCTGCACTGCCTCATCGCCCCAACACCAGCCTGTCAGCTGCGCCGGCTTACTGCGTGTACGCCGCCTTCGCCATGGCCTCGCCCAGATAGTCCAGGAACGAGCGGATCCGCGCCGACACCGCGGTGTTGCGGTAGTACACCGCATGGATGGGCTGTCGCACTTCCACGGTCTGCTTTGCCAGCACCTGCACCAGACTGCCCTGGGCACGGTCCTGTTCGGTCAGGAAATCGGACAGGCAGACGATGCCCACGCCCTCCAGCGCCAGGCGGTGCAGGATCTCGCCACTGTTCACCGCCAGGCTTGGCCGCACATGCAACAGGCCACCATCGGCGTCCGGCAATGGCCAGGTGTTGAGCGAGTCCGGTTCATTGAAGCCGAGCAGCGCATGCGCCTGCAGTTGCGCCACCGTCTTCGGCGTGCCGTGCTGTTGCAGATACGCAGGGCTGGCCAGCACCCGTAGCCGGCTGTGGCCCAATGGCCGCGCATGCAGGGTGGAGTCGGCCAAGGGGCCGATGCGGATGGCGATATCGGTGCGGCGCTCGAGCAGGTCGATGTAACGCTCGCTGCTGTTGAGCTCCAGTGCGACCTGCGGATAGCGGCTGCAGTACTCGGCCACCAGCGGCGCGATCACATGCAGCACGAAGGGCATGGCCGCATCCACCCGCAACCGCCCCGAGGGCGTGCCACGGCGCGCGGCGATCTGTTCCTCGGCGGCATCCACCGAGGCGACGATGGCGCGCGCCTGCGCCAGGAAGGACTCCCCCTCGGCGGTGAGCTGCAGGCGGCGGGTGGTACGGGTCAGCAAGGTGGTGCCCAGCTTCTCCTCCAATCGCCCCAATGCGCGGCTCACGCCGGAGGTGGTCTGGCCCAGCTGCTCGGCGGCGGCGGTGATAGAGCCGGTATCGATCACCGCGATGAAGGCCTGCATTTCGTCGAGGGTGGTTTTCATCGGATCAAGGGCAGCGGGAGGGCGGATCCATTATTGACCAAAATTCAATAGTCATTGGGTGCAAACCGGCTTTTTCAGCAACAGTTACCCCGCCAGACTGCGCGCCCCTTTCCGAGGAATCGCCCATGTCCCGCGGTATCCCCCTTGCCCTGCTGGCGCTGACCCTGGGTGCGTTCGCCATCGGCACCACCGAGTTCGTCATCGTCGGCCTGATCCCGACCATTGCCGCCGACCTGCAGGTCAGCCTGCCCTCGGCCGGCCTGCTGGTTTCGCTGTATGCGCTGGGCGTTGCGGTGGGTGCGCCCGTACTCACCGCCCTGACCGGACGGGTGCCACGCAAGGCTTTGCTGGTCGCGCTGATGCTGCTGTTCACCGTCGGCAACCTGATTGCGTGGATGGCGCCGGGCTATGGCTCGTTGATCGTGGCGCGGGTGCTGACCGGGCTGGCGCATGGTGTGTTCTTCTCGATCGGCTCGATCATCGCCACCTCGGTGGTGCCCAGGGACAAGGCCGCCAGCGCGATCGCGATCATGTTCACCGGGCTGACGGTGGCGCTGGTGACCGGCGTACCGCTGGGCACCTTCATCGGGCAGCACCTCGGTTGGCGTGCCACCTTCCTGGCGGTGGCTGCGTTGGGCGTGATCGCCCTGCTCGGCAGCCTGCTGTTCGTGCCGCGCAACCTGCCGCGCAGCGCACCGGCCACCTTTGGGCAACAGTTCGCGGTGCTGGCACAACCACGACTGTTGCTGGTCTATGCGATGACCGCGCTGGGCTATGGCGGCACCTTTCTTTCCTTTACCTTCCTCGCCTCGATCCTGCAGGACGTCAGCGGCTTCTCGGCCAATGCCGTAAGCGCGGTGTTGCTGGTCTACGGCGTGTCGGTGGCCATCGGCAATCTGTGGGGCGGGCGTCTGGCTGACCGCCGGGGCCCGGTGCCCGCATTGACCTTGATCTTCGGCCTGCTTGCCGTGGTGCTGCTGGCGCTCACCTTCACCGCCTACAACCGCTGGCTGGTGCTGTTGACGGTGCTGGCGCTGGGCGCAGTGGCGTTCGGCAATGTGCCGGGCCTGCAGGTGTATGTGGTCAAGCAGGCACAGCGCTTCGTGCCGCAGGCAACGGATGTTGCGTCCGGCCTGAACATCGCCGCCTTCAACATCGGCATCGCGCTGGGTGCCTCGCTCGGCGGCCTGGTGGTCGATCACATCGGCCTGATGCACACGCCGTGGATGGGCGCGCTGGTGGTGCTGGGTGCGCTGGCATTGACGGTACTGAGTGGCCGGCTGGATGGCCGCGATGGATTGGATGTGCGCGCCGAGGGCATTGCCGTCAGCGCGCACTGACGGAACACGCTGTTACTCCCTTTTACCTTTTCGTTCGCGCTGCGCGGCGTAGCCTGTGAGTGCGAATTTCAGGAGATTTGAATGAACATTCCCGCTATCGGCCTTGGCACCTATCGCCTCAAGGGCCAGGTCCTCACCGACTCCGTGCACAACGCATTGGAGCTTGGCTACCGCGCTTTCGACACCGCACAGATCTACGACAATGAAGCCGACCTTGGCGCAGCGATTGCCAGCGGCGCGGTGCCGCGCGAGCAGCTGTTCCTGACCACCAAGATCTGGATCAGCAACTTCCACCACGATGACCTGCTTGCCAGCCTGCGCGAGAGCCTGCGCAAGCTGCGCACCGATCATGTCGACCTGACCCTGATCCACTGGCCCTCACCCAAGGACGAAGTGCCGATGGCCGAGTACCTCGGTGCGCTGCGCGAAGCCAAGGCGCTGGGTTTGACCAAGGCGATCGGTGTTTCCAACTTCACCATCGACCTGACCCGCCAGGCCATCGCCATCCTCGGCGCCGATGCCATCGCCACCAACCAGATCGAAGTGCATCCCTATCTGCAGAACCGCGCCTTGATCGCCTACCTGCGTGAGCAGGGCATCCCTGTCACCGCGTTCATGAGCCTGGCCTATGGCGCGGTGCTGAAGGACCCGGTGATCCAGGCCATTGCCGACAAGCACCAGGCAAGCACCGCGCAGGTCGCGTTGGCGTGGGCCTTGCAGCAGGGCTATGCGGTGATTCCGTCGTCGACCAAGCGTGAGAACCTTGCCGGCAACCTGCAGGCGGCGCAGCTGCGGCTGGATGCCGAGGACATGGCTCGGATCGCGGAGCTGGATCGTGGCGAACGCGTGGCCAACCCGGGCATCGCGCCGGCTTGGGATTGAGATCGATCAGCCTGGCGTGGATAGCAGCCAGGCACGCATCGCAGCGTTCACTTCCGCCGGTTTCTCCAACGGTGCCAGATGACCGCAGTCCTCGATCACCACCAGCGTTGATTGCGGCATCAGCGCAGCCATCTGCTCGCTGACCGGCAAGGGCGTGATTGCATCATTGCGCCCGCAGACGATCAAGGCCGGGCCCTGCCAGGCACGCAGGACCTCGCTGCCATCGGCACGCTGCAGCTGGCTCTGGCGCAGGAAGACTTCGGCGCCGAGGCGTGCGGTCATGCTGCGCACGGTATCCACCAATGCGTGATCTTCAAGCCGCGACGCATCGATATAGCTGCGCATCAGCTTGTCGCCGAAGCCATGGAAGGTGCCGGGCAGGCGCACGCTGTTCTGCTGCGCCAGGCGCTGGGCGGCACGCTCGGGCGAATCGGGTTTGAACGAGGTATCCAGCAGTGCCAGCTTCAATACGCGTTGCGGGGCGATACGCAGGATTTCTTGGGCGACGTAGCCACCGAGGGAAAAGCCGGCCAGCGCGAACTGTGCAGGGGCCTTGGCCAGGACGTCTTCGGCGACCGCGCGCATCGTGGTTTGCCGGGTGAGATCACCGACCTGGCAATCGGCGATGTCGGCCAGCGCGTCGAGCTGGGCCTGCCAGAGGGTGGCGTCGTTGAGCAGGCCGGGCAGCAGGAGCAGCGGGGTTCGGGTGGCGGGGGCTTGGTGCATTTGCATGGCGCTATTGTCGCGCCTTGGGGTGGTTTGGGGGTGAGGGGTGGGGTTGGGCAACTGCCAAAGCCAGAGCCAAAGCACCCCTCCCCAGCCCTCCCCTGCGCTATGCGAAGGGAGGGAGCGAAGCAGAGCACCCCTCCCCAACCCTCCCCTTGCCTTCGGCAAAGGGAGGGAGCGAGCTGATCTGCCCCCTCCCTTGCGCGTAGCGCAGGGGAGGGTTGGGGAGGGGTGCCTTTGGCTCTTGGCCTTCAGCTCTCAGCTCTTAACCTCACCCACCGGCAGTGTCACGTTCATGATGGTCGAGTCATCCGGGTCGGATTTCACCTTGAACCCCAGGCTCTGGCACATCGCCAGCATCGTGGTGTTCTCGCGCAGCACCTGCCCCTCCACCACCTTCAGACCCTGCCACTGGGCGTACTCGATCATGATCTGCATCAGCTTCCAGCCGATGCCGTGGCCCTTGAGGTCGGAGCGGATCAGGATGCCGTATTCGCCACGGTCGTAATCGGCATCGGCATGCAGGCGCACCGCACCCAGCATCTCGCCGCTGCGCGGGTCGATGGCCACCAAGGCGATGGAGCGGGCGTAGTCCAGCTGGGTCAGCCGCGCGATGAACTCGTGGCTGAAGTGCTTCACCGACTGGAAAAAGCGCAGACGCAGGTCATCGTCGGTCACGCGGGCAAAGAAGGCACGGAACAGGCCGTCGTCCTCCGGCCGCACCGGCCGGATGAAGGCCTTTCCGCCGTCGGACAGGGCAATGGTGCGCTCCCACTCGGTGGGATACGGGAAGATCGCAAAGCGCGGGTGGCCCCTGCCCTTGTGCAGGCGTCGCACCGGGGTGATGGCGATGCGTGCATCCAGTGCGATCACGCCATTGCGGTCGGCCAGCAATGGGTTCAGGTCCAGCGTGCGGATCTCCGGAATATCCGCCGCCAGCTGCGCCAGTTTGACCAGCACCAGCGCCACCGCGCGCTCGTCCGCCGCCGGCACATCGCCATAGGCCTTGAGGATGCGCGATACACGGGTCCGTCCTATCACCTCATGGGCCAGGCGCAGGTCCAGCGGCGGCAGTGCCAGGGTCTTGTCGTCGATCACTTCCACCGCGGTGCCGCCGCGGCCGAAGACCACCACCGGGCCAAACACCGGGTCGTCGGCAATGCCGGCAATCAGTTCGCGTGCTTTGGGCCGGGTCAGGCTGGGCTGCACCAGCACGCCCTCGATGCGCGCCTGCGGGCGCTGCTCGCGGGCACGCTGCAGGATGGAGGTGGCCGCGGCCTGTACCGCGCGCAAGGTGCTCAGGTTCAGGCGCACGCCATCGACTTCGGATTTGTGCGGGATGTCCGGCGAAAAAATCTTCACCGCCACGCTCAGGCCCTTTTCCAGCAACGGCTGGGCCAGGTCCATTGCCTCGTGCGCGTCGCGCGCCACCATCACCTCCAGCGAGGGGATGCCATAGGCCTGCAGCAGCTTGTGGGTAGCTACCGGGTCCAGCCATTGCTGGTCGTTGGCCAGTGCCTTCTCCACCAGCGCGCGCGCGGCAGCCACGTCCACCACGAAATCGGCGGGCAGGCTGGGTGGGGTTTCCATCAGCGCAGCCTGCGCCTCGCGGTACTTCACCAGGTGCTGGAAGCCCCGTACCGCCTCGGCCTCGCTGGGATAGGTCGGCACCCGCGCGGTGTTGAGGGTAACGGTGGCGCGGTCGTCATTGCCCAGCCACACCGCGAACACCGGCTTGTCGCGCAGCTGCCGCGAGCGCAGCCCCAGCGTGCTGGTCAGCGCCTGCGCGGCCTCGGCCGACGAGGTGAATGCGGTGGGCACGTTGATCACCAGCACCGCATCGTTGGCATCGTCGGACAGCAGGGCCTCGATGGCCGATGCATAGCGGCCACCGTCGGCATCCACCACGATGTCAACCGGGTTGTCGCGTGACCAGCCCTGCGGCAAGGCCTTGTCCAGTTGGGCGATGGTTGCCGGTGACAGTTCGGCCAACGTGCCGCCCAGTGCCTGCAGCTGGTCCACCGCCAGCCGGCCCACGCCACCGCCATTGCTGAGGATGGCCAGGCGGCGGCCCGGGAACGTGCCCAGCCGGCCCAGGGTTTCGGCGGCGGTGAACAGTTCGTCCAGCGCGTTGACGCGGAGCAGGCCGGCACGGTTGAAGGCGGCGCCATAGACCGCGTCGGAGGCGGCCAGCGCCTGCGAATGGGTGCTGACCTCGCCGTCGCCGCGCTTGGGCTGGCGACCGGACTTGACCACCACCACCGGTTTGGCGCGCGCCGCCGCACGGGCGGCCGACATGAACTTGCGCGCATCACTGATCTGATCGACGTACAGCAGGATGGCGCGGGTGCGGTAATCGGTGGCGAAGTAATCCAGCAGGTCGCCGAAATCCACGTCCAGCGCATCGCCCAGCGATACCACCGCGGAGAAGCCGATCGATCTTGCCACGCCCCACTCCACCAGCGCCGCGGCAATCGCACTGGATTCGGAGATCAGCGCGACATCGCCGGCCTGCGGGGTGTGTGCGGCGATGCTGGCATTGAGCCGCGCATGCGGGGCGATCACGCCCAGGCAGTGCGGGCCCAGCACGCGCATGCCCTTGGGCCGTGCGGCCGCTTCCACCTGCGCGGCCAGCGAACCGGGGCCCTTGCCCAGCCCGGAGGTGAGGATGATGGCCCCCGCCACGCCCAGCTCGGCGGCCTGGCTCACCACCTGCGGCAGGATGCTGGCCGGCACCGTGATCACCACCAGGTCCGGAATCCACGGCAGGTCCTTGAGCCGCTTGACCGTGCGCATGCCGTCGATCTCGGCGTAGCGCGGGCTGACCCAGCCGATCTGCCCGGCAAAGCCGCCGGCGCGCAGGTTGCGGATCACCGCGCGGCCGGCCGAGCGATCACGCGGGCTGCCGCCCACCACGGCCACCGAACGCGGGCGGAATACGGTCTGCAGGTGATAGGTACTCATTGCGACGCCTGTTGCGGGTAACCGGTCCAAAGGTACACGGCTGCGGCGCAGGGTGGGCTGCGTTGGATCAAGCGTGGGGTGGGGGCCGGCGAAGAGCACCCCTCCCCGGCCCTCCCCTTGGCTACGCCAAAGGGAGGGAGACAAGCGGCGAACTGGCAGATGGCCGCGAACTACCCCCTCCCTTGCGCGCAGCGCAGGGGAGGGTTGGGGAGGGGTGATTTTTGCGTTTGCCGTTGGGGTTGCCGGTAACGCCCCTGCCGAGCATGGCTCGGCACTACATTCAGAGGAGCGTGCCACCGAGGATCATTGCGGCAATGCTGAAGTAGATGACCAGCCCGGTTACGTCCACCAACGTCGCCACGAACGGTGCCGAGGCGCTGGCCGGGTCGAAGCCCATGCGCTTGAGCACGAACGGCAGCATCGAGCCGGACAGCGAGCCGAAGGTGACAATGCCGATCAGTGCCGCGCCAATGGTCAGTGCCAGCAACTTCCAGTGCTCACCGTAGTCGTGCAGACCGGCCAGCTGCCAGACGGTGATGCGCACGATGGCCAGCAGGCCAAGAATCGAGCCCAGCACCACGCCGGTCGGCAACTCGCGCAGGGCCACCTTCCACCAGTCGCGCAGGCGCAGTTCACGCAGCGCCAGCGAGCGGATCAGCAACGAGGTGGCCTGCGAACCGGAATTGCCGCCCGAGCTCATGATCAGGGGAATGAACAGGGTCAGCACCACCGCGCGTGCCAGCTCATCCTCGTAGTGCTGCATGGCGCTGGCGGTCAGCATTTCACCCAGGAACAGCACGCTCAGCCAGCCGGCGCGCTTGCGCAGCATCTCCAGGAAACCGATCTGCATGTAGGGCTTGTCCAGCGCCTCCAGGCCGCCGAACTTGTGCACGTCCTCGGTGGATTCGTCGATCAATGCATCAAGGATGTCGTCGACGGTGACGATGCCCAGCATCTGCAACTGCGCGTCCACCACCGGGATGGCCAACAGGTCGTGGCGGCGGATCTGCTGCGCCACCTCCTCCTGGTCCAGCAGCGGCCCCACCGTCACCGGCGGGTTGACCTGCGCTACCGAGAGGATGGAATCGTCCGGCTCGCCGGTGATCAGGCGTCGCATCGTCACCACCTGCTGCAGCTGGCGGGTGAGCGGGTCCAGCACATAGATGGCGTACACCGTCTCGCGGCTGCGCTCGACCTCGCGGATATGCTGCAGGGTCTGCGCCACCGTCCAGTCGGCTGGCACGCCGACGAATTCGGTGGTCATCAGCGCACCGGCAGTGTTGGGCGGGTAGCTGAGCAGTTGCTGGATCGCGCGCCGCGCCTCCGGCGCCAGCAGCGGAATCAGCCGGGCGCGTTCGGCAGCATCCAGTTCATGGACGATGTCGGTGGCGCGGTCATCGGCCATCAGCCCCAGCAGGGCCGCGGCACGCGCCGGCAACAGGGCCGCCACCAGGGTACCGGCACGCTGCAGTTCGGGCGCCTCCAGCAACTTCACCGCGCGCGCCACCGGCACCGCGGCAAGCACGTCGGCCGCGGCCGGCACGCTCAGCGTATTGAGGAATTCCACCGCGTCGGCGGTGTTGAAATTGGCAATGGGGGCGCTCAGGGTGGCTGCATCCACCACCGGCCGCAGAAGCTGCTTCTGGTTCATCGTGATTCACCTGTTCCTGGTTGCGTCCGCAACGCCAGCACAGGCAAATCACCCCACTCAGGCGATTGCCATCACTGGCGTCGAACGCGGTCGACTTCTACTGTCGCTGGACATGGGGTTGGACTCCGGGATATGCCGCTCGGAAACGCCGGCAGCGCGGCGAGTCTGGCCCTGCTGGCGCGCAAGGTCAACCTTGGGCCACATTGTCCTGATCATGATTGGGCCTGCATTCGCATTCGTTGACGGTGCAGTCCGCATAATGGTGCTGCCGGGGTACACCGGTGCATCCGAAGAACACCCCATGCATGGCACCGGTCTCGAACTAGCCTTGGTACTGCTGCTGGCGGCGGTGATCGCCGTGCCGGTATTCAAGCGCTTCGGGCTGGGCGCCGTGCTCGGCTACCTAGCTGCCGGCGTGGTGCTGGGGCCGCAGGTGCTGGGTTTCGTGCAGGACACCGACCGCATCCTCAATGCCGCCGAGATCGGCGTGGTGATGCTGATGTTCGTGATCGGGCTGGAACTGTCGCCCTCGCGGCTGATGGTGATGCGACGCACGGTGTTTGGTGCTGGCGCGCTGCAGGTGCTGCTCAGCGCCGCCGCACTCGGCGGCCTGCTGCTGCTCAATCATTTCTCGTGGAAGAGCGCGTTGGTGGTGGGCACCGCCCTGGCGCTGTCCTCCACCGCGGTGGGGCTGCAGCTGCTGTCCGAGCACAAGGCACTCAATTCCGACCACGGCCGGCTGGGCTTTGCCATCCTGCTGTTCCAGGACCTGGTGGCGATTCCACTGCTGGCCGCCATCCCGCTGCTGGGCGGGGTCAAGAACGAAACCCTTACCTGGCAGGACGCCGGCGTTGCCTTGGGTGCGTTGGCCGCGGCCATCGTGCTGGGCCGGCCCTTGCTGCGGCGGCTGTTCGCGGTGGTGGCGCGCACCCGCATGCCCGAGGTGTTCACCGCCACCGCCCTGCTGGTGGTACTGGGCACCGCCTGGCTGATGGCCGAGGCCGGGCTCAGCGCCAGCCTGGGCGCGTTCGTGGCCGGCGTGCTGCTGGCCGACTCGGAGTTCCGCCACGAGATCGAATCGCAGATCGAGCCGTTCAAGGGCCTGTTGCTGGGGCTGTTCTTCATTGCCGTGGGCATGGGCATCGACCTGGCACGGGTGGCCACCGAGCCGGAACTGATCGCCGCCGGCGTGCTGATCCTGCTGCTGGTGAAGTTTTCCATCCTGCTGTTGCTGGGCAAGCTGGCAAAGCTGCCGCTGCGCAATGCGTTGATACTGGCCAGCGTGTTGTGGCTGGGCGGCGAGTTCGCCTTCGTGGTGTTCAACGAAGCCGAACGTGCGCACCTGCTGGGCCGCATCAACCATGACCGCTTGGTGGCCATCGTCAGTCTGTCGATGGCGATCACCCCGCTCTTGCTGCTGGCCCTGCAGCGCCTGCTGCAGCTCAAGCCGCAGGCAGCCGCGCCGGAACATGCACCGGATGCCCAGCTGAAGGATGCCGGCGCGCAGCGACCGCAGGTACTCATCGCCGGCATGGGCCGCTTCGGCCAGATCATCGGCCGCCTGCTGACCGCGCAGCGCATTCCGTTCGTCGCGCTGGAAGCCGACCCGGACACGGTGGAGGACATGCGCCGCTTCGGCAACCAGCTGTACTACGGCGACCCGACCCGCCCGGAGCTGCTGCGCTCGGCCGGTGCCGAGCACATCCGGGTGTTCGTGATGGCCATGGACGACCCGGAAACCAACCTGCGCGCGGTGCGCCTGGTGCGCCGCCTGTACCCGGGCGCCACCGTGCTGGCACGCGCACGCAACCGCCAGCACGCGTGGAAGCTGATGGACATGTCGGCCGAACCGTTCCGCGAGGTATTCGGCTCCAGCCTGGAGGCCAGTGAGCGCGTACTCACCGCATTGGGCATTCCCGACAGCGTGGCCCGCAACCACGTGCAGCGTTTCCGCGAGCACGACGAGCAGTTGCTCAAGGCCCAGCACCTGGTCTATGACGATGAAGCAGCGGTGATGCAGACCTCGCGCGACGCACGCGCGGATCTGATGCAGCTGTTTGAAGCGGACGCGGATGAAGGCAGGGGCTGAGGTGATTGGGGCTTGGCAAAGGCCAGCAACTGAACGCTGAAAGCCGGCAGCCCTGGTCAGCACGGGCTTCCTGCACCGTCGCAGCTCGCTTTGCCTGCAGACTCACGCTTCTGCGAGCCCCGAATCAGCCGCCCTCAATTCGCAGCAGAATCAATTCCTGTCGCGCAGGAAGCGGGCCATCGACGATACCCCCGGCACCGCCGGCTCGAACTCACCGGCCACGTCGACGAAACCACGCATGATCGCGATGTCACGCGGCGTGCGGTTCAGTGCATCGCGCATTTCCGGGTCGGCGCCGGCCCGCAGCAGGCGCTGCACCAGCAACGGCAGGCCATGCAGGGCGGCCAGGTGCAGCGGGGCGAAGCCACGCGGGTCGCGCACCTCCAGCGATACCTCCTCGTCCAGCAGGCGCTCCACCGCCGCCAGCACCACGTGCTCGTCGCAGGCGGTGCCCGGCTCGGCGCGGGCGCCCAGCACCAGCAACAGCGGCGTGACCGTGCCCGCCGAGGCCTGGTCCGGTTCGGCACCGGCCAGCAGCAGGGCATCGAGCAGGGCCAGCAAACGGCCGCGATCACGTGCGGTGAAGCCGTACAGCGCAGCACAATGCAAGGGTGCCAACTGCTGGTCGTCACCGGCATGCACGTCGGCACCGGCGGTAAGCAGGCGCGCGACGATATCCGGCAGGCCCAGCGCGGCAGCCAGCATCAGCACCGTCACCCCGCCGGGCAGACGGTGCTCCAGCTTGGCACCGGCCGCGAGCAACGCGGCGACAATCGTCGTCTGCCGCATGCTCACCGCGGCCGACAGCGGCGTGGCGCCACTGGCAGCGGCGTGCTGCGGATCAGCGCCCAGCGACAACAGCAGATCGACCACCGCCGCGTGGCCACCACCGGCAGCCCGCAACAGTGCACTGCAACCCTGCGCGTCCACCGCGTCCACGGCAAAGCCCAGGTTGATCAGGCGGCGCACCGCATCGGCGTCGCCGGCCATCGCCGCGGCCGGTACATCGGCATCGCGCAGCGCGCGCAGCGGCAGTGACCAGCCACGCCAGTCCAGCAGGTCGGCAAGATCACGGCGACCACTGGACAGGGCCACGCCCAGCGGCGTCTGGCCATCGGCAGCGCGCGCATCCGGCGATGCCCCCTGCAGCACCAGCTGCTTGAGTGCGGCCTCGCGTGCCAGCGCGGTGGCCAGGTGCAGGGCGGTCATGCCGTGGCTGTCGCGGGCTTCACGGTCGGCGCCGTTGAGCAGCAGCCAATGCTGCAGCTTGAGCCAACCCAGGCGGACCGCCAGCGACAAGGCCGGATCACCGGCAGGAGAGGCACCAAACGGGTCGGCACCGCGCTCCAGCAACTCCAGCGCGAACTGTTCGGTGCTGCGGGCACCGTGGTCATGCTGCGCACAGGCCGCCAGCAGGCGGGTCAGGCCACCCTTGCCGGCCGGCGAGACACCGTGGTGCAGCAGTACCTGCAAGGTCGGGATCGCATCCACGCCGCGCGACAGCAGCGCGAACATCGGCGTGTCACCGCAGGCGTCCAGAACTTCCGCTGCGGCGCCGTGGCCCAGCAACCAATCGACCACCCGCGGCTGCAGGGCCAGTTCCGGATCATGCAGCAGACCGCCCAATTCATCGGCCGAGCACAGCTTGGCCAGCGGCGCCATGCCGTCGACATTGCCGAACACCAGCGCCTCGCGCAGCAGGGCCAACGGCGCGCGGTCGTTGAGCACCGGTGCGGCCTGGCCCTCGCCATCGGTGCTGGCCTGGGCGGCATCACTGACCGCGGCCGGCAACGGGTAGCTCGGGTCCAGCAGCGAGACAATGCTCCAGCGGCCGGCAGCGGCGGCATGGTCGATGGCGCGGCGGCCATCGCTGCCGACGGTATCGGCGGCAATGCCCAGGTCCAGCAGGCGCCGGATCAGCGCTGCCGAGACCTGCTCGGCGCGGCTGGCCAGCAGCACGGCGTTGTTGCCCTCGCCGTCCACCGCAGTGACGTCGGGCTGGTGTGCCAGCAGGCGTTCGAGCACACCGGCACGGCCGTGCGCGGCGGCATCCAGCCACGGGGTACGGCCGGCAGCGTCGCGCGGCTCGATGTTGGCGCCGGCGTTCAGCAGGGTTTCGACGATATCGACATGACCGGCCAATGCGGCCTCATGCAGCGCGCTGCGGCGCTGGCGGTCGCGCGCATCCAGCCGCGCCTTGTGCTTGAGCAGCAGCTGCACGCCCGCCGGATCGTCGTCGTCGGTGGCCGCGGCCTGCACCAGCACCGGCACGCCGTCGCTGGGCTCGACCTTGGCGCCCCGCTCCAGCAGGAACTTGGCCAGGCGCCAGTTGCCGGCCTGGCAGGCCACTGCCAAGGGGCTGTGGCCTTCATGGTTGAGGGCATCGATCTCGGCCGCGGCGTCACGCAGCAGCGCAGCCACGCCCGGGTCGGAACTGCGTGCGGCATGGTGCAGCGGGGTGTTGCCCTCGGCATCGGTGGCACGCGGGTCGGCGCCATTGGCCAGCAGCGTCATCACCGCCTCGGGACGGCCGTGCCAGCTGTCGCGGGTGGCGGCCAGCAGCGGGGTCACCCCGCAATGCGGCTGGTTGACGTCCACGCCACGGCTGATCAGCGCGCGCAGCAGGCGCAGGTCTGGCAATACCGCCGCCAATACCACCAGGCTGCGCTGGTCACGCGAGTCGGCCGGCGGGGCGGCATGTACGTCGGCACCGGCATCCAGCAGCTGCAGGGCACGGTCGACGCGGCCACCACGGGCAGCGGCATACAGCTGCGGCACCAGTTCATGCTGGTCCAGCGGCTCCAGCGGTTGCGGGGCCTGCAGCGCCTCGGCAAACGGGTCGAAGCCTTCGACACGCTCACCCAACTGCGGCTCGGCCGGCACCGTGGCCAGCGCCGGCGCCGCGCGCATGGCCTGCAGCAGGTAGTGCAGCGCCGGCATCAACGGCAGGCTGGCAACGGCCAGCGGCCAGCGCAGGTGGCTGGGCAGCAGGGCCGGCCAGGCCGGTGCCACCACTGCCGCGCACAGCACCAGCAACACGGCGGCCGCACCCAGGCCGTGCCAGGAATCCAGGCCGCGACCGGCCAGCGAATGCCACTGCGCACGCAGCTCGCTGTCCTCGCGCTCCAGCGCATGCCACAACGGCCAGGTGCGCCAGAGCGCCAGCACCGCCACGCTGACCGCCACACTCAGCGCCAGCACGGCCGCCAAGCTGCCGCTGTCGTGCAACGCCGCCAGCGGCCAGGACACCAGCAGCGCCAAGACCGCCGGGCCAGCCACCCACAGCCCCAACAGGCCTGGCAGCTGTCGTTTGAACAAGGTCGCCGACGGCGCCAGCGTGCGGCTGCGGCGCAGCCAGGACACCGCCAGGGCGAACGCCGGTTGCGCCAGCACGCCACACACGGCCGCCACCACGCCACCGAAGCCGGTGAGCAGGGTCAGCAGCAGGCCGATGCCCAGGGCAACGGCGACAGCGCGGGTACGCAGGGCTTCAGTCATCGCGACCGTCGATGCGTGCGATCTTTACCGGCGCCAAGGGCATCGGCGGCGCCTGCAGGTGAAAACCGCGTTCGGCCAGATTGGCACGCACCTGTGCGGCGTCGGCCTGGGCCAGGCGACGTTCGGGGGTCAGGGCAACCTCCAGCACGAAGGTGTACGGAGCCAGCGTGGCGCCCAGCGAGGCCGGGATCGCGTCGAAATCATCACGCTTGGCGAGGTAGACGTAGGTGTCCTGCTTGCGTTGGCTTTTATAGACGTAGGCTTGCATGCCAGCGGGCTTTGCCCTGCATGGGGATCAGGGATTGTGTCGGAAAGTTGGCGCTGTTGAAAGGAGCCGCGCCCGTCGTGGCGGGCATTTTCCTCCATTCCTTCCATTCAGAGACATCAATATTTTGTTGTGTCCCGGTTTGCTGCACCGTTGATCAAGCCGCCTGACAGGCCGCTGTCGATATACTCCCGCCCCGTCGAACCCATGGAAGATCGCGTGCGCCCCGCATCACCGCCACGACTGCGCCCCTTGAACATCCTTGCCCATACCGCCACCACAGCATTGGGGTCCGGGCTGGAGGCACAGCGCCGTGCCCTGCGGGAGCGGCGTAGCGGGCTGCGCAGCAATGATTTTGGCAATGCCTCCCTGCCCTGCTGGATCGGCCGTGTGGGTGGACTGGAAGAAGTGGTGCTGCCCAGCCACCTTCAGGAGTTTGCCTGCCGCAACAATGCACTGGCCTGGATGGCCCTGCACCACGATGGCATCACCGCGGCACTGGAACAGGTGGTATCACGCCACGGCAACGCACGGGTGGCAGTGGTGATGGGCACCTCCACTTCCAGCATCGGCGCGACCGAAGAAGCCTATGAACGGCTGCAGGTCGACGCCGAAGGACACCGGCATTTTCCTTCCGACCTGCAGCGCTCACGCATCCATACACCCCACTCGCTGGGGGACTTCGTGCAGGCCGCCACGGGTCTGGGCGGCCCGTGCGTGACCGTTGCCACCGCCTGCTCATCCAGCGCCAAGGTCTTCGCGCAGGCGGCGCGCCTCATCGACGCCGGGCTCGCCGATGCCGCGCTGGTAGGCGGGGTGGATACGTTGTGCGGCAGCGTGCTGTTCGGCTTCAACGCACTGCAGTTGGTAGCACCCACCCCGTGCCAGCCATTCGACACGCGCCGGGTTGGACTGTCGCTGGGCGAGGCCGGCGGCTACGCAGTACTGGAACGCGCCGATGCCGGCCCGGCAAGCAAGCTGCAGCTCCTCGGTTATGGTGAATCCAGTGACGCCCACCACATGTCGGCGCCGCACCCGGAAGGCCTGGGTGCGCGCCTGGCCATGCAGGCTGCGCTGCAGCGCGCCGGCATCGATGCCGGCCAGGTCGGCTACCTGAACCTGCACGGCACCTCCACGCCTGCCAATGACAGCATCGAAGCAGCAGCCGTCGCGGCGATGTTCCCCGACAGCCTGCACGCCAGCTCGACCAAGGGCTGGACGGGGCACACCCTGGGCGCGGCCGGCATCGTCGAGTCCGTGTTTGCCCTGCTGGCACTCACCGACGGCCTGTTGCCCGGCACCCTCAACAGCGAAATCCCGGACCCGGCCTGCGGCCCACAGATCCGGTTTGCCAACGCCCAGGCGGACATCCACTACGCAATGAACAATTCCTTTGGCTTCGGCGGCAACAACTGCTCGCTGGTATTTGGCAGGGCAGGATGAAACACATGCTGGAAGCCACATTGGAAGGTATCGGTTTCTGGGGCAATGGGCTGCCGGACTGGGACAGCGCGTGCGCCTGGATGCGCAGCGGCGAGCGCGCACTCGATCCGCCCGCTCGGCCCTCGCCGCAGTTGCTGGCAGCCAATGAACGGCGCCGGGCGCCCGCCACCGTGGCCGTTGCGCTGGAGGCGGCGCTGGCCGCGTGCCATGCTGCCGACCGTGACCCGGCGACGTTGCCCTCGGTGTTCACCTCCAACCATGGCGAGCTGAGCATCACCGATTACATGTGCGCCACGCTGGCCGAGGATCCGTACGCCATCTCACCCACGCGCTTCCACAACTCGGTACACAACGCCGCAGCCGGCTACTGGACCATCGGCGCAGGCACCCATGCCGCCGCCACCGCGATCAGCGCCGGCGACCACAGCTTTGCACAGGGCCTCCTTGAGGCGCTGGCGCAACTGCACGCCGGGGAGCCGGCGGTGCTGCTGGTGGCCTACGATGGCAGCGCTACTGGCCCGTTGGCCGACGTATCCCCCAGTGAAGGCCTGCTGGGCGCCGCACTGGTGCTGTCACGCAGTGCCTGCGCCGGCCTGCCGACACTGAAGCTGAGGCTGCATGCACAAGCGCCAGCGGCAGCCCTGCCGCAGCCGGACGCCGGCCCCCTGATGCAGCTTTACGCCGCCAATGCGATGTCCCCGCTGTTGCCGTTGCTGCAGGCGCTGGCAATGGACCAGGACACGCTGTGGATGCCGGCCGGTGGCGAGCAATGGCTGGAGATCGGCATCAGCCATGAGTGACAACGCGCCGTTGACACCCGCAACCGTTGCAGTCGTCATTCCCGCACTGAACGAGACATTGCGCATACGCCAGGTGGTCGAGGGCGTGCTGCAGTACTTTCCCCATGTGATCGTGGTTGACGACGGCTCCACCGATGACACCGCCGCCTGCATCGCCGACCTGCCGGTCAGCGTGCTGCGCCATCCGCAGCGCAGGGGCAAAGGCCATGCACTGCGCACCGGCTTTGCCGAAGCCTGCCGCCGTGGCCTGCAAGGTGTCTTGACCCTGGATGGCGACGGCCAGCACGCCGCCGCCGATCTGCCTCGCCTGCTGGCCAGCGCCAATCGCCACCCGGGTTGCATCATCATCGGTGCGCGGCTGCGCAAGCGCGCCTCGCAGCCGCTGTACCGGCGCTTGGCCAACGAGTTCGGTGACTGGGGCATCGCCTGGGGCACGCACTACCAGGTTGCTGACAGCCAGAGCGGGCAGCGCTTCTACCCGGCCGAGGTGATCGCGCTGCGCGATATCTGCGCCGAAGGCTTCGTGTTCGAAGCGCAGGTGGTCATTTCCGCGGCACGCCAGCTGGGGACACGCTGCGTATCGGTGCCGATCGAATCACGCTACCGCTGTGCCGACAGCGACGAACAGTTCCGCCCCAGCCACTTCAAGCCGCTGCAGGACCTGTACCGCATCACCAGCCATATCGTCCTGCTGGCGTTGCGCCATGGCCACGTCTGGCGGGTATACCGCACCATCCGCCGCAATCCGCCGGTCATCGACAGCACCGACGCCGCCAGCTGAGGGATCCCCCTCAGCCCATGCCGCCGTTGATGCCGATCACCTGGCCGTTGATATAGCCGGCTGCATCGCTGCACAGAAAGGCCACCAGCGCCGCCACCTCTTCCGGTTTGCCAGCGCGCGCGGCCGGTACGGTCTGCCTG
The DNA here is from genome assembly GCA_002471015.1 of Stenotrophomonas sp. UBA7346. Classification (GTDB taxonomy): domain Bacteria; phylum Pseudomonadota; class Gammaproteobacteria; order Xanthomonadales; family Xanthomonadaceae; genus Stenotrophomonas. The sequence goes on from DKPB01000029.1 coordinate 58,210, forward strand.
ATCAGTTCGGGCGGAAACGCATCGGCCGCCATCTGCCCTTCTATCACCCCGGGCGCGACGACATTGACGCTGATGCCACGGCTGGCCATTTCCCGCGCCAGCGACTTGCTTGCGCCGTGCAGGCCTGCCTTGGCCGCGGCATAGTTGGTCTGGCCACGATTGCCCAGCACCGCGGCCACCGAAGACACGCTGACGATGCGCCCCCAACGGGTACGTGCCATCGACAACAGCAGCGGCTGGGTGACGTTGAAGAAGCCGTTGAGACTGACGTCGATCACCCGTTGCCAGCGCTGCGCATCCATGCCGGCCATGGGCGCGTCGTCATGGATACCGGCATTGTTGACCACGATCTGGATAGGTCCATCGGCCAACAATGCCTCCAACGCGGTACCGACCGCATCGGCGTCTGCCACGTCGAAGGCCACCGCCTGCGCGCTGCCACCGGCGGCGAGAATCCGCTCCACCACCGCGTCGGCGCGCGCCAGGTTGGCGTTGGCATGGACGATCACATGTGCACCATCGGCAGCCAACTGGCAGCAGATGGCACCGCCCAGATCGCCACTACCACCGGTTACCAGGGCACGTCGTTGCTTACTCATGATGGATTCGCTCCACTGCGTTTCATTGGATTCTCACGGCAACTGCAGCATCACCGCGGCGCGGCCTTCGGCCAGCAGCTGCCCCTGGTGATGGATGCGGAAGGCATATTGCTGGCTGCCCTCGCCTTCCACCAGCACCCACGCGCGTGCTTCCAGTGCCCCGGCCAGATCATCGAGGCGCGCAACCTGCAGCTGCACGTCGCGCAACGCCACCAGCACGCCCGGCTGCACCGCACCGCCGCGTTCGCGGCCACGCAGGCCCCCGTGCACGGCCATGGCCTGCGCGCCGTACTCGCACAGATGGATCGCGGCCAGTTGATCGCCGTGGCGCAGCGGGTGCAGCGCATCGCGGTGGTTGGACGCACGCAGCGTGATCTCCTGCGCAGACCATGCCACCACTTCATCCCACAGGCACATGCCCCCCTGGTGTGGGACCAGTTGCAGGATCTCATCACGCCCCAGCATTGCCACCGTCCTGCAGCGGATGCCGCGATATCAACAATGCCAGCATGAAATTGCACACCACGCCCAACGCCACGGTGCTGCCGATCGCGCGCAATACCGGGATCGACGACAGGCCGAGCAGGCTGAACACCAGCAACGTCATCACGCTGCACACCAGCAGGCCGTGCAGGGTGCGCAGCTGGTCGGCATGGCTGTCGCCTGCGTGTTCGAAGAACAGCCCGTAATCCAGGCCCAGGCCGGCGGCGAGGATCAAGCCGATCAGGTGGAACAGGTTCAACTCCACGCCCAGGCCACGCAGCACCGCCAGCACCAGCACGGTCGTCAGCAGCATCGGCAGCAGCACCCGCAACACGCGCCGTGGCGAGCGCAATGCCACGCCGACGGTCAGCGCCAGCAACAGCACGGCCACCGCCAGCGCCAACAGCACGCGGTTGCGGTAGTCGGCCACCAGCGATTCGGACGCCTGCTTCATGTCCAGCAACTGCGCACCGTGCAGGCTGGCGGTACTGGCCACCGCCGCCACGTCACGCAGGCCGCTCAGCGACACCAGCGCGATCGCATGACCTTGGCCCTGCACAAGCAACCCATCCACCGCCGTCGCCAGCGGCGTGCCCTGCAGATCGTCCGGTTGCAGTGGCGGCGCGAGGCGCGCGCGCATCACGTCGGTGACGAACGGCGCGAATGCATCCTCGATGAAGGGCGTGCCTGCCACCGCACTGGCCAATGCCGTGCGCAGCGCTGCCTCGTCGGGCAGCTGCTGCTGGCGTTGCCGCTGGGTGGCGGCGCTGGGCAGGTAGCGCGCGGCCATGTCGTAACGTTCCAGCTCGCCATTGGCAACCAGCGCATCCAGGGCCGGGCGCAGCTTCTCGCTGGCAGCCAGCACCGACTGGGCGTCGGCCCCGCGCACGGTGATGAGATAGCGCACGTCCGGCGCACCCAGCTCACTGCGCAGCTGCGCATCGCGCAGCAGGTCCTGTGGATCCACCGGCGTCAGCCGACCCAGATCGTTCTGCCAGAACGCACCGGGTGCGAACGCCACCACCGCCAGCGCCAGCCCCGCGAGCAGCGCCAATGACCAGCGCGGGCGGGGCAGGTGCTGGGTGTGCCGCCACACCCGCGCCAGCCACGCCGAGTCAGCGAAATCGTGCGTGGCCGGATCGATCAGCGCCGGCAGCAGGTAGCGGGTGGCGAGCGCGGCCGTGACCAGCGCTGTGATGGTGAACACCGACAGTTGCTTCAACCCATCGACGCCGGAAAACAGGAAGGTCAGGTAGGCAATGCAGGTGGCGATCACCCCCGTGCCCAGCGTCGGCCACAGCGCGCGCACGTTGTCCCATGCCGAGCGACCCGGCCGCTGGTGGCTGAAGAAGTGGATGGGGTAGTCCTGCACCACGCCGATCAGGGTGAAGCCGAAGGCGATGGTGATGCCGTGTACGCCATCAAAGCCCAGCGCCACCGCGCACAGCCCGGCCAAGCCGGCACTGGCCAGCGGCAAGAAACCCAGGATCGGCATTTTCCAGCTGCGGTAGGCGAACCACAGCAGCAGGATCATGCCGATGGTATCCAGCGTGCCGATCATGCCCGCTTCGCTGGCGGTGCGGTTGCCGATCTTGACCGAGAACGCGCCCGGCCCGCTCAGCTCGATGCGGCTGCCGCTGGCGGCGGCGATCTCGACAAACCGGTTGTTGATCGTATCCACCGCCAGTTGCTGGGCGCCAGGATCAAAGCCGGCCGCATGGGTCTGCACCAGCAGCAACGCCTGCTTGCCGCCGCGATCGAACCAGACGTCATCGATACGTTGCGGCGCATTGGCTGGTTGCAGGGCCTCGGCCACGCGCAGCACCTGCAGGGTGGGATCGGAAGGCAGCAGGGGTTCGATCAAACCACCGGCGGGCGAGCCAAGGTCCTGCAGGCGTGCCTGCAGTTCTTCACCGAGGCGGGCGCTGGAAAACGCATCTGCCGGCAATGCCTCGATCAGATAGCGGTAGGGCAGCAGACGCTCGGGGAATGCCTCCAACCCGGCCTGCTCACCATTGGCAACCAGCTCGAACTGCGCATCGGCGGCCAATGCTGCACGCAGCGCGCGCGACTGCTGCGCCAGCTGCTCGGGTGCGGCCGCGGACAGTGCGACCAGCAACAGGCGCGCACCCGGGCCTTCGCCCAGTTCATCCAGCAACAGCTTCTGCGCGGGCGTACGTGCGTCGGGCATGAATTTGCGCAGGTCGCCGCTGACCTGGATACGGCTGCTGATCCACATGCCCAGCACGCCGAGCAGCAGCAACCAGGCAATGGCCAGGCCAATGCGCTGCGTGGATGACAGCTTCAACGCGTGCCACCGGCACTGCACAGCCCATTCAACACGGCGGCGTCGCGAACGGCGGCCGCGGCGGTGGCGGCACCGCCCAGCAAGGTGCGCTGCACTTCGCCCTTGGCCGGCTGGGTTTCGATGCAGCGCAGCTCCGCGTTCTGGCCGTGCAGGGTCACCGCCCGCACGCGCCGGGCCAAGGCCTCTGCCTTGGGCGTCAGCTGCAGTTGCCAACGCTGCGCACTGCCGGAGGGCTGCAGGCGGTAGTTCTGCTCCAACGCGGCCAGATCACCGGCCAGCATCGCCCCGAAACTGGCCTGCAGATCGGCCAGTTCGGGCACGCGTTGCAGCGCGAACACCCGCGGCGGCTTGCCGGCGCGGGCAATGCTGACCTGGCCATCGGCGATGGTCGTTGTCTCTGCATAGGGCGTGCGCACCTCGCGGACCAGCGTGCCGGCATCCGGGCGGCGGTACTGGCCTTCGACCCGCAGCGGCTCCTTCAGCAACGCCGAGCCACGCAGTTCGACAAAGTTGGTCTGGCTGGGCGCCGGCTGCGCCAGTTGCCGCAGTATCCATGTGGCGTCGACGCCACTGGCCAGGGCGGGGCTACTGGCCAGCAGGCCGGTCAGCAGGCACGGGAGCAGCCGTCGCACGGTCATGGGGATACCAGAAATCATAGAAATTGAACCAGTTGTAAGGGGCCTCGCGCAGGTGATGCTCCAACCTGCCGGCATAACGGTGGATAAGCGTGGAAAGGATCTCCGCCCGGCCGCGGCGCGGGATATCCACCACCTCGGCGAATGACTCGAAGCGCAGGTCGTAGCGGTTGCCGCCAAGGTACAGGCCAAAGGCCAGCACCACCGGTGCCTTCAATGCATTGGCGATCAACCACGGCGCTGCCGGGAATGCAGCGTCACTGCCCAGCAGCGGGGCGGCGACGGCCGGTTCATCGGGACGCGCCCGGTCCACCAGCAATGCCACCATCGCGCCGTCTTCCAATGCCTGCTGGATGGCCAGCACGATCGCGGTGCCCTCCTGTGCGGCATCGATGATGCAATCAGCCAGCTTGGGGTCGAGTTCGGCCAGCAGTTCGGTGATGGCGGCATTGTGCGCGCGGTCCATCAGCACCCGCAGCTTCAGGTCCGGGCGCATCCTGGCCAGTACCCGCAGCGCGTCGAAGCTGCCAAGGTGGGAACCGAACACCAGCACCCCGCGCCCCTGGTCCAGCTGCTGCAGCAAGGGCTCGGTACCGCTGCTGCGGATGTCGAACAAGCCCGTGCGGCCGGCCAGCAGGAATACCCGGTCGAGGATGGTGGCGGCGAAGGTATGGATATGCCGGGCCACTTCCAGCGCGCGCGCCGGACGCCCGCGCAGGCGCCGCAGGTAATCGGCGGACGCGCGCCGTTCGGCACCCCGCACACAGTAGAAGTACAGGGTGATCGGGTACAGGCAGGCGCGCGCGATGCCGCGCCCGCCATGCCGCGCGATGCCGCCGATCAAGCGAATGGCGAACCGTCCGCCGCCTTCGGGACGATGCTTCCAGTCCGCCTCGTTCATGCGCCTGCGTCGCCTTCGGCCAACACCAGCTCGCCACGCACCAGCAACTGGTCCTCGCGCAACACGCGGAATTTCCAGCGTGGCGCCTGGCCTTCCAGCTCCACCCGTGCCTGCTGATCCGGCAGCAGTGGTGCCATGAACTTCACCTGCGGCAGGCGCAACGCGCCGACCGCCTGCCCCTGCTCGATCGCCACCGCCTGCAGTACCTGCTCCAGCACCACCACACCAGGCACCAGCGGCCGACCGGGGAAATGCCCGGGCAGGCAGGGATGATCGGAGGGAATACTGAACTGCATCAGGTGCTGTACCGGTGACTTTGGCACACAGGATACCGGCAGCCTTGTGTTTCAGCGCAGCAGGTCGCGCCAGAACGCCGGGCCCAGCTGGCCCATCTGGCGCAGGAAATCCCAGGCATTGCGGTAGGGCCGTTGCGGGAAAAACTGCGAACGCACGGCGTACTCCACTGCGAAAAAGCCACCGATCAGGCCCCAGTCGGCGATGTTCGCGCACCACGACCATTGTTCATGGGTCACCGGCCACCACGGTTGGATGCCGAAGGCGGCCAGCAGGCCGTCGGGGACGGCACTCATCGCCAGGCCCAGATTCACCGCCGCCAGCAGCACCAGCACCAGCGCCCAGGCAGCACTGAGGCGGCGCGTATAGCGCTCCAGTGCCGCGGTTACCGGCATGCCGGCGCGGCTGTACAGGGCCTGCACGATGCGGGTGATCAGCGGAATCCGCCCGGGCAGCAGTGATCGCGCGAAACCCCAGGCCACCAGCAGCGGAAACACCACCGGTGGCGCCAGCAGCAGCATCCACGCCCAGGCCGAACCGCCCAGCCACCACAACAACGCACAACTGGCCGCCAGCAGGCCCCATGCCCACGCCTGCCGCCGCGCCAGCGGTTCCAGCAGGCACAGCAGCACCAGCCCGGCCAGGGCGGCCGCGGCCCACATGCCCTCGTTGCGCAGGCTGGCCACATGCGACAGCACCGGATAGGCCAGCAGCAGGATCACCCGCAGCGCCAGCGCCACCGGCCCGTGGCCGGGTTCAGGGCTGGCAGCAGTCACGCCGTTCAGACCGTCTTGTTGGCTTGGATATGCGCCGACAGGGCCCGCAAGGAACCGAAAATGCGGCGGTTGTCCTCGTTGTCCGAACGCAGCTGGAAGCCATAGCGCTTGCTGATGGCCAGCGCCAGTTCCAGCGCATCGATCGAATCCAGGCCCAGCCCGTCGTTGAACAGTGCCGCCTCCGGATCGATCTGGGCCGGGTCCACGTCTTCCAGATTCAGGCTCTCGACCAGCAACCCGGCCAGCTCGCGCTCGGCTTCATTTTGTTGCGACATTTCCATACCCACGGCAAATAGACCCGCAACGATCCGGCATCGCCGACGGTTGCGCAAGCATGACAGTTCAGACGCGCGGGGTATCATTGCCGTCTCTGCGATGCCCGATACGCCGTGCAATGACGTCCCCGCTCCACGCCCGCCGCCGCTTCCACCTGCGCGCCACCTGCCTGCCCACCAATGTCACGGAGGTCTGAGATGAATGCCCAGGCGTCTCCGGCGGCGGCTGCCGCGCTGCACATCGACTATGCCGATCCCTCGCAGCTGCCGGCCCTGTTGGCCGATCCGCAGGTGCTGGCCGTTTTCGGCTTCCAGGCCGGCGACGCGGCGGCCCCCAGTGACGATCCGCGCTATCTGCAGGTAGGCCTGCAGGCCGACGGCGTGGCCAAGCTGGAAGTGTGGCGCAGCGACAAACCAGTCAGCCATGGCCGCGATGCCAACGGTGTGGCCTGGGCCAGCGACGGTGCGCTGATGTTCGGCGCCCTGCAGGTAGACGAAAACCTGCACGGCGGCATCCTCGGCGCTTCCGAACACGCCTACGCCCAGATGCTGCAGGCATTGTCGGCGCATGCCTATCCGCACCTGCTGCGGATCTGGAACTATCTGGATGCCATCACCGAAGGCGAAGCCGACAACGAGCGCTACCGCGAATTCTGCGTCGGCCGAGCACGCGGCATCGGCGCTATCGACACCGCCACCCTGCCCGCCGCCACCGCCATAGGTCGGCTGGATGGGGTGCGCGTGCTGCAGGTGTATTGGTTGGCCGCACGTGATGCCGGCACGCCGCTGGAAAACCCGCGCCAGGTCAGCGCCTACCGCTACCCGCGCCAATACGGTCGGCAATCGCCCAGCTTCGCCCGCGCCATGCTCGCCGCGAGCGGTAGCCGCCTGCCCCTGCTGCTGTCGGGCACCGCCAGCGTGGTCGGCCATGCCACCCTGCATGGCGACTGCACGCAGCGCCAGCTGCAGGAAACCTTTGCCAATTTTGAAGCCCTGATCGGCGCGGCCCGCGCGCACCGGCCGAGCTTGCCAGCGCAGTTCGGCGAGGGCAGCCGGCTCAAGGTCTATGTGCGCGATGCGGCTGAAATCGGTGACGTGCGCGCGGCGCTGGCCCTGCATCTGCCGGCGCAGGTGCCGTACATCGTGCTGCATGCCGCGGTATGCCGGCGCGACCTGCGGGTCGAGATCGACGGCGTCCACGACGCCTGACAGCCTTCAGGCAGAGGCGCCGCAGCAACCGCCGCGGCGTGGCGCCTGGTCAGTGCCCCAGCAAGGCCAGCACCGCATCGCGCGGCAACTTGCCGGTGTCATTGCGCGGCAACACCGCCACCTTGCGCAACGGGCGTGGCAGGAACACCGGATCCATGAACTCGCGCAGATCGCGCAGGATGTCGGCCTCCTCGCGCCCGGGTGCCACCACCAACGCGGCAATGCGACCCACCGCGTGGCCGGGCTCGGCGGCCAGTTGCACCACCACCGCATCCACCACACCGGGAACGGCCTGCAGCTTGCGGGTCAGGTCACCCAACGAGGCGCGTTTACCGGCGATTTCCAGCAGATCGGCGCGCCGACCGCGCAGCACGAAGCGATCCCCCGGCAACAGTTCCACCAGGTCCGCCAGGTTCACTGGCGCGGGCAGGTGCGCCGCATGCACGCGCGTACCATCGGGCTGGGATTCCAGGCGTACACCCGGCAGCAGGCTCCAGGCGGTTTCGCTGGCGGTGCGACGGCGGGCGAAGATGCAGGTCTCGGTAGAGCCGAACATCTCCCGCACCTCGGTGGAAAAAGCCTGTTCGGCGGCTGCCGCAAGTTCCTGCGACAGCGGCGCGGTGGCGGTGACGATGCCGGCCAGCGGCGGCAAGCCCACGCCCGACTCCACCAGCGCCTTGAGGTGCACCGGGGTGGTGATCAGCACCCGCGGTGCCTGCACCTGCTGCAGCGCGAGCACCACGTCCTGCGGAAAGAACGGACGCCCGGCCTGCAAGGTCGCCGGCGCCAGCAAGGGCAGCAGCACCGCCATCTCCATGCCATACATGTGCTGCGACGGCACCGTTGCCACCAGCGCCGGCTGCGCCTCGCCCCACAGGTCCTGCAAGGCTTGCAGGTTCTGCGCGGTGCTGGTCAGGAACGACCCCCAGGTCTTGCTGTTGGCGCTGGGTGCACCGGTGCTGCCGGAGGTGAAGCCAATCGCCACCAGCTGCGTATCCGCCAATTGCGGCAACACGCCGTCAAGACGCGGCAATTCCATTGGCAGGACGAAGCTGCCCGGTGGCAACGCCTGCTGTGCATCGTCAGCCAGGCAGTAGGTCTGCGGATAGCGTTGCTGCACATCGGCGACGACCGCATGCGCGCGCGACGAAGGCAGCAGGTTCACCTGACCGCGCAGTGCCACCGCGCAGAACGCGACCAGGAAGCGATAGCGGTCGTCGCACAGGTTGACCGCATGCTGGCCCGCCGGCAGCAGTGCGGCCACGCCACGCACATGCGCGAAGAAGGTCTGCAGATCGATCGACCTGTCCGCGCCGACCGCCAGCAGGCGCTGCAGGCCACCATTGGCCAGGGGGTGGCGGGACGGGGATGACAACTGCTCGGGAACAACCGACATGCGACTACCAGGACCTCGTTCGATGGACAGCCCATCGCGACGCCGGCCACAACGGGGCGGCCAGCTTGGCCCTGCGCGGCCCGGCTGGCAAGCCGGGCCATGTCGCCGGGGTTCAGTGATAGCCGGTTTCGGCCGTGACCTTGCCGCGGAAAACCTTGTACGACCACACCGTGTAACCCAGGATCACCGGCAGCAGCAGCACCAGCCCGACCATGCTGAAGCCCAGCGAGGACGCCGGCGCGGCGGCCTGCCACAGGGTCAGGTGCGGCGGCAGCAGGTAGGGCCACATGCCCAGTACCAGGCCGATGAAGCCCAGCACGAACAGCGCCAGCGTCAGCAGGAACGGCGGCAGGTCGCGGCGTGGATGCATGGCGCTGCGCCACAGCGCCACCGCCACGGCCAGGGTCAGCAGCGGCACCGGCGACAACCACCAGAAGTTGCCGTCACTGAACCAGCGCTCCATCACCCGCGACTGCAGGAACGGCAACCAGGTGCTGACCAGACCCATGAACACGATCACCGCCACCATCAATGGCCGCGTCAGCGAGCGCGCCAGCGCCTGTTCCCGGCCCTCGGTCTTGAGGATCAGCCAGGTACTGCCAAGCAGCGCATAGCCGGTGACCACCGCCACCCCGGTCAGCATCGAGAACGGGCTGAACCAGCCGAATGCACCGCCGCTGTAATGCCCATCCTGCATCGGCAGGCCCTGCACCAGCGCGCCCAGGATCACGCCCTGCGCGAACGACGCCAGCAGCGAGCCCAACGCGAACGAAACGCTCCACAACGCACGCGAACGGTGCGCCTTGAAGCGGAACTCGAAGGCCACGCCGCGGAACACCAGTCCCATCACCAGCAACAACACGGGCAGATACAGGCCCGAAAGCAGCACCGCATACACCTGCGGAAACGCCGTCATCAGTCCTGCGCCGCCGAGCACCAGCCAGGTTTCGTTGCCGTCCCAGATCGGTGCGGCGGTATTCATCATCACGTCGAGCTGCTGCTCGTCCTCGGCAAACGGCGCCAAGATGCCGATGCCGAGCACGAAGCCATCCAGCACCACGTACATCAGCACGCCGAAGCCGATCACCGCGAACCATGCCACCGGCAGCCAGGTTGTCATCTCCATGTCAGCGCTCCTCCAGTGGTTCGTTGGCGCCGGACAGCGGCCGCGCCGGGGTATGCATGCCGTCGTCGCGCGGCGGCGGATCATGTGGCTTGGGCCCACTGCGCATGATCTTGACCAGGTACCAGATGCCCCAGCCGAACACGAAGAGATAGCCGATCACGTAGATGGCAAGCGACAGCACCGTCATCCACACGCTCTGCGTACCCACCGCATCGGCGGTGCGCAACACGCCATACACCACCCACGGTTGCCGACCCATTTCGGTAACGAACCAACCGGCCACCAGTGCAATGAAGCCACTGGGCAGCATCCAGTTCCAACCGCGCAACAGCCACCGGGACTGCAGCAGGCGTCCGCGCCACAGCTGCAGGGCCGATATCCACGCCAATACCAGCATCAGCGTGCCGATGCCGACCATGATGCGGAACGCATAGAACACCGGCACCACCGGCGGCCGCTCGCTGGCCGGCACCGAGGTCAGCGGCGCGAACGTACCGTCCGTGCTGTGGGTCAGAATCACGCTACCCAGCTTGGGAATGGCGATCTCGTAATCGTTGCGCTCTTCCTTTTCATTCGGCACCGCGAACACCACCAAAGGCACACCTTCGCCCGGCCGGGTTTCATGCCAGTGCGCTTCCACCGCCGCGATCTTCATCGGCTGGTGTTCCAGCGTGTTCAAGCCGTGCATGTCGCCAACGAAGATCTGCACCGGCACAGTCAATGCGGCGAATGCGACCGCGGCCACCAGCATCTTGCGGCCCGCTTCCACATGCACGCCACGACGCAGGTACCAGGCGCCGACACCGCCGATGACAAAACACGTAGTAATGAACGACCCCAGCGCCATATGCGCCAGGCGATACGGGAAGGACGGGTTGAACACGATCTGCCACCAGTCCTGCGGATGCACGATGCCATCGACCAGCGTGTAACCCGCCGGGGTATGCAGCCAGCTGTTGGAAGACAGGATCCAGAAGGTGGAAAACAAGGTACCCAGCGCCACCATGCAGGTGGAGAAGAAGTGCAGCCGTGGCGACACTTTCTCCCAGCCGAACAGCATCACGCCCAGGAAACTCGCTTCAAGGAAGAACGCGGTCAGCACCTCGTAGGTAAGCAACGGCCCGATCACCGTACCGGCTACCTCGCTCAGCCGCGGCCAGTTGGTACCGAACTGGAAGGCCATGACGATGCCGCTGACCACGCCCATGCCGAAGGACACGGCGAAGATCTTCTGCCAGAAGAAGAACAACTCACGCCAGACCGGGTTGCGGGTACGCAACCAGCGCCATTCGACGAAGGCCAACCAGCTGGCGGTGCCGATGGTGAAGGCCGGAAACAACACATGAAAACTGACGACGAAGCCGAATTGGATCCGGGACAACAGCAGCGCTTCCACGGGCGCTTCTCCGCATGACCTTTAATTGGGGCAATTCTGGTCCGGTATTGGTTAAGACCGGATGTGACCGGATGTCGCAGTGCGTCAAAAAGTCGCAGCGGCAGCAACCCCCTCCCTTTGGCGCAGCCAAGGGGAGGGCTGGGGAGGGGTGAGCATTTGCTCTCGGCTCTACAGCACCAGCTCCAAGCCATAAAAGCAAAACCCCAAGCACCCCTCCCCAACCCTCCCCTGCGCGTTGCGCAAGGGAGGGAGCAAGGCAGCAAACATTGCCGATTCCGGCAGCTCAGCCGCCGAACCCGGCCCCCCATGACCTGTGGCCCAGCCTGCCGCAGGGGGTCACTGCTACCCTTGCGGGATTCTCTTTCACCGGTGCCGAATGATGCCCAAGCTGCTGCCCCTGTCCCTGCTGTTGTTGACCGCTTTCGGCAGCGCCCATGCCGCGCCCACGCCGATCACCATCGAGCAGGCCATGGCCAACCCCGACTGGATCGGGCCGCCAGTGGAATCGGCCTGGTGGTCGTGGAACGGCCAGCAGGTGGAATACACGCTCAAGCGCCAGGGCAGCCAGGTACGCGACAGCTTCCGCCTGCCGCTCAGCGGTGGCGTCGGCCAGCAGGTCGCCGATGACCAGCGCGGCACCCTCGATGCCGCCGACCGGGTCTATGACAGCAGCCGCCAGCGCATGGCCTTCGTGCGCAACGGCGACGTGTTTGTGCGCGACCTGCGCAGCGGCGCACTGACCCAGCTGACCCGCAGCAACGACCGCGCCAGCGACGTCAACTTCGCCAGCGATGGCGGCGTCATCTGGCAGGTGAGCAACAACTGGTTCCACTGGAACCCGCGCAACAACAGCACCCGCCAGGTCGCCCAGCTCAAGGCCGACAAGAACCCCGCCGACGCCCCCAAGGCCGACGTGCTGCGTGACCAGCAGATGCGCACCCTGTCCACGCTGCGCAGCGACCGCGCCCAGCGCGAGGAACTGCGCGAGCAGGGCGAACGCTGGCGCCAGGCCGACCCGACCCGCGCCGCGGCACCGATCTTCCTGGGCGCCGATGTCGAGATCGTCAGCAGCGCGCTGTCGCCTGATGCCCGCCACCTGATCGTGGTCACCAAGCCCAAGGGCTACGACGAAGGCCGCGGCGGCAAGATGCCGCTGTACGTCACCGAGTCGGGCTACGAGGAAGCCGAGGACACCCGCACCCGCGTCGGCCGCAATGATCCGGAGCCGCATGCGTTCTGGCTGGCCGACGCCGCCACCGGCAAGGTCCAACCGCTGTCGCTGGACAACCTGCCCGGCATCGCCACCGATCCGCTGGCCGAGTTGCGCCGCAAGGCCGGCAAGGACGCGCTGAAGGGCAACCGTCCGCTGGAACTGATGAGCGACTTCATGGGCGGCGGCATCCGCTGGAATGCCGACGGCAGCCAGGCCGCGATCATGCTGCGTGCCAATGACAACAAGGACCGCTGGATCGCCACCACCAGCGCCACCAACGCACGCCTGGAGAACCGCCACCGCCTGACCGACGCCGGCTGGATCAACTGGGGCTTCAACGATTACGGCTGGATGCCGGACGGCCGCACCCTGTGGCTGCTGTCCGAGGAATCGGGCTACTCGCACCTGTACACGCAGACCGGCAGCAGCAAGCCCAAGGCCATCACCTCCGGCAACTGGGAAACCTCGGCACCGGTGGTCAGCGCCGATGGCAACAGCTTCTACTTCCTGTGCAACCAGAAGTGGCCGGGCGATTACGAAGTGTGCAACGTCAACGCCAACGGCGGTGCCGTGCGTGAAGTGACCGCGCTTGATGGCGTGGAAGACTTCAGCCTGTCGCCGGATGGCCAGCAGCTGCTGGTGCGCTATTCCGCGCCCTACCTGCCGGCGCAGATCGCCGTGCTGCCGAGCAGCGGCGGTGAAGCCCGCCAGCTGACCGACACCCGCAGCGCCGAGTTCAAGGCCCGCGAGTGGGTGCAGCCGCAGATGGTGCAGGTGCCGTCCAAGCACGGCGCCGGCCACGTCTGGGCCAAGTACTACGGCCCGGAAAAGCTGGAAGCCGGCAAGCAGTACCCGATCGCCATGTTCGTGCACGGCGCCGGTTACCTGCAGAACGTGCATGCGCGTTATTCCAACTACTTCCGCGAGCAGATGTTCCACAACCTGCTGGTGCAGAAGGGTTACATCGTGCTGGACATGGACTACCGCGGCAGCGAGGGCTATGGCCGCAACTGGCGCACCGCCATCTACCGCAACATGGGCCACCCGGAACTGGAAGATTACCTGGACGGCCTGGACTGGCTGGTCGAGACCAAGCAGGGTGACCGCAGCAAGGCCGGCATCTATGGCGGCTCCTACGGCGGCTTCATGACCTATATGGCGCTGTTCCGTTCACCGGGCACGTTCAAGGCCGGCGCCGCGCTGCGTCCGGTCGGTGACTGGCACCAGTACAACCACGCCTACACCGCCAACATCCTCAACACCCCGGACATCGACCCGGAGGCCTACCGCATCTCCTCGCCGATCGAATATGCCGAGGGCCTGCAGGACAACCTGCTGATCGCGCACGGCATGATGGATGACAACGTGTTCTTCCAGGACTCGGTCAACATGAGCCAGAAGCTGATCGAGCTGCACAAGGACAACTGGTCGATCGCGCCCTATCCGCTGGAACGCCACGGCTATACCCGCGCCGACTCCTGGCTGGACCAGTACAAGCGCATCCTCAAGCTGTTCGAGCAGGAACTGAAGTAAACATCTGCAAGGGCGCCGCGAGGCGCCCTTGTTGTTTGTGGGGTGCGGTGGATTTTTTTGCGTAAAGCCAAAGAGCACCCCTCCCCAGCCCTCCCCTTGGCTGCGCCAAAGGGAGGGAGCCAAGCTGCCCCCTCCCTTGCGCATAGCGCAGGGGAGGGTTGGGGAGAGGTGCTCTTGCTGTTGCCTTTGCTCCAGCACCACCCAAGCCTCCAGTACCATGCCCGCCAAGGAACCCCACCCGCTGGAAGCACATGTCCACCACCCACACCCCCATCCGCATCGTCACCGCCGTCATCCTTGATCCACAGCAGCGCGTGCTGGTGGTGCGCAAGCACGGTTCGGATACCTTCATCCAGCCCGGCGGCAAGCGCGAGCCCGGCGAGGACGCCCTGCAGACGCTGGTACGCGAACTGCGCGAGGAGCTGGACATCGGCGTGGATGTGGAACACGCCATCGCCCTGGGCGTGTTCGAGAACGATGCGGTCAACGAACCCGGCCGCCGGGTGCAGGGTGAGGCCTTCCTGGTGCAGCTGGATGACGGCACACCCCGCGTGCAGGCCGAGATCGCCGAACTGGCCTGGATCCCGCTGCAGCCACCGCATGGGGTGAAACTGGCCCCGCTCAGCGCCCAGCACATCCTGCCTGCCGCACGTGCGCTACAGCACCGTACTGGGCAGGCCGGCTGAATCAGGCGATAGTTCGGCACCGCCCGACCTGCGAGCCAATGTGACTGCCCCCCGCCCCCGCCCCGACAGCCCCCTCCGCTTCATCGACACCACCGCCAAGCTCTCGCTGTTGATGGCGGTGCTGTCCATCCTGTGGTGCCTGTGCCAGATCGTGGTGGTGGTGGGCCTGGGCCATCTGGACATCGTCGGCTGGATGCAGGGCGAAGGCCTGCCGGTACCCGCGGTGTTCTTCTGGCTGGGCCGCCATGCCGCACTGCTGAGCCTGCTGATGCTGCTGGCGTCGGTGGGGCTGCTGGTGGTGTCCTGGGGGTTGCTCAAGCACCGCGAATGGGGCCGCATCGGCTTTGTCATGTTGCTGGTGCTGATCGCCGTGGCCAACCTGGCCGTCATACCGCTGGTGGACGCGGTGATGCTTGGCCTGCAGAGCGTGATACCCGCCGACATCCTGCAGTCGGAGCAGGGCCGCGAACTGCGCGTGCAACTGCTGGTAGGCCGCTGGAGCATGTTGCTCCTCACCTGCGGCAGCGCGCTGGTGATCGCACTGCTGCACGGTTGGCTGGTCATCAAGCTGTACCGGCCGGAGATCCGCCGCATTTTCAGCTGAACCCGCTCCATGTCCGGCGCTGCAGCAGGCCAGCCAGCGCGGCTGCGCTACAGTACGCACATGAACGAATTCGACCGTGTACGCGACTACCTCACCGGCCTGCAGGACCGCATCTGCGCCGCCATCGAGCAGGCCGACGGCCAAGCCCGTTTCAACGAAGACCGCTGGCAGCGTGCCGAAGGTGGTGGCGGCCGCACCCGCATCCTGCGCGATGGCGCGGTGTTTGAGCAGGCCGGCATTGGTTTTTCCGATGTCGCCGGCACCCGCCTGCCGCCCTCGGCCTCGGCCAATCGGCCCGAACTGGCTGGTGCCTCGTGGCGGGCCTGTGGCGTGTCGCTGGTGTTCCACCCCAGCAACCCCTACCTGCCCACCACGCATGCCAACGTGCGCTACTTCCAGGCCGAGTTGAATGGCCGCACGGTCGCGGCCTGGTTCGGCGGCGGTTTCGACCTGACCCCGTTCTATCCCTTCGACGAGGATGTGCTGCACTGGCACACCGTTGCGCGCGACTTGTGCGCCCCCTACGGCGCCGACCGCTACGCCGCGCACAAGCGCTGGTGCGATGAGTACTTCTTCCTCAAGCACCGCAACGAGACCCGTGGCGTCGGTGGTCTGTTCTTCGATGACCTGCACCACGATTTCGAAACCGACTTCGCTTACATGCAGGCGGTGGGCGATGGTTTCCTCGATGCCTACCTGCCCATCGTAGAACGCCGCAAGGACACCCCGTACGGCGAGCGCGAGCGCGAGTTCCAGCTCTACCGCCGCGGCCGCTACGTCGAGTTCAACCTGGTTTACGACCGTGGCACGCTGTTCGGCCTGCAAAGCGGCGGCCGCAGCGAGAGCATCCTGATGAGCCTGCCCCCGCGCGTGCGCTGGGAGTATGGCTACCAGCCGGACACCGGCAGCGACGAAGCCCGCCTGGCCGACTACCTGGTCCCACGCGACTGGCTGTAGTGCCGAGCCATGCTCGGCAAAAGCATTACAAGCAATCCCCAACCGTAGTGCCGAGCCATGCTCGGCAAGGGCATTACAAGCAGCACCGTGAAACCGTCGCAAACCGCGAAACCAACGGCAACAAAATGGAGGTGGTATCTGCGATCGGATAGACCACGTGCTTTCGTGGCGTACACCGTGTCCGCGCAGCTGGATTGCTGATAAAGCCTCTGCCGAGCATGGCTCGGCACTACAATTGGGCCCTATCGGTAACGCCTGTGCCGAGCATGGCTCGGCACTACCTGTCCTTCTTCAGGATGATGGTGATATGGCCATTGGTTTCCAGCAGGGCCACGTCGACTTCCTCCACCTCATCGCAGCCGGCATCGCGCATGGCCTTGGCAAAATCGGCCTTGCTTACCAGCTCGCGCCGCAGCACGTTCTGCAATACGTGGCCGTGACGTGCCAGCACCACCGGCTCGCCTTCAATCACCCGTTCGACGATAGGGCTGCGCGTGGTGATCCAACCCACGAAGTAGTTCAACACGATCAGCGTGGCCGCCAGCAGCAGGCCACCACCCAATGAGGTGTCCTGCCCCAGCAAGGCGTTCTGCACGGCATTGCCCAGCAGCACCAGCAACAACATGTCGAAGGGTGTGAATTGCCCCAGTGCGCGTTTGCCGGCCACCCGCACCATCGCCAGCACCACGACATAGACGATGACCGCGCGCAGGATGAACTCCCACCACGGCATGGCCAGTGCAAACAGGTCAGACATGATTCCCCTCCATCATCCGATGTGGTCATCCTCTGCCAATGCGGATAAAGATGCTGCGAGAAGCGCGACGACCGCAAGGTCGCCATAACCCGTTTCATTTGCCGCAAAAAAGAAGCCCCGCCGACCAGGGGGGGGTCGACGGGGCCGGGGAGCGGGCATTTGGGGAGGAATCCCCGCTCCGAGATCTGCTCCAGGGGATGGGAGAGATCCGCGACAGACGTTGCGCCTGTCGAGAGCTATATCACCACCTTCAACCTTGATGAATCGTGAAGAATCCGTCTTTCTCCCAAAAATATTTAGGAGGGATTCATCCATTAAAAACACGGGGTTTTCTTGAATACGGCGCGCCGTGACGCACCGTTTCATAAACTGGCGCATTAACGTTAAGAAACTGGAAAATCAGTGTGCCTGATCCCAGTTTTCCCCGATTCCGGTGTCCACTACCAGGGGTACACGCAATGTCGCAGCCGACGCCATCCGTGACTCGACTTCCGCGCGCAAGGTGTCGATGAATGCGATGTCGGCCTCGAATACCAGTTCGTCGTGCACCTGCAGGATCATCCTGGCCTTGTCGCTGTGCCGCTGCAGCCAGGCGTCCACGCTGACCATCGCCCGCTTGATGATGTCCGCCGCGGTGCCCTGCATCGGCGCATTGATGGCGGCGCGCTCGGCGCCGGCACGCAGGCCCTGGTTGCGGGCGTGGATGTCATTCAAATACAGGCGACGGCCAAACAGGGTTTCCACATAGCCCTGCTCGCGTGCCTGCGCACGCATGCGCTCCATGAAGTCACGCACCGCCGGATAACGGCTGAAATACAGCGCCACATAATCCTGCGCCTGGCCGCGGTCGATGCCGAGGTTCTTGGCCAGGCCAAAAGCGCTCATGCCGTACATCAGGCCGAAGTTGATTGCCTTGGCGGCGCGGCGCTCGTTCGCCGTCACCTCGTCCAGCGCGCGGCCGAACACTTCGGCCGCCGTTGCGCGGTGCACGTCGGCGCCCTGCTCGAACGCACGCACCAGACCCGGGTCTTCGGACAGATGCGCCATGATCCGCAGTTCGATCTGCGAGTAGTCGCAGGCCATCAGCTTGCGGCCCGGCGGGGCGACGAAGGCCTTGCGGATGCGGCGGCCATCCTCGGTGCGCACCGGGATGTTCTGCAGGTTGGGATCGGACGAAGACAGCCGCCCGGTTGCCGCACCGGACTGGTGGTAGCTGGTGTGCACGCGGCCGGTATCCGGATTGACCATCTCCGGCAGCTTGTCGGTATAGGTGCTGCGCAACTTGGTCAGGCCGCGGTATTCCAGGATCACCCGCGGCAGCTCATGCTGCTCGGCAATCGCCTCCAGCGCCTCTTCGTTCGTGCTGGGCTGGCCCTTGGGGGTTTTCACCAGCGCCGGCAGGCCAAGCTCGTCGAACAACACCGCCTGCAACTGCTTGGGCGAATCCAGGTTGAAGGTATGCCCGGCCAGCTCGGTGGCCTTCTGCTGCGCGGCCAGCATGCGCGCGGACAGGTCATTGCTCTGCCGCTTCAGCTCGGCCGCGTCGATGCGCACGCCATTGGCCTCGATGCGCGCCAACACCGGCACCAGCGGCATCTCGATGTCGCGGTACACGCTTTCCAGCGACGCTATCGCCGCCAGCTGCGGGGCCAGCACGCGGTGCAGGCGCAGGGTGATATCGGCGTCTTCGGCGGCGTAGGCAGCAGCTTCGTCGATGCCGACCTGGGCAAAGGATATCTGCTTGGCACCCTTGCCGGCCACGTCCTCGAACTTGGTGGTGGTGTAGCCGAGGTAGCGCTGCGCCAGCGAATCCATGTCATGGCGGGTGGCAGTGGAGTTGAGCACGAAGCTTTCCAGCATCGTGTCATCGGCATAGCCCTGCACGTCCACGCCATGGCGGCGCAGCACGTGGATGTCGTACTTGCCGTGCTGGCCCAGCTTCTTCTTGCCGGCGTCCTCCAGCAACGGCTTGAGCGCGTCCAGCACCTGCTGCAGGGGCAGCTGCTCGGGCGCACCCGGATAGGTGTGGCCCACCGGGATATAGGCGCCCTTGCCCGGCTCAACCGCCAGACTGATGCCGACCAGGCTGGCGCGCATCGCATCCAGCGCGTCGGTTTCGGTATCGAAGGCGAATTCGTCGGCGGCCTGCAGACGTTCCACCCAAGCCTGCAATTGTTCGGTGGTGAATACCGTTTCGTATTCACCCTTGGCCGCCATGGTCGGATCAAGGCCGCTCACCGGTTCGCTGTCGGCTGCCTTGGCATAGCCGGCAGCAGTGCCACGCAGGCTGGGCTTGCTGTCGGCAGCCACGTCCGGCGCGGCCACGCCGCCCAGCTCACGCAAGGCCTGGGTGAAGCCGTAACGCGCATACAGCTCGCGCAGCGCCTCCACATGCTGCTCGCGCAGCTTCAGGTCGCGCGGTCCCTGTTCCAGCGGCACATCGGTGCGGATGGTGACCAGGTCACGGTTCAGCGGCAGCCGCGGCAGCGCGGCGCGCAGGTTCTCGCCGATCTTGCCCTTCATGGTCGGGGCGGCGGCAATCACGCCGTCCAGGTCGTTGTACTCGGCCAGCCACTTGGCAGCGGTCTTGGGGCCGCACTTCTCCACGCCGGGCACGTTGTCGACGGTGTCACCCATCAACGCCAGGTAATCGACGATCTGCTCGGCACGCACGCCGAACTTGTCCATCACCGCCACGTCCGAATCGGTACGGCTGCCGGTCATGGTATTGACCAGCACCACGCCCGGACGCACCAGCTGGGCAAAATCCTTGTCGCCGGTGGAGATGGTGACCTCCAGGCCGTCCTTGGCACCGGCCAGGGCCAGGGTGCCGATCACGTCATCGGCTTCCACGCCGTCCACGCGCAGGATGTCGATACCCAGCGCCTGCACGATGTCGCACATCGGCTGCACCTGCGAGCGCAGGTCGTCGGGCATCGGCGGACGGTTGGCCTTGTACTCGGCATACATGTCATCGCGGAAGGTCTTGCCCGGCGCATCCACCACGAAGGCGACGTATTCGGGCTTTTCCTTCAGCGTGGAACGCAGCATGTTGACCACGCCGAACAGCGCGCCGGTGGGCTCGCCATTTGCATTGGTCAGTGGCGGGAGCGCGTGGAACGCGCGGTACAGGTAACTGGAACCGTCAATAAGGACTAATCTGCTCATGCGCTGATTCTACGCGGCGGGCCGCTGCTGCACGTGGACAGGCATAATCAGGCCATCCCATCCAAGGAACCACCACCATGAAGCCCTTGCTGCTGATCCCCCTGTTGGCCCTGGCTGGCTGCGCCACCCTGGGCGACGGCGCGCCGCCGGTAGATGTCAAAGGTGCGGACATCACCCGCAAGTCGATGGACAACGGCGATACCGTCGAGGAGTACCGCGTGGGTGGCACCCTGCGCATGGTCAAAGTGACGCCGTCCCGTGGCGCCCCGTTCTACATGTACGACCGCGATGGCGACGGCCGCATGGACAGCGACAAGGACGGCACCAAGCCGGTGTACTGGAAGCTGTATAGCTGGTGAGCCTTAGCTCCCTCCCTTGCGCACAGCGCAGGGGAGGGCTGGGGAGGGGTGCTTTTGGTGGCCAATCCTGAAGGCCCGCAGGCCCACTCCCCCGGCAAAACAAAGCCCTCGAATCGAGGGCTTTGTTGATTCTGGTTGCTGGTCTCTTTGGAGACACAGCGAAAAGCACCCCTCCCCAGCCCTCCCCTTTGCCTTCGGCAAAAGGGAGGGGGCCAAGCTTTGCCCCTCCCCTTTGGCGTAGCCAAGGGGGAGGTTGGGAGGGGGTGGTTTTGCCTTGGGCTTTTGTGGTTCAGCCAAGAGCTCCCTCCACAGCCCTCCCTTCGCTACGCGAAAGGAAGGAAGCAAAGCCTCAGCGGATCACCAGCACCGGTACCGTGCTGCGGGCCAGCACTTCGGCTGTCTGGCTGCCCAGCAGTACCCGGGTGACGCCACGGCGGCCGTGCGAGGTCATCACAACCAGGTCGCTGCCGCAGGCATTGGCGGTGTCGATGATGCCGTCGGCGGCGTAACGGTCCAGCACGTGGTGGGTCTGGACGTTGGCAACATCGGCCGCATGGGCTGCAGCCAAGGCCGGCTGCAGGATCTTCTGCGCAGCTTCCTCGCGGTCCTTCTTGTATTCCGGACTGGCCTCGTAGCCGGCGCTCCAGCCCATGGCGTCGTACATGCCCACCGCCCAAGGCTCGGAAACCGTGACGATGTCGGCATGTGCGCCCAACTGGGCAGCCAGTTCCAGCCCCTTGGCCAGGCCCTTGGCGGAAAGCTCGGAACCGTCGGTGGCGATCAGGATGCGCTTGTACATGGCAGTTCTCCTTGGATGAAAGGGGGTGGTGACACCATTGCACACCCGATGGTGCCCCCATGCCTTGCGCCAAATCAAACCGGGACCCTCAAACGTTGACCCATACCTCCCAGTGTGGTCCGCCGTCCCAGCGGTAGTGCCGAGCCATGCTCGACAGCCCTTTGCCCGTTAGCTCATGCGCGCGTCATTCCCCGGATGCGCTGCGCTTACCCGGGCTACGTGGTACATGGCTTACCGCTTGATCAGATCACTGTCAGGTTCGCATACGCCATCACCAGCCACTTGCTGCCGGCGTCGGCGAACTCGACCTGCACGCGAGCATGTTGGCCGTTACCTTCGTAGTCGGTGACCATGCCTTCGCCAAACTTGGGGTGATTCACCAACGCACCCAGCTTGATCGGCGGCGCTTCGATATTGGCGTGACCGCCCATCACCCGGTTGGCACCCAGCGAGGCCGGACGCGAGACCTGCACCTTGGGACGAACCTCGTTGAGCAGCTCGCGCGGAATCTCGCGCAGGAAGCGCGACGGTAGGCTGTAATTATCCTGTCCGTGGATGCGGCGCGACTCGGCATAGCCGAGCACCAGCTTCTGCCGCGCGCGGGTAATGCCGACGTAAGCCAGACGGCGCTCTTCTTCCAGACGCCCGCTTTCTTCCAGCGAACGTGCGCTGGGGAACAGGCCCTCTTCCATGCCGGCCAGGAACACCAGCGGGAACTCCAGGCCCTTGGCCGAATGCAGTGTCATCAGCTGCACACCTTCCTCGCCTGCCTGTGCCTGGCCTTCGCCAGCTTCCAGCGAGGCATAGGACAGGAACGCCACCAGCTCGCTCATGTCCTCGGCACCTTCCTCGATATCGTCTTCGCGGCGCACGAAGCGCGAGGCCACCGAGATCAATTCGTCGAGGTTGTCAGTACGCGATTCCGAGTCCAGCGCGTTGCGACTTTCCTTGCCCCAATGCTCACGCAGCGCCGAACGCGACAACACGTGATCGATGCGCTCGGACAGATCCATCTCGCCGGTCTCGGCGGTGATCTGCTGCACCAGGTTGATGAAACCGGCCAGCGCATTCTTCGCGCGCGAGGTCAGGTCCGTACCCTGTGTGGCCAGCATCGCCGCTTCCCACAATGGCAGCGCCTGCTGGCGCGCAATGCGCCGCACTTCATCCAGGGTACGCTCGCCGATGCCGCGCGTCGGCGTATTGACCGCACGCTCGAAGGCCGCATCGTCGTTGCGGTTGGTCATCAAGCGCAGGTAGGCCAGCGCGTCCTTGATTTCAGCACGCTCGAAGAAGCGCATGCCGCCATACACGCGGTATGGCACCTGCTCGCTGAGCAGCGCTTCTTCGAAGGCACGCGACTGCGCATTGCTGCGGTAGAGCACGGCGACATCGCCGTAGCTGCCACCATCACGCACCCACTGCCGCGCACGCTCGACCAGGTAACGCGCCTCGTCCATCTCGTTGTAGGCAGCGAACAGGTCGATCGGATCGCCGTCGCCGCTGTCGGTCCACAACTGCTTGCCGATGCGGTCCGGGTTGTGCGCGATCACCGCATTGGCGGCGCCAAGGATATTGGCGGTGGAGCGGTAGTTCTGCTCCAGGCGAATGGTCTGCGCGCCGGGGAAATCCTTGAGGAAGCGCTGCACGTTCTCGACCTTGGCACCGCGCCAACCGTAAATGGCCTGGTCATCGTCACCGACCACGAATACATGCGCGCTGTCGCCGGCCAGCACGCGCACGAAGGCGTACTGGATGGCATTGGTATCCTGGAACTCGTCCACCAGGATTTCGCGGAAACGTGCGCGGTAATGCGCCAGCAGCGCCGGGTTGTCGCGCAGCAGTTCATGCGCGCGCAGCAGCAGCTCGGCGAAGTCAACCAGGCCGGCCCGGTCGCAGCGCTCCTGGTAGGCCGCATAGGCCTGTCGCAGGGTTTCGCCCCACTGGTCATGCGGCTCGGGCTGGATGTGCTGCGGACGGCGGCCTTCGTCCTTCTGCGTATTGATCCACCACATCACCTGCTTGGGCGGGTACTTGCTGTCGTCCAGCTCAAGCTGCTGCACCACGCGCTTGACCATGCGCAGCTGGTCGTCCGAATCCATCACCTGGAAGGCTTCGGGCAGCTTGGCATCGGCCCAGTGCAGGCGCAGCAGGCGATGGGCCAGGCCGTGGAAGGTACCGATCCACATGCCGCGGCTGCCCTTGCTCAGCTGCAGGTCGATGCGGTGGCGCATTTCGCCAGCCGCCTTGTTGGTGAAGGTGACTGCGAAGATGCCGTGCGCGGGCACGCCACAGACTTCGGTAAGCCAGGCGATGCGATGGATAAGCACGCGCGTCTTGCCGGAACCGGCGCCGGCAAGAATCAGGTGGTGACCAAGAGGCGCGGAAACGGCCTCGCGCTGGGCTGCGTTCAGCCCGTCGAGCAGGTGGGAGACATCCATTCGCCCATTTTATAGAAATGCCCCCACTACCACCCACCGACCAGCACTGCATCGCCAGTTGACTTTTTCATATTTTCATGAAACGGTTGGGCGGGCTGGGGGGGCGCAAAATCCCTCCCCGCAAACGCCAGTTCCCCGAATGGATTGGAGGAGCACATGATTAGCAAGCCAAGCTTACTTTCAGCCGCCACTGTTGCGCTGCTTGCGCTCAGCAACCCGGTCTTTGCAACCGCAGGACAGAGCGCAGATGCCGGAACCATCCCGGTCCTTATAAAAGTAGACGCCGCGGGCAACGTCACCGAAATATCGCCCTCGGCACAACTTTCCGATGAGCTTTCAGCGTTGCTGCAGACCAACGTGAAAGAAATGGTCGTATCGCCAGCCACCAACGCCGCCGGACGCCGTATCGAAAGCCAGTTCCTGGCCAATATGCAGCTTGTCACCGAGCCAACAGAACACGGCCAGATCACTGCTCATTTTTCCAACGTATCCATCAAAGGTCTTCCGAATACTGGTCGCTGGTATTGGGCGAACACCAACAGCACCCAACCAGCGCTATCCATGACCGATTACAAACCTTCGGAACGGCCTTGGAATCAGCCCTACGAGACACCTCTGATCATGCCCACCCCCTCGCGCGCACCGCCGCACAGCTGAAGCAGACATCAGATCCACATCGCCACCATCAACAAGCCCGTGGCTTGGATAAAAAAGAACGCCAAAGGCGTTCTTTTTTAGTAAAGATTGCCTCAACCCTTGCAAGAGGAACAGGAAAAGTCAGCGGCACGGAGCCTGCAGCGCCGCCGCCTGCCTACGCAGATCAGGAATCGCCAGGCTTTCCCACAGGCTGCCGATACGCAGGCTGCCAATCACCTGTACGCGCGGTTCGACCACACCCTCGGCATCGACCAGGCTGCCATCCGGTGCTGTATCCACGCCGATGCCATGCGGTCCTGCCCGCCCCACGCCACTGCCCAGCAATTGCTGCAGCAGCGGGTTGCGCATGGCCTGCGCACGCATCTCCACGCCGGTGGCGTTGATCACGCATTGCACTTCCAGCTGCAGCGGCCTGCGCCAGCGGTCCACCCCAGCCAGGCGCACGCACGCACCTTCGGCCACGGCGGTCTCCAGGCGGCCGCGATGCAGCTGCAGGCGGCCCTGCCGCTGCACTTCCAGCAGCTGCGCATGCAGCGGGGCGGCGATGCGGTGCCGATGTACGTCCCAGTAGCGCACCACATGGCGCAGGAAGCGCCGTTGGTCGTCGGCCGACAGGCTTTGCCACAGGGCCTGGCCCAGCGGCCGGATGCGCTCCATTACACTCTGCCAAGGAATGCCCCGCACGGCCGCGTCGGCGGCATGCTGGCGCAGGGCATGCAGGCGCTGGCGCAGGTTCATCACCAGCAGCGGCGCGGGGTCGTAGTCGGCCGGTGCGCCCTTGGCATGCGGCAGCGGCAGCAACGCATGCCGCGACATCACGTGGATGCGCCCACGGTGGCCGTTGGCCTGCAGCGTGGCCACCGCATCAGCCATGCTCAGGCCGGAGCCGATGATCGCCACGTCGGCTGCAACGGGAATATCCGCCAGCGCAGCGTAATCCCAGGCCTCGATGCGCTTGGCTTCGGGCAGGCTGCTGGCACCACGCGCCGGCAAGGGCCGTAGCGCATTGCCGACCGCAAGAATCACCTTGCCAGCCTGCACGTCGCGCCCCGAATCCAGCCGCAGCCGCACCGCATCCACTTCCGGCTGCAAGGCCTGCACGCGCGCGGCAATGATTTCCAGCTGTGCCGGACTGGTATCCACGGCTTGCTGCAGACGCTCGCGCAGGTAATTGGCGTAGTGGCCGCGCGAGACAAACTGCGCCGCCAGGGTTTCCCGCGGGACACCTGCGAAGGCCGGCACAGTGTTCAGGTAATCGAGGAAATCCTCGGGTTGTTCAGGAAAGCCGCTCATCTTCGCGGCGGGCACGTTCAGCACATGCTCCTCGCGCGGGGTGGCGTAGGCCACGCCACGGCCCAGCGGCAACGACGGCTCGATCATCAACAAGCGCAGCGGCCGCCGTGCGCCGCGCAGGATGCCGATGGCGGCCAACACACCAGCGGCACCGCCGCCGACGATGGCTACTTCACACACAGTGGGCGTATCGATTGCACTCATCTGTCCGATTGTAGGCGATGACTTGTACCCCACTGATGCTGCCGCTGCATGTGTTCATGCAGGCAGGTCGGGAACTTTTTCACGGCACTGAAACACAAAACCCGCCTTGCGGCGGGTTCTGTGTGGAACAGCAGTTCAAACAATCCGGAGGGATTACTTGATCTTGCCTTCCTTGTACATCACGTGCTTGCGAACAACCGGATCGTACTTCAGGAATTCCATCTTCCCCGGGGTGTTCTTCTTGTTCTTGTCGGTCGTATAGAAGTGGCCAGTGCCGGCCGAGGAAATCATACGGACCTTATCGCGCTTACCTGCCATGATCGTTTACTCCTCAGACCTTTTCGCCGCGGGCACGCAGCTCAGCCAGAACGGAATCGATGCCGTTCTTGTCGATGGTGCGCAGTGCATGCGCGGAAACACGAAGCTTGACCCAGCGGTTTTCGCTGGCGACCCAGAAACGGCGCTCGTGCAGGTTCGGCTGGAAACGACGACGGGTCTTGTTGTTGGCGTGCGAGACGTTGTTACCCGTCTGCACTCGCTTGCCGGAAACTTGGCATACGCGGGACATTGCGCACCTCGGTAATGTTGATGACTTCCTTAGCCAGGAAGACGGCGGCCCCGGCGGTTACCCGCCACGCGTCATGGGAATCAAAGGGTTACGCCGACAAGGATGGCCAGATGACGTGTTCCCGGCCACCGATCCGGAGAATTCCGGACACAGCGAGCCGCGTATTATGCCCAGACCAGGGCCTGCTTGCAAATCAGTGGTTTGGCGTCTGCCATTGGGGCCATTCAGGCAGCCCCCAATTCCCGCCACGCCGCCCGGGCCACCTTCCAGGCCGAGCGCAGGAACAGCAGCAGCAAGGCCACGGCAATCAGCAGGTCTGGCCAGCCGGCGCCGAAGGCCCAGACAGCCAGCGCAGCCAGGATCACCGCCGAACCCTCGTACACGTCATTCAGTGAGCAGGCCCAAGCCGAGGCCAGGTTGATGTCGCCCTGCCGGTACGGCCACAGCAGGCGCAAGCAGTACAGGTTGGCAGCCAGATTGAGCAAGGCCGCGATGCCCATGCTCTCGAACAGCGGCAGGTGGGGATGGGCAAGCTTCCAGCCTATGCCCACCGCCACTGCGATTGCCGCGCACAGGATGAAGACCGCCTTGAGCATGGCCACCCGCGCCTTGGCGGCGACGCTGGCACCGACCACCGCCAGACTGAGTGCGTAGGTGAGTGCGTCGCCGAGGTTATCCAGGCTGCCGGACAGCAGCGAGGCCGAGCCGCTGTGCCAGGCGGCGGCCATCATCATCACGAAAGTGATCAGGTTGATCGCCAGCACCTGGTAGAGCACGCGGCGCTGCTGCGCCTGCATGCGCTCGACTTCCAGGGTTTTGCCGCAGCCGCAGCAGTCGCTCATTGGGGTTCCGCAGGAATGTTTTGTTGGATTATCGCGCTGATGCGCCAGGGCAGGTAGAAATCAGCGAGCCGCCAGCGGTAATGCCGAGCCATGCTCGGCAGGGGCCTTGCCAGCGAAAAGCTTGCCCTCACCCCAACCCCTCTCCCGTGAACGGGAGAGGGGCTTTAAGCGAAGCAGAAGCTTCAAGCCAAAGCCAAAGCCAAGGCAAAAGCAAAAACCAAAGCGAAAAACTCAAGCCAAGCAGACGCTACTTTCCGTTCCGATGCAGCCAGCGGTACAGCACCGGCAACACCAGCAACGTCAGCAGCGTGGAAGAGACGATGCCGCCGATCACCACCGTTGCCAATGGCCGCTGCACTTCCGAACCGGCACCCACATTGAACGCCATCGGTACGAAGCCCAGCGATGCGACCAGCGCGGTCATCAGCACCGGGCGCAAACGGCCCAGTGCGCCCTCGCGCACCGCCACATCCAGGCTGCGGCCCTGCTCGCGCAGGTGGCGGATGAAGCTGATCATCACCAGACCGTTGAGCACGGCTACACCGGACAGCGCGATGAAGCCGACGCCGGCCGAGATCGACAAGGGTATGCCGCGCAACGCCAAGGCCAACACGCCACCGGTCAAGGCCAGTGGCACGCCACTGAACACGATGCTGGCATCACGCGCCGAACCGAAGGCCCAGAACAACAAGGCGAAGATCAGCAGCAAGGTCACCGGCACCACCACCGCCAGACGCTGGCTGGCCGAAATCAGCTGCTCGAAGCTGCCGCCGTATTCCACCCAGTAACCAGCCGGCACCTTCACCTGCGTATCGATGGCCTGCTGCAACTCGCTGACGAAGCCACCCAGATCCCGGTCGCGCACATTGGCGGTGATCACGATGCGGCGCTTGCCGTTGTCGCGGTTGATCTGGTTTGGGCCCTCGCTGCTTTCGATACTTGCCAATTCACGCAGCGGAACCGTGCGCGCATCACCGCTGCGCCAACCACCCGCACGACTGGATTCATCCGCACTGTCCTGTGCCAGCGCCGGCTCCAGCGACACCGGCAGATCGGCCAGTGCTGCCGGGTCCTGGCGGATGCTTTCCGGCAGGCGTACGACGATATCGAAGCGACGGTCACCTTCGAACAACTGCCCGGCCACGCGCCCGCCAACCGCAGTAGAAACCGTGGACTGCAGTTGCCCCGGGTTGAGCCCATAGCCAGCCAAGGCCGCACGATTGGGCGTAACCGTCAGCAACGGCAGGCCACTGGTTTCCTCAAGCCGCACATCGGCCGCAGCCGGCACCTTGTTGGCGACCGCAGCGATGCGCTGGCCGACCTGCGCCAGCGTCTCCATGTCGTCGCCGAACAGCATCACCGCCACATCGGCACGCACGCCCGAGATCAACTCGTTCATGCGCATCTGGATCGGCTGGGTGAACTCGTAGTTGTTGCCCGGCAGCTCCTCCACCGCTGCCTCCAGCTCGGCCAACAGCTGCGCACGCGGTTTGCGCGGATCCGGCCACTGCTTGCGCGGCTTCATCATGATGAAGGTATCCGCGACCGAGGGCGGCATCGGGTCGGAAGCGACCTCCGGCGTGCCGATCTTGGAGAACACCTTGTCCACTTCCGGCAACTGCTGCAAGCGCGCTTCCACCTGCTTCTGCATGTTCACCGACTGGGTGAGGCTGGTGCCGGGAATGCGCATGGCGTGCATGGCGACATCGCCTTCGTCGAGGTTTGGCACGAACTCGCTGCCCAGCCGCGTTGCCAATACACCGCAGCCAATCACCAACAGCAGAGCAGCGGCAACCACTAGGCGGCCGCGCCGCATCACCCACCCGAGCAACGGCTCATAGCGTGCACGCAGCCAGGCCATCAGGCGGTTCTCCTTCTCCTCGACACGGCCGCCGAGGAACATGGCAATCGCCGCGGGAACAAAGGTCAGCGACAACAGCATCGCGCCGCTCAGCGCCAGCACCACGGTGATCGCCATCGGGTGGAACATTTTTCCTTCCACGCCGGTCAGCGCGAAGATCGGCAGATAGACCGCGGTGATGATGCCCAGGCCGAACAGGCTGGGGCGGATCACTTCGGCGGTGGCGCTGGCGGTTTCCGCAAAGCGTTCCTCACGGGTCATCGCCCGGCCCAGCGCGTGGGTGCGCTCGCCGAAACGACGCAGGCAGTTCTCGATGATGATCACCGCGCCATCGACAATCAGGCCGAAGTCCAACGCACCAAGACTCATCAGGTTGGCGGAGACCCCGCCACGTGCCATGCCGGTCAGGGTGAACAGCATTGCCAACGGAATCACCGCGGCGGTAATCAGTGCCGCACGGAAGTTGCCCAGCAACAGGAACAACACCACGATCACCAGCAGCGCGCCTTCCAGCAAATTCTTGGCGACGGTCTGGATGGTGCGGTCGACCAGCGCGGTGCGGTCATAACTGGCGGTGACGGTGACGCCTTCGGGCAGGCTGCGCTGCGCCTGTTCCAGCTTGGCCGCTGCCGCCTGTGCCACCTCGCGGCTGTTGGCACCGACCAGCATCACCACCGTGCCCATCACCACTTCATGGCCGTTCTGGGTAGCGGCACCGCTGCGCAGCTCCGGCCCTTCAGCCACGTCGGCCACGTCATGCACGTGGATGGGCACACCTTCGCGGCGGGCCAGCACGATGTTGCCGATTTCCTCCAACCCGGCCACCTGCCCGGGTACGCGCACCAGGAACTGTTGGCCGTTACGCTCGATGTAACCGGCACCGATGTTCTGGTTGTTGCCTTCCACGGCTTCGGCAACATCATCCAGGGTGAAGCCCAGCGCACGCAGCTTGGCCGGGTCCGGGGTGATGTGTATCTGCCGTTGGTAGCCGCCGATCGTATTGACCTCGGTGACGCCGGGCACGTTGCGCAGCTGCGGCCGCACCACCCAGTCCTGCAGGGTGCGCAGGTCGGTGGCAGTGTAGGGCGAACCATCGGGCTTGCGCGCCTTGGGATCGGCGTCGATGGTGTACATGAAGATCTCGCCCAGGCCGGTGGCAATCGGCCCCAGCTGCGGGTCCAAGCCTTCAGGCAACTGCGACTTCACCTGCTGCAGGCGTTCGGCCACCTGTTGGCGGGCGAAGTACAGGTCGGTGCCGTCCTTGAATACCACCGTCACCTGCGACAGGCCGTAGCGCGACAGCGAGCGCACCTGTTCAAGCTTCGGCAGACCCGCCATCACCGTTTCCACTGGATAGGTGATGCGTTGCTCCGTCTCCAGCGGCGAGTAGCCATCGGCGGCGGTGTTGATCTGCACCTGTACGTTGGTGATATCGGGCGTGGCATCGATGGACAGGCGGGTGAAGCTCCAACTGCCAATCGCGATCAAGGCCAGGGTGAGTACCATCATCATCCAGCGATGGGCGATGGCACTGCGGATGATGCGCTCAAGCATGGCGGCACCCTCCGCGTTGGATGCAGCGACGATCAATGTTCATGCGCAGCCCCCGCCTTGCCGATATCTGCCTTGACCACATAGCTCTGCTCGACCACGACCTGCTCGCCCACGCGCAGGCCGTCCTTGACCTCGACCTTGCCGGCATCGCGTGCACCCAACACCACCGGGCGCGCGCTATACGTGTCACCGTCACGTACGAACACCACCTCGCGGCCTTCCATGGTCTGCAGTGCGGAAAGCGGCACGACAACCGCCGCCGGCTGCATCGCCACCACGATGCG
Organism: Stenotrophomonas sp. UBA7346; assembly: GCA_002471015.1. Lineage (GTDB taxonomy): Bacteria > Pseudomonadota > Gammaproteobacteria > Xanthomonadales > Xanthomonadaceae > Stenotrophomonas. Next base: position 89,385 of record DKPB01000029.1, read on the forward strand.
CGCTTTCACCGCTGCCCCGGGCCGCCACAGGCCGTCGTCATTGCGCACGCTGGCACGGGCAACCGTGCTCTGGCTTGCGGTGGCGGTGCCCGGCAGCACGCGCTCCAGCGTGGTGCTCTGGCTGACGCCATCGGTCATGCGGGTCACCGTGACCGGTACGCCGGCAGTGATGTGCTGGGTGTCGTTGCCGAAGATATGCAGGTCCACCCACAGCTCGGACAGGTCGCCGATCTCGAACAGTGGCGTGCCCTCGCCCGCCACCGCGCCCACCTGCGCCTGCCGCGACAGCACCACACCGCTGATTGGTGCGCTGATGCTGTAGGTAGTCAGGCTGAGATTGCTGTCGATGCTGGCCAGGGTCTGGCCGGCGCTGACGCGATCGCCGACGTTCGCGCGCAGCGAGCGGATCGGCCCGGGGAAGCGCGCCATCACCTGCGCCACCCGCCCATCCACCGGCGTCAGCAGGCCCTGCACCTCATGTTCATCGGCGATGGTGCCGGCCTGCACGGCAGCGCTGCGGATGCCGGATTGTTCGGCCATCGCGGCCTTGATGGTGGTGCGGTCGGTATCTGCTTCCTCGCCTTCTTCGTGGGGGTGACCGTCTGCTTCGCCGGCCTTTTTTTCATCGTGGTCATGACCAGCTTCTTCTGCCGCACCGGCACCGGCTTCAGCCACCGGCTTTGCACCGCAACCGACCAGCAACAGACTCATTGCCAGCACGCCGGCAGCTACAACATTCATCGGACGGCTCATCGTGCGTTCTCCACGGCAACGGTTGCATCGGTGGCCAGCATTCCCTGACCGGTGAGGCGCTGGATCTCGATCAGCGCGGTCTGTGCGGCGATGGCGGCGTCCAACTGGCGCTGCCGCGACTCAATGCGCATGGCCTGCAGCTGCGCCCACTCCATATAGCTGGCTGCACCGGCGCGCCATGCCTGCTCGGCGGCGCGCTCGGCCTTCTGCAACTGCGGCAGTACATCCGCCTGCATGCGCTGTACTTCAAGGCGTGCGGTGACATAGCGCCCGTGTGCCTCGGCCAGGGTGGCGTACAACTGCTGCTGGCGGGCCTGGCGTTGATATGGCAGCAGGGCAAGATCCGCCTCGGCCTCGCGGATTTCCGGCGCGGCGCGGCGAGCGCTGCCGAGCGGGATGCTGAAGCCGCCGACCAGCGAGGTGGCGTTGTCGGCGCGACTGTTGCGCACGCCAACCTGCCAGCTCCAATCCGGACGGCTGCGGGTGCGCACCAGCTGCAGCTGGGCCTCGCGGATGCGCTGCTCGCCCAGCAGTTCGGCCAGCTCCGGTGCGCGTTGCAGATCGTCATTGAGCGATGCGAAATCACGCAGTGCCGGCAGCTGCAGCGCATCGCCACTCACCGCCTTGAAGTCAGGCGTACGCGCACCCCACAAAGCGGCCAGCGACAGCCGTGCTGCGCTGGCTTCTTCGATGGCACGATCGCGATCCAGTTCCGCCTGCGCCAGCATTGCCTGCGCAGTGAACAGCACCGACTCCGGCGAGGCGCCGGCCTGCAGGCGCAGGCGCGCGGCAGCAACGGCTCGGCGGCGCTGCTCGATATCTGTATTGGCGATCTGCAGCGCTGCTTGCGCCTGCGCTACGGCGAGGTAGCGGCGCGCGGTTTCGGCAAGCAGATCCAGCCTGGCGGTGGCGCGCTGCGGTGCAAGTGCATCGATATTGGCCTGGGCCAACATGCGGCGCGCATCGAGCTTGTCGCCGCGCTCCAGCACACCGGACAGACTGACGGTGGCTTCGGCGCCCTGCACGCCACGGGCATCGCCGCTGCCGAGCAGGTTCTCCAGTTCCACGCCCAGCTGCATCGGCGGGCGCAGCAACGCGGCGTCGCGGCGGGCTTCAAGTACTGGGCGCTGCGCATCGATCAGACGCAGCTCGGGGTGATCAAGGGCAACGCGGACGATGGCATCGTCCAGCGTCAACGGCACAGCTGGCACCGGCACCTGCGCATACGCGCGCGGCACCAGCGCAAAGGCGACAACCGCCGCCAGGCGCATCCACATGGGTTTCTCCAGATAGCAGGTTCAGACGTGGGGACCGGCCAAGGGGCCAGGGCGTCAGGCCGCTATCGGGGGGCGGAACAGGCTTTCGGTCGGGTGCGTGACCGCCTGCGTGCCCAGCATGGTCACCGCCTGCTGTGCGGGTGGTGATGCCACGGTCCAGGCGGGGGTGACGGTGGGCAGCACGCCGCCGTGGCCGTGGCAGTCCACGCAATGCACCAGCGCGTGCAGCAGCGCATTGGCGCTGTCTTCGGCATCCGGGGCGGTCGCCAGTTTGGCGTCGTCGTGCTCATGCACGTCGGCACCGATGTCGGTGTGTGCCAGCATGTGGATGTCGGTCAGTGCTGCGGCCAGCGAGGTACCGAACACGCCAATGCCGACCAGCGCCAGCATCAGCAGGCGCAGCAGGTGGAGGCGACGGTGGCGCAGGGATTGCAGCATTGGGGCAGCCTAGCCGGTGCTTGCGGGGTTACACAATCGCAGTGCGGAGGCGGGGGTTCAGCTGTGCGCTGTTGCCCCTCCCCTTTTGGCATAGCCAAGGGGGAGGCTTAGAGGGGGGCTTTGTTTGTTGCAGTTGCACCTGCGGTGCTCCCCCTCTCCCCAACCCCTCTCCCGCAAGGGGAGAGGGTCTTTAGAACGCTGCGAGCGCAAGCACCCTCTGTAATTGCAGCTGTAGCCCCTCTCCCCTTGCGGGAGAGGGGTTGGGGAGAGGGGTGGCTTTGGCTTTGGCTTATCGCCCGGGATTTCTGCCAAGAGCACCCCTCCCCGACCCTCCCCTGCGCGTTGCGCAAGGGAGGGAGCAGAGCAATCACTTCGCCGCCTTGCGCTCGGCGATATAAGCGTTGATCTGCTGCTCCAGCACCGACAGCGGCACCGAGCCCTGCTTGAGCACGGCGTCGTGGAAGCCCTTGATGTCGAACTTGTCGCCCAGTTCCTTCTCGGCCTTCTCGCGCAGCTTGACGATGGTGATCTCGCCCAGCTTGTAGCTCAGTGCCTGGCCCGGCCAGGAAATGTAGCGGTCCACCTCGGTGGTCACCTCGTGCTCGCTGAGCGCGGTGTGGTCACGCAGGTAGGCGATCGCACGGTCGCGGTCCCAGCCGTAGTGGTGCACGCCGGTGTCAATCACCAGGCGGCAGGCGCGCCACATTTCATAGGTCAGCCGGCCGAAGTCTTCATACGGTGTCTGGTAGATGCCCATGTCGACGCCAAGCTTCTCGGTGTACAGGCCCCAGCCTTCGCCATAGGCCGAGATATACGCATTGCGGCGGAACTCGGGCTGGCCGGTCTGCTCGGCAGCCAGTGCGCCCTGCAGGGCGTGGCCGGGGTCGGACTCATGCAGGGTCAGGGCCGGCAGGTTGTACAACGGGCGCGCCGGCAGGTTGTAGGTATTGAGCCAGTAGGTGCCCATGCCGCCACGGCCGGCGGTCCAGAACGGTGCGATATCCGGCGGCACCGGCACGATGGTGAAGCGGGCGCGCGGCAAGGTCATGTACTTGCCGATGACGCCGTCCACGCGCTTGGAGATCCACGCCGCACGCCACAGCAGCTCGTCGGGGGTCTTGGCGTAGAACTGCGGGTCGGTGCGCAGGAACTCCAGGAAGTCGGCAAAGCGGGTCTGCTCGCTCTTACCCTTGAAGCCCACCTTGTCGATGATGGCGTTCATTTCGCGCTGGATGCGGTTGACCTCGGACAGGCCCTGCGCATGGATCTGCTGCGGGCTCAGGTCCAGGGTGACGTATTCGCGGATCTGCGCCTGGTAGAACTCCTTGCCACCGGGCATCGCCTCGGCTGCCAGGGTGGTGCGCGACTGCGGCACATATTCCTGGCGGTAGAAGGTCAGCAGCTTGCCGAAGGCCGGCACCACGCTGCCGCTGATGGCCTGCCTGGCATCGGCCTGCAGCTTGGCCTGCTCGGCAGCGGGAATGCTGCTGGGCAGCTTCTTCAGCGGCTCGTACAACGGCGACTCGGTCGGGTCCTTCAACTCGGCCACGGTCGAGATCGACACGTCGCGCCCTTCCAGCACCGCACGCGGCACACTGAAACCACGGGCAAGGCCGGCGCGCATATTGACCATCTGCTGGTCGAAGTAACGCGGCACATCGTTCAGGCGCGCGATGTAGTTGCGATAGTCCTGCGCGGTCTTCATCTCGCGCCGGGCCATGAAGCTGAGGTTGGACCAGAACGAGGAGTCCGAGTTGAACGGCATCTCGTAGCTGCGCAGGCGCACCTCTTCGGCCAGGCTTTCCACCTGGTACTTGTAAATGGCGTAGTTGACCTGGTTCTCGGCCGACAGCTTGGCCGGGTCGATGGCCTTGAGCTGGGCCAGCACGTCGTCCCAAACCTTCAACCGCGCCTGCTGGGCGGCTGCACCCACATCCGGCAGCCGGGTGCTGCTGGCCGGGGCGTCGCTGTCCTCGCTGGCTTCACCGCCGCCGGTCTGGCGCCAGGCCCACTCCTTCTCGTAGATCGCCTTGAACTGGTCGTCCAGGCCCTGCGAGGCCAAGGTGGCCGGCGCCGACGGGGCAGCGGCAAAGGCGGGCGTGGCGCTGAGGCCAAGGGTGAGCAGCAAGGCAACGGTCAACGGCGATTTCACGGTCAGGATTCCCCAGATGGTTCAGGTCTCCCGGATCATCGCATTGAAGTTGCCGCCCGACCTAGACGGATTCGGGCGGCAAACCGCCGGATTTGGGCATAGTTGCCCGCTCAGTGACCGGCCTTGTCGCGCTGCCAGCCGCGGTGCTTGATGTCCAGGCGCAGGCTGTAGAGCGCGGTGAAGGCCGGGAACAGGTTCTGCACCACGCCCACCGCATCCTGCTTGGACGAGAACAGGAAGTAGCTCAGCGTCATCAGGCTGCCGAGCACGCTCATGTACCAGAACAGGCGCGGGATGACCGGCTTGCCGGCGCGGCGCGAGGCGACGAACTGCACCAGCCAGCGGCCGCCGAACATCAGCGCGCCGGTCAGGCCGATCAGCTTCCACGGCGACATATGCACGCCGGTCCACTCCAGCCAGGCCAGCGGTTGGTTCATGAACTCCATGCTCAGACCTCTTCCACCGCGGTGCGCTTGGAACGGGTGATCAACCAGGCCACGCCACGCAGGTCGCGGATGCCCACCAGCGCGCGGCCCAGGTTGTTGTACTTGGACACGCCGGCGGTGCGGTGGCGGTGGTTGACCGGCACGCTGACCGTCTTCCAGCCGGCACGCTGCATCAGCGCCGGCAGGTAACGGTGCATGTGGTCGAAGTACGGCAGGTCGAGGAAGGCCGCACGCTCGAACAGCTTGATGCCGCAGCCGGTGTCCGGGGTGTCATCGCGCAGCATGCGTGCGCGGATGGCGTTGGCCCACTTGCTGGCCCAGCGCTTGCTGCCCGAGTCCTGGCGGTTGACGCGCCAGCCGGCGAACAGCCGCACCTGCGCATCGGCCTTGGCGCGTGCAGCCAGCAGCTTGGGAATATCGGCCGGGTCGTTCTGGCCGTCGCCGTCCAGGGTGGCGATCCACGGCGCGCGCGCTGCCTTCACCCCGGTGCGCACGGCCGTGCTCTGGCCGCTCTGGCTGACGTGGTGCAGCACCCGCAGTTCCGGGTTGGTGGCCTTCAGTGCCTGCAGTACCTGCAGGCTGTCGTCCTTGGAGTTGTCGTCGACGTAGACGATCTCGAAGTCGATCTGGCCGCGCAGGGCGGCGGTGATTTCGTTGACCAGCGGCGTGACATTGTCGCGTTCGTTGAAGACTGGCACGACGACCGAGAGGGCAGGCTGGTTCATGACGCGGTTCCGGTTGCTTTACGTATTCAGGAAGACCGCGCATTTTCCTGTTCGCGTATTAGCGGAACATGAAATCAGGCACGCGGTCCGAAATATCCACGGCACCACTCCACCACCGGCGGCAGGCCGACTTCGATCGGCGTGCGCGGCGCATAGCCGAACGCCGCCTGGGCGCGCGCGGTGTCGGCCATGGTTTCCACCATGTCGCCCGGCTGCATCGGCTTGTAGACCTTGTGCACCGGGAGCCCCGCGGCCGAGGCGATCACGTCGATGAAGTATTCCAGTTCCACCGGGGTGTGGTTGCCCAGGTTGAACACCTGGTGGGGTGTGGCCTGGACGGAGGGATGCGACAGCGCCCCGAGGATACCGGCGACGATGTCGGAAACATGTGTGAAGTCGCGCCGCATGTGGCCGTTGTTGAACACATCGATGCTGCGCCCGGCCAGCACTGCGCGCGCGAACAGCAGCGGCGCCATGTCCGGCCGGCCCCACGGGCCGTAGACGGTGAAAAAGCGCAGGCCGGTGGCCTTCAGGCCGTACAGCTGCGCATAGGTATAGGCCATCAACTCGTTGGCCGCCTTGGTGGCCGCGTACAGCGAGCGCGGCTGGTCCACGCGCTGGTCTTCAGAGAACGGCGGCGTGGCCGAGTTGCCATACACCGAGCTGCTGGACGCATACACCAGGTGTTGCACGCCACGGTGGCGGCACAGCTCCAGCATGTTGACGAAGCCAACCAGGTTGCTGTCGACGTAGGCGTGCGGGTTTTCCAGCGAATAGCGCACGCCGGCCTGCGCGGCCAGGTGGATCACCTGGGTCGGCTGGATTTCATCGAACAGCGCAGCCAGGCCGTCGCGGTCGGTGAGGTCGAGCACGCGCAGATCCAGTTGCGGGCACAGCGCGGCCACCCGATCGCGCTTGAGCTGCGGGTCGTAGTAGTCGTTGAAGTTGTCCAGCCCCACCACGCGCTCGCCGCGCGCCGCCAGGGCCTGGCAGGTATAGGCACCAATGAAGCCGGCCGCGCCGGTGACCAGTACCGTCATAGCGTCATCGGCTCCCGCGCCAGGGTGGCCTTGCGCTCCTTGCTATAGGCCCACCACGGCTGCGGTGCTTCGCCGCCCAGGAAGCGGACGACGGACAGGAACACGTCGATCACGCAGGGGTCATGCACCACGCCGGTCTTCAGGCAGAGCTGGGCGTACATATCGTAGGGATCACGCCCGCGCAGGTGCGCGGGTACCCGGATCCCGATCAGACGGAGATCCTTTTCACAGGCCGGCCCGACATTCGGCAGGTCGGTCAGACGCAACAGATGATTGCGATCGACCTTGGAGGGGTTCATTGCCTTGCTTGCACCTCGGTGGGGAACAGGAGCGTCAGCCTTGCTGGCGCGTGCGCAGCCGCTCCAGCACGCCGTCCAGCGTGTCCAGATCGGTGTAGTGGATGACCAGCTTGCCCTTGCCGCCACGGCCATGGCTGATCGCCACCTTGGCCCCCAGCGACTCGGACAGCTCGGTTTCCAGCGATGCGATATCGGCCTGCGGCGCGCTCGGCGCCGGCTTGGCCTTGCGGGCACCCGGCACCTTGCCGGCTGCAAACTGCTGGGCGCGGTGTTCCACCTCGCGCACCGACCAGCCCTGCTCGGCGGCTTCTTCGGCCAGCTTGGTGGCCAGCTCCGGCGCCAGCGTCAGCAGCGCGCGGGCATGGCCCATTTCCAGCCGGCGGGTTTCCAGCAGCACGCGCACGCCGATCGGCAGATCGATCAGGCGCAGCAGGTTGGACACCGAGGCCCGGGAACGGCCAACGGCCTGTGCGGCTTCGGCATGGGTCAGCGAGAACTCGCTGACCAGCCGCGCCAGCGCTTCGGCTTCTTCCAGCGGGTTGAGGTCTTCGCGCTGGATGTTCTCGATCAGCGCCATCGCGATGACGGTGCGGTCTTCCAGCTCGCGCACCACCACCGGCACTTCGTCCAGCCCGGCCAGGCGCGAGGCGCGCCAACGGCGTTCACCGGCGATGATTTCGTAATTGCCGCCGGCGATCTGGCGCACCAGGATCGGCTGGATGATGCCCTGCGCCTTGATCGACTCGGACAGCTCGGCCAGCTTGGACTCGTCCATGTCGCGGCGCGGCTGGTACTTGCCGGGCTGCAGCTGGTCGATGGGCAGCTTGCGCAGCACTTCGCCGGGTTGCGGCTCGGCGACGGCGGCGACGGTGACTGGGGTTACCGCACCCTTGGGGCCCAGCAGGGCATCAAGACCACGGCCAAGACCGCGCTTTTTCGCTGCACTCATCAGACAGCCTCCACGGCCCGGGAGGGCTGCTTGCGTTCACTGTTGCGGCGGATGATCTCGCCGGCCAAACCAAGATAGGCCACGCCACCGCGCGAGGCGCGGTCGTAGCCGACGATGCTCTGGCCATGGCTGGGCGCCTCGGCCAGGCGCACGTTGCGCGGCACGATGGTGCGGAACACGCGGTCACCGAAGTACTCGGTGAGCTGCGCCGACACCGCATTGGCCAGGTTGTTGCGCACATCGAACATGGTGCGCAGCACGCCTTCGATTTCCAGCGCCGGGTTGAGGTTTATCTTGAGCGCATCAATGGTTTCGACCAGCGCGCTGAGGCCTTCCAGTGCGTAGTACTCGCACTGCATCGGCACGATCACCGAATCGGCGGCGGCGAGCGCGTTCAGCGTCAGCAGCGACAGCGCCGGCGGGCAGTCGATCAGGATGTAGTCGTATTCATCGCGGATGGGGGCCAGCGCGCGCTTGAGGCGCTGTTCGCGCTCGCCCTGGTCCATCAGCTGGATCTCGGCGGCGGTCAGGTCGATGTTGCCTGGCAGCAGGTCAAAGCCTTCCGGCGTGGCCACGCGCACTTCGGCGGCGGTGTTCTCGCCCAGCAGCAGGTCGCAGGTGGACGCCGCGACTTCACGCTTGTCCACGCCGCTGCCCATGGTCGCGTTGCCCTGCGAGTCCAGGTCGACCAGCAGCACACGCTTGGGTGCGGCGGCAAGGGAAGCAGCCAGATTGACGGCCGTGGTGGTCTTGCCGACGCCGCCTTTCTGGTTGGCGATGGCGATGATGCGAGCCATGCAGGAGAGCCTCGTAGGCGGGGTTGGACTGGTCATTATGGGGGTAGCGGCGCGCAGGCGGAAATCGGTTTCCGTGTTCCGGGCGGCTTTGGGGTGGGAATGTGCCTTGATCGGGGTGCTTTTGCCCCCTCCCGAGCACGGCTCGGCACCACGCCTTTGCCCCCTCCCTTTGGCGCAGCCAAGGAGGTGAAGAAGGCCTGCTTACGTGCCACTGGCGCGCGGCCTGATGAACGACCGAAGGCTGTGCCTTCGGGCCGGGCGGGCTGGCGAGGGGTAGCTTTTGGCCTTGGCCGGTAAAGCCCCTGCCGAGCATGGCTCGGCACTACGCATCTGCCCCCTCCCTTTGGCGCAGCCAAGGGGAGGGTTGGGGAGGGGTAGCTCTTGGCCTTGGCTGGTAAAGCCCCTGCCGAGCATGGCTCGGCACTACCGCTTAAGCCCCTCTCCCGCTCGCGGGAGAGGGGTTGGGGTGAGGGCCGCTTTGGTCTTGGCCGGTAAAGCCCCTTGCCGAGCATGGCTCGGCACTACGGATCTAGCCCTTGCGCGCCACCACCACCAGGTGGCGGTCGCCCACCAGCCCGGGCACCTGCAGCGGGCGCACTTCCTGCACCTGCCAACCGGCCGGCAGCTGGGCGATTTCCTCGTGCGGGTACACCCCCTTCATCGCCAGCAACTGGCCGCCGGGCCGCAGCAGATGGCCGCCGACCTCGATGATGCCGGCCAGGGTGTCCATGGCGCGGGCGGTGAGGTTGTCATAGGCGCCCGGCTCGTCCAGCGCTTCGGCGCGGGATTCGGCCACGCGGGCATTGCCCAGGCCAAGCTGGCGCACGGCCTCACGCATGAAGCGGGCCTTCTTGCCATTGCTCTCCACCAGGGTCACCTGCAGCTGCGGGTGGGTGATGGCCAGCGGAATACCCGGCAAGCCGGGGCCGGTGCCCAGATCGGCCAGGCTGCCACTGCTGACATGCGCGGCCATGGCCAGCGAGTCGAGCAGATGGCGGGTGACCATTTCGCGCGGGTCGCGGATGGCGGTGAGATTGTAGGTGCGGTTCCAGCGCACCAGCAGGGTCAGGTAGGCCAGCAGGGGCTTGGCCAATGCGGCGTCCAGGCCCATGGCCTTCAAACCGTGGTCGAGGTCGCTGGCGACTTCGCGCGGGAGGGTGGTGTCGTTCATGGCGGGATTATCGCAAAGAGCAGAAACCAATGAAGAGGAGTGAGGGAGGAGAGAGGGCAACAGCAGAAGCCGCGTCTTCTCGCTCCTTACTCCTCTTCACTCACTCCTGCTCAAGGGGTACCACGCCAGCGCGGCGCGGAAATCTTCCGTCGCCTGCCACTCATACAGATGCCAGCGCGCGGCATCGCCCAGGCCCGGATCGCACCACACCAGTTGCAGGGCCCCGGCTGCGTCCGGGGCGAAGCGCAGCTTCTCCAGCCCGAACGAAATGCCGTGCCCGTGCGCCTTCAACAACGCCTCCTTGGCGCACCACACACGGAAGAACCAGTGCTCGCAGACCGCGTCATCCAGCCCATCCAGCCAGCTGACCTCCTGCGGATGGAAGAAACGGCGGATGACCTCACGCATCTGTTTGCGCGGCCGTTGCCGCTCCAGGTCCACCCCCAGCCGTGCGCCCTCGCCCAGGCCTACCAGCAGATGGCCACCGCTATGGCTCCAGCCGGTGCCGTAATGGGCCAGCTCACCGATCAGCCACGGCCGGTTGCGTTCATCGCGAGTCAACGGCAGGCCCTGCGGCGTGCGGCCGAGTTCACGCGCCAGCAGTTCGCGTGCCTGCGGCTCGCCACGGGTGCCCGGCACATGCGGCAACAGCCACACCCTCACCTGCTCGAACTGCCAGACATGCTCGGCGCCGGTCATGCTGAACAGCTGCCTGCAAGGGTCAACAAGGTTTTCACACCCGCGCGCGTTGACTGTACCCACCGCACCCCCCCAGGTGCATTTCGGCAAGGAGATTCAGGCATGGGCATCATCATCTGGTTGATTGTCGGTGGCGTCGTGGGTTGGCTGGCCAGTCTCATCATGCGCCGCGATGCGCAGCAAGGCATCATTCTCAATATTGTCGTCGGCATCATCGGCGCCATGATCGCCGGCTTCTTCTTCAGCGGCGGCAGCATCAATGGCGCGATTACCGTGCGCTCCTTCCTGTTGTCACTGGTCGGCGCGGTGGTACTGCTGGCCATCGTCAATCTTTTCACACGCAAAAGCGTGCGTTAAACGCTCTGGCGCCGATTCGACCGGGGCCCGGCTGGCAACAGCCGGGCCTTGTTGTTTCAGCCCTGTGCCAACTGCACCCAAGCCGGCGCGTGATCGCTGGGGCGTTCCCAGGTGCGCGGCTCGCGATCGATGCCGGAAGCGGCAGCCCGCGGCTTGAGCGCGTCGGAGACCAGAGTCAGGTCGATGCGCAGGCCCAGGTCGCGACGGAAACCGGCCGCGCGGTAATCCCACCAGCTGAAGACGCCAGCCGCATCGTTATGCAGGCGGAAAGCGTCGTGCAGGCCCAGATCCAGCAGCTTCTGCAGCGCGCCACGCTCGGCGGTGGAGGTGAGGATGTGGTCACCGTTCCACACCGCCGGGTCGTAGACATCACGGTCATCCGGCGCGATGTTGAAATCGCCCATCACCACCAGCTGCGGATGCTTCTGCAGCTCGGCCGCGACCCAGGCGTGCACCGCCTCCAGCCAGCGCAGCTTGTAGGCGTACTTGTCGGTGCCCACGTCCTGGCCGTTGACCACATACAGATTGATGATGCGCACGCCATTGACGGTGCCGGCAATCACCCGTTTCTGCTCGTCCTCGAAGCCGGGAATACCAATCTGCACGTCTTCGATCGGATGCCGCGACAACAGCGCCACGCCGTTATAAGTCTTCTGCCCGGCGAACACGTTGCGGTAGCCCAGTTCCAGCAGCCGCGTATCGGGGAACTTGTGGTCCTCCAGCTTGGTTTCCTGGATGCCGACCACGTCGGGGGCAAAGTCGGCCAGCCACTGTTCCAGGTGCGGCAGGCGGACGTTGAGCGAATTGACGTTCCAGCTGGCGATTTTCATTTTTTTGCACAACCCACTGAATTTCTTGAATTTTATCACTAATTTCAAAAATATCCCCAGCGATACATATCAAACCCGCAGCTCGCTGAGGTCCGCAGCTAGGTGCTATTTCGGTCCATAGATCACTTTCAGCATTTGCTGAAACAGCATATTTTGCTGAAATAGCATTGATTATTTCGCTGAAATTGGTATTTTCAGCAAATGCTGAAATAGGCCAAATCAGTGAAAAACATCGAATTACGCGCCGCTGAAGCGCTGCAAAGCCTGCTTGGGCAGGTGCCTGCCATCACGCGGCTAAGTGTTGAACCTCAACACCACGCAGCCGATGAGGGAGTCGATGTTTTCGTACATCTCAAGGCGGCCGGTCAGGACCGACTACTGGTTTGTGAAGTGAAGTCCAGTGGGCAACCACGGTACGTGCGGGCAGCGCTTTTTCAGTTGAAGCACTTCGTTGAAAGAAACGCGGAAAGTGCCATTCCGGTCTTCATCGCCCCCTACCTGTCGCCAAATGCGCAAGCGCTGTGCCGCGAGGAAGGTGTGGGCTTCATCGACCTGGAGGGCAATGCCTACTTGTCCTTTGATGGCATCTACATCGAGCGCCAAGTTGCGACCAAGCCAGACAGCGAGCGCCGCGAACTCAAGTCGCTGTTCACGCCGAAGTCGGCGCAGGTAGTACGCGTCCTGCTCCGCGACCCAAGCCGGACATGGCGAGTGATCGAACTTGCCGACGCCAGCGCCGTCAGCGTGGGCCATGTCAGCAACGTGCGCAGCAATTTGCTGGACCGGGAGTGGGCTGAAGTGGCGGATGAAGGGCTACTTCTCTCCAGGCCCGATGCCCTGCTTGACGAATGGGCGGCGGTTTACCGCCCGCCCGCCGGAAAGCGCCTGAGCTTCTATACGACGATGCACGGTAGCGCATTGGATGAAGCAGCCAGAATGGTGCTGCGGACGGGAAACGACGACAACGGGCAAGCCGTGCTTGCCTCCTACTCAGCGGCACAATGGCTGGCGCCCTATGCGCGCACCGGCACCCATTATTTCTACGCGGATGCACAGGGTCTTGAGCGGCTACACGCCGCCCTTGGACTGTCCGCAGTCGGAAAAGGTCAGAACGTTGTTGTGACGGTGCCCAAGGATGATGGTCTGTTCCTCGATGCAATCGAACCAGCATCGGGCGTGGTCTGCACCAGCGCCGTACAGACTTATCTGGACCTGATAGTGTCTGGCGAGCGCGGCATGGAAGCCGCTGAGCATCTACGCAAGGAAAGGCTGACATGGCAGAAAACCTGATCCCGCAGGAACCTCAATCCGCTGCCGACTACGACGACCGCACGACAGCCGCGGTGAAAACTGTTTTGGTCGAGATCGGACAGATCCTCGGCAGCTTCAAAGGAAAATTCGCCGTGATAGGCGGCGCAGTGCCGTGGTTGTTGTTGGCCAATACGGACATGCCCCATGTCGGCACGCTCGACCTGGACCTTGGCCTCGATGCCGAAGCCCTTGGTGACGGCGAGTACGCGACGCTGATCACGTCGCTGATGGGACATGGCTACCAGCAACATGATGAACTTCGCCGATTCCAACTGGTGCGGCAGGTACCCGCCACTGATGGCGGCGGGCCGATTGATGTGATCGTCGATTTCCTGATGCCACGTGACGCCGACATCGCAAGGAACAAACCACCGTTGATCGAAAACTTCGCCGTCCAGCGAGCAGACGGCGCGGACCTGGCGAGCCACTTCTACGAGATGGTGGCGGTAACAGGCTCCATGCCAACCGGCGGCACCAATCGCGTGGAGATCGCAGTGTGTTCGATTCCGGCACTACTGGCGATGAAGGGTTATGCCATAGAAGGCCGTCATAAGCAGAAGGACGCGTATGACATCTACTACTGCATCCGTAACTATCCTGGTGGCACCGCAGCTTTGGCGGAAGCCTGCCGTCCGGTGCTCGAACGGAGCAGTGGCGCTGCGGGATACCGCATGATCGCCGGAAAGTTCGACACTCTGGAAAGCTATGGGCCCACCAGTGTCCGCTTGTTTGTCGAAGAAACGGCTGTGTTGGGAGATCGTACCCCGGAACAATGGCAGCAGGATGCATTCGGCCAAGTGGACGCATGGTTGCGAGCGCTGGGCTTGAAAGACTGACGCGATAACGGCACCGGGAGCGATCCACTGCTCTCGCCTGATGAGCCGAATAACTTCGCTATTCGGCTCATGGGCTGGAGTCAAAACGCCCCAGCTTCGCAGGCACCTCAGTGCAGAAGACTCCCCTGATGGCGAGTGCCTTGGCAGTTCCAGCACAGGTTATTGGCTGAAAAGTAACTGGTAGTCGATCATCCATCTTGTCATTGCTGGCCCGCCGCCGCCTGCCAGCAATGGCAAGGCTCGCCTCCACCCCGCCCGTCGTAAAGCATGGACCCAGGAAGTAGAGGAACCGGGGAACTGATGGTCCATGCAACCAAAAACCCGGAAATCGATGTAAGCAAATCCAGGACCGCGTGCTGATCCGCGCTAGAATTCACACCCGCAGGAAGCACGAATTACTGAACCTGAAACGAGTGGACGCACGGTACTGCGTTTCGGGAGCAGGCATTGAACATGGCACGGGAATCCATGAGCTTAAGACCCTTTTTCAACACCAGCACGCAAGAACTCGCCGCGCTGTTTGATACCGCAGCAGCACAGCAGGATCTGTCCACGCTGAAAGTCTTGGCGCACGAACTTAGGCATCGCGACCGGCCGGCGGCCCAGCAGCTGAAGCGCAAGCTCCATGTCTTTTTAAAAGGCCAGAAGAAGCGAAGCCCGCGCCAGCCTCCAAGCTCCCCTGCGGCTGATTTTCCGGATGTCGGTTTTGAAGCGGCAGAAGATGCCCCGCCGAGTTTCGAAACTGCCCAGACCACCCCACCTTCTAATCAGCAGGCACCCAAGCGTATGACGGACCCCCATATCATCGAGCGCTTGAAGGGCCTGCTGGAGTATGTGCGCCAGACTGCCTACCTGAAAGGCAAGCCAAGCCGTCAGGTCGAACAGCACAACAGTTTCAAAGCCTACGAGCACGAGTTGCGTGGACTGCCCGGGATTCACTTCGATACCGGAACTGCCGACGACGATACTTGGCTGCGGGTAGAGCGCCTGCATGAAAGCAAGCCGCCCGCCCCGCAAACGCCGCTGCTGGCTGAATTCATCACCCAATCCAACACCCCGACCAAAGAGCCGGGACTAGCATCGCATGCCTCCCGCACACAGTTGGCTTCCCTGGGAATGGAAGCCCCCGCTCTGATGGAGGGCGAAAATCCTGCGCAAGCACTGGCAATTGATGCTTTGCCGCTCAAGGAACAGCTACACGGCGAACTGAAGACTTATATCACCCACGTCTGGCAACCTTGGGCTGACGAAGAAAAGGAAGTCCGCAAGACCATTTCGAAATACGCGGATCTGTTTGCCAGCTACCAGATGTTGCAGGGCAACCTGGTGGATTCGCCGCTGGAGTTGGTACTGGGCGTGGGCCTTGCGGTATGGGACCTGCCGGATGGGAAACTGACGTATCCGCTGATTTCGCAGCTGGTCGAGCTGTCCATTGACGAGCATAGCCACGCGATGGAGGTGCGCCCGCGCTCACTGGATGCGCGCCTGGAACTGGACGTATATACCGCGCTGGACAACCCTGGGGTGGCCGAGGTTGCCCGCCTGGGCAAGGAGCACTTCAAAGCCGGCGATGGGCAGGTCAATCCGTTTGTACCCAGCACCTTCGAACCCGTACTGAAAGCCGCCTCCTCACTGCTGGACAGCAAGGGTGGGTACTGGCCATCGCACACTACGCCCGATGACCGCCAGCTACCGAAAGCCAACGAGCACCTGTTGGTAACGGATACCTGGGTACTGTTTGTACGGCCACGCACGTCAAGCCTGTTTGTGCAGGACTTGGAGCGCTTTGAGGCGTTGGTGGAAACCGGGGTGGATCTGGACGCACTCTCTCCGGCCACATTGGCACTGCTGGCCGATCCATCGCAGCAGATCCATGAGGTCGCGCCGGCCAATTACCGCGGCCTGTCCAATATCGACCGGCAAGCAGGAACCTCGGCCAAGGCCAAGGATCTGTTCTTCCCGATGCCGTACAACGACGAGCAGGTGCAGATCGTGCACATGCTGGACCATCAAGACGGTGTCGTTGTGCAGGGCCCTCCGGGTACCGGCAAGACCCACACCATTGCCAACGTCATCTCGCATTACCTGGCGCTCGGTAAGCGGGTGCTGGTCACGTCGATGAAAGATCCCGCCCTGGCCGTTCTGCAGGAAAAGCTGCCGGCTGAGATTCGCCCATTGGCAATCAGCCTGCTCAGCAGTGAAGCTGACGGAATGAAGCAGTTTGAACATGCCATCCGGCATATCGCCGCAGAAGTCAGCCGCATCGACAAGCAGGAGATGCGCGGCCAGATAAGTCAGTACGAGCTGGATATTGACCGCCTGCATGCACAGATTGCGAAGACCGAGTACCAGATTGGACAGTGGGCGAAGAAGAACCTGGAGCCCATTTCGCTGGATGGCGATGTATTGCAACCGCTGGATATCGCCAAGGAAATCGCGCGACACCCGGATGAAGCCGCTTGGATAGCAGACCCTCTTACCGTTGCCGCTGAGCATGCCGCCCAGTTTGGGGATGCGGACATCGTGGCACTGCGCAATGCGCGCATGGCATTGGCTGAGGACCTGCCATTGCTTCAGCAGTGCCTACCGGCCGTGGACGCGTTCCCGGAGCCGGCAAAGCTGCGGCAGCTTCACTTGGACCTGAGCCATCTCATGCACTTGAATGCACAGGTAAGCAATGCTGCGCTGCCAGCGTTGCGCGATATGGAGCAATCCAGTGTCGATGAGGCGATGCAGTTGCACACCCGTGTTCTCGGCCTGCGGGAGAGCCGCGAGTGGCTGGACAATGCGGGTTACGACTGGCTGCCGCAACTGGAGTTACGGATGCGCCGTGCCGACTCCGCGGACGCGCTGCTCAAGCTTCTGGCCACGATTCGCAACGAAATCCGTGACCTGCTCGCCTACAGGACGCAATTCATTGCGCGCCCGGTAACCCTGCCCGAAGGAGTCGCAAACAACCCCGACATGGCGGAGGCCGTCGACAATCTTGCCCAAGGCAGGAAGCCGTTTGGTCTGGCTGGCCTGTTCGGCAAGGCCTCCGAGAAGAAGCTGATTGAGCAGATCCAACTGGTCGGAAATGCGCCCCAGGGAGAGCACGATTGGGCCCATGTGCTGCAGTATGTCCGCTTCATGCAAGACTGCTCCGCAATGGTTGTGCGCTGGGATGCCTTGGCGCTGGAGCTGAGCCTGCCCAGTTTCAGCACTCCGCAGGCATTGATCATGCGCGGCAGCGACTATCTGTTGGTATTGGATAAACTGCAAAATCTGCTGCGGGAAGAAAAATCGGTCTCGGATCTTCTCCAGGCACTGCTACCAACATGGCCGGATGCGGGCAAGAAGCCGTATGACAGCGCATTTATGCAAAAAGCGCGGGATATTCTGGATAACAACCTCACTCGTGCCCGGTTGGCAGACACATGGCAGGTAAAGCACCGTTTTGTCGAAGCTTTGGCCAATGCCAAGGGCGAGATTGTCGACGCAATCAGTACCTTCTTGAACGAACGCCTGGGCGATAGCGCGGTAGCAGAGACCGAACTGATGGCCGAGTGGACGAAGCTGATGATGGAGTTGCGCCGTCAACACAGCCAACGCCCACAGCTGCAATGCGTGCGCGAAGTAAGCGCGAAGATCGAAGCCTCCGGTGCACCGAAGTGGGCACAGCAGCTGCGCAACGAGCCCGTGACGACTACGCAGGACGCCCAGCTTCCCGACAACTGGAAGGCCCTTTGGCGCTACCGCCGCCTGCTCACCCTGGTCGAATCCATGGATGGCAGAGCTGAGCTGGCCTTGTTGTCGAAGCAGCGCAATGAGCTTGAGAAGGACCTGTCCCGGCTTTATCAGAAGGCCGTTACAACACGAACTTGGCTGAAGATGGCCGAGAAGGCAACGCCGATGGTTCGATCCGCGCTGGAGGCCTACCGCGTTGCGATTTCACGCATCGGCCGAGGCACCGGTGTTCGTGCGCCACGCTACCGAAAAGATGCACGTGATGCCGCCGCACAGGCCAGCCCAGCCATTCCTTGCTGGATCATGCCGCATTACCGAATCAGCGAATCCCTGCCCGTCGCGCTGGGAGAGTTTGATCTGGTCATCATCGATGAGGCCTCGCAGTCGGATTTGACAGCAATGCCTGCGCTGTTGCGCGCAAAGAAGGTATTGATCGTAGGCGATGACCAGCAGGTTTCACCGGAAGGCGTTGGACTGGAAGAAGAGAAGATCCGAAGCCTGATGGGGCAGTTCCTTGGCAACCAGGTGGGCCTGTACCGGCCGCAGATGTCGCCGGACAAATCGATCTACGACCTGTTCAAGGTGGTGTTTGCCCAAGGCCAGATCATGCTGCGGGAGCATTTTCGCTGTGTGGGCCCGATCATCGAGTACTCCAAACGCGAATTCTACAACCACGAGTTGCGGCCGTTGCGCATGCCACTTGCTTCCGAACGCATGGATCCACCGTTGATCGACGTGCACGTGATCGACGGACAACGTGGCAACGGCAAGACCAATCAGGGTGAAGCGCGCTTCATTCTGGAAGAGATAAAAAGGATCGTCGGCGATCAGAGCATGAGCCGGCGCAGCATTGGCGTTGTGTCGCTGCTGGGCAGTGAGCAAGCGCAACTGGTTTGGGACCTGGTTGTAAGAGAACTCGGCGAGGATGCAATCCAACGCCACCAGATGGCTTTTGGTGATGCCCGTACCTTCCAGGGTAAAGAGCGTGACATCGTGTTCCTGTCGATGGTCGATTCGGGCCGTGCCCAGGCTTCCTCTCAGGACATGTTCCGCCAGCGCTACAACGTTGCAGCCTCCCGCGCTCGGGACCGAATGTATCTGGTCCGCAGCATCACTCAGGACGAGCTCAGCAAGACAGACAAGTTGCGGAGCAGCCTGATACAGCACTTCCAGGCGCCATACACCCAGAACGAAGAAGAAGTAAGCGACCTCCGCCAGTTGTGTGAATCACCTTTTGAGCGTGAGGTGTTTGATGCCCTGGTCGAACGCGGCTATCGCGTACAGCCACAAGTGAAGGTCGGCAGCTACCGCATCGATCTTGTCGTGGAAGGCGAGCAAGACGCGCGTTTGGCTGTTGAGTGTGACGGCGACAGATATCACGGACCAGACCAATGGGATCACGATATGCGGCGTCAACGCGTATTGGAGCGCGCAGGTTGGCACTTCTGGCGTTGTTTCGCGTCGAACTTCGTCCTGCACCGTGAGGCCTTGCTGGCCGATCTGACCGACACGTTGCGCAGGCGGGGTATTGAACCTCTTGGCACACAGAACGCGGTTCGCAGCCTGCATAGCCAAAGCCGAACTTATGAGGCGTTTCCCATTGAGCCCGCCGCTGAGCTCATGTCCTGATCTAGCGGCCGACTGGATTTTGATCGTGAACTCATTCAGTTAGCCGCGCCGTTGGCGAGAGTGCTGGCAACATTGTCCGAGAGGAGCAGCGACCAGCTCCCTCTGTTGTGCCAAGAACCTGGGACGATTTGGCGTTTGCCGGCAGGCAGGCGGCTCAGAAAATGCCCCAAGCTCCCAGCCTCGCTCCTTCGGGACAGTCCGCCGCAGGTGGCAGAGGGGACGGCGCTGGGGGTTCTGCGGTATTGCTTGCGGCCTGGCATGGCCGGGTGTCACTGCAATCTGCTCCCTCCCTTTGGCCAGAGGCCAAGGGGAGGGTTGGGGAGGGATGCCTTGGCCTTTGGCAACGTCAAAGTCAAGATCAAGAGCTCCCCCACCCGCCCCTTCGGGGCACCCTCCCCCGCAGGCGGGAGAGGGGACGGCGCTGGCGTCCCGCACTTTGACTGCCCCCACCCGCCAAACCCCGCAAACCACAACAAAACCTATCGGGTGAATGTCGGGGAATACACTTTTTCAGCCTTCCGATTCGCGCAGACTGCCTCTCAAAGTGAGGGGAAGCCATGCGTAGCAAGCTGTTTGTGCCCGGCGCACGTCCGGAACTGTTCGACAAGGCCTTGGCCAGTGCGGCCGATGCCCTGTCCTTCGATCTGGAGGATTCCGTCCCCGAGGCTGGCAAACAGGCGGCGCGCGCGGCCATCGCCAGCTTCCTCGCCCGTGCCGACGTGCTTGCCAGCAACAAGCTGCTGATCGTGCGCACCAACGCCACCGACAGCCCGCACTTCGCCGCCGATCTGGCTGCGATGGCGGTGCCCGGCCTGTGGCTGTTGAACATCCCCAAGGTGGAATCGGCCGCGCAGGTGCGTGAGGTCGCCGCTGCGTTGGAACAGGCCGAGGCCGCCAATGGCGTCACCCGCCCGATCGGCCTGCTGCTGAACATCGAAACCCCGCGTGGCCTGCGTCTGGCTGCCGAGTTGGCTGGTGCGCATCCGCGCGTGGCCGGCCTGCAGCTGGGCCTGGGTGATCTGTTCGCGCCGAACGGCATTGCCCGCACCCCGGCCAATGTCCATGCAGTGCTGTTCGCGGTGAAGATGGCCGCCACCGAAGCCGGCGTGTTTGCCTGTGACGGTGCCTGGCCGGATGTGGCCGATGCCGAGGGCTTCCAGACCGAGGCCGGCCTGGCGCAGGCGCTGGGTTTCATCGGCAAAAGCTGCATCCATCCGCGCCAGGTCGCGCTCGCCAATACCGTGTTCAGCGTGGCCGTGGCCGAAGTGGACGAGGCACGGCGTATCGTGGCCGCCGCGCAGGCCGCCAACGAGGAAGGTCGCGGTGCGTTCCTGTTCGAGGGACGCATGATCGACATGCCCTACCTGCGCAGGGCCCAAGCCCTGCTCGCCGGCGCCAGCCAGCACTGATTTCCTTTACCCGGGGCAGCCGCGCGGCCGCCCTCCTTGCCTTCGTTCCGGGGTTCAACCCATGTCCAAATCCGCAGCCTTCTCTTCTGCTGCCCTGTTCCAGCGCTGCCATCTGGGGCTGCGCCTGCTGCTGGCCATCACCTTGATGGCCCTGGCCGGCATCGCCTCGGCCGACAGCCTGACCTCGGTCAGCCGCACGTCATTGCCGAAGCTGCCCGACAGCCAGCCGGTGCAGGAACTGTTGGAGGTCGACGGTCGCCTGATGGCGGTATCTGGCAAGCAGTTGTGGATGCTTGGCAAGGACAACCGCGCGTGGACGGCGCTGGACAGCCGGGGCCTGGACCTTGCCAGCATCCACGGCACCGCCGGCAACTGGCTGCTGCTGGGAGATGCCCAAGGCCATGGCGACCGCGTGGCGCAGGTCCGCCTGAGCGGCAATACCTTGATCAGTGCCGCTGCCGTGCCCTTGCCCGCAGCGCTGCAGCGCGCCCAGCTCACCCGTCTGGACGGCGCCCTGTATGTTGCCGGCAGCGACGCCGCGGGCAGCGCACTGCTGTGGCGCAAGCCTGCCGACAGCAGCCGCTGGCAGCCGCAGGCGATCTGGCCGGGTGCGGCACCCGCCATTTCCCTGCAGGGCCAGAAGGGCTCACTGTATGCCGTGGTCGGAGATGACCAGGCCCAGCAGCTGTGGCGCTGGAACAGCGACAAGGGCTGGGCACAGATGCCGGCCATCGACGGCACGGTACTGCCCGGTTCGCTGCGTACCCTGGGCCAGGCCCACCTGTTGATGCAGGTGCGCGATGACGCCGGGCAGACCCATGCGCGTACCTTCCATACCATCACCAGCGCCTGGATGACCTTGGCCGATACCGATGCGGCGATGCCGTCGACCATTGCCGCGGTGGGCAACGGCCTGGCCTGGGCTGCTGCCGATGGCAGCCTGCAGCAGTTCGAGATGCAGGGCAGCAAGCACCTGCTGCGCTGGCTGGACTGGGCGGTGATCGTGGTCTACCTGGCGGCCATGCTGGGCATCGGTGCCTGGTTCTACTTCCAGGAAAAGCACGGCAATACCTCCGACTTCTTCGTCGGTGGCCGCAGCATTCCGTTCTGGGCCGCAGGTGTGAGCCTGTATGCCACCAACACCAGCTCGATCAGCTTCATCGCCATCCCGGCCAAGGCGTTCGAGACCAACTGGCAGTACCTGACCAACAACCTGATCGCGGTGGTCGGCCTGATCTTCGTCGCGATCTGGATCGTGCCGCTGCTGCGCCGGCTGGACCTGATGAGCGTGTTCTCCTATCTGGAAACCCGCTTCCATCCGGCCATCCGCATGCTGGCCAGCGCGCTGTGCATCGTCATGCAGATCGGCAGCCGGATGAGCGTGATCCTGTTCCTGCCGGCCCTGGCCATCTCCACCATCACCGGCCTGGATGTGGTGTGGAGCATCATGATGATGGGCATCTTCACCATCATCTACACCACCATGGGTGGCATGAAGGCGGTCATCTGGACCGACTTCGTACAGGTGTTCGTGATGTTCGGCGGCGCCATCTTCGCCATCGGCTACATCATCTACCAGATCAACGGCGGCGTGCCGGAGTTCGTGGCCACCGCCATGGCCGAGAACAAGACCCAGCTGTTCGATTTCAGCTTCGACCTGACCAAGGCCACGGTGTGGGGCTTCATCTTCCTGGTGCTGTTCGACGTGGTGCTCACCTTCCCCAAGGACCAGGTGTTGATGCAGCGCGTGCTGTCGACCAAGTCCGACAAGGAGGCAGGCCGCTCGGTGTGGACCTTCGCGGCGATGATGATCCCCGGCGGCTTCATCTTCTACGGCATCGGTACGGCGCTGTGGGTCTACTACCGTGACAACCCGGAACGGATGAATCCGCTGCTGCCGATCGACGCGACCTTCCCGCTGTTCATTGCCGCCGAGCTGCCGCCGGGCGTCACCGGCCTGATCATCGCCGGCATCTTCGCTGCTGCCATGTCCACCCTGTCCAGCATCATCAACAGCGTCTCCACGCTGGCCTCGGTCGACTTCTACGAGAAACTGAAGAAGGACGCCACGCCCAAGCAGAGCGTGCGTTTTGCCGAGTGGATCGGTGTGCTGGTCGGGCTGATCGCCATCGGCATCGCGCTGGTGATGAGCCGTTACGACATCCATTCGCTGTTCGATGTGTCCATCGAACTGGCCGGCCTGCTGGGCGGCGGCTTTGCCGGTGCCTATACGCTGGGCATGTTCACCCGCCGCGCCAATTCGCAGGGCGTGGCCATCGGTGTGGCCGGCAGCATCGCACTGACCCTGCTGTGCTGGTCGATGGACCTGGTGCACCCGTACTTCTACCTGGCCATTTCGATCTTCCTGTGCATCGTGATCGGCTATGTGGCCAGCCTGTTCTTCCCGGCGCCGCAGCGCTCGCTGAAGGGCCTGACCATCTACAAGCAGGATGCGGTGTGAAGACCGGCCAGCACGCCGCTGCGGCACACACCCGCAGCGGCGTGAAGACAGGATCGGCAAAGACCATGACGTTGGTCGCATCGCTTCGCAGCGCCTGCTGGTGTAGTTTGGCGCGCAGCTGAGAGGTGTAATCGCGTGGAAACCCAGTTCCTCAATACCTTTGTCACCGTGGTCGACCGTGGCTCCATGGCCGCGGCCGCCCGCATGCTGCACATCACCCCGGCCGCGGTGGCCCAGCAGATCCGCACGCTGGAGCGCGAGCTGGGGGCACCGCTGATTGCCCGCGCCGGCCGCACGGTCAGCGTCACCGAGGAAGGTGCGCGCATCCTGCAGCGTGCGCGCGACCTGCTGCGTGGCGTGGCCGATCTGCGCAGCGTCGCCAATGAAAGCGGCATGGCCGGCGAACTGCGGCTGGGCGCCTGCCCTACCGCGCTCGGTGGGCTGGTGCCGGATATCCTGGCGCGGATGGTGGCCAAGTTCCCCGAGATCAACGTCTTCATCAAACCCGGTTATTCGGCCGACCTGTATGGCGCGGTGGAATCGGGTGACCTGGACGCGGCGATGGTGCTGCAGGCACCGTTCTCGCTGCCCAAGACCTGCGACTGGCAGCTGCTGCGTGAAGAACCGCTGGTGGTATTGGCGCCAGCGCGCATGGCCGGCGCGGATCCGCACCAGCTGCTGCGCGAGGAGCCGCTGATCCGCTACGACCGCCACGAATGGGGCGGCCGCCAGGCCGACGAATACCTGCGCAAGGCCGGCATCGTGCCGCGTGAACGGTTCGAGCTGAATGCGCTCAATGCAATCGCGGTGATGGTGGATCGCGGCCTGGGTGTGTCGCTGGTGCCGGACTGGGCCAAGCCCTGGCCGGAAGGCATCTCGGTGGTACGCATTCCCCTGCCCGAGCCCAGCGAGCCGCGCCGCATCGGCATGGTCTGGTCACGTTCCTCGGTGCGCCTGCGCCAGGTCAATGTGCTGTTGGACGAGGCGCGTACGGCGCTGCTGCAGCCGACGGATTGAGAAATTCCCTGTAGTGCCGAGCCATGCTCGGCAGATGCGTTACCGGTAGAGCCTCTTGCCGAGCATGGCTCGGCACTATCGCTCCCTCCCTTTTGCGCAGCAAAGGGGGGTTGGGAAGGGGGCCGCCCTTCCGCTTCTGGTTTTGCGTTGGCTTCGCGGCCTACGCCGCTCTTACATGGGACGCGCCATCTATCTGATACATCCCGGCAAAGCCCCTGCCGAGCATGGCTCGGCACTACCTGATGGGTTTCCTGGGAAGGCCCCTGCCGAGCATGGCTCGGCACTACCTGGTGGGTTTTCCGGTCATGCCTCTGCAGGCGACGTCACCCAATCGCAACAAACCCTAGGCTTTGAACATACACGGGCGCGCTTCTATCGCGCCGGGGCCGCGCCTAGTCTTCGCCCATCGTCGGAGTTGCGTCCGGCGCCTGCAACCGCAGGCCCTGGCGCATCAAACGGCACCATCAAAGGGGCGCCAGTCCCCAACCGCTTTCTGTCGCCATCGGCTCCCAGGCCGGCGCCGGCACACATTCATACCCTGGGGGAGAGAAACATGATCAAGCCACTGTCGGCTGCCATCAGCGCCGCGCTGCTCGCCACCGCGATCAGCCCGGCCTTTGCACAAGACAAGAACGACACCGCCACCAACCTGGACCAGGTGATCGTCACCGGCAGCCGTACCCCGGTCGCCATCGAGAAGGTTCCCGGCGCGGTCACCCTGGTGACCCCGGAACAGGTGCAGCGCACCCTCAACCTGACCGAAGACGCCACCGCCGTGCTTGCACGCATGGTGCCGGGCTACTCCGAATCCTCGCAGGCGATGAGCAACTCCGGTGAGACCCTGCGTGGTCGCATCGCGCTGCGCCTGTTCGACGGCGTGCCGCAGGGCTCGCCGCTGCGCGAAGGCAACCGCAATGGCACCTTCACCGACATGGGCGTGATCGGCCGCATCGAGGTCATCAACGGTCCGTCCGCCGCCGAAGGCATTGGTGGCGCCGGTGGCGTGATCAACTACCTGTCCAAGAACCCGGAAGTCGATGGCCACCAGACCATCATCAACACCCGCTACGGCACCCAGTTCAAGGACAACAGCGACCAGAGCAAGATCGGCGTCACCCACACCTACCGTGGTGATGCGGCTGACTTCCTGATCAGCGGCGCCTATATCGACCGCGGCATCTCCTATGACGGCGACGGCCGCCGCGTTGGCCTGAACACCTCCGGCTCGCTGTCCGATTCGTACAGCAAGAACCTCTTCGTGAAGGGCGGTTACAACTTCGGCGAAGACCAGATGCAGCGCATCCAGGCCAGCTACAGCAACTTCCACATCGGCGGCAAGCACAACTACATTCCGGTGGAAGGCTGCCGCTTTGATCCGGTCGAGTGCCCCAATCCGACCACCAACACCGCCGAGAAGGGCTCCATCGCCGGCTCGCTGGCCGAGTTCAACGATTTCGAACAGTTCGCAGTGAAGTACACCAATGCCGATTTCTTCGGCGGCGACCTGAGCGTTGATGCGTACTGGGCCGAGCAGGCCATGCGTTACGTGCCGGAGAACGGCGCCGATCGCCAGCTGACCAAGCCGGCTCCGCCAGAAGCCGAGCGCATCTGGGACCAGTCGGAAATCAACAGCGAGAAGAAGGGCCTGCGCTTCGGCTACGCCTATAGCGACCTGTTCAAGGTCGAAGGCCTGCGCCTGCGTGCCGGCCTGGACCTGGTCGAAGACACCGCTGAGCAGCGCCTGGCGTTGACCAACCGCCTGTGGGTGCCGCCGATGAAGTACACCAGCCTGGCGCCGTACGCGCAGCTGAGCTGGGACATCGGCCCGGTGACCCTGGACGCCGGCATCCGTCGCGAAGACGGCGAGCTGGAAATCGACAGCTACACCACGGTGGCCTTCCGCGACCACACCCCGGTGCAGGGCGGCAAGATGGATTACAAGGCCAACATGCCCAACTTCGGTGCGATCTGGCGCATAAACGACCAGTGGTCGGTGTTCGCCTCGTACTCCGAAGGCTTCGGTATCGCCAACGTCGGCATCCCGCTGCGCAACATCCAGGCCAACAGCCCGTGCAAGGCCGTGTCCTGCATCGCTGACCTGCAGCCGCTGATCACCGAGAACAAGGAAATCGGCGTCAACTGGCGCGGTGCCAAGGGTCAGGTGGGTGCATCCGTGTACCGCTCCACCTCGGACTACGGCTCCAGCCTGACCATCGACCCGGTGACCGAAGACTTCATCCTGACCCGCGCACCGGTCGAGATCGAAGGCTTCGAGTTGAACAGCGCCTGGACCTTCAACGAGCACTGGAAGGCCACCTTCCTGTACTCGCGCATCCGTGGCCAGACCCAGTACTACCCGGGCTCGGGCCTGAAGAAGGAAATGGGCATCCTGGACATCTCGCCGGACAAGGTGAATGCCTCGCTGACCTGGACCCCGAACGACACCCTCAACGCCACCCTGGGCGTCAGCAAGACCTTTGACCGCGATCTGCGTGAGACCTTCACCAATCCGGCCAACGGCGACGTCTATGCCAACGAAGAGAACACCTATGGCTATGCGCTGTGGGACCTCAGCGTGAACTACGACACCGGCCGCTTCGGCCAGCTGTCGCTGGGCATCGAGAACCTGTTCGACAAGCAGTACGTGCTGACCTGGTCGCAGCTGCCGGGCTGGCAGAACTACTTTTCCGGCCGCGGCCGGATGGTGTCGCTGTCGCACACCATCAAGTTCTGATGACTGCAGTTTGAAGACGGCGCCACAGGCAACTGTGGCGCCGTTTTTGTTTGCGAGGCAGGCAACAACACGGTAGCCCGGTTAAGCGCAGCGCACCCGGGACACGCAGGGTCCGCAACATCCGCTTCCATCGCAGGCAACAGGCCCATACCTATCGTCGCGTGGCAGGTGCAAGCGACGGCTGCAGTATCCCGGGTGCGCTGCGCTTGCCCGGGCTACGCGGGGACGGGCATCCACCAGACAACAAGAAAACGTTTCTTGTTGCGCCGCAAGAAAAAACCACAGCTTGTTTCAAGCAACAAAACCTCACGTCTGAAGCAAGGCCCCCCGCCTTCAATGCCCTCCTGTGCACGCCTAGGCTGCTGTTGTCGGGGAGTTGCGTCGGGAGGGATGCAGCAGCCAACAGAAGTATCGGAATGCCGCAGTCCGCGGCAGCAGTTCATGCACGTCTTATCTAAAACAAAAACGAGATAAACAACATGAAGAAGGTACCGGTAGCGTTGGGGGTTCTGGTCCTGGCCGCTGCGATCAGCAGCAGCGTGCAGGCCCAGCAGATGCAGGCAGCAAACGAAGAAGACAGCCGCAGCGCCGACAAGCGCGCGCAGGACAAGAAGGCCACCGAGCTCGACCGGGTCATCGTCACCGGCGTGCGTGCGCCCAAGGCGGTGGACAAAATCCCCGGCGCCATCACCATCATCACCCCGGAAGAGATCAAGCAGTCGCTGATCATCACCGAGGACAACACCGCGGTACTGGCACGCACCATTCCCGGCTATGCCGAATCCTCGCAGGCGATGACCAACTCCGGGGAGTCGCTGCGTGGGCGCATTCCGCTGCGCCTGTTCGACAGCATCCCGCAAGGCTCACCACTGCGCGAAGGCACCCGCAACGGCACCTTCACCGACATGGGCGTGATCGGCCGCATCGAAGTGATCAACGGCCCATCCGCCGCCGAAGGCATCGGCGCTACCGGTGGCGTGATCAACTACATCTCCAAGGTGCCGGAACAGATCGGCAGCGAGACCACCATCAATGCGCGCTACCAGACCCAGTTCAACGACGACAGCGTCGGCTGGAAGCTGGGCCTGAGCCACGCGATCAAGCAGGACAACTACGACTTCCTTGCCAGCGTCTCGCAGCTGGAGCGCGGCATGGCCTATGACGCCAAGAACCGCAGCATCGGCATGAATTCCAGCGGTTCGCTGGCCGATTCGCAGTCGCGCAACCTGTACATGAAGGGCGGCTACAACTTCGGCGAGGACGGCGAACAGCGCCTGCAGGCCACGTACAGCAACTTCAACATCGGCGGCAACGGCGACTACATCCAGCTGGTCGGCTGCAAGGGCCCGAATGACTGGCCGCCCTGCGACACGCCGGTACCGAATACCTCGATCAAGGGCCATATCGACGGCCAGCGCGATGCGCTCAACAAGTTCATCCAGTACAGCCTGCAGTACACCCACAGCGATTTCTACGGCGGCACGCTGGACCTGGTCGGTTACCAGGCCAAGCAGGGCATGCGCTTCCTGCCGGAGAACGGCGCCGACCGCCAGCTGGTGAAGCCGGCACCGGCAGACGATGCCGACCGCATCTTCGACCAGTCCGAGATCCAGTCACGCAAGAAGGGCCTGCGTACCTCATGGACGCGCCCCAGCATCTTTGGCGTGGACGGATTGGAGCTGCATACCGGCGTGGACTTCGTGCAGGACGTGGCCGAGCAGCGGCTGGTGATGACCGACCGCGTATGGGTGCCGCCGATGGATTACCGGAGCGTCGCCCCGTATGCGCAGCTGTCCTGGGATATCGGCCCGGTCACGGTCAGCGGTGGCTTCCGTCGCGAGAACGGTGAGCTCGACATCGACAGCTATACCACCGTCGCCTACCGCAACAATTCCTTCGTCGAAGGCGGCACCTTGGACTACACCGCCAATCTGCCCAACATCGGCGCGATCTGGCGCGTCACCGATGAGTTCTCGCTGTTCAGTGCCTACAGCAAGGGCTTTACCCTGCCCGACATCGGCATCCCGCTGCGCAACGTGAACTACCCGGGCCAGACCGTGGCCGGCATCCTCGACCTGCAGGCGATCATCGTCGACAACATCGACATCGGCTTCAACTGGCGTGGTTCGCGCGGTGCGCTGAGTGGCAGCTGGTACCACTCCACCTCCGACTTCGGTGCATCGCTGGAAGTGGACCCGCTGACCAGCGACTTCATCATGACCCGCGCGCCCACCGACATCAAAGGCATCGAGCTCACTGGCGAATTCCGCTTCACCGACACCTTCAAGATCACCGGCCTGTACACGCACCTGCGTGGCTACACCTCGTTCTGGGGCCCGGACCCGCAGGGCCGCTACGATGCAGGTCCGATGAAGAAGCCGCTGGGCATCTTCGATGCGACGCCGGACAAGATCAACGTCGCGCTGGTGTGGAAGGCATTGCCCAACCTCGACGCCACGCTCGGTGCCAGCATGTTGCGTGACCGCCACCTCACCGGCTCGGCAGTCCGCGAATACGACGGTGAAGAATTCGACTACGACGAAAAGATCAACGGCTACACGCTGTGGGATCTGGGCGTGAACTATGATTCGGGGCGCTTCGGCACGTTCTCGCTGGGCGTGGACAACCTGTTCAACAAGTACTACATCCTCAGCGGCTCGCAGGGCGATGGCTGGCAGAACTACTGGGCCGGTCGCGGTCGCGTAGTGTCGCTGAGCTATTCGTATACGTTCCGCTGATGAGCGCAGGAGTGCACGCCATGCATCAATCCATCGCAACACCGCGCAGCCGCCGCTGGCTACGCCATGGCGCCGCACTCCTGTTGTGCCTGTCCGCGCCGCTACTGCACGCTGATGAGCGCTGGCAGCGGCTGGACGGTTTCCTGCAGGCCAGTACCGCACCGGGCCAGTTCCCGGGCGCGGTGGCGCTGGTGGAACACGATGGCCGCATCGTGTTCCAGCAGCACTACGGCCACGCCGACAGCGCTGGCCACCGGCCACTGCAGGCCGACAGCATCTTCCGCATCTATTCGATGACCAAGCCGGTGACCTCGGTCGCCGTGCTGATGCTGCTGGAGGAAGGCAAGCTGTCGCTGGACGACCCGCTATCGCGCTATCTGCCTGAATTCGCCGACCGCACCGTGGTGACCGGCGGCGACCTGCAACATCCGCAGACCGAAGATGCACCGCGTGCGATCACCCTGCGCCATCTGCTCACCCATACCAGCGGCTTCGCGGCGGCGTCGGACACGCACCGAGTGGCGACCAAACTGTTGACCGCGGCCGATGTCGACAGCGCGACCTCGCTGCAGGACGTTGCACGCCGCTTGTCCACGCTGCCCTTAGCCGATGCGCCCGGCACCCACTTCCATTACGAAGGCAGCAATACCGAGCTGCTGGCGCGCGTGGTCGAGGTGGTCAGCGGGCAACCGTTCGCGCAGTTCCTGCAACAACGCATCTTCAGCCCACTGGCGATGCACGACACCGGCTTTGAAGTACCGCTGGCACAGCGTGGTCGCGTGGTCGAGCTGCCAACCAGCAACGACGATGGCAGCCTGCGCGTGGCCGACACGCTCAGCGCGCGCAATCCGGGCGTGCGTCTGAAGGGCTACGACAGCGGTGCCGGCGGCCTGTATTCCACCGCTGCCGACTACCTGAAGTTCGCCCACATGCTGCTAAATGATGGCCGCAGCGGGAAACAGCAGCTGCTCTCGCGCAAGACCGTCGAGCTGATGATGAGCGACCAGCTTGGTGGCTTCGAGCCAGGCATCAGCAGCTATGGCGCGGGCGAAGGATTCGGCCTGGGCGGTTATGTCATCACCAACCCTGCTTACCGCGGCAAGCTCGGCAGCGTCGGTCAGTTCGGCTGGTCTGGTGCGGCGTCCACGTACTTCACCATCGACCGCAAGGAGAAGCTGGTGGCCATCCTGCTGATGCAATACCTGCCCAGCGGTGACAAGGCACTTGCTTCACCGTCCACCCGTTTCTACAACCTCGTTTACCAGGCCATTCCATGAGTTCCACCGTTCTTGTCGCCGGCTCGGCCAATCTCGATTTCGTGGTGCGCGCGGCGCATGTGCCGGCACCGGGTGAAACCGTGCTCGGCCGCGAATTCCGTACCTTCCCCGGCGGCAAGGGCGCAAACCAGGCCGTGGCCTGCGCGCGTGCCGGTGGCGCTGCCACGCAGATGCTGCTTGCCCTGGGTGCCGATGACTTCGCCAAGCCGATCGAAGCCTCGTTGAACAACGCTGGCGTGCTGCTGCATACCGTGCGCGATGCGCAGCTGCCGACTGGCACCGCCTTCATCTGCCTGTCCGATGATGCCGAGAACGCGATCACCGTCGCCCCCGGCGCCAACATGGCCTTGCTGCCCGAACACCTGCCAGCGCTGGATGGCGTGCAATGGCTGCTGCTGCAGCTCGAATCGCCACTGGCCTCGGTACAGGCCTATGCCACCGCCGCCCGCGCTGCCGGGGTGAAAGTCGCCTTGAATGCTGCGCCTGCGCAGGTATTGCCGGCCGAACTGCTGGCACAGCTGGACATGCTGATCGTCAACGAAGGCGAGTTGGCCGTGGTTGCCGGCAACCCGCCGGACCTGGCCACCGGCCTGGCACAGCTTGACGTACCCTGCGTGATCGTCACCCTCGGCGCGCGCGGCAGCCTGGCACGCATCGATGGGCAGATCCTGCTGCAGCCGGCGTTCTCGATTTCACCACTCGATACCACGGCTGCCGGCGACACCTTCTGCGGCACCTTGGTCGCCCTGCTCGCCCGCGATGAACCGCTGCAGCAGGCCCTGCTTGCCGCCAGCGCCGCCTCGGCACTGGCCTGCACGCGCCTGGGTGCACAATCCAGTATTCCCGAACACGCCGAAGTACAGGCAGTGCTGGCCGACGCCAGCCGCCTGCCCGGCACCGATGCCCATGCCGAACTCGCGGCCTGGTGCGCGCTGTAACCGTTACGCCTCCCCCCCGTTTTTGCTGGATGACTGCCATGACCTCTCCCTACCCCGCCCCCGATTACGACACCGATTCCCCCGATCACGGGCGTGAGGCGATCCACACCGAATACAAGTTCTCGCACGTCACCACCGGCCGCTACCTGCCGACGCCGGGCAAGGCACCGGCGTGGCCGTTCGCCGACATCGGCAGCTGGATGATCGATGCCAATGCCAGCGCCGCCGACTGGTTGACCGAGCTGAAGGACTGGCGCCAGGAACACCTGGTGCGCATCGGCTATACCGACGTGAACTACCGTCGCCCGGAACTGCAGTGGGCGCAGCGCAACTTCGTGCACGCGCAGATGATGGTCGAGGACCGCTATTTCTTCGACGTGGAAACCGCGCAGTACACCGTCGACAAGTACCTGGACGATCTGATCGAACGTTTCGGCGGCCTGGACTCGGTACTGATCTGGTACATCTACCCGAACATCGGCATCGACGACCGCAACCAGTTCGATCTGGCGCACACGCTGCCGGGCGGCCTGGAAGGTTTGACTGCTGCGGTGAAGGCATTCCAGAAGCGCGGCGTGCGCGTGTTCCTGCCGGCCAAGCCGTGGGACCACGGCACCCGTGACCCGGGCGTGACGCATTGGGACGGACTGGCCGAGATCATCAAGGCCACCGGCGCCGACGGCATCAACGGCGACACCTTCAACGGCGTGCCGCGTGCGTTCTTCGACGCCTGCGATGCCAACGGCAACCCGGTGGTGGTGCAGCCCGAGTCCACCATCAGCTCGGAAGAGCAGCTGATCTGGAACGTGCAGAGCTGGGGCAAGAAGGCCCCCGATGGCCCGGTGCCGCCGGTGTCCAAGTGGAAGTGGCTGGAGCCGCGCCACATGGTCAATTACGAAAACCGCTGGGGGCGCAACCGCAACCACGACCTGCAGTACTGCTTCTTCAACGGCATCGGCTACAACGCCTGGGAAAACATCTGGGGCATCTGGAACCAGTTCACCGCGCGTGATGGTGAAACCCTGCGCCGCATCGCCGCCATCTATCGCCAGTTCCCGGCGCTGATCGTGGCGATGGATTGGGAGCCCTACCAGGTCTGCTACCAGGGCGGCATCTTCGCCAGCAAGTTCCCGGTCGACGGCCAGTGCCTGCATACGTTCATCAACCGCAACGAGTACGCGGTCAATGGTGAGCAGATCGGCCTGCCGCATGTGGACGGCACCCGTTACTACGATGTCTGGCACGGCGTGGAGCTGTCACCGGCCGTGCGTGATGGCGTGGCCATCATTGAGCTGTCGATGGAAGCACGCGGCTTTGGCGCGGTGCTGAGCGTACAGCCGGGCACTGCTGTCGATGGTCTCGATGCGTTCCTTGCCGCAGCTGCCAAGCGCGCCGAGCAGCCACTCAACAGCTACTCCGGTGCCTGGAAGGCAATCCCGCAGCAGCTGCGCGAGATTCCCGCCACCACCGCGCAGGCGACCGCGCCGCAGGGCATGCTCACCATTCCGGCGGGCGAATTCGTGTTCGCCGTTGGCGGTGTCGAGATCGAGGGCTTCAACTGGGCCGGCCAGGACGTGCAGTTCCCGTGGGAAGACTGCCCGCGTCGCCATCACCGCAAGCTGATGCAGATGCAGGCGTTCCATATCGATCGCCATCCGGTCACGAATGCGCAGTTCAAGGCCTTCATCGATGCCACCGCCTATCACCCGGCCGATGACATCAACTTCCTCGCCCATTGGGTGGATGGCGCACCGCGCGCCGGCTGGGACAACAAGCCGGTGATCTGGGTGTCGCTGGAAGACGCGCGTGCCTACGCTGCGTGGGCCGGCAAGCGTCTGCCGCACGAGTGGGAGTGGCAGTACGCCGCGCAGGGCAACGATGGTCGAACCTATCCATGGGGCAATGACTGGGACGCCAGCCGCGTACCGCAGGTCAACCGTGGCCGCCGCCTGCTGGCCCCGGCCGATGTCGATGCGCATCCGCAAGGCGCAAGCCCGTTCGGTGTCGAGGATCTGGTCGGCAACGTGTGGCAGTGGACCGATGAGTTCGTCGACGAGCACACCCGTGCGGCGATCCTGCGCGGTGGCTCCAGCTACCAGCCACAGACCTCGCATTGGTATTTCCCGCAGGCCTACCGCCTGGACCAGCACGGCAAGTACCTGCTGATGGCCCCGGCCAAGGACCGCAGCGGCATGCTCGGCTTCCGTTGCGTGGTGGACGCGGCATGAGTGCGGCCATCACCCGCGGCCAGCAGCTGATCGCACCGGCGGCGGTGAAGCTCGACGGTGTGTTCGGGCAGATGCTCGCCGCCAACCGCAGCGGCCGCCTCAGCCACTTCATCGTCGATGAAGCCAGCCCCTCGATCAGCATCTTCGGCCAGGCACACAAGCAGCAGAACCAGGAAGGCGACTGGTATGGCGAACACGCGGGCAAGTGGCTGTCGGCCACCGCGCGCGCAGTCGCGCAGGGCGGCCAGCCCGAACTGGAAGCCAACCTGCGCCGCGTCGCCGATTGGCTGATCAGCCAGCAGGACGAGGACGGCTATCTCGGCAACTATGCCGCCGACCGCCGCTTCACCGTGCCGCAGCCGCCCAAGCCCGAGAGCTGGAACGGTGAGCCGGCACTGCGCACCTGGGACATCTGGACCCACAGCTACCTGATCCTCGGCTTCCTCGAAACCTGGCGTGCGCTGGGCGATGACAGCTACCTGCAGGCCGCGCGGCGCATCGCCGACCTGTGCTGGCAGGCGCTGGAATCAGGCATCGACATCACCACGCTGGGCAACCACCACGGCATGTCGGCGACGGTGCTGCTGGACCCGGCCGCCGACCTCTACCTGGTCACCGGCGAGCCGCGTTATCTGGCCTTGGCCGAGAAGATCCTGCAGCAGGCCAACGCCAACCCGCGCCTGGCCCTGCTCGACAAGGGCATCGCCAACGAAGATGCCGCCTTCATCGCCACCGGCAAGGCCTACCAGCTGTCGTGGAACCTTGTGGGTCTGGCCAAGCTGTACAAGGCCACCGGCAAGGCCGATTACAAGCTGGCCATCGACAACCTGTGGAACAACATCCGCGAGCAGCACCTGACCCTGGGCGGCGGCCCGTGGGGCGGTGTGGCCCATCGCTCGCGCGAGGTGTTCAATGCCCCGCGCACCTTCTTCCCGCAGGCCTATGTGGAAACCTGTTCGGTGCTGGCATGGATGCAGCTCAACCGCGAGCTGCTGGCCATCAGCGGCCACGCGCGTTATGCCGACGAGCTGGAACGCACCGCCTACAACGACCTGCTTGCGGCGATGGCACCGAACGGCGAGGACTGGTGTTACTACACCTTCCCCAACGGCAAGCGCGTCCATACGACGTATTGGCGTTGCTGCAAGTCGTCCGGCGCGATGGCGGTGGAAGAGCTGCCGCAGGTCGCCTATGGCGTTGCCGCCGATGGTGGCCTGCGGGTGAACCTCTACGGCGCCGGTGAAGCCACGCTTCATCACGCTGAAGCCGGCACGGTGGTGCTGCAGCAGCAGACCCGCTATCCGTTCAACGGCGATATCAGCCTGCGGGTGATGCCCGAGCACAGCGCCAGCTTCGGCATCGGCCTGCGCATCCCGGCCTGGGCCGAGGATGCCCACATCCAGGTCAATGGCGTCAACGTGCCGGTGCAGGTTGGTGCGGACGGTTACGTGCAGCTGCAACGCCAGTGGCAGGCCGGCGATCTGGTCAGCGTGCAGCTGCCGATGCAGCCGCAGCTGCACCGCGCCGCCAACATCAACGTGCAGGAATCGCGCGCGCCGGATGGCTCGCCGGTGGCGCAGGAAGTGCTGCGCTGGGAATACGTCGGCTTGAGCTACGGCCCACTGGTCTATGCAACCACGCTGATCGATGGCTTCAAGACCGATGAAACCGTGAAGCTGCCGGAAGGGGATCCCTCGCGCTGGCTGCAGGTAGGCCAGGACGAAGGTGAAGGCGCGCCGGTGACGATGCAGCTGGAATGCCGCGCGCCGCTGGTGTTCGAGCCCTATTACCGCTGCGGTGGCCGCGAACACGACGTCTGGCGCCTGAGCTGGTTGTCGCTGGCCCCGCACTAAGCCTGTCACCGCTGTCTGTCACCAGAAACTGTGAAGGCAGCGGTGGTTTTGAAGGCGATGACACCGCGATACCTGCTTTTTGTCCTCGCTGAAAATACCCGCACGATATGTTTCTTCCCATCCACCGGGAGGAAACTGCAATCAAGGATTCGAGTGCAGCCCATGTCAGCAAGCAACAACCCCTCTCCGTTCGACATCGCCCAGCGCGATGGTGCCCGTGGCCCGCTCAGCGGCGTGCGCGTACTGGACCTGAGCGCCTATATCGCCGGGCCGTATGGCTGCACCCTGCTGGCCGACCAGGGCGCGGAAGTGATCAAGGTGGAGCCGCCGATCGGCGACAACCTGCGCAAGTACCCGTCCACGCTGGAAGCCGAGAGCCGTGCTTTCCTGGGCGTGAACCGCTCCAAGCGCGGCGTGGTGCTGGACCTGAAAGAAACCGACCAGCGTGCGGTGCTGATGCGCCTGGTGCGCGAGGCCGACGTGCTGGTGCACAACTTCCGCCCCAGCGTGCCGGCACGTCTGGGCATCGATTTCGACAGCCTGAACAAGATCAATCCGCGCCTGGTGTACTGCGCGGTCACCGGTTACGGCGAGGACGGTCCGCTCAAGGACAAGGCCGGCTACGACCAGGTGCTGCAGACCATGACCGGCATGTGCGCGATGCAGGGCAAGCCCGGCGGCGCGCCGGAGATCCTGTACGGCTCGGTGGTCGACTACTACGCCGCCGCGCTGGTGGCGGCCGGTGTGTCCTCGGCATTGTTCGAGCGCGAGCGCAGTGGCGAAGGCCAGTACGTCGGCGTGTCACTGCTGCGCAGTGCGTTGACCATGCAGTCGGCACGGATGATCTGGGCCGAAGGCGAGCCGGAAGGCGTGGGCCGTGACATGCGCTCGGGCGGTGTTACCGGCATCCACCCGACCGCGCAGGGCCATCTCTACATCTCGGCCAATACGCCGCGCTTCTGGCAGGCGTTGTGCGACAAGATCGGCCTGCCGGCAATGGGCAGCGATCCGCGCTACGACACCGTGCGCAAGCGTGCCGAGCATTCCGACGAGCTGCTGGCCAAGCTGCATGCCGCGCTGGCTGCACGCAGCGCGCTGGATTGGGAAGCGCTGTTCGGCGAAGAAGTGCCGTGCGCCGCCGCGCGCAAGGTCGAGGACATGTTCGAGCACCCGCAGGTGCTGGCCGAAGAAATGATCACCACGCTGCAGCACCCCTTGCTGGGCAGCTACCGCGGCATCACCCGCCCCATCGTGTTTGGTCGCACGCCCGGCCCGCAGCCGTTTGCCGCACCCTGCAAGGGCGAGCACACCGAGCAGGTGATCGGCATGCTGGACGAACACGCAGCCGTCCCACACCCGGACCAAGCGTGAGCCTGCGCGGACTGCTGCTGGCAGCGCTGGTGCTGCTGCCGCTGAGCGTTGCCGCGGCAACACCGGTGCCGGTGATCCTGGACACCGACATGGGCAACGATGTCGACGATGTGCTGGCAATGGCGTTGCTGCACGCGCTTGAACAGCGCGGGGAAAGCCAGCTGCTCGCGGTGACGCTGAGCAAGGACCACCCCAAGGCGGCACCGTTCGTGGATGCGGTCAACACCTTCTACGGACGACCGTCGATACCGTTGGGCGTCGTGCGTGATGGCGCCACCACCGACGAGGGCAAGTTCCTCGGCCTGGTGGACCAACGCGCGCACTATCCCCACCAACTGGCCTCCGGTGCTGACGCCACCGATGCCGTGGCGCTGCTGCGCGCCACCCTGGCCGCGCAACCGGACCAGTCGGTGACCCTGATCCAGGTTGGCTTCTTCACCAACTTCGCGCGTTTGTTGCAAAGCGCGCCGGACCGCCATTCCCCGCTGGATGGGCGGGCCCTGGTGGAGCGCAAGGTAAAACTGTTGAGCGTCATGGCCGGCGCCTTCCAGACCGTCGATGGCCACGACAACCACTACCTTGAATACAACATCATCAAGGACATTCCGGCGGCACAGTTTCTTGCCCGCCATTGGCCAACCCCCATCCTCTGGAGCGGGTACGAGGTTGGCGTTGCCGCGCCCTACCCGCACGAAAGCATCGAACAGGACTTCAGCGCTTACCCGCACCACCTGCTCAAGGATGCCTATTACCGCTATCTGCCGCCCCCGCATGACCGCCCCAGCTGGGACCTGACATCGGTGTTGGCCGCAGTGCACCCGCAGCGCCACTATTTCGACCTGTCACCGCCAGGACGGGTGGAGGTGGAGGCAGATGGCTTCACCCGCTTCCGCCAGGACAAGGCTGGGCGTGACCGCTTCCTGATCCTGGATGCCGGCAACGCGCCGCGTGTTGTCGAAGCACTGCGACTGCTGGTTTCGCAGCCACCGATGCGGGCATTGCCCGATCCAGCCACAGCGCCGGAACCGCGCGACCAGCGATAGACATTTCAAGGAACCTACATGACCCAGACCGCCTCCAAGCTCGCCCAGCTGCGTGACCTGTCCGTCGTCGTCGCCGATACCGGCGATTACGACGCCATCAAGCGCCTGCGCCCGGTCGACTGCACCACCAACCCGACCTTGGTGAAGAAAGCCCTCGACCTGCCGGTCTATACCGGCCTGATCGAGCGCGAGCTGCAGTGGGGCCGCGCCCAATCCGGTGACAAGCAGGCCATCGCCAATGCCGTGGTCGACCGCCTGACCGTGGGCGTGGGCACGATGCTGGCAGAGCTGGTGCCGGGCCGCGTCTCCACCGAGGTGGATGCCGACCAGGCCCACAACACCGAGGCCACCGTGGCCAAGGCGCGCGAGTTCATCGCCATGTACGAGGCGGCCGGTGTGCCGCGCAGCAAGGTGCTGATCAAGATCGCCGCCACCTGGGCCGGCGTGGAAGCCGCGCGGGTGCTGCAGGCCGAGGGCATCGACTGCAACCTGACCCTGATCTTCAACCCGACCCAGGCCCTGGCCTGCTCGGAAGCCGGTTCTTTCCTGATCTCGCCGTTTGTTGGCCGCATCCTGGACTGGTACGTGGCCAACGGCCAGACCCCGGCCAGCATTGACGAAGACCCGGGCGTGGTGTTCGTGCGCGGCGTGTTTGCCGAGTTCAAGCGCCGTGGTTCCAGCACGGTGGTGATGGGCGCCTCGTTCCGCTCGACCGCGCAGATCGAAGCGCTGGCTGGTTGCGACCGTTTGACGATCTCGCCGGACCTGCTGGAGAAGCTGGACGCGGACTTCGGCGAGCTGCCGCGCAAGCTGGTTGCGGGTGCTGCTGAAGCGGTGAACGTCGCTGCGATTGATGAAGCGACGTTCGATGCGGATATGGCGGCTGATCCGATGGCTACGGAGAAGCTGGCTACTGGTATTGAGGCGTTTGCGAAGGATCTGCAGGTTTTGCGCCAGCGAATTGCTGATGAGTTGGGCGGCTGACAGCCAAAGCAATGCCTGACCACTCCCTTCTCCCTGCGGGAGAAGGTGCCCCGAAGGGGCGGATGAGGGTAAGTGCAAAGCCTAGAGACAATTGGCTGCAAGAGGCTTCGCCCCTTATCCCTCACCCCAACCCCTCTCCCGCAGGGAGAGGGGCTTTCAGAAGCTTTTCGACACCCGGCTCCCTCTCCCTCGTGCCGGGGTCACCGCAGCCGGTCCCCTGTGCCTGGTTGCGGCTTTTCTCCCTCAGCGCGAAATCATCTCGATGAACCGCGCTACCCGCTTGTACGGCGGCCGCAGCAGATCACTGCCGGCCCGGCGGGTCTGCCACAGCACCGGCAAACGCTTGCTCATCGCATCAAAGCCGGCCTTGCCGTGATACGCGCCCATGCCGCTTGCCCCAACACCGCCAAACGGCAGGCCGTTGATCGCGAAGTGCAGCAAGGTGTCGTTGACAGTGACACCGCCCGCAATGGTCTGGCCGACGATCTTCTCCACCGTCACCTTGTCATGGCTGAAGGGATACAGGGCCAAGGGCCGGTCGCGGCCATTGATGGTGGCGATGGCCTCGTCCAGTGAGCGATAGCTGCGGATCGGCAGGATCGGCCCGAAGATTTCGTCCTGCATCACTGTCGCATCATCGCCCGGTTGCAGGATCAACGTCGGTGGGAACAAGCGCTCGCGCCGTGACCGCTCCGCATCGATATCGGCCAACGGCAACACCTGCAGGCCACGCGCACGCGCGTCATCCACATAACCCTGCAGGCGTTGGTACTGGCCCTCGTTGATGATACGGCTGTAATCGCTGGCATCAGCGAAGTCGCCGTAACGCAGCTGCACCTGCGCACGCAGCGCGGCGACCAGCGCATCCACCCGCGCTTCGTCAATCAACACATAATCCGGCGCGATGCAGGTCTGGCCGGCGTTGAACCACTTGCCGGTCGCCAGCCGTGCGGCCGCGCCATCCACCGGATAGTCCGCTGCCACCAAGGCCGGTGACTTGCCACCGAGTTCCAGGGTCAAGGGGGTCAGATGCTGCGCGGCGGCCGCCATCACCTTGCGGCCAATCGCGGTGGAGCCGGTGAACACCAGATGGTCGAACGGCAGGCCGGAGAACGCCGAGGCCACGCTGGCATCGCCCTGCACCACCGCCACCCGGTCGCCCGGGAATACCTCGGCCAACAAGGACTGCAGGAAGGCAGAACTGTTCGGCGTGTGCTCGGACGGTTTGAGCATCACGTGGTTGCCAGCGGCAATCGCCGTCGCCAATGGCACCAGCGCCAGATTGACCGGGTAATTCCATGGCGAGATCACCCCGACCACACCCACCGGCACCGGCCGCACCTGCGCCCGCGCCGGCCAGAACCGCCAGCCCACACCGATCCGCTCCGGCTTCATCCAGCCACGCAGGTGCGAGAGCAGATGATCGATCTCACCAGTGACAGTCATGCCATCGGCAATCACCGATTCGTGTTTGGAGCGATGGCCGAAATCAGCAGCGATCGCCTCGGTCATTTCCGGAATGCGCGCCTTGAACGCGGCACGCAGGCGGCGCAGGTCATCGCGGCGTTGCGGGTAGTCCGGCTTGCGCTGTTGCCAGGTCTCACGCAGTTGCGTCAGGCGCTGCTGCAGCGTGTTTGAACCATCGGTCTGTGGATCCATGGTGCCTCCCCAAGATCAGCGGCCA
This sequence comes from Stenotrophomonas sp. UBA7346, assembly GCA_002471015.1. Taxonomy (GTDB): domain Bacteria; phylum Pseudomonadota; class Gammaproteobacteria; order Xanthomonadales; family Xanthomonadaceae; genus Stenotrophomonas. The sequence goes on from DKPB01000029.1 coordinate 130,557, forward strand.
CTGTAAACCCGTGTGTGTTGAGGAGTGAAGGGTTGTTTGCGAGGCAGGCGTGATGTGCTGCGCAAAGCCGGGAGTGAAGGCGGTGGAGCTACCCCAAGATCCGTCCCCTGCGTTTTGCGCCAGGGAGGGATCAAAGGGCGTGACCTGCCAGCCCCCCGTGCACGCCGCTTTTGCCCCCCGTGCGCAAGGCGCAAGGGCGGAGGGAGAAGCGATGCTGTTCGCAAAGAAAGGCCGCCCCTTTTGGGGGCGGCCTTTGCATTACGCATTGCTCAAGCAATCAGTGCGACGAGGCCTTGCTCGCACCAATGCCGGTTTCCGCACGTACCTGCTGTGCCGGGTAGGCGGCACGCTCGGCCTGTGCGTTCCTGCTCTTGTCGGTGATCGAGAAGAACCAGATGGCGACGAAGGCAATCGTCATCGAGAACAGCGCCGGGCTGGTGTACGGGAACGGCGCGCTGCCAGCCGGGTTGCCCAGCGTGTCCACCCATACCGACGGCGACAGCAGGGTCAGGATCAGCGACGAGGCCAGGCCCAACGAACCGCCAATCACCGCACCGCGGGTGGTACAGTCCTTCCACAGCAGCGACAGGATCAGCACCGGGAAGTTGGCTGAGGCCGCGATGGCGAAGGCCAGCGACACCATGAAGGCCACGTTCTGCTTCTCGAACACGATACCCAGCAGCACTGCGATCACGCCCAATGCCAAGGTGGTGATGCGCGACACACGCAGTTCCGAGCCCGGCGGCGGATTGCCCTGCTTGAAGACGGTGGCATACAGGTCATGCGACACCGCCGATGCACCGGACAGCGTCAGGCCTGCCACCACGGCCAGGATGGTGGCGAAGGCCACGGCCGAGATGAAGCCCATGAACAGGTTGCCGCCGACGGCTTTGCCGACAAGCACCGCGGCCATGTTTGGGCCGCCCTGGATGGTGCCGGTGACCGGGTCCGCATACTCCGGATTGGTCAGCACCAGCGCGATCGCACCGAAGCCGATGATGAAGATCAGGATGTAGAAGTAGCCGATCCAGGTGGTTGCCCAGAGCACCGACTTGCGTGCCTGCTTTGCATCGGGAACGGTGAAGAAACGCATCAGGATATGCGGCAGGCCAGCGGTACCGAACATCAGTGCCATGCCGAACGAGATCGCCGAGATCGGGTCCTTGACGAAGCCACCTGGCCCCATGATCGCCAGGCCGGTACTTGCTGCTTCCTCCGCACTCTTGCCGCTGTTGGCCGCGATCTGGGTCTTGACCCGCACCGCCTCGCTGAACAGCGCCTCGAAGCTGAAGTTGAAGTGCCACATCACCATCAAGGCCATGAAGGTGACGCCGAACAGCAGCAGGCAGGCCTTGATGATCTGCACCCAGGTGGTGGCGGTCATGCCACCAAACAGCACGTAGACCATCATCAACACGCCGACCAGCGCCACCGCCACCCAGTAATCCAGGCCGAACAGCAGCTTGATCAGCGCACCAGCACCAACCATCTGCGCGATCAGGTAGAACAGCACCACCACCAGCGTGCCCGAGGCCGCGAACATGCGGATCGGCTTCTGCTGGAAACGGTAGCCGGCGACGTCGGCAAAGGTGAAGCGGCCAAGATTACGCAGGCGCTCGGCCATCAGGAAGGTGAGGATGGGCCAACCCACCAGGAAGCCCAGTGCGTAGATCAGGCCGTCGTAACCATTGGTCATCACCGCCGCGGTGATACCCAGGAACGAAGCCGCCGACATGTAGTCACCGGCAATGGCCAAGCCGTTCTGGAAGCCGGTGATGCCGCCGCCGGCGGTGTAGAAATCGGAAGCCGACTTGGTGCGGCCGGCCGCCCACTTGGTGATACCCAGGGTAGCCAACACGAAGGTCGCGAACATGATGATCGCGGTCCAGTTGGTGGGCTGGCGCACGGTCTGGCCTATATCGCCACCGGCGGCCAGGGCCGCACCGCTGGCCAGCAGCAGACCGAGCATGGCGCCCGAACGCAACAGCGAATGGTTCATCGTGCGTCCTCCACGATCTGCTGGGTGAGCGCGTCGAATTCCTTGTTGGCGCGACGCACGTAGAAGCCGGTGATGGCGATGGTGAACACCATCAGCCCCAGCGCGATCGGTATACCGACGGTGGTGATCTTGCCCGGGCCAATAGGCGTGGCCAGGAAGGCCTTGTCGAAGGCGATCAGGCCGATATAGCCGTAATAGGCCAGCAGCATGAGGATGGTCAGGGTCCAGCCCAGCTTGTTGCGCGTGCTGCGCAGGCGCTGGTACGCCGGGTTGGAGGCGATCCGCTCAACACGGGGATCGACGGAAGCATTCATCGGGATTCTCCAGGCATTGGGAATGCGAGCGCCATGGCGTGCAGAACACGCCGTGGCGGTGACATGAGTGCTCCCCGTGGGGGTAGGGAGATGCTGCGTACTGCGACTTCGGGGGCGGCAGCGTGCGCCTTGTGCACATGCTGCCGGATGACTCAGAAGCTGTACTTGGTGGTGAACTGCAGGCGACTGATATCGCCCTTCCTGCCGTTCTCGATCTCGCGTACGCCGTACATCAACTCCGCACCGACATCGACCTTGGGCATCGGCGTGTAGAAGATGTTGCCGCGGATCGACTGCACGCTCTTGGTCACCAGGTCGCCGGTGATGGCGGCATTGTTGTCGTAATCGCTGCGGGCGTAGATCAGGTTGGTGCGCAGCTTGGGCGAAAACGCATGGCGCCAGCCGACGTAGGCGGCAACCACGCCAGTGGGATCGATCTCATCGCGGATGGCGTCGTAGCCGCTGTCGGCGGTGATGCCCAGGCCGATGTAGCGGGAAATGCCTTCGCCACCGGTCAGCTGGTAATGCAGGGTATCGGCATCACCCATCAGCCATTTGCCGCCAAGGGTAACGCCGCCGGCCACCTTGCTGGCATCGGCACCGGTGGTCTGGTTGTCGAGCTTGAGCTGGCGCAGCAGGCCGGCCACGCCGAACGTGCCCCAGTCACCCTTCCAGCCGTAACGCACGGTCAGTTCCGGCAGCGAACCACGGTCGGAGTTGGCAACCGCCGGTACGTTCCAGCTTTGGGTAACCGGGTTGTAGGCGCCGGTCAGCGTGGTGGTTTCCGGGTTCTCCAGGGCAACACTCAGACCACCGTTGGTGTAGCGGATCTGCGCCTGGCGCACGAACACCACGCCATCGGTGGGGCCGACGAAGTCGGCGGCTTCGGGGATGGATGCAGCGTCCATGAAGTTGGACCAGGTCTGGCCGGCCAGCCAGTTGTTCCAGTACATGTAGGCGTGGCGCAGGGTGACGCCATAGGTATTGGTCGCGGTCTGGTTGCCCAGCGCGTTGCCGAAGAAGTCCATCTCGACCATGGCGCCAGCCTTGTCGCCGTTCTCGGCCACATGGTCCACGCCCAGGTTGAAGCGCGAGAACTTGGCGTGGGCGTTGTAGTCCACGTCCGAGGCCTTGCCCGAACCACCGGCGCCATGCACCGGCGTCTGGCCCGGCAGGTACAGCGCGCGGCCGGTGGCATCGTCGGCCAGCTGGCCATCACCGGTACGCGTGGCGAGGAAATCGGCCTTGATGAAGCCGCCAACCTTGAAGGTGGTGCCTGGGGTCGCGCCCGGGGTGATGCTGGTGACCTGGATCGGCTGCTTGCCGGCCGGCACCGCCGGCGCGGCAGCGCGCTCGGCCTGTGCGCTGCGCACCTGCACCACTTCGCTCTGGGTCTGGGCGATGGCGCCCTGCTGTTGCTGCTGGGTGGACAGCAACAACTGCACCTGGCGCTCAAGATCGGCAACGCGTGCTTCCAGTGCCTTTTCCTTGGCGGTTTCCGCAAAGGCCATGCCTGGCGCAACCAGCGCGACAAACAGCGCAGCGGCGAGCGGCCGGCGGGCCGTTTTCAACATGTTTCGATTCATGGGTTCTGCCTCTCTCCAGGCTGGCGAATGGGCCGCACCGGTTGCACGGTCGCAGCCAGCGTGCGCGGGCCGGGTGGCGGGCGGCTATTCGCCATTAGTCGTAAGCAGGCGTCTGTTCGACCATCGTCTAACAAAGGGGGCAGCGCGAGGGGGGGTGGATGCGGCACACTTGGGGTGTCCGCCTCTGTCCCGCGACAGAGCGCATCCATTGGTTACAAGTGCAAAGGTGAGGGTTGCCATGACTGATGTATATCCCGTTGATCCCGCGTTCGCCGAGAAGGCACGGATCGACAAGAACACGTACCAGCAGCTGTACCGCGAATCGGTCGAAAACCCCGATGCATTCTGGGCAAAGGCCGCCGAGCGCCTGGATTGGTTCAAGAAGCCGACCAGGATCAAGAACGTCAGCTACCAGCTCGACGATTTCCGCATCAAGTGGTTCGAGGACGGCGAGCTCAATGTCAGCGTCAACTGCCTGGACCGGCAGCTGGCCACGCGCGGTGACAAGACCGCCATCCTGTTCGAGCCCGATGGCCCGGACAGCCCGGCGCAGAAGATCACTTATCGCGAACTGTACGAACGCGTATGCCGCCTGGGCAACGCGCTGCGCAACCTCGGCATCAAGAAGGGTGACCGCGTCACCATCTACCTGCCGATGATCGTCGACGCCGCGGTGGCGATGCTGGCCTGCGCGCGCGTTGGTGCCATCCACTCGGTGGTGTTCGGTGGCTTTGCCGCCAACTCCATCGCCGACCGTGTCGGCGACTGCGCCAGCAAGCTGATCATCACCGCCGACGAAGGCCTGCGTGGTGGCAAGAAGGTGCCGCTGAAGGCCAACGTCGATGCCGCGCTGAAGCTGCCCGGCACCAATACCGTGGAAACCGTGCTGGTCGTGCGCCACACCGGCGGCGCGGTCGACATGCAGGCGCCGCGTGACCGCTGGTTCCACGACGTGGTTGACACCCAGCCGGCCGAGTGCGAACCCGAGCGCATGAACGCGGAAGATCCGCTGTTCATCCTCTACACCTCCGGCTCCACCGGCAAGCCCAAGGGCGTGCTGCACACCAGCGGCGGTTACCTGCTGTATGCGGCCTATACCCACGAAGCCGTGTTCGACCTGCGCGAGGACGACATCTACTGGTGCACCGCCGACGTCGGCTGGGTCACCGGCCACAGCTACATCGTCTACGGCCCGCTGGCCAACGGCGC
>DKPB01000094.1:0-1594 GCA_002471015.1 Stenotrophomonas sp. UBA7346
CACCGTGTGCTCGGGCTCGGCGGCTTTCGCGGTGGCAGGTTTGGCTGCAGGTGGTGCTGTGGGCGTGGGCGCGGGCCTGGCGGCCGCCGGCGCGGCGGCAGGTGCCACGGCCGCTGGTGTGCCTGCGCCGGGCGCAGCGCCGGCATGCAGCTTGTCCAGCAAGGCTTCGAACTCGTCCTCGCTGATCAGATCATCGGCGGCGGTTGTGGCGACAGCGCTTGGCGCGGCCGTGCCGTGCAACTGATCGAGAAGGGCTTCGAATTCATCCTCGCTGATCAGATCACTGCCGGCAGGCGCTGCTGCGGCTTTGACCGGTGCCGGTGAAGGCGCGCTGCCCATGTCGAACTGGGCGATCAATGCGGCCGGCGCATGCCCGGGCTCGGTGCCGGAGGACACCGCGTCGAGCATGGCCTGCAGCCAATCCAGTGATTGCTGGGCGGCGTCGAAATGGTGTGCCAGCAACTGGCCCTTGCCAGAGCGGGCCATGCCCAGGGCTTCCTCGGCGGCATGGCACAGCTCGACCATCGGCGTGATCGACAAAAAACCGGCACCGCCCTTGAGCGTGTGAAAGCCGCGGAACACGGCATTGAGCTGGTCGGCATCTTCCGGTGCCTGCTCCAGCGTCACCAGCTGCTCGCCGAGTCGATCGAGGATCTCCTGCGCTTCGAGGATGAAATCGGCGGCGATGTCGTCGGCGAACGTGCTCATGGCTTACAGCCCCAGGTCCGACAGCAGGTCGTCGGCGTCATGCTGGGACACGGCGTGGCGGTCCAGGCCGTCCACCGCGGGACCGGCCAGCCCGTTGTTGCGGGCCGGGTCTTCCGGCGGTGGTAGGCCGAGTGCGCCAAAGCCTTCGTGGACGCGGCGGACGATGCCGACAACGCGACGGATGATCTGCCCGGTCAGGTCCTGGTAGCTCTGGGTAAGGGCCACCTCGGTGAGGTTGTGGCGGATGCGGTCCAGGATCTCGCCCTGGTCGGCATTGAGCCCGTCGGCACGCAGGCGCTCGGTCAGCGCACGGCACTCTTCGGCCAGGTCCAAGGTGCGATGGGTGGCCTGTTCGGTCATCTCCACCACGTGGTCCAGGCGCGCGCAGGCGTCGTCCAACTCGCCGGCTTCACTGGGCACGCTGGGCAGCTCGCCCAGGGCCTGGCCCAGCTCGCGGGCCAGGCGGCCCAGCCCGGCCATCATCGGCTGGGTACGCAGCGCTGCGAGCGCGTCGATTTCCTGGCGCCACGCCGCTTCGTCACCGCTTTCCAGCGCGGCAAGCGCATCCTGCAGGCGTTGCACCAGGGCCGATTTGTCGCTCAGCGATTGCGCCAGATCGTCCATCAGGCGCTCGCTGCCAGGCGTTCGAAGATCTTGCCCAGCTTTTCTTCCAGGGTCTGCGCGGTGAACGGCTTGATGATGTAGCCGTTGACGCCGGCCTGGGCGGCCTCGATGATCTGCTCGCGCTTGGCTTCGGCGGTGACCATCAGCACCGGCAACGTTTTGAGCTTGGGGTCGGCACGCACGGCCTTGAGCAGCTCGATGCCGGTCATGACCGGCATGTTCCAGTCGGTGACCACGAAATCGAACGGCTGGCTCTGCAGCA
>DKPB01000094.1:1839-78938 GCA_002471015.1 Stenotrophomonas sp. UBA7346
AGCAGGTTCTTGACGATGCGACGCATGGTCGAGAAATCGTCGACGATCAGGATGCGCATGTTCTTGTTCAAAAGATATTCCTCTTAGTGTTCCTCGAGCCCGGCGTCGGCCGACTCGAAAATCTTCAGCCGCCCACGCAGGCGCAGCATCGCCTGGCCGTGGATCTGGCAAACCCGCGACTCGCTCACACCGAGCACCGCGCCGATCTCTTTCAGGTTCAGTTCCTGCTCGTAGTACAGCGACAGCACCAGCTGCTCGCGCTCGGGCAGCAGGCCGATGGCCTTGCCCAGCTCGGCACCGAACTGGCTGCGTTCAAGCATCTGCTGCGGGGTGGGGCCGCCGGTGGTAGGGGTATCCAGCTCGCCCTGGTCCTCGATGCGCGACTCCAGGCTAAGCACCTGGCCACGCGATGCGTCTTCGACCAGGCGCATGTATTCGGGCAGCGGCATGTCCATGGCCTGCGCCACTTCGGTGGCGCTGGCAGCACGGCCGGAAGCCTGCTCCAGGCGGCGGATGGTGGCGGCGGCATCGCGGGCACGGCGGTGGACCGAGCGCGGCACCCAGTCGCCACGGCGGATCTCGTCGATCATCGAGCCGCGGATACGGATCGACGCATAGGTCTCGAACGAGGCGCCCTGTTCTGCGTCGTAGCTGCGCGAGGCTTCGATCAGACCCATCATGCCGGCCTGGATCAGGTCGTCGACCTCGACACTGGCGGGCAGGCGGGCAGCCAGGTGATGGGCGATGCGGCGTACCAGGTCGGCGTGGCGGGCAATGCAGTCATTGGCCGCGTTGCGCTGGACCTCACGGTACTGGGCTGCGGCGTTGTTCATGCGCTCACCTTCTGCTGGAGGATGCGTTCCAGGAAGAACTCGACGCCACCGCGCGGTGCGGTCGGTGCCTGCCAACGGGAGGTGCGGCGTGCGATCTCCTGGATGGCCAGCGCCGCCGGCGCGGACGGGTACAGCTTCACCACCGGCTGCTGGCGCTGCACCGACAGGCGCAGCCAGTCGTCCTGCGGCACGCAGCCCAGGTAGTTCAGCGAGACATCGATGAGGAACTTCTCGCAGACACGCACCAGCTTTTCGTACAGGGCGCGGCCTTCGTTGGGGTCGCGGGCCATGTTGGCCACCACCTGCACGCGGTCCACACCGCGCTCGCGCGAGAGCACCTTGATCAGCGCGTAGGCGTCGGTGATGGAGGCGGGCTCGTCGCAGACCACCACCACGGTGTCCTGCGCGGCCTGGCAGAAGGTCAACACGCTGTCGGTGATGCCGGCGGCGGTGTCGATGATCATCACATCGAGGTCGCGTTCCAGCTCGGAGAACACGTTGACCAGGCCCACGTGCTCGGCCGGCTGCAGTTCGGCCATGTGGCGGCGACCGGAAGCCGCCGGTACCACCAGCACACCGTTGGGGCCTTCGATGATGACGTCTTCCAGGCTGGCGCGCCCGGCGACCAGGTCGGCCAGGGTGTGCTTGGGCTGCAGGCCGAGCACCACGTCGATGTTGGCCAGGCCCAGGTCGGCGTCCAGCAGCAGGGTGCGTTTGCCCATGCCGGCAAGCGCCACGGCCAGGTTGGCCGAGACGTTCGTTTTACCCACACCGCCCTTGCCGCCGGTCACCGCGATGGTGCGCACGGGGCCGGCTGGCTCGCGCCGGGTGGCCGACAACGGGAAGGTATTGGTCAGCTTGGCGTACTCACGCGACTGCATTGTTCAACTCCGGGTTGCAGGGCATATCGGCCGCGCGGCGCAAATCTTCAAGGCGAAGTACAAGATTTGCGGCCGAGGCCCGGTACAGGTCTTCCGGCACGTCCTGGCCGTCGGTCACCCAGGTGATCGGCAGGCGGTGGTCCACCGCTACCGACAGCGCCGATCCGAAGCGGCCGGTCTCGTCCAGCTTGGTCAGCACCACGCCCTGTGGGTTGGCGGCGCTGAAGCGGCGCACCACTTCATCCATGTCCTGGAAGCTGGTGTTGGCCGGCAGCACCAGCAGGGTGCGGATCTGGCCGGCGGCCCGCAGCCACTGCAGCTGGGCGGTGAGGGCACGGTCGCGCTGGCCCAGGCCGGCGGTGTCGATAAGCACCAGCTTGTAGTCGGCCAGCTTGTGCAGCAGCTGGTTGAGATCGGTGCCGCTGTTGGCCTCGTGCACGGCGATGCCGAGCTGGCGCCCAAAGCCATACAACTGTTCGCGGGCGCCGATGCGCTGGGTGTCGGTGGTGACAAGGGCGACGTCACGGGCGGCGTGGGCTTCGGCAAAGCGCGAGGCCAGCTTGGCGATGGTGGTGGTCTTGCCGGCGCCGGTGGGGCCGACCAGGGCAATGACACCGCCGGTTTCGATCGGATCGCTGGGGGCGATCGGCAGCCTCCTGGAGATCAGCCCCAGCATCAGGCCGCGGGCACGGGTGGGATCGGTATCGGCCGGGATCTGGATGGCGACGTCGCGGGCCAGCCCGGCGTCGAAGCCATACTCGTCCATCAGGTCCAGTGCATTGGCGCGCACCGCACTGCCGCGCAGGCGTTCGTCGGTGAAGCGATTCATCTCGCGCTCGATCAGATGGCGCATGCCGGCTACTTCCTGGCGCAGCTGCAGCAGCTGTTCGTCGTCGCGCGGCGCGGCGGCAACCGCTACCGGGGCGGGAACGGAGGCGAGGGCAGGGGTAGCGACAGGGGCCGGTGCGATGGCAAGCGGGGCAGCGGGCGCGCTGACAGCAACCAGCGGCGGCACGGCGGCGGTGGTTGCAGCAGCCACAACCGGCTCCATCGCGGCCGATGCAGGTACGGGCGCGGTGAATTGCGGTGCCTGCTGTACCGGCAGCGGCGGGTCGATCTGGAACTGGGCCCGGCCCTGCGGACGTTCCGCATGGACCGTGGCCGCCGCCGCGTGGGCCGAGAAGCTGACGCTGTCCTCCACCAGTGCTGGGGATTTGACAGTGCTGCCGACGGGACGGAAGGCAGGTACCACCGGCGGCTCGTCGGCGCTGGCCGGCAAGGTGGCGAACACCTGCCGCGCTGCGGTGGCGCTGGGTTCGGCGGCAGGTGCCTTGAGCAACGCTGCAAAGCGGCTGCCCGGGGCCAGCTCGATGCTGTTGTCGATGGAGCGGCCAGTGGCCCCCACCGCGGAGCGCGCCAGCGCAGCCACGGCCGACGCGGTGGCCACGACCGGTTCCTGCGCCGGCGCCTTGCGACGGGTTACCGCCGCCATGATGGCTTCGGCGGCGCTGCGCGGCTTGGCCGGTGCCGGCGGTGCCGGGCGGGTGGCTTCCAGCGCCTGCTGCACCGCGGTTTCGTCGTAGTGCGCGGCCGCCACGATCTCGACGCCTTCCTCGATCCGGCGGTTGGACAGGATCACGGCGTCAGGCCCATGTTCCTTGCGGACCAGGTTCATGGCGGTGCGCATGTCGGCGGCGACGAAACGTTTGATCTTCATGTTCTGGTACCGGGAGTGGGGCTGCGGCGAAGGCGTGGCGTTGGCGATGTGGAACATGGCGTGGCGGGCTCCTTCGTGCGCGGTTGTTGCGGGATCGGGTCAGGTGTCTGTTTTCTGTCGCGTTGCCGGTGGGCCGCGCCTCAGCTGATCGTGCCGACCAGCTTCAGGCGCTTGTCCTCCGGCACCTCGCTGTAGGCCAGGACCGACAGCGACGGCACGCTATGTCGGACCAGGCGCGCCAGCGCCGCGCGGACCGGCGCCGGTACCAGCACGACCGCGGGCTCGTTGCGGGCCTCCTGCTTGCCGACGCAGTCGGCAAGACTCTGGTGGAGGCGTTCGGCGAGACCGGGTTCCAGTGCGGCACCATTGCCTTGCGTGGACTCCTGCAAGACCCGTTCCAATTGCGGGTTGAGCGTGAATACCGGCAGCTCCGGCGACATCCCGGCGATCTCCTGCACGATGAAGCGGCCCAGCGCATTGCGCACGGCGGCGGTAAGCGCGGTCGGGTCCTGGGTGACCGGTGCGGTTTCCACCAGCGCCTCGGCGATCTTGCGCAGCTGGCGTACCGGGATGCGCTCCACCAGCAGGTTCTGCAGCACGCGCGCCACGGTGGACAGCGGCAAGGCCTTGGGCGAGAGATCCTCTGCCAGCTTGGGCGCAGTCTTGGCGAGGGTGGCCAGCAATTGCTGCACTTCTTCGTGGCCCAGCAACTCCGGCGCGTGCTCGCGGATCAGGTGCGACAGGTGGGTGGCAATGACGGTGGCCGGATCAACCACCGTATAGCCCAGCGATTCGGCCTGGGCGCGCTGATGGGGTTGGATCCAGGTGGCATCCAGGCCGAATGCCGGATCCTTGCCGGCAATGCCGTCCAGCTTGCCCATGGCGCTGCCCGGGTCCAGCGCCAGTTCGCGGTCGGGATGGATGTCGGCGGTGGCTACCGGTACCCCGTGCACCAGCAGACGGTAGCTGCTGGCCTGCAGTTCCAGGTTGTCGCGGATGTGCACCGGCGGGATCAGGAAGCCCAGGTCCTGGGTGAGCTTGCGCCGTACCCCCTTGATGCGTGCCATCAACTCGCCGCCCTGGGCCTTGTCGACCAGCGGGATGAGCCGGTAACCGACCTCCAGCCCCAACGGATCCACCGGGCGCAGTTCGTCCCAGCTCAGTTCGGCGGTCGGCGCCGGTTGCGGCTGGCCCAGTGCACTGAGGGTACCCTCCGCGGCAGTGCTGGCTGCCGCCGCCTTGCTGGCGGATTCGGCAACATCACGCTTCCAGAACTTCCAGGCCAGGAAGCCGAGCACGGCGGCCAGGCTGAGGAAGGCCAGGTTGGGCATGCCCGGCACCAGGCCGACCAGACCGATGATGCCGGCGGCGATGGCCAGCGCACGGTACTGGCCGAACACCTGGCCCATCATCGCCTGGCTCATGTCCTGTGAGCGCGAGGCGCGCGTGACCAGCATGGCCACCGCACTGGACACCAGCAGGGCCGGCAGCTGTGCCACCAGGCCGTCACCGATGGAAAGCAGGGTATAGGTGGCGGCAGCATCGCCGAACGGCATGCCGTGCTGCATCACGCCCACGGCCAGGCCGCCGAGCATGTTGATGAACAGGATCAGGATGCCGGCAATGGCATCACCGCGGATGAACTTGCTGGCGCCGTCCATCGCGCCGTAGAAGTCGGCTTCCTCGCGGACTTCCTCGCGGCGCAGCTTGGCTTCCTCGCGCGTCAGCAAACCGGCGTTGAGGTCGGCGTCGATCGCCATCTGCTTGCCGGGCATGGCATCCAGAATGAAGCGGGCAGTCACTTCCGACACGCGGCCGGCACCCTTGGTGATCACCACGAAGTTGATGATGGTCAGGATGGCGAACACCACGATGCCGACCGCGTAGTTGCCGCCGATGACGAACTCGCCGAAGGCGGCAATCACCTTGCCCGCGGCTTCATGGCCGTCCTGGCCGTTGAGCAGGATGACGCGGGTGGAGGCCACGTTCAGTGCCAGGCGCAGCATGGTGGTGACCAGCAGCACGATGGGGAAAATGGTGAAATCCAGTGGCCGCTTCACATACACCACGGCCAGCAGCACCATCAACGAGATGGCGATGTTGAGGCTGAACAAGGCATCCAGCACCGGCGGGGCCAGCGGCACCACCACCATGGCCAGCAGGGCAAGCACGATCAGCGGAGCGCCGATGCCCTGGCGCAGCATTTCCAGCAGGCGCCGGGCGGACATGCCGTTGGCGGCGTTGCTCATGGCTGTGCCCCCTTGGCGAATTCCTCAACCTCGAGGGAAGGCATCTGGGGCATCGGGCCGGTACGCCACTGGCGCAGCTGGTAGACGTAGGACAGGACCTGGGCGACGGCCGAATACAGTCTCACGGGGATTTCCTTGCCGAGTTGGCTCTCCCGATACAAGGCGCGTGCCAAAGGCGGGGCAGAGACGATGGCGACCTTGTTGCCGTCGGCTACCTGGCGGATGCGCAGGGCCAGTTCGTCCACGCCGCGGGCCACCACGGTGGGGGCATTCATGCGCCCGCTTTCGTACTTCAGGGCAACCGCGTAGTGGGTGGGGTTGACCAGCACCACGTCCGCGCTGGGCACCGCTTCCATCATCCGTCGCTGCGAAAGCTGCATCTGCATCTGCCGGATGCGGCCCTTCACTTCAGGGCTGCCTTCGCTTTCCTTCAGCTCGCGGCGCAGCTCCTCGCGGGTCATTTTCAATTTCCGCAGCCAGTTCCACTTCTGGTACGGCGCGTCGATGGCGGCCAGCAGCGCCATGGCGCCAGCGGTAGCCAGCAGCAGCTTGAGGGTGAAACCCAGGCCGTGGCCGATGGCCGATTCCAGTGGCTGGTGCAGCAACCCGCGCAGGGCCTGCGCGCCTTGCCACAGGCACAGGCCAGCGGCCGTGCCGACAAAGGCCACCCGCAACAGGGATTTGACCAGCTCGGCCAGTGCTTCCGGCCCGACCAGGCGCTTGAATCCGGTCATCGGATTCAGGCGGTTGAGGTCGGGTATCAGCGCCTTGTTGGAAAAGCGCAGCCCCCCCATCAGCACCGGGGCGATGAAGCCGGCGCCCACGCAGATCAGCAGCAGCGGGCTGAAAGCCAGCATCAACCTGAGCAGCATCCAGCCAGCGTGGCCGAACAGTGCGTTGGGGGTGTCGAGAAGGGCAGGGTCGGGGGAAAGCGCGGCCCTCATCCACTCCCGGGCCGAGCCGCCCATGCTGCCGGACAGGGCATACAGCCCCACCACCGCGGCGACGAAAACAGCGGCGGTCGCCAGCTCACGGGAGCGGGGGATATTGCCTTGTTCGCGGGCCTCGCGCAGACGTTTTTCGGTGGGAAGTTCGGTTTTTTCCCCGGCCTGTTCGTTTTCGGACATTGCACGGCTTGGATGAGGGTGTCATCGAAGCGGTGCAAGAACCATTCCACTTGGCCGATGCCGGGTGGGCACGGTGTCGACCGCTGAGCGGATATGCCAGCGGCGGCCGGTTTGCAGGGTAGCCGGGCATTGACAGCTTCACAGCCAGCGCAGCCGCTACCGTGGTTCAGAGGGGGTCGGCCGCCCCTTGCAGCGATGTCAGCCGGGCATCCAGTGCTGCCTGGCGGGCATCGCCGCTGTGCAGGCGCATGAAGTTCTCGGCGCTCACCGGGCGGCCCAGCAGGTAGCCCTGCAGGTGATCACAGCCCAGCCGTTCCACATAGGCGCGCTGCCCCGGGGTCTCGATACCTTCGGCAACCACCTGCAGGTTGAGGGCGTGGGCCAGGGCGACGATGGCCGACACGATGACCACGTCCTCGTCGCTTTCCTCAAGCGAGACGACGAAAGCGGGGTCGATCTTGATTTCGGTGGCAGGCAACCGCTTGAGGTGCAGCAGGCTGGAGTGGCCGGTACCGAAATCATCGATGGAGATGCCCACCCCCAGTCCGGCCAGGCTGCGCAGCACGTTGATGGCGTTGTCGGTATCGCGCATCACCGCGCCTTCGCTGATCTCCAGGATCAGCCGCGCGGGGGCCAGCTCGCTGTGCTGCAACGCATGGCGCACGTCCTCCAGCAGCTTCTGCGAGCCCAGTTGGCGGCCCGACAGGTTGACCGAGATGCGCCAGTTGTCATGCCCTGCGTCCTGCCAGCTGCGCATCTGCCGGCAGGCTTCTTCAAGGACCCAGGCGCCGAGGGTTTCGATAAGGCCATTGTGTTCGCCCAGGCGGATGATGCGCTCGGCGGGTATGTAGCCATGCTCGGGGTGGCGCCAGCGGATCAGCGCCTCGGCACCGCTGATGCGGCCGCTGTTGGCGTGCACGCGTGGCTGGTAGTGCAGGAACAGCTGCGATGTGCCGATGGCCTTGCGCAGATCCTCCAGCAGGCGCGCATCCTGCTCGGCGGTATCGTTCATCCAGTCGGCGAACATGACATGACTGTTGCGCCCGGACTGCTTGGCACAGCGCATGGCGGTTTCCGCCATGGCCACCAGCTGCGGTGCGGTCACGCCGCCGCCGCTGTGGACGACCACACCCAGGCTGCCGGTCATGCGCAGGTCACGGCCGGCCACCCGCACCGAATTGACGGCCAGGATGATGCGCTCGCACTGCGCATCGATATCGGCCGGGATGGAAAGCGCACTGGCAATCACGAACTGGTCGCCGCCCATTCGGCCTACCAGGTCCTCGGCCGGCAGCAACTGACGCAGGCGTTCGGATATATCGACCAGCACCGCGTCGCCGGTCTGCGCGCCGAAGGTGCCGTTGATGTGTCGGAACCCGTCCATGTCGATCGACATCACCACGAACGCGTTGTCGTCTTCGATCATCTGCTCGATGCGTTCGTGCACCAGCTGCCGGTTGGGCAGGCGGGTCAGGGCATCGTGCTGGCTGGCGTGGAACAGCTCCTTGCGGGCATCGTCCAGCGACGCCGCCAACATCGAGTTGCGCAGGTGCAGCAGGCGTGCCTGCATGCGCTGCTCGAACAGCGAGATCGTCAGCACGACAGCCATCACGCCCACGGTCAGCAGTACCACGCAGGCAGCCAGCCATTCGGTAGGTACGCCCCCTTCGCCGGCGGCACCACACACAGCGCCTTCCGGAAACTGCGCGGCGGCCATGCCGGTGTAGTGCATGCCTACGATGGCCAGGCCCATGACCGCCGCCGCGACCAGGCGCGGCGGCAGCGCGTACTCGGCGGTGCGCAGGCGGAAGGCGATATACAGCGCGCTCCAGGAGGCGGCCACCGCAATCACGATGGACAGCACGAACCAGTGGCGGTCGTACTGGATATCCGGCTGCATGCGCAGGGCGGCCATGCCCACGTAGTGCATCCAGGCAATGCCCAGGCCCATCAGCAGGGCGCCCAGTGCCAGGCGCAGGTGGGGCAGGGTGGGGCGGGAGACCAGCCACAGGGCGAAAATCGATGCTGCGATGGCGACCAGCAGCGACTGCAGGGTCAGCCACAGGTCGTAACCCAGCGGGATGGGCAGGCGGAAGGCAAGCATGCCCACGAAATGCATGGACCAGATGCCGCAGCCCATGGCCACACCACCGGCCAGCAGCCAACGTGCGGCGGTACGTCGCGGTTGCGTGGCGGTAACCCGGGAGGCCATGTCCAGTGCCGTGAACGAGGCAAGGATGGCAACCAGGATGGACAGCACCACGAACAGCGGGTTGTAGCTGCCTTCTAGCATCAAACCCCTCCTTTTGGTGTCCGCATCGCGAACGCGATAACGGGGGCCGCGCGGCTTTCTGTCCCCTGCCGCCCATGGCTACTGTAGGACTATCCTCGGGTAACAGCGAGCCAGCAAGAGGGCGGCTGACGAATGCAACAGCCCGAGTGCCGAGCTGTGGCTGATGTCACATTGTTACCTGGCGGGCGGCATCAAATGCGGTGTCGAACAGGCGCTGCACCGGCGGTCCCATTTCCCCCGCCAGCAGGGTCAGCAGTACCAGGCCCAGCAGCAGCGCTACCGGCAGGCCGAGCTGCATCGGGTTCAGGGCGGGCGCGGCACGCGCAAGTACGCCAAAGGCGAGGTTGATGGCCAGCATGGCCACCACCAGCGGCAATGCCAGTGACATGGCGCCGCGGAATATCTGCACTGCCAGCGTCGGCGCCAGGGCGGCCAGGGCATGGGGATCAGGCAGGGCGGTGCCGATGGGCAACGCCTTGTAACTGTCCACCAGCAGTGAAATCAGGGCCAGATGGCCGTTGCTGGTAAAGAAGAGCAGGCCGAACATAAGGTAGAACCATTGCCCGATCACGCCGGAACTGCCGCCGCGCATGGGGTCGGCCATCTGCGCGAAGGCCAGGCCGGTGCTCTGGGCGATCATTTCGCCGGCCATGGCGCCCGCCTCGAAGATCAGCCGCAACAGGAAGCCGATGCTGACCCCGACTGCCACCTCGCGCAGGACGGTGAGTACCGTCGTGGAGCTCAGGCCATCGAACAACGGCACCGCCGGCAACACCGGCGCCAGCGCCACGGACAGCGCCACCGCCAGCATGACCCGTACCCTGGCCGGGACTGCGCGGGTGCCGATCATCGGCATGGCCATCAGCATCGCGCCGATCCGCAGCATCACCCACAAGGTGGTGCTGATGATGGCGAAGGCCTGCTGGCCATCGATGGCCATGCGGGTGACAGCGTCCATCCGGCTAGCCGATAAGGTGCGGTATGCGCTGGAACAGCAGGATGGTGAACTCCACCAGGTGGCCCAGCAGCAGGCTGCCAAGCGCGAACAGCGCTGCGGTCAAGGCGCCGGCCTTGGCGACAAAGGCGATGGTGGGCTCGTTGAGCTGGGTGGCGGCCTGGATGATGCCAACCACTACGCCAACGATCAGGACAACAAGCAGCAGTGGGCCGGCCACCCAGAGGGTGGTCACTAGGCCACCGCGCAGTTCGGTAAGGGCAAGTTCGGGACTCATGGCCTGCTGGATGCAAGACCGGTGCCAATCCACTGGTGTCGGTTTCCTGTCGCGCAACCTCATGGGAATCGGGCGGGGCGCGCAGTCTGGGCTGGCGGGTGCAGCCTGCCGAAGGTCTGATCAGGGCGGGGTGCTCCACCAGCGCCGGCCAGCCCATCTGGCCGCATGTGAGCGCACTCGGCGGGCTGTTCCCGGCGCCATCAAGCCGCGCAGATGGGGCTAGCGCAGCGATGCGCGGCTCCGCATCTTTGTTGCCGGGTGACTGTGGAAGTTGAGGCTGTTGCTCCGGCCCGTCGCCTCGGGCGCGGCCGCAGCGCGCTGTGCTGGCATCCAACGCGGTCTACACGGCAGCCATGGCAAGGTCGGGGCAGGTATTGCGCTGGAAGACGGCACATGCAAGGTGATCTGGTCGAACTGCGACCCGAGGGCATGTATTGCCCTGCCGGGGATTTCTATATCGATCCGGGCAGCCCGGTGCCGTGTGCGGTCATCACCCACGGCCACGGCGATCATGCGCGGCCAGGGATGGGCTGCTACCACCTGGCCCAACCCTGCCTGCCGGTGTTGCAGTGGCGGCTGGGTGCACAGCGCTATGTCTGCCACGCCTACGGTACGCCGTTCAGGCTGGGGAAGGCCTTGGTGTCACTGCACCCGGCGGGACACGTGCTGGGCTCGGCACAGGTGCGCATCGAGGTGGACGGCGAGGTATGGGTGGCCTCCGGTGACTACAAGCGCCAGCCCGATCCGACCTGCGCGCCGTTCGAACCTGTACGTTGCGATACCTTCATCACCGAATGCACGTTTGGCTTGCCCATCTACCGCTGGCCGGACACGCCGTCGGTGGTGGTCGACATCGCGGCGTGGCGGCAAGAATGCGGTGCGCGCGGCGAAGCCGCCATTCTCTACTGCTATGCCTTGGGCAAGGCGCAGCGCGTGCTCGCCGAACTGCTGGCCTTGGGTGACACGGCCCCGGTGTGGCTGCATGGCGCCGTGGACAGCGGCGTGCAGGTCTATCGGGAGGCTGGCATCGCCATGACGGAAACCCGGCGGGTCGCGGAGGAGGAGCGCGGCGCCGATTTCAGCGGCCGCCTGGTCATCGCGCCGCCGTCGGCGGCGGGCAGCAGCTGGCTGCGGCGGTTCCGGCGTGCCCAGCATGGCTTTGCGTCCGGATGGATGCAGTTGCGTGGCAACCGGCGCCGTGGCAACTACGACCGTGGCTTCGTGCTGTCCGATCATGCCGATTGGCCGGCGCTGCTGCAGACCGTGCAACAGACAGGGGCGCGCCGGGTAGTCGCCACCCATGGCAACACCGACGCGCTGGTGCGCATGCTCAACGACAGCGGCATCAAGGCGACCACCTTTGCGCTGGCAAGGGGCGAGGAAGACTGATGCGTGCCTTTGCCGCCCTCTACCAGCGCCTGGATCGCAGTACATCTTCCTTGCAGAAGCGCGCGGCGTTGGTGGCGTACTTCCGTGTCGCCCCTGCCGAAGACGCGGCCTGGGCACTGTGGCTGCTCACCGGGGGCAAAGTCGGCGGTGCCAAGGCGCGCATTGCCAGCAGCAGTGAGCTGCGCCAGTGGATAGGCGAGGAGAGCGGGCTACCCGGGTGGCTGGTGGACGCCAGCTATGACCAGGTGGGTGACCTGGCCGAAACGCTCGCTCTGTTGCTGGACGAAACCACGGACCCGGCCCCGGATATCGGGCTGGCCCAATGGATACGGGAGCATTTGCTGCCGGTGGCCAACGCCGCGCCGGAGCTGCGCCGGGCTGTTGTCACCCGGGGCTGGCGACAACTGCCGATGCGCGAGCGCTTCGTCTTCAACAAGCTGCTCACGGGCGCATTGCGCGTAGGTGTCTCGCAGGGCTTGGTACAACAGGCCCTGGCCGAACTGTCAGGGCTGGATGTGCCACTGCTGGCGCAGCGCCTGCTGGGCTTCAGCGCACCCAGCGCCGAGGCGCTGCAGGCGGTCCTGGCAGAGGCTGGGCAGGCAGGCGACACGCGCTTGCCGTATCCCTTCTTCCTGGCATCGGCCTTGGAGGTGGAGCCAGGTGCCCTGGGAGCAATCGATGACTGGTTGCTGGAGTGGAAGTGGGATGGCATACGCGTACAGTTGATCCGGCGCGGCAACGACATCGTGCTGTGGTCGCGCGGGGAAGAACGCATGGATGGGCGCTTCCCCGAGATTGAAGCCGAGCTGGCGCGGCTTGCGCATGATGCGGTGATCGACGGCGAGTTGCTGGCATGGCAGCAGGACGCTCCCCAACCGTTGCCGTTCACCGCGCTGCAGACCCGCATCCAGCGTCGCAAGCCCGGCCCCAAGGTGATGATGCAGGTGCCGGCAAGGGTGATGGCTTACGATCTGCTGGAGCTCGACGGGCAGGACCTTCGTGAACAGCCACTGCAACAGCGCCGTGCATCGCTGGCCGCGCTGCTGGCCGCGCATGATTCGCCTGTGCTGCAACTGTCGCCAGCGCTGGCGTTGCCGGACTGGGACACAGCGGCGGGGCTGCGCAACGAAGCGCGGCAGCGTGGCGTGGAAGGCTTCATGCTCAAACGTCGGCAGTCGCCCTACCGGCACGGGCGCAAGCGCGGTGATTGGTGGAAATGGAAAGTTGATCCGCTGACCGTGGATGCCGTGCTGCTGTACGCCCAGAGCGGACATGGCCGCCGCAGCACCCTGTATACCGACTATACGTTCGGTGTCTGGGACGGGGACACCCTGGTGCCCATCGCCAAGGCTTACTCGGGCCTGGACGACAAGGAGATCGTCGAGCTCGACCGATGGATCCGCGCACATACCACCGAGCGCTACGGTCCTGTGCGGGCAGTGCAGCCGCTGCAGGTATTCGAATTGGGCTTCGAGGCGGTCAATCTGTCCAAACGACACAAGTCGGGCGTGGCGTTGCGTTTTCCGCGGATAGTGCGTTGGCGTCACGACAAGCCCGCTGGCGACGCCGACCGCTTGGAAAGCCTGCGCAAGGTCGCGCAATGATCAATGACCGTGAAGTGGGCAACATCCGCTTCGAGCAGCCGCTGACCCAATGGTTCGCACTACGCGGCTGGAAGCCCGCACCGTTCCAGCGCGAGGTCTGGCGCCGCTACAGGCAAGGTCAATCGGGCCTGCTGGTGACACCCACCGGTAGTGGCAAAACCCTGGCAATGCTGGGCGGCCCGTTGCTGCAGGCCTTGACCGAGGTCGAGGCCGCAGCCGGCGCTGCGGCTCCGGGCAAGGGGCGGCGCCGGCCAGCCGCGCAGGTTCGCATCCTGTGGGTCACCCCGCTGCGGGCCTTGGCCAGCGATACCGTCCGTGCGCTGCGCGAACCCATCGACGGGTTGGGCTTGCCGTGGACGGTGGCCATGCGTACCGGCGACGCCAGCGCCCGCGACAAGCGCCTCGCACGGCAGGGTAGGGCCGAGGTACTGGTCACCACACCCGAGTCGCTGGCATTGCTGTTGAGCTACCCCGACACCCAGGCGCAGTTGACCGCGCTGCAGGCCATCGTCGTCGACGAGTGGCAC
Source organism: Stenotrophomonas sp. UBA7346 (assembly GCA_002471015.1). Taxonomy (GTDB): domain Bacteria; phylum Pseudomonadota; class Gammaproteobacteria; order Xanthomonadales; family Xanthomonadaceae; genus Stenotrophomonas. The sequence continues at coordinate 15,692 of DKPB01000094.1, forward strand.
GCGCTGCTGGACAACAAACGTGGCGTGCTGCTGCAACTGGGCCTGGCCCGGCTGCGCGGATGGCGGCCCAGCGTCCGCATCTGGGGTTTGTCTGCCACCGTGGGCAATCTTGAGCAGGCGCGGCAGGTACTGCTTCCGCATCTTCCCGACGCCGCAATGGTACGCAGTGCGGCACCGCGCAGCCTGCGCGTGAAAACGCTCCTGCCGCCGCAGGGTGTGCGTTTCCCTTGGGCCGGGCATCTGGGGCTGTCCCAGATGCAGGCAGTGGTGGAACAGATCGGCAAGGCGCGTACCACCTTGGTGTTCACCAACACCCGTGCCCAGGCCGAGCTGTGGTACGAAGCGTTGCATGCAGTCTGGCTGGAACAGGCCGATGCGCTCGCATTGCATCACGGTTCGTTGGATCCAGGCCTGCGGCGCGAGGTTGAAGCGGGTTTGCGGGACGGCCGCATCCGTTGCGTCGTGGCCACTTCCAGCCTGGACCTTGGCGTTGATTTTCCCACCGTGGACCAGGTCATCCAGTTGGGCAGCCCCAAGGGCATGGCCCGGCTGCTGCAACGTGCCGGGCGCGCGCGGCACCGCCCGGGCCAGGCAGGAGAGATTGTGTGCGTGCCCACGCACGCGCTTGAGCTGGCCGAATATGCAGCGGTGCGGCAGGCGTTGCGCAGTGGCATGGTGGAGGCCCGGCAGCCCCTGCAGCTGTCGCTGGATGTGCTGGCCCAGCATTGCGTCAGTGTGGCGCTGGCCGGTGGTTTCGACCCGGATCAGCTGCTACGCGAAGTGCGTACCACACACGCCTTCGCCCGGTTGGAGGACAGCCATTGGATGCAGGTGCTGCAGTTCATCACCCAGGGCGGTAAAGCCCTGCAGCACTATCCCGAGTTCTGTCGTGTCACCCGCGATGCGGAAGGACGCTATACGGTCAGCGACCGGCGCGTGGCCTTTCGCCACCGGTTGTCGATCGGCACCATCACCAGTGACGGTGCACTGCTGGTACGGATGGCCCGCGGCGGTGCATTGGGCAGCGTGGAGGAGGGCTTCCTGGCGCGCCTGCGGCCGGGGGATGTCTTCCAGTTTGCAGGGCGTGCGCTGCGGTTGCTGCGGCTGCAGGACATGACGGCCTATGTGCGGCCTGCCAAGCAGGGCAGTGGCGTCGTGCCCCGCTGGCAGGGGGGACGATTGCCGATGTCCACCCATCTTGCCGCGCAGGTGGCTGATGTGCTGGCCGACCCGCCCGCAACGCCCGAGCTGCGGGCACTACGACCGTTGCTGGCGCTGCAGGCAGCGTTGTCCGCCGTGCCCGGGCACGGCCAATTGCTGGCCGAAAGCGTACGGACGCGGGATGGCTGGCATCTGTTCCTGTATCCCTTTGCCGGGCGTGCCGTGCACGAGGGTTTGGCCGCGGTGGCTGCGCTGCGCTGGAGCCGGCGCGTGGCCACAACGTTGTCGTTTTCGGTGAACGACTATGGACTTGCCCTTACCGCAGCCGGCCCGCTTCAGCTGGACGAACAGCTGGTGGCGGATCTGTTGTCAGCTGATGCCTTGCTGCCGGACCTGTTGGCCGCGGTGAACATGGGGGAACTGGCACGCCGGCAGTTCCGCGAGATTGCCAGAGTGGCCGGCTTGCTGCCCCCTTCACTTCCGGGGCGCGCGTTGCGCAGCCTGCGGCAGCTGCAAGCATCCAGCAGCCTGCTGTATGACGTGCTGCGGCAATACGATCCGGACCACATGCTGCTGCGTCAGGCCGAACGCGAAGTGCTGGAGCAGCAGTTGGATGTCCCCGGGCTGCAGCGCGTTGTGGCCGGATGCAATCGCCGCCAACTGCTGTTGGCAAGGCCCGCAACCTTGACCCCGCTCTCGTTCCCGCTCTGGGCCGAGTCCAGGCGTGGGACCCTGAGCAGCGAAGACTGGAAGCAGCGGGTGCAACGAATGGCGCAGCAGTTGGAGCGGCGTCATGGCTGAGCGCCTGGAGATCGCACTGGCAGGCGAGCCTGTCGTGCTGTTGGCTGACAGGGCGTTGTACTGGCCGGCACGGCGCAGATTGATCGTCGCCGATCTGCACCTGGGCAAGGGCGAGGTGCTGCGCAGGGCCGGCATACCTGTGCCCAGCGGCGGTACCCGGGCTGATCTGCAACGTCTGGCGAGGCTGCTGGCCATGACGTCGGCGACGTCACTGTGGATCCTGGGCGATTTCCTGCATGGCGCACGCTCCCGCACCAGCGACCAGGCCTGGGAGGGGTTTCGCGCTGCGCACCGGCTGGTGGCGATGGCTGTGGTGCCAGGCAACCACGACCGGGCATTGGATGCGGACGCAGCCGGATTGGAGCGGATCGCCGACGGTGAACGCGAGGGTCCCTTTGTGTTCCGCCACGCACCCGCGGCGGTTGTGAGCGGTCCGCCAGGTCACCAGATCTGCGGGCATCTGCACCCGGTGCTGAAGTTGCCGGGCATGGTGGCAACCCCGTTGTTCTGGATGCGGGAAGGCAGCACCGTCCTGCCGGCGTTCTCGCTGTTTACCGGCGGTTTTGGCCTGGACCTGCAACGCGCACGTGGCAGCGTTGCATGCGATGGGGTGGAGCTGCTCAAGCTCGGCTGACCGCACCATCAAGCGCGCTGAAACCGCGCGGGCGATCACAAAAGCAGTGCTGATTCACCGAATTTTTCCGCGTCTTCACGTGACCACTCCTATATACGTTCGGCCGGATGACGGGGGGCAACTTTCAGGAGGCTAGGCTGTGAAAAGCATGAAACTCTATCTGGAAGGACCGGGCCGGGAGCGGCGGGCGGTCAAGGTCATTTCGACAGAGCAAAGAAGCTTGCGGACCGTGTTGGATGTCCCGGGTCGGCGCGCGTCAGGCCCGGGAATGGAGCGCATGGTCGAGGTGAATACCTTGATGGATGAAAAGGGAAACCTTGCACAGCAGATTGATTGCGAAGGTTTCAGATACAGGTTCAAAGGATCACAGTTACCCTGGTCATTGATCGTCGGTTGAGTGTAGCGGGCCCCTGGCGGGGCCCGCTTTGCTTCGGGTGCAAGTCGAGTGGTTCGGAAGGGATTCCGCTGGATTGGGACTCCGCAAATCCTGCCTGCATCCTTTCTAATCCGGCGCCTTTGCTGGCACGAAAGGCGATACCGGATCACTGGCCGGGAAGGTTTCCTCAAGCGCTTCATCCTGGTTCGCACTTTCATGCGCCTTGCGCTGTTGGCGCTGGGTGCCTGTTTCCGGAGGGTTGCGCTCTTGCGGTGCTTCGGGGGGATCCTTGCGATCTCTGATCACGTTGGCTGCTCCTGTGTCTGTGATTGCCTGCAGGGGATGTGCGGGCAGCAGGCGTTGATGAAACTGCGCCACTTATCGCTAGCCGGGTGTGGAGACCGGGCCTACCCGTGTGAAGGACATGCCGCCAACTGCGTCGCGTTTTTTAACCGGCGGTTAGCACGGGCAGGTTCAGCATGCCCGCGTGTTCCACAGGTTCAAGCGAGAGGTTGTGCAGATGGCCAGGACCGCACCGCGGATTCATACCGCCCAGGCGGAAATTGAACGGCTCAAGGCGTTGCAACAGGGTTTGGATGCGGAGCTGATCGTCGAGCTGCGGATGAAAGACGGACGTGTGCTGAAGGGCACGGTGACCGAGCGGCCGACGGTGCAGCAGTTCCGCGGCCCGGATGAACAGGAGGGCACGAATGGACAGGTGCCCGTTGATGTGCCGGGTGAAGGCGTGCAGTTGCTATGGCTGGATGAGATTGAAGGCTTCACCCGCTTGGGCAGTAACTGACTCAACGGACAGCGTGATTGACGCATTGCTGCGGTCCGCGTGCGCTCAGCTGTCGTCACCGGCCCGGTAGTGCGCTCCACTGGCCTGCAAGCCGGCCAGCGCGAAGCGGTGCAGGTGGGCGACCAGCGGCTGCTGCGACCCTTGCATGATGGGGCGTAGCGGGCCGGGCAGATCACGGCCGACCACGATCAACATCATGCACGGCGCAGCGATGCTCAGCAGGCAGCGCAGCAGCGCCGGATCATTGACGGGGATGCCGGAGATGGCGCTGAGGATGCCGGCGACCGCGATGATCTTTGGTGGCACCGCTTCTTCCAGCAGTACCTGCAGGTGTGAGGAGGGGGCCATCAGTTCCCTGGCCAGCACGCGTGGGGCCCATGCGTCGGGTTGGCTTGCCCGCTGCACCAGGCCGTCGAGCAGGGCATACAGACGTTGCTCCGGACTCTGCTCGCTGGTGGCAATGCGTTGCAGGTCGTCGAGGTCCAGTATCTGCCGGTGCGCTTCCAGCAACACCGCCTTGTACAGACCGTTGCGATTGCCGAAGTGGTAGTTGATCGAGGCCAGGTCGGCACCCGCTTGCTGGGCGATGGCCTTGCCGGTGGTTTCGGCAAACCCCTGCTCGGAGAACAGGCGACCTGCGGCTTCCAGCAGGCGCGCGCGGGTGGCCTCGCCATCGGTACGTGGGCTGCGGGTGGTCTGCTTGGTCTTGCTCATTGCGGCATGCAATCCGAGGGCGGTGGGTTTCTGGCAGTTTCGGATTCTACTTTAAATTAAATTTAATTTGAATTAGGCTGGCGCCGTACCCCGGCCAGCCTGCGAATCGTCGTCATGAAAAAGCCTGTGATCCTTGTTGTGGCCGTTGCCGCCGTGCTGGCAGCGCTCTTGCTGTGGTGGGCTGGCCGTCGTCAACCCGATGACGCGGCGCTGAGGCTGCAGGGCAACGTGGACATCCGTCAGGTGTCATTGGCCTTTGATGGCAGCGGGCGGGTCGAGGTGGTGAATGTGGAGGAAGGCGACAACGTCGAGCCCGGTCAGGTACTGGCCCTGCTGGACACGCAGACATTGCAACTGCAGGCCGCGCAGGCCAAAGCGCAGGCTGAGAGCCAACGACAGAACGTTGCCCGGTTGCGCAACGGCGCGCGGCCGCAGGAAGTGGTGCAGGCACGCAGCCAACTGGTCGCCGCGGAGGCGGATGCGGCGCGCGCAAGTCAGGACCTGCAACGCTTGCAGGGCGTTGCTGCCGCCACCAACGGACGCGGCGTGAGTGCCCAGGAACTGGACCGGGCCCGCAGCGCGGCCAAAGTTGCCCAGGCCAGTGCGCAATTGCAGCGGCAGGCGCTGGCAATGGTCGAGCAGGGCCCACGGAAGGAGGACATCGCTGCGGCGCAGGCGCAGCTTGAGGGCGCGCTGGCCCAGTTGGCGTTGCTGCAGCATCAGGTGGCACAGGGCGCATTGAAAGCGCCGGTGGCGGCGGTGGTGCGTTCGCGTCTGGTCGAGGTCGGCGACATGGCCGGGCCGCAGCGGCCTGCCTTTACCCTGGCACTGACGCAGCCCAAGTGGGTGCGGGTGTTCGTTGGCGAAAAGGAACTGGGGCGGGTGCGCGCAGGCCAAGCCGCGATGGTGAGCAGCGACAGCCACCCAGGCACGGTGATCAACGGCAAGGTGGGTTTCATCTCGTCGGTGGCCGAGTTCACTCCCAAGACCGTGCAGACCGAAGAGTTGCGCACCAGCCTTGTCTACGAGGTGCGGGTGGTGGTTGAGGACCCGCGGGACCAGCTGCGGCTTGGCCAACCGGTGAGCGTGCGGCTGCTGGATGAGGTGCGCTGATGAGCGGCGCGCCGCAGGCGACCGTGGTTGCGCGCGATCTGCGCAAGCATTTCGCCGCGCCCGATGGCAGCCATCTGGACGCGCTTGCGGGCATCAGCCTGAGTGTGCGGGCCGGGCAACTGACCGCTCTGGTGGGCCCCGATGGAGCCGGCAAGACCACCTTCCTGCGCATGGTCGCCGGGCTGTTGCCGGCCGACGGTGGCAGCCTGCAGGTGCTGGGTCTGGATGTGGCTGCACAGCCGCAGCAGGTACAGGACCGGATTGGGTACATGCCGCAACGGTTCGGCCTATACGAAGACCTTAGCGTGCAGGAGAACCTGGACCTGTACGCCGATCTGCATGGCGTGGCGCCCGCCCGACGACAGCAGCGCTTCGAGCGGTTGTTGCGGATGACCGATCTGGGGGCGTTCAAACAGCGCCCGGCCGGCAAGCTGTCCGGTGGCATGAAGCAGAAGCTGGGGTTGGCCTGCACGCTGGTGCGTTCACCGGACCTGTTGTTGTTGGACGAACCCAGTGTGGGCGTGGATCCACTCTCGCGTCGCGAACTGTGGAAGATCATCCCGCAACTGGTGCAGGAAGAGCAGCTCAGTGTGCTGGTCAGTACCGCTTACATGGATGAAGCCGAGCATTGCGAGCAGATCTTCGTGCTGCACCAGGGGCAATTGTTGGCCGAAGGCGATCCGGCCGGGCTTGCAGCCAAGGCGCAGGGGCTGACCTGGAGCGTACGGCCCAGCGATGACCTGCAACCGCGTGACCTGCAGGCCAGCTTGATCGATGACGGCAAGCATGTGCTGGATGCAGTGCCGCGCGCGGGTGGCGTGCGCTTCATTCTGCAGCCGTCCGCCAACATCGCGCAGCTTTCAGCGCAGCTGCAGGGGTTGCAGCCAAGCCAGCGCCCTGCAGAGCTGGAGGATGCATTCATGATGCTGTTGCGCGCCCGCGAGCAGGCGTCGGCGGCAGTGGTGAGTCCCGCGCCGCAGCCGGCCAGCGCAGGCAAGGAAGGGCCGGTGATCGTGGTACGCGACCTGGTGCGCAGGTTCGGCGACTTCACCGCCGTGGCCAGCACCAGCTTTCAGGTCGAGCGCGGTGAGATCTTCGGCCTGCTGGGCCCCAATGGGGCAGGCAAGACCACTACCTTCCGCATGCTGTGCGGATTGCTGCCGGCCAGCAGTGGGCATCTGGAAGTGGCCGGACTCAACCTTCGCACGGCCCGCGCGCAGGCGCGTGGGCGCATCGGCTACGTGTCACAGAAGTTTGCGCTGTATGGCAACCTGACCGTGCGCGAGAATCTGGAGTTCTTCGGCGGTGCCTACGGCCTGGCCGGTGCCACCTTGCGGCAGCGGGTCGCTGACGCCCTGCAGCGCTTCGCGCTGCAAGGTGCAGCCCGCAGCGCTGAGCTGCCGGCCGGTTACAAACAGCGCCTGGCGATGGCGGTGGGCCTGCTGCACGCCCCCGAGATACTGTTCCTGGATGAGCCCACCAGCGGCATCGACCCGCTGGCGCGGCGCGCGTTCTGGCGCACCATTACCGGGCTGGCACAGCAGGGGGTGACCATCATCATCACCACCCACTTCATGGAGGAGGCCGAGTACTGCGACCGGATTGCGATCCAGGATGCCGGCCAGCTGCTGGCATTGGGTACGCCGGACCAGGTGCGCGCGCAGGCGGGCGGCGATGGCATCGACATGAATGCCGCCTTCATTGCCATCGTCGAGCAGGGCCGCGCACAGCGCGCTGCCGGACACGACAAGGCGGTGGCCTGATGTCTGGCTTCCTCACCCGCCTGTGGGCCTTGCTGCGCAAGGAAACACGGCAGATGCTGCGCGAGCGCAGCAGCATGGCGGTGGGCGTGCTGCTGCCCGCGGCGTTGATCCTGCTGTTTGGCTACGGCCTGTCTTTCGACGTGGACCACGCACCCGTGGCCGTGGTGCTGGACGAACGTTCGCCTGACACGTTGTTGTTGGCCGCGGGCCTGCAGGGCTCGCCCTATCTGGCGCCGGTGCAGGTGCAGGACATGGATGCCGCCGTGCGTTTGATGCGTGATGGCAAGGTTGGGGGCATCGTGCACGTGCCGGTGGACTTCAGCCGCAGCCGCGCTGCCGGCCAGGCACAGGTGCAACTGATACTCAACGGTGTCGACGCCAATACCGCCCGTACGCTGGAGGGCTACATCGGTGGCGCGCTGGCCAGCCAACTCCAGGGCGCGTTGGACCGGCAGGGCACGCCCTCGGCCGGTGGCGGCGTCAGCGTGGTGCAGCGGATGTGGTTCAACGAGGCCAGCACCAGCACCTGGTACCTGGTGCCCGGGCTGATCGTGCTGGTGATGACGCTGATCGGCGCCTTCCTGACCTCGCTGTTGGTGGCGCGCGAGTGGGAGCGTGGCACCCTGGAAGCCTTGTTTGTCACACCGGTAAGGCCCACCGAGCTGGTGCTGGCCAAACTGCTGCCCTATGTGGGTATCGGTGTCTTCAACCTTGCCATCTGCCTGCTTACCGCGCGCTACCTGTTCCACGTGCCGATGCGAGGCTCGCTGGCAGCCATCATCATCAGTGCCCTGTTGTACCTGATGGTGTCCTTGCTGATGGGCTTGTTCATCTCGGCAGCCACCCGCAACCAGTTCCAGGCCAGCCAGGTGGCGCTGCTGACCAGCTTCATGCCGGCGATGATGTTGTCCGGATTTGTGTTCGATGTGCGCAACATGCCGATGGTGGTGCAGGTGATCAGCCAGCTGCTGCCGGCCACACATTTCATGGGCTTGATCAAGTCGCTGTTCCTGACCGGCGACAACTGGACATTGTTCGTGCACAAGTCGATGATCCTTGTTGCCTACGCTCTGGTGCTGTTCGCCGCGACGCGCCACCTGCTGCGCAAGAGGCTGCGCTGAGATGGGGGCCATGGTCGACTATCTGCGGCGCATCGCCTTCCTGTGCAGGAAGGAGCTGATCACGCTCCTGAAGGAGCCCTCCAGCCGCGCCATGTTGTTTGCGCCGGCGCTGATGCAGGCGCTGTTGTTCGGTTACGGTGCCACTTTCGATCTGCGTCACGTGCCGTATGCGGTGCTGGACCCGGGGGCCGGCGCAAGTTCAACCGAGCTGCTGGCGCGCCTGGATGGCGCAGGTATCTTCGAGCGACAGGCGGTGTTGCGCTCGTCCAGCCAGATAGCCGGTTTGATCGACGCCAACGAGGTGTTGCTGGTGATCAGTTTCCCGGCCGACTTCGAGCAACGGCTGGCGGCGGGCCAGCAGGCGCCGCTGCAATTGATCATGGACGGGCGCAACTCGACCACGGCGGGCGCGGCGGCGGGGCATATCGCCGCCATTGTCAGCAGCTTCAACCAGCAGCGGTCCGGCACCGCGCAAGGTGTGCAGCTGGTTACCCGCAGCTGGTACAACCCCAACCTGGAGTCGCGTTGGCAGTTGATGCCTGCGCTTATCGCTGCGCTCAGTATGCTGCAGACCCTGCTGATCGCCGCCTTGTCGGTGGCGCGCGAACGCGAGCAGGGCACATTCGACCAGTTGCTGGTCACGCCGCTGACGCCGATGCAGATTCTCGTTGGCAAGGCGGCGCCGTCGATCCTGGTCGGACTGGTTCAGTCCACCCTCATCCTGCTGGTGATCCGGTTCTGGTTCCATATACCGATGGCAGGGTCGGTGGGCCTGCTGTATCTGGCGCTGCTGGTGTTCACCATCGCATCGGTGGGCATTGGCCTGTCGATCTCGGCCGTTGCAGCCAACATGCAGCAGGCCATGCTCTATACCTTCCTGTTGATCATGCCCTTGATGCTGTTGTCCGGCCTGATGACGCCGGTGGCCAACATGCCCAAGGCGCTGCAGCTGGCAACCTATGCCAATCCATTGCGGTTCGGCATAGACCTGGTCCGCCGGGTGTACCTGGAGGGTGCTGGTCTGCAGGAGATCGGCTTCAACTTCGTTCCCATGCTGGTAGTAGCGGCGATCACGCTGCCGCTGGCGGCATGGCTGTTCCGCAATCGGCTTACCTAGGATGTGCTCCATGTCTTCATTCCTGCCACGTGGCGTGTTCCTGGTGCCGGCCCTGCTGGCAGGGGTGCTGGGCGGATGTGCGGTTGGTCCGGATTTCGTCCGTCCCGGTAGCCCCGCCCCCGATGACTGGTCGCAGTGGCGCGACGGTGACGCCCTGTTGCAGCCCGCGTTGGACGGCACGGCGCTGCAGCCCCAGTGGTGGACGCAGTTGTCCGATCCGGTGCTGGACCAACTGCAACGCGATGCGCTGTCCGCCAGCCCCGACCTGCGCACGGCCGCGCTGCACTTCGCCCAGGCACGCGCGCAACGCAGCACGGTGGCGGCGCAACGTGGGGTGACAGCCTCGGTGTCGGGCTCGGCGGCGCGCCAGCGGCAAAGCGAAAATGGCGCCGGTACCCGCATGCTGGATATTCTCAGTAATGACAGCAGCACGTTGAAGCAGTTGCTGGCCGAGCCTTTCAACCTTTACCAGGCAGGGTTTGATGCATCCTGGGAGTTGGATCTGTGGGGCAGGGTGCGTCGCTCGGTCGAAGCCGCGGACGCCGGCGTGGCCCAACAGGCAGCCTTACTTGATCTGGCCCGGCAGAGCGTGACCAGTGAGGTGGCGCGCAACTATGTACAGCTGCGCGGCACGCAGCAGCAGATCGCATTGGCACGTGAGGATATCGGTGCGCTGGAGGAGCGGCTGCAGTTGCTGCAGGCGCGGGTGGATGGCGGCCTCGACGATCACCTGGATCTGGATCGCCAGCAGGCCGACGTTGCCGCCATCCGTGCACGCCTGCCGCTGCTGTTGGCCGAGGAAGCAGCGGCCGGCAATCAGCTGGCACTGTTGTTGGGACAACGCCCGGGTGCACTGCGACAGCGTTTGGTGCCGGTCTTGGCAGCCGATGACCGCTTGCCGGACCTGGCATTGGGCCTGCCGTCGGAACTGGCAAAGCGGCGGCCAGACATCCGCGCCGCAGAGGCACGCCTGCACCAGGCCACGGCCAGTATCGGGGTGGCCAAGGCCGACCTGTATCCCAGCATCCGCCTGGGCGCCAAATTCGGTTACGAGTCGTACCTTTCGGGTGAGTTTTCCGATTGGGGCAGCCGCATCTGGTCGGTGGGGCCAGTGTTGAACCTGCCATTGTTCGATCATGGCCGGCGCAAGAGCGTGGTGCAGCTTCGCCAGCTGGAACAGCAGGAGGCCGCCGTGACCTATCAGAAGACCGTGCTGCAGGCCTGGCAGGAGATCGACAATGCCCTCAACGCCTATGCCGCGGCACAGCACCAGCGCGCACAGCTGCGTGTACGCGAGCAGGCAACGCTGGATGCCTATCGCATTGCCCAGGCGCGCCGCGACGCGGGTCTGATCGATTTTCTCAGCGTGCTGGATGCGCGCCGCAGCTATCTGCAGACGCGGCGCGAGCTGGTGGATGGCGACGCGGCGCTGCGCACCCAGTTCATTGCCTTGAACAAGGCGCTGGGCAACGGGCCATTGGCTGGGATTGAGCCCGTGCCTTCCCGCTGAGCAGATGCCGCGGGCGAGCGGTGCCAGAAGCCTGGCGATGGCGTCCCTTGCAGCAGGGGATATGTTGGAGGCAATGCGCGTTGTGATTCATTGCCGTTGAGGGTTCGACCTCACGGGTCTACGCGATACGCAGGGATTGCCTGGCACGGACCAGCGCCAGGGAAAGTCCATCGCCTTGGATATCCCGACCCGTGGGCCGACCAAGGGCGTCGAGGGCGGGGCTGTTGCATCGGATGCGATGAGGATGCCAGCGTCGCCACGCACCAGGTCCGCGCCGTCGAAGGAGCGGTTGATTCCAAAGGCCTGCGACAGCTTGCCTGGTCCACTGGCCAGGTCGGCGGGGCGCTTGGCCGCGGGCCGTGCCGCGTACATCAGGTCGAGATGGTGCAGGGGCTCGGCCGCCCGCAGCAGCACGCCAACTCCTTCACCCACCTCCCCGCAAACGGCATTGCTACCCCAATGCATGCCGTAGGTGAAGTAGACATACAGATGGCCAGGCGGGCCGAACATCGTGGCGTTGCGCGCGGTCTTGCCACGGTAGGAGTGCGCTGCCGGATCTTCGCTGCCGGCATAAGCTTCGACTTCGACGATGCGGGCGCAGCGACCATCCGCCCGTACCAGCAGCTTGTTCAGAAGCTCGGGGGCAACCAGGGCAGGGTGACGGCGATAGAACGCACGCGACAATACTTCAAACCCTGCAATCGATACATCCACGGTGATCCACCTTGTGCCTGCCAGCTGCCTACACCTTACGCCATGGCGCTGCCTGCGGCGCATGGCTACGCAAGCGTGCATGCCGGCGCCTTAGCGCTGGAACAACACCCGTTCCGGCCGGTGCAGGCCAAAACCCTGGCCGTAATCCACCCCGAGTGAGCGGGCGGCGTCGCACAGGTGGGCATTGCTCACGCCCTCGGCGATGACCTTCAAACCCCTTTGGTGGCCGATCTGGGCAATTGCGCTGATGATGGTATGACTGATGGGGTCGTCGTCCAGGTCGCGGATGAAGCTGCGATCGATCTTGATCATGTCCAATGGCAGGTTTTTCAGGTAGCCGAACGAGGACATGCCGGCGCCAAAATCGTCCAGCGCGATACTGCAACCTGCCTGGCGCAAGCGCTCGACCACGGCAACCACCTTCAGCAGGTTGCGTACCGCTACCGTCTCCGTGATCTCGAAGCACAACGCCTGCGCCGGCACCCCATGCAGGTCGATGCAGGCAAGAATGAAGTCGGCCAGGCCTTCATCTTCGATGCTGGCCCCGGACAGATTGATGGCACAGCTGCCCAGGCTGGCCACCGTGGGGTGCAGGCGGGTGAAGTTGGACAGCGCGGTGCGTATCACCCAGCGATCAATTGCCGGCATCAGCCCATAGCGCTCGGCCGCGGGCAGGAAAGCACCCGGCAATACGATGTCACCGTCCTCGTCGCGCAGCCGTAGCAGCAGTTCGATGTTGGTACTGCTGTCGTGGCCATCCAGCGAGATGATCTGCTGGTAGTCCAGCAGCAGGCGGTCCTGCTCCATGGCCCAGCGCAGGCGGTTGGCCCATTCCATTTCGCCCTGGCGCTGGCTGGTTTCATCATCCTCGCGATAGACGTGGATACGGTTGCGGCCGTTCTCCTTGGCCAGGTAGCAGGCCGTGTCGGCCCACGCCAGCAGATCCTTCAAGGTGGGCACCTGTTGATCGATCAGCACCATGCCGATGCTGCAGGTGACTTTGTAGCTGCGGCCCTGCCAGGAGAACATCAGTGCCTCGATGCAACGGCGCAGGCGCTCGCCGAGTTCCAGCGCACCGTCGGCGTCTGCATGGAAGGTCAGCAGCCCGAACTCGTCACCGCCCAGGCGTGCCAGCACATCGCCACCGCGCAGCTGCTGCTGCATGGTCAGCGCAAGCTGTTCAAGCAACTGGTCACCGGCCATATGCCCGGATACGTCGTTGATCAGTTTGAACTGGTCCAGGTCGATGTACAGCATGGCGCAGGAGCCGCAGGTGCGGGCGGTTCCATGTTCGCGCAATGCGTCCTCCACCCGGCGCTCGAACTCCCGTCGGTTGTACAGGCCGGTGAGCGCGTCGTGGGCGGCCTGGTAGCTCAGCCGGTCAGTCAGTTCGCGCTGCTCGGATATATCGGTGGCCACCATCAATAGATGCGGGACCCCATCCATATCCACCTCGGCGACGGAGGCATTGGCCCAGAAGCTGCTGCCATCCAGTGCCAGCAGCTCGGCCTCCAGGTGGTTCCAGCCGGTGTGGTTGTCGCTGGCATCGCGGATGCTGGCCTGCAGCCTCTGGTCGGCGAAAAGTGCGGACAACTGCAGGCCGGTGGCATCGCCCAGCCGCAGGCGGGCGGCCTGGTTGGCGTAGACGATATGCCAATCGCGGACGTCTGCCAGCAGCACCAGTGCAGGCAGCAGTTCGTTGAGCGTGCGGAACCGGCGTTCGCTCTCGCGATAGCGCGCGCTCATCTGCGCGCCCAGCGCCAGTGCTTTGCGGCGGGTGACGGCCAGTGACCAGAGCAGGGCCGACAGAAGCAAGCTGATGATGCCGCCGCCGATGAGGATGGATGGCAGACTTCCCCACTCCATCGGCTGCGGCCGCGGCAGCATTTCCACACGCCACTGGCGGCCACCAAAAACGAGCGTCCGCACGAGGGCGGGGTGGTCGGTGCTCGTGTCGGTGTTCGAGTCGTAAAACGGAGCAGCGCCGGCCGCAGCGTCGCTGATACGTACACGAAAGCCGTCCATTACCGAGGGCGAAAGTGCCGCTTCCACCAGGGGTTGCAGGCGGATGCCCACAGCCAATGCGCCGATCTCGCGCAGTCGGCGCTGCTCAATGGTGGTCGGTGTTGGACCGTTGGAATACACCGGCAGGCGCAGGGTGACGCCGAGCGGGCTCTGTCCGGGCTGAGCGTTCTGGCGTAATACGAAAGGCGCGGACATCACCACCGAATCGCTGTCACGCGCACTCCGCAAAGCGGCCAGGTTGGCCTTCTGGGTGACCATGTCAAAACCCAGCAGGGATGTATTGGCCTGATAAGGCGACACCATCGCATAGCGATAGGCCAGCGTTGGGCTTGCTGAACCGGCGATTGCATGGCGGCTTGCAAATGCAAGCGAGGTATACGGGCCCGGCTCACGCGTGCTGAGAAGGCGCTCGTAGTATTGCTCAAACTGCGTCTGGTCCATGTCGTCGTTGGCCAGGAACAGTGTCTGCATGGCCCGCAATATGGAGGCTGCCCGCTCCAACGGCATGTGCAGCTGCGATACGCCGGCATCGGCCAGATTGCGCTCGGCCTCCTTGCCGCGCTGATGCAGATCCCGCCACTCGCGCACGCCCAGCAGCACGGTGCAGGCAAGCCCGAACAATAAACCGCAGAGCGCCCAGATGAGCGGGGAGACGCCGCGACCTGGTGGCGACAAGGGAAGTACAGGTTCGGATTGGAGCTGGTTGGTGTTCTTCACGACCCTGGCTTGCTCCTGCGTTGTGTTGGGCTGCTGGCCCGGCTCCTCGATAAGGTGCGACGACCGCTAAGTCATCGCAGACCCATGAACGGTAGTGAATCGATCCCCCACGTTCCGTGATGCAGCTCCCGTGACCCACATCAGGGAGGAATATCGGCGTTCCCCGCTTCATCTTTATAGCGCTGCATTGACCAAGCCCGCGGGCTGGAAAGCAGCGGCTGCTGGCTGCTTTCACATTGCAACGACCACCATGGTCGTTAGCTTCCTACTCCGCCCCTTGCGGGAACACCCCCATGTCCTCCGGCTGGAGTCGCAAGCGAATGGCCTGGACGATCCTGGCGAGCATCATTGTCACCTTGCTGGTGGCGGTGGTGGCAATGAACTTCAAAACCTCGGAAAAAAAGCTCGAACGTAAGATCGAGCATCTCTACGCGACCGACAGCCCCCAGTTCCGCCGGGAAATGGGCGTGCTGCTTGGGCCGGGGCTGGTGCCGGGCAACAAAGTAACCGATCTGGAGAACGGCGACGAGATATTCCCGGCGATGCTGGACGCAATCCGTTCGGCGCGGTCCACCATCACCTTCGAAACCTATATCTACTGGTCCGGCACGATCGGTCAGGCGTTCGCCGATGCCTTGGCCGAGCGCGCCCGGGCCGGGGTGAAGGTGAAGGTGATGGTGGACTGGATGGGCAGCCTGAAGATGGAGAACAGCCTGCTGCAACAGATCCAGGACGCCGGCGTGGAGGTGCATCAGTATCGGCCACTGAAGTGGTACAACCTTGGCCGGCTGAACAACCGAACGCACCGCAAGCTGCTGGTGGTGGACGGCAAGTTGGGTTTCACCGGGGGTGTCGGCGTTGCCGACCAATGGAGTGGCCATGCCCAGGACGGAGAGCATTGGCGCGACCTGCACTTCAGGATCGAAGGCCCGGTGGTGGCGCAGATACAGGCGGCTTTCAACGACAACTGGATCAAGACGGTGGGGGTTGTCCTCAATGGGCCGGAGTACTTTCCGGCCGTTGCACCGGCAGGGGAGATGGACGCCCATATGTTCGTTGCTTCGCCATCGGGTGGCAGCGAGAGCATGCATTTGATGTACCTGATGGCTATCGCGGCAGCGGAGCACAGCATCGATCTGCAGGCCGCATACTTCGTGCCTGATGACCTGATCATCAAGGCACTGATCACCGCGCGCCAGCGCGGGGTGCGCGTGCGCATCACCGTGCCGGGCAAGCACATCGACTCGGAGACCGTACGCTTGGCCTCCAAGGCGCACTGGGGTGAGCTGCTGGCAGCGGGTATCGAGATCTACGAATACCAGCCAACGATGATGCACAACAAACTGTTGATCGTGGACCGGTTGATGACGTCGGTGGGCTCGACCAACTTCGACGTGCGCAGTTTCCGGCTCAATGACGAAGCCAGCCTGAACATCTACGACGCGGCGTTTGCCGCGCGCATGAGCGAGGTGTTCGAAGCGGACCTGAAACCTACAGTGCAATACACCTACGCCATGTGGCAGCGGCGCCCGCTCAGGGAGAAGCTGGTGGAGAAGTTCATCCTGCCGATGAAGTCGCAGCTGTGAGCTGTATGCGACGCGCTCTGCAGCGTAATCAGGTAGCGCCCGCCGGTCTGCCTTTGCAGCGTCGAAAGCCGAAGCAGGGCTGGGCGCGCTGGGATCGGCTCGATCCTGGTGAAGGCAGCCAGGTGCTAGGACGCGCCCATCGATGATACCGTTTCCTGCAGCCCGGGGCTCTCGATGTCGAGCAGGCACTGCGCGAACAGGTAGAACCGATAGGCATCGGCGAAGTTGGAGCCAAGCCCAAACGAGACACGGACCGCACCACAATCGCCTTTTCCAAGGATCTTCTCGTCGAAGGTGCGGCAGTCAAGAATCTTTTCGCCCTTGTCCAGTTCGCAATGTTCGGCGCCGGCAGTGATGTACGTGGCCTGTTGCACGGCACCAAGGTTGCAGAAGCAGCCGTTGCGGACGCTGATACCACAGGCCTCCGCCGCGCGACGGACCAAGGCATGCGGCATTACCGCACCATAGCAATCAAAGAAGTTCAGCATCAGCGTCGCACCCTTCGGCACGCCCGTAGGCGCGTAAACGCGACACAGCAGGGCTTGGCTTCTGCTTGTGTGGCGCAGCCCCGAAAGCCGTGCTTCCAGCCAATGCGCCAAGGTTGCCGAGCGTGATGCAAGCTCATCCACGCCGAGCCGGTCTAGAAAACCCAGCCCGTGGCTGATGGCGGGGAAGGAGGCGTAGTTTGGGGTGCCTATCTCGAAGCGTTGGCCGTCCTCGCGGTACAGCAAGCGATCAGTGGGCGACCAGGGGCCGGAGTAATAGCACACCGCGCCGCCCGCAAAGGAAGGTGGTACAAGCGCGGCAAGTGATGTCCTTCGCGCCAGTAGGCAACCCACGCCGGTGGGGTAGCCAAACATCTTGTAGAACGAGATTGCAACAAAATCCGGCTGATGCGCGGAGAGATCCAACCGGGCCTGTGGGACATATGCGGCCGCATCGCACAGAACCATGGCACCGTTCGCCTGCGCTTGTTCGATCACTGAAAGGTCATGACGTATGCCGGTGGCGTTGGACTGCGCAGGGAAAGCAAACAGATGTGGATGACCCCCGGCCAGTTGTTCCAGCGAGCGCGAAAGCAAGCCGCCGTTGACCTGCAGGCTCTTGTCCAGCGGCACGTACTTGACTGACGCACCTTTGGTTCTGGCGTACTCGCGCAGGCCATGCACGGAGGTGTGATTGTCCTTGGTCAGCAATACCTGTGACCCTGGCTCGAAAGGGAACGACTCTGCGACCAGACGGATCGCAGCGCTGGCATTGGCGGTGAAGAGGATTTCGTATGCATGTGGATCGCAGTTGAAGAACCGGTAGATAGCTGCGCGTGCCTGCGCATAGGCCGCGGCGGAGCTGGGCGAGCCACTATGCGGGTTGCCCAGGATGCTGGCTTTCAGGGCCTGAAGATCCTGCTCAAGCAGGCTTTCCGGGGGCAGGGTACCTCCCACGTGGTCGAGGTAGGTAACCTGCTGCTGGTCGAGGCGGGAGAACTCCTGCCTGCGCAATGCCTGCACCGCCGCCTCTGGAAACTCGCGGTTGGCGCGGAGGAACTCCAGCTTCGCGGCCTGATAAGCCAGCAATTGCGGCGAGGCTGACGTGCTGGCATTGCCGGCATCGAGGCTGTCAACGTCGGCGGTGAGTGCGCGGAATGCCGCGACCGGCGAAAAGTCCGGCGGTGCGCAGGGGGCAATAACCTGTTTGCAGGCAGTATCCACCTGCCCACGCAGCAGCCAGGCGTCCACCTGGTAGTTCCGGTCTGGCACCTGGGTGTTGAAGGCCTCCAGCATCAAATCCAGATAGCGTTCGCGTGTGCGCGTATCGCACTGGTTGAACTCCTCCAGCAGGATGCAGGCATTGAACAGGAACTCCCGCGCGTCCGCATCGTCCAGGAAGAATGTAAGCGGACGCGAAACAGCTACTTCCTCAACCCCCTTGTCGAGACCTTCCAGCGCGAACGGGCGCGTGATGGTAGCGGGGTCGGCCAGGCTGAGCGCCGCATCCATGATGGCCGAAGGTGTACCGAAGTGCTGCAGCGATTGCTTCCACGCCAGGTCAAACAGCTCGTTGTAGTGAAACACCGTGCCGTAGATCTTCCCGCCGGGGCGCAGTACACGTTTGAACTCGCGCGCTACCCGCGCCTTGTCCGGCGGAAACATCAGCCCGAATCCGCAGACGATGATGTCGAAGCTGTTGTCGGCGAAGGGCAGATCAGCCATGTCCACGTCGTACTGGAAGCGGACGTTGCGTTGCAGCTCGTCGCTGAGCACCTGTTTGGCGACATCCACGGCTATTTTTGAAAGATCCGTGGCTACGAGCTGCAGACCAAGTGGCTTGGCCAGCTCCTCGTATAGGTGGGCAGTGATCAGGCCGGTACCGCAAGCCACTTCCAGCACGGCGTTCGGTGGTGCGGAAGGATCCATGTCATTGAGGATCTCCTCCACCAGCAGTCGCCCATAGGGCTTGAACAAACGCGGCCCGAGTACCCGTTCGTAGAATTCCATGAACGTACTGAGCGACCATTTCTGATCAGACACCGTCTTACAGTGATGCTGCGCTGCGTCATGCATTGCCGGCTCCCTATGGACAGTACTGCTGGCGGTTGCGCGGGTTATCTCATGAAATTTTCAGATGAAACAGTGACACGGGCTGCCTGGGTCACAATTCGGTGGCGTGCGCGCAACAGCTGATGCGTACTGTGATGAAGTGCGCTGCGTGTCTCGCGTGTTTTGCAACGGGCCGGGTGGCGTGCGACGGGCCTGATCAGGGCCAGGCTGTTCGGTTCTTTCTTTCCACCACAGCGTCACGGGTGAAGAACGAGCCCGTTTTCCTGCTTTGAATCCGGGGAACTTCAGCGGCTGCCGGATCGGAGCCGTGAGAATTCGCCATGGCGCCGCCGGGCTGATAGATCAGGGTTCTCGTCACTTCTATCTGCGCGTTCATAGGGTGCTGCACGCTGCAGGCGCGTTGTGGCGTAGCAAATGAACGTGTAATTTCCTTCAGAACCAATCAACGAATGCTGCAGATGCGCGTATTGGGCTGGATGACCCTGGTAGGCGTCGCCGCATGTTCGGTGCCCGACGCAGCGCAGCGCGGTAACGGGGTAGCGCCCCCTGCCACGGAGAGGGCAGTTGCCACACACCTGGCTCGACAAGAGGCGCTGCCTGCGTCAGCCCCCCGCCGTTTGCAGGTGCCTGGGAGTCCTGTGACGGCGCGGCTTCACCCGAAACCTGCAGTCGCTATTTTTTGATTCAACACGGCGACCGTATCTGCGGCACCTGGACCTACTTCGCCACGGGTCAGGAAAACGCGAGCACGGTGGTTGCCCGTGCGATTTCCGAAACCAAAGCGCGACGCACCCAGGTATGCGGTCGGCCGGGCTCCGAAACCGATACCCCCTGCGAGGAAGGCTGGCAGCAGATGGACAGGCCCCTTGAGTTTTGCGCCGGCAAGCTCAGCGACATGACGGGGTTTGGTGATGCATGTCTTGCTGACTACGAGGCCGTTCCCGCTGCCGAGGATGAGCTTGCTGCCTTGGAGGCTGCCCGTGGGTGAAGAGCTGCCTCGCCACTACACCGTAACGCCTGGCAGGCAGTTGGTTCGAGGCGACAGGCTTCGCATCAGTGAGGGTTGCGGGTCAGGACGTAGCTGCTGCTTGCTGCCTGGCGTGACGCAAGGGTGGTGCCGATCTGGTCGAATCAGGGTAGGGCGGCCGGAGAGCCGACAACATCGGTAGTAGGCTGGACGCCGCCAAGAGCCCGCAGCACGGGGTGGATATTGCGCGGCAAGAAGCCTGCCGTGATCCCGCTGCGAAGAACCCCGTTATGATCGCTTCCGTGTCCAGCCAGTGAAGGCGAAGGGGGGAGCGCGTGCAGGAGCTTGTACTTAAGCTGGCGGGGGGTCTTGGCCACAGGACTGCAGGCGAGGTCGTGGTGGTCCTGTCCTTGTTGTTGTTCTTGCTGCTCAAGGGCCTTTATTCGCTGAACACAGACCGTGCCAAAGCCAGGCAGGAGTTCCTGCAACTCTGGGATCTCGAGCGAGCAAAGCGCGACCCGCTTTGGTGCGAGGTATTGGTTCGGCATTACTGCCGCGCGTTCCTGCCGGCCAATCTTGTGGTCAACGTCGCTTCGAAATCGCAAGCAGCCGATACCTTGTGGACCTTGAGCTATTCGGCGCGGCTTTATCGCCTGGATGATGGCCTTCTGCACTGGAGGAACAAGCGGCATGCGAATCCTCTGTACGTGGCATTTGCGGTGATCCTGGGTTTTGGGTTTTATTTCGTATTGGCGATGTCTTCGCTGACGCCGCTGCTTGCGAGCATCCGAGGCTTTAGCACGACTTCAGGCTATCTGATTGTTCTGATGGCACTCGCGGGATTGTTGCTGGGCGGAGCTGCCATCAAGGCACTGAACCACGGTTTCGACCTCGGTGGGGCGCACCAGAATTTCCTCAAGATCCAGAGAATGCAGCCGTGGCTGGTTCCTCAGCCAATGAAGGATTGGAACGACGTATTCGGGAGCGGGCTCTTCCGCAGCGTTGGGAAGCGCAGTACATCGCGAAGATCGACGTCGCCAAAGCAGCGGAGCAAGTGAGTTTGTTGCGTGACGCGTCACGTAATTTTGGTTTCGCCCGCTATCTGCGCTTCTTTGGCGATGGGGCTTTCGTTGATAAGGGCGCGTTATCTGGGCTAGCCCCCCCCCCTAAACTCCCTGCCTTCATCCGGGATTACTAAGTTAAGAGGGCTCCGACTGTGTCCATGAGGGATGCGGGGAGTCCAGTACTTAGGGGTCTCTTATGTCGGCTGTGTTCACAGGCAATGGTCTGGGTCTGTTCAATACCTCGTTGGATCAGCTGGGCTACGGGTTGGGCCAGGGAGCTGGGGTAGGGCAGGGGCGAGACAACCGCTATGTGAACGTTGCCACGGGCAATCTGGTCTGGCAGAGCGCAGATGAACATCTGGTGTTTCGGGGGCTGACGATAGGGTTGGCCCGTACCTACAACAGCCTTGGCCAGATCAGTGACGTCGGTGCGGACGGCTGGATAACCGGATTTGAGCGCAGGATTGCGTTGCAAAGTGGCGGGTTCAACGCTAGCGGCAGCGTGATGCGGCGCTATACCGGCGACGGTGCCTACCAGGACTTCGTGTACCAGTCTGCCAATGTGTACCGATCAACCGGGGGCGATGGCGCGCACGACACGTTGACCTGGACAGGCGATAGCTGGGTCTACGCCGAGGGCAGCAGCCGCCGTGAGGAACGGTATGCCTCCCAGGCCGACCCTATAGCGCAGGGGCGCTTGACACACATGCGCGATCTGCGCAGTGACGGTACCACTCCTGCATCCTGGGTAGTGATTTACGACGCCAATCAACGTATCTCCGAGATCCGCGCCGAGGACGGCACCAGCACGGGCGAGGCAATGCTGTTCGGCTACGATGCCGCCGGTCGCCTGAGCAGCATATCCACGCGTGAGGCGGGGGTTGTCCGCCACCAGGTAGCGTATGAGTACGATGCACAAGGCCGGTTGGCAGCTGTGGTCTCGGATCTTACGGTCGGCAATACCGGTGACAATACCTGGTCTTCAACGGCTGCGCAGAACGACGGCCGCCTGTTCCGTACCCAGTACAGCTACGAAGGCGCAAGCCTGCGCCTGGCGGGCGTGACGCAAAGTGATGGAACCAAGGCGGTGTTTACGTACTACGCCGATGGTCGTCTCAAAAGTGCAAGTCAGGGGGATTCGGGGCAAGCAATCACTTACGCGTATGCGGCTGGCAGCACCACTGTCACCGACAGCTTGGGCCGTAGCTGGAGCTACGGCTATGACCAGGCTGGGCGGCTGACTTCTGTCACTGCGCCTGCCATTGCCGGGCAATCGGATGTAACGGCCTACCAATATGACGCTGCGGGAAACCTGACCCAGGTCAAGACCACCGGCGGTGCCGGCATTCTGTCGCAGGTGGACTATCTCCATGATGCAGCAGGTAACGTGACCTGGGAGTGGGATGCACTGGGTAATGCGGTCAGTCGCAGCTGGAATTCCGCCAACCAGCTGGTCAGTGTTACGCGCTACACCGGCATTGATCCCGATGGGACAGGGGCAACCTTGCCCACCGGAGGGGCCACCACCCGCTATGTCTATGAGGCGCAGAACCGGCTGAGGTTCGCCATCGACGCCTTGGGGCAGGTTACCGAGTTGACCTATGCCACCGCCGGCAACGGCATAGGCCAACAGAGCAGCCAGCGCATCTATCTGGGAGCCAGCTATGGGGGGAGCTATGACTTGGCTGGGCTGGAAGCGTGGGCGACAGCCGCGCAGAAGGCAGATAGTCAGCTCAGTGAGCTGATCTACGATGCGTGGGGACGCCTTTCCCAGCGGAATGACTACGCCACTGTCGATACATCCGGCAAGGGGGTGCTGGACGCCCGGGCTAACGTCGAACGTTACACGTATGATGCACAAGGCTTGTTGCGTCAACAGACTGTGTTGCGCGGTGCCTCGCGTACTGCCGATGGCGCGGCACCAAGTGGTAGCCAGCAGATCGTGTACGCCTACGATGGCATGGGGCGACTGCTGAGCACGACCCAGCGCCAGGTTAGCTCGGCTGACACTGACATTACTACGTTGTTGACCACGTATGCGTACCTGGATTCCGGGCACCAGGTGCTGGTGACCGATGATGCGGGTCAGGTGGTGGTACAGACCCGTGACAGCGCCGGGCGATTGATATCGGTGAGCAGTCGCGGTGCGGTCGCTGGCGTGGTGCAGGTACGGACGACTACCAACTTCTACGATGCCGCAGGGCAGTTGCGCGCGACGGAGGATGCTGCTGGCGGCCGCAGCTACCTCTTCTATGACGCAAAAGGACGCCTTGAGGCGACGGTGGATGCAACTGGCGCAGTCAGTCGCAGCTACTACGACGCTGCGGGCCGCGTTGTTGGGACGCGAGGCTATGCAAATCGTGTGACAACCACGAGTTGGTTGAATGCGGGGCAGGTGGTGCCGACGCAGGTGGACGCTCTGGGCCTGACAAACAATGCACTTGATCATGTCGCCAGCCGCACCTATGACATTGCCGGTCGTTTGCTAACAGAGACCGATGGCCCCGAAAGCAGTGCCACCAGAGTCGTCACCACCTACACCTATGATGGTAAGGGGCAGTTGCTACAGACCCGCAGCACCGATGCTGCGGGTACGGCAGGCACTGCACGGCTGCACCGCTACTTCTATGATCCGGCCGGGCGCCAGGTGGGAAGTCTTGATGCTGCTGGTTATCTCACTGAGCTACAGTACGACCGTGCAGGAAGGGTGGTGTCGCAGACACGCTATGCGACGGTCTCTCCGTCGGCGCATTGGGCGGCGGGAACCCTGGTCCAGCTACGTCCAGCGTCCAACCTGGCACAGGATCAGACGACGCGATTCTTTCATGATGGTCGCGGACAGGTGGTGGGGCAGCTGGATGCCGAAGGCTATCTGACCGAATGGGTACTCGATGAGGCGGGCAACTCTCGCGCAGAGCGTCGTTATGCGACTGCTCTGGTATGGGGCGCTGCGGACACGCTGACGACATTGCGCAGCCGTGCAGGGAGCTTCCGCGAACAGCGGATGAGCTACAACGCACTGGGGCAGCTGGCCACGCAGGTAAATGCCGAGGGTACCGTCACCCGCTACAGCTATGACGACGCCGGCCGGCTGCTCAAGACCGAGGTGGCCCAGGGCACCAGCGAGGTGCGTGAGGGGCATCAACGCTACAACGTATTCGGGGAGTTGATAGGCGAGCTGAGCGGCGAAGCCGCGTTGCAGGTACTGACGGGTATGACTGAGGCCCAGCTGGATGCAGTGTATGCCCAGTATGGTGTCCGTCACGGCTACGATGTGCTTGGGCGGCGTATCGAGACCATTGACGTTGCGGGCAATCGCAGCTGGTATTTCTACAATGCCGCCGGCCAACAAACGTTCGCGGTGCGTGGTGTTGCTGACGAGAATAGCCTGGCGAATGCGCTTGGTGAGGTCACCGAACAGCGTTACAACGCCTTTGGCCAAGCTACCGATGCAGTAAGCTACACGGGACGAATCAGGTTGTCCGTGGCCGGGAGCCGTTCCAGCGTAGAGGCAGCCCTGTCGACGTTGAGTTATGTAGCTGCAACGGACAGCCGTCGGCAATATACCTATACAAACCGCGGCCAACTTGCCAGCTCGATCGATGCAGAGGGCGGCATCCGCCAGTACAGCTACGACGCGTTTGGTGACCTGCGGGTCGAGCAGTCATGGGTGGGCACCAGCAGCGCTACCACAACGCAGTACCGCTATGACTTGCGCGGTTTGCAGACTCGAGTCATCGAGGCCGTGGGCAGTGCACTGGAGCGCGAGCAGTCGGTGACCCTGGACGCGTTTGGCAGGATCACCACCAGCACCGACGCCCGTGGCAGTCTGCGTACACAGACTTACGATCGCCTTGGCCGTCAGTTGACAAGCCAGCAGGTAGTGGGCTCCCGCCCGGAAAGTACTAGTATCAGCTACGACGCCTACGGTCGTGTCCTGAGTTCCACGGATGCCATGGGACGGGTGACACAGCAGGTGCACGACGATGCAGCGCGCAGCGTGACCATCACATCGCCGGAAGGTGTTGTTGTCACCACGCTGCACAACCGGCACGGCCAAAGCATCCGCATCACCGACGCCCTGGGCTATAGCGAGTACGTCTACAATCGTGATGGGCAGTTGACGGCCGAACAGCGCAAGACAGCCAGCGGTGCCGTCGTCACGTCGCAGTCAAATCAATACGATGCTGCCCGCGGCCTTCTCCTGGCCACGGTGGATGGTTCTGGTCGACGGGTGGAGTTCCGGTACGATGCAGCCGGCAGGGTGCTGCAGCGTATCGAAGATCCGGCCGGGATGGCGCTGCTTACCCAGTATGCATATGACGGTCAGGGTCGCCAGCTGAGCGTGACTGATGCCAGTGGCCGACTTACAGAATACAGCTACGACAGGGAAGGGCGGCTGGTACAGGTAGCCCGTGATCCTGCTGGCCTGAAGATGCTGACGCGCTACGCGTACGACGTCGCAGGCAGGGCCATCACGCTGGTAGAGGGTTCGGGCAGCCTGGCCCGTACCACACAGTACCAATATGACCTGCTTGGCCGTCGTATTGCCGAGGTGGTGGATCCAGGAACGGGGCGCCTGAACCTGACGACCAGCTATGCATACGATGCAGCTGACAACCTCATTCGCCGCACCGATGCCAATGGGCAGGTGACGCGGTTCTATTACGACGCTGCCAACCGGCTGGTTTACACGGTGAACCCCCTCGGCGCGCTGACCAAGAACTGGTACGACGCGGCGGGCCGCGTTGTGGCCACGCGGGCGTTCCTGCAAGCGACGGACGCGTCCACCCTGGAAGACGCAAGTACCATCGCTCAGATAGATTTGCGCTTGGCGTGGAATCCTGCAGACAAACTGACTTACTTCGTCTTTGATGGTGACGGCCGGGTGCGCTGGACGCTCCGCGCCAACGGCGAGGTGGAGGAGTCCTCGTTCGACGCCGCAGGTCGGTTGATCGCGAACCGCAACTACGCAACCAAGTTCACCATTTCGACTGCGCTGGCTAACAAGCTTCTCGCCGGCACCGTTGTTCCCGGAGAGATAACTGCGACAAGGAACGATGCGCTCGACCAGCGTACCTATCGTGTATTGGATGCCGCAGGTCAGCCCCGTCTCCTTGTCGACGGGCAAGGCAACGTCAAGCAACTGCAGTACGATCTAGCAGGCCGTCTGGTCGGGACGCTTGCGTACTCGCGCCCGGCAGTGCTGACTGCGGAGTTGCGGGCCCAGCTTGAGGCGGGAAGTGCAACGATCGCAGGCATCCTAGCAGTAGTCACTGCTGATGCGGCCAAGGACATGGTCGAGTACCGTGTTCATGACGCGGCAGGGCGCCTGCGCTACAGCATTGACGCAATCGGCGCCGTCCATGAAACGCTGTTGGATGGATCTGGGAAGGTCTACGGCGAGCGCGGGTACGCAGTCCCTCTGATTGTCACAACGGCACTGCGTGGGAAATTGCAGGCTGGCACCGCAACTGCGGCAGAAATCGCAGCGCTGCTTGCCCCCAATATCAACGATGCGCGCAACACGGAGAGCTATAGCATCCTTGATGCTGCAGGCCAGGCGCGGTACACCGTGAAAATCGTCGCAGACATCGCCGGTGCACGCAGTGCGTACATCAGTGAACTGCGCTATGACACGCTGGGTAGAGTCTACGAAAGCATCGAACGCGAGGCGCGGGTAGGCGAAAGTGCCCTGACCCCGGTCATCGCTGCTCTGCGGGACGGTTCGGCGCAGATTTCGTCTGTGTCAGGATGGATCGGAACGACTTTGCGACGCATAGCTTGGGTCCGTGACGCTGCTGGCCGCGTGCGCTATACGGCAACGCTGGGTGCAAACAGTCTTTGGTATGTCAGTGAACAGCGACTAGATGCAGCGGGTCAGGTTGTCGCTGACATCAAATACGCGGGACCGGTTGCCCTCGGCAATACCCGTACCGAAGCCACGATGCAGGCTGCCGTCACCACTGCGGGCGGGGACGCCGCCGCGCAGCAACGTATCACCC
Source organism: Stenotrophomonas sp. UBA7346 (assembly GCA_002471015.1). Taxonomy (GTDB): domain Bacteria; phylum Pseudomonadota; class Gammaproteobacteria; order Xanthomonadales; family Xanthomonadaceae; genus Stenotrophomonas. Next base: position 42,440 of record DKPB01000094.1, read on the forward strand.
GCTACGTCCGGGATGCTGCGGGACAGTTGCGATATCAGATCGATGATGCAGGTGCTGTAGTCGAGTATCGCTATGACGGCGCGGGGCGGGTTGTTGAGACCCGTCAGTATGCAGTGCTCATATCAACCAATACCGCGGCTACCGAAGCAGCGGTCGCTACCGCGGTGGCTGCGCAGACAGGTAGCAACGTCCGGGTCAGCAAAACTGCCTATGACGCAGGCAGTCAGGTGGCAAAAACTACTGATGCGGCAGGAAATGTAGAGGAGTTCGCCTACGATGGTATCGGGCGACGCATCAGCTACAAGAACAAGCTGGGCAACCAGTGGACTTATGCCTATGACGCTGCAGGCCGGTTGACGCAGGAAGTCAGCCCGAAGGTGGTGGTGGCCTCGGCTGGCCTGGACGGTGCGGTGGCAACCGTCAGTCGCAGCATTACCACGGCGATCGCCTACGACGCGTTGGGCAATGTCATTAGCCGGACGGAGGACGCTGCAGGCACTGTTTCGCGCACTACCCAGTATCAGTACGACAACCGCGGTAACCAGGTTCGCATCGTTTTTCCTGATGCCTGGCGGATCAATGCGGCCGGCCAGTTTGAAGCCTCTGGGCAGGCGCCGTCCATCGATGTCGTGTATGACGCGCTTGGTCGTGCGGTCGTGCAGAAAGATGTAAACGGGAGTTACAGCTACAAGGTTTACGATAGCCTTGATCGCGTGGCCTTCGAGGTGGATTCCGATGGTTATGTCACCGGCTATACCTACAATGCGTTTGGAGAGGTCACGCAGCTGCGGCGCTACACCAAAGCCATAAGTACGGCTGATATTGCCGGCTTTGTGCCGGGCAAACCGTTGCTGCTGTCTGACATGACCGCTACTGTCATTGTCACCAATACCAACGACCGGATACTCACTACGACGTATGACACGCGTGGACTGAAGGCTACGGTCAAGCAACAGACGATCACCTACACGCAGCTCTCCGGTGCCACCGCCACTGCATCACCCACCACGCAGTTCACCTACAACGGATTTGGTGAACTTGTGCGCACATCCGTGCTGCTGGATGAGGCTGCCAACCTGTGGGCCGACAGCTGGCAGTACTACGATGATCTTGGTCGGACAGTGCTTACTGTAGATGCCGAGGGGTATGTCACCGGAACTCGCTACAACGCGATGGGGGAGGCCGTCGAGGTCCGTGAGTATGCGCGCGCTCTGTCGCCGACAGCCCAGGCGGCGCTGACCACCGAAACTCCGCCCGCCAATCCCGCAGCGGGTGAGGCGGGTATCGGCTACGACCGGGTCGTTGCTTATACCTACGATGTGATGGGTCGGAAACAAAGTGAGACAGTGCTGCGGCGATTTGACCGGGCAGATGGTTCTCAAGGGGCACGCAATGTCGTAACCCAGTGGAACTATGATGCTGCGGGCCAGATGGTCATGGTGGATCTGGACGGGCAGCAGAGCCGTACCAGTTACGATGCAATGGGGCGGGTCAGTGCACTGCAGGAAGCTGCCCAGCTGCGGTTGGTAAGCAACGCGGAAAGCCAGCTGCTGGGCACCACCGCCGTGGACTTGGGTGCGCAAGGGCTGTATGTGCTCAGCTCCGCGTATACAGCCATGGCCTATGACGCCTTTGGCAATGCTGTGCGTGTCATTCGCTATGCCAATGGCTTGCAGCAAGGGCAAAGTTCGCCAGTGGGCGACAGTGTCAATGATCAGGTGAGCGTCACCGCCTATGACCGGCAGGGCAGGGCAGTCATGAACCGCGATGCCCTGGGCCAGCAGGTGTTCCTGCAGTACGATGCATCAGACCACGTGGTCCATAGCTGGTACACACTGACAGGCAATGATGGGCGAACCACTGCTGTCCACAGCTACTACAGCTATGACGGCGCTGGCCGCCAACTGAGCAGTCGAACGCAACGCGATGGCGCAGCAACCCCGGATCAGCTCGAGGTAGTCCGTTACAATGCGTTTGGCGAGATTGTTGCCAAGGGCAATGACGATGCAGCAGGCGCCACACTTCCTGCAACCTATCAGTACGATCGCGCAGGAAATTTGATAAGCACGAATGCTGAAGGTGGCTCGGTTCGCCAGTATGGCTACAACCTTGCCGGCTATCAGGTGCGCGAGCAGCACGCCGTCTACAACGGAACGGGTACTACAACCGCTGCAACGCGCTACATAACCGACCGTCTTGGCCGCACCACCGGCATGGTCCTGCCATCGAACACGGCCGATGCCAACCAGGTCAACTATCTCTCGCAGGTCGTTGACCGTTGGGGCAATGTCCTGCAGTTGGTTGATCCTCGCGGCTATCAGACCACAAATCAGTACAACGATCGTAACCAGCTGGTGAAGCAGGTATTGCCACTGGTTAAAGTGGTTACCAATACCGCCGCCGGCACCTGGGCGCGGCCGGAGCTGAGCTGGTCCTACGATGAGTTGGGGCGTCTGGTGGCCAGTCGCGACGGCAACGGCAATATTACTCGTTACGAGTACGACGGCGCGGGCAAGAAGACCAAGGTGATCGATGCCAACGGCAACATCACCCAGACGGCTTATGACGTGCTTGGTCGCGAGCGATTCGTGCAGAATGCGCTGGGCTATGTGACGTTCAAGCAGTACGATCGGCTTGATCGCGTTACCGCGCACGGGGACTACCTACCAAATTCAGCGGGGTCCGCGCGCACCAAAAAGGTGTTGGAGAGCTATGTTCTGAATCAGAACGGCCAGCGCCTGCAGTCGACCAATGCGGCGAACAATACGTACAAGTACGACTACGACAGCCAAGGTCAGCTGATTCGCAGCCAGACGCCCATGGGCGTGGTGATGGAGTATGCCTACGATCTGGGCGGGCGCCGGTCGTTGGAGCGCTACGCGTTGAGTCATGCCAACGTGGTGGATCGCGATGGCGAGACAGTACGGACCAACGAGCAGACTTGGGACTACGATTACTTCGGTCGGTTGATCGATCACAATGACCTGAGTGGTCGGGATTACAACTATATCTACGACGCGGCTTCCGGCCAGTTGATAAAGGAAACCAACAGCTCCGGTTTGGACCGTAGCACCACCTACTTCGCCAATGGCCAGGTCCAGAGCGTTCAGGAGGTTGGCGGCGGTAGCTACAACTACGCCTATGATCAGGCCGGCAACCGGATCCTTGAGCAGATCCAGGTTACTGATAGCCGTGGGAAGGTCTTCAATCTCAAGACCCAGATCGTCTATGACAGCCACAACCGCCTGCAGCGAGTGGTGCAGGATGATGTCAGCAACAACCAGCGCGTGTTCGAACTCAGCTACGATTACGATGCTGCGGGCAATCGCACGCATGTGGTGGCGCGCAGTGGCTATGGCGAGAACTCCCTGCCGATCACCGTGACCAATGCAGCACCCGAAGTTATCGGCTTGCCGCCGAACCGTACCGTACGGACGGGGGTGGAGTCGCAATTCCGGGTACGCCTGAGCGATCTGTTCCGTGACCCCGAGGGCAAGGCGCTGTCCGTCACCGCCGGGCAGGTTTCTGCAGGGGCACTGACGGCACTGCCGGCCTGGCTTACCTACAGCGTCGACGTGAACTCAGGGGAGGCGGTGTTCCAGGCGGCAGCAGGTTCCAGCGCTGCCAACAACCAGACGTTCCGGCTCAGATTGACCGCCAACGACGGCAGCGCCACGGCCCTGGTGGAGTTTAACCTGAATGTGCGCGCCAACACCGCGCCCGAACTGAAGCCTGGCGCTACCACCACCGTGGCGATCAAGACCGGTCGGCCGTGGGCAATGGAAATGCCGGTCGACAGCTACTTCCTGGATCAGGATGTAGGCGATAGTCTGAAGCTCACCGGCAGCATCAGTCCCGCAGGCAGCGGGCTTATCCTGGATGCATCAAATCCCTCCGTGCTGCGGCTCAGTGGCACGGCACCGGTGACCGGTACCTACACGCTGACTTTGGTAGCAACGGACCAGTTGGGTGCAACGCGCAGCCGAACGGTTTCTTTAAATGTAGCGCCCAACGCCGCGCCTACCGTTGTGGCAGCTATACCCGCACAGGAAACCACGCGCGGACACAGCTTTATCCTTGAGAAAAATGTTGCACAGGTATTTGTCGACAGTCAGGGAGATGCGTTCAGTGTTACCGCATCGCTTGATAATGGGCTCCCGCTTCCGCCTTGGTTGAACTTCTCGTTCAAGAATGACCAGGCCGTCCCACAGTTGTTGTTCAATGGTGAGGTTCCTGCATCGATTGCCGATGGGACGGTCTATACCATCCGTTTGACTGCAACGGATGTTGAAGGCGCGGTATCCACCACGACTTTCACGCTGAAGGTGTTTGCCAATCGGGCCCCCACGGTCAAGACTACGCTGCCTTCCCAGTCACTTCGGGTGTATGACACTGTCAGCCTGAAATTTGATATCGCCTCGATTTTCGCTGATGCAGACGGTGACGCAATGGTCTTTGACCTTGTGCATCCGAATGGGTCCGATAAAACCGGATGGCTGAAACTTACTGTGGATCATTCCACCGGAAAGTTCTCGCTCACGGGGACTGCCACTACAAGTGGTTCGTATAGCGTGCAAATCAGGGCCAGAGATACCGAGGGCGCTACTTCGGTTGTTTCAATGGCTTTGGAGATAAGGCCGGAGACGGGCCCTGTTCGAAACCCGGCCGTGCCGGTTTACGATCAGCTGGTGAAGATCGGAAGGGGATTCAGTTTCGTTCTTCCGTCGAATATGTTTACCGACGCGGAGAATGACCCCATCTCCCTGTCACTGAGTGTGGTGATTCCGAATGAGTACATGTTGGATACGGTCCCTCCCACTCCGATGTATGAAATCTATTATGAGCCACTGCCGTCGTGGATGAGTTTCAACCCGACGACACGTGTTGTCTCAGGAACGGTCCCGCCAGGAACTTCCGTACATTCCTTCATGCTGCGTGTCAGTGCCTCATCCGGTCGTCTATCGGTAAGCGGTGGTGATCGTGTCGGCGCTGCTAATAATGCCTTGGATAGCGACATCAAGATCGATGTCGTTCCATTCATCAATGCCGCCCCGACGTACAGCAGCGGCAGCTTGCCAAACCGTGCCATCGTTCACGGCGGGGCTGTCGACCTGGCGCTTCCTGCAAATGCCTTCATTGAGCCGGATGGTGATGCGCTGACCTACACCGCTGAGGTGCTGGTTGGTAGCGCCTGGGTAAGTCTGTCCACGCTCGGCCTGGCTATAAACTCCAGCACCGGCCGGATCACAGGAACCGCAAGCAACCTGCTGCAGACCAGCTACTCGGTCCGCATTGTGGCGCGTGATCCTCAGGGGCTTAGTGCTACCGGGACATTTGCATTCACGGTTACAAATACAGCGCCTGTTGCCGCGACCATCCCTGCGCAGACTTTCGGTAGGAATGTAAGTAGCACCTTCAGCCTCGCCAGCTATTTCAGCGATGTGAACGGTGATGCGCTGACGTTTACAGCGGCGGGTTTGCCGACGGGCCTGAGTATCTCCAGTGGAGGCTTGATTTCCGGTTCCGCTACGGCTGCCCTGGGCGCCTACACGGTCACCGTGACGGCTGCTGATGGACGCGGCGGCACGGTGTCCAAGGCATTCACGCTCATCGTGGCCAATAGCGCACCAACGGCACCGGCGATTGCGAACCAGACCGCAACTGCCGGCGCTGCGTGGAGCTTCACGGTGCCTGCCTTTACCGATCCCAATGGCGATGCCCTGACCTATACGGTCAGCGGCCTGCCGTCATGGATGAGCTTCAACGCGACAACACGCGTATTGAGCGGCACCTCGACAGCGGTGGGCAGCTGGACGGTGACGGTCACTGCCACCGACCCCGCCGGTGCGAGCGTGAGCAAGGCCTTTACGGTAACGACACCGAACACGGCGCCGGTTGCGGGGACCATCCCGGCGCAGTCAATGGCACGCAACGTCGCCAGCAGTCTGTCCGTCGCCGGTTACTTCACCGATGCCAATGGTGATGCACTGACCTTCACCGCCACCGGCCTACCCGCCGGCTTGGCTATTTCCACTGCGGGTGTCATCAGCGGCACGCCGACGGCGGCGCTGGGCAATGTAACCGTCACGGTGACTGCAGCCGATGGAAGAGGGGGCACGGTAAGCAAGGCATTTACCCTGACAATCGCCAATACCGCTCCCACCGCGCCTGCCATCGCCAACCAGACGGCCGCTGTGGGCGCGGCATGGAGTTTCACTGCGCCCGCGTTCTCCGACGCCAACGGCGATGCATTGACCTACACCATCAGTGGCATGCCTTCCTGGATGAGTTTCAATGCCAGTACCCGGGTGCTGAGTGGTACTCCGAAACCCGTTGGAACCTGGACGATCACCCTGACTGCCACCGATCCCAGCGGGGCCGCGGTCAGCAAAGCGTTCACGGTCACGACCCCCAATGTTGCCCCAACCGCAGGCACGGTGCCCAACCAATCGCTGGCGCGCAATATCGCCGGCAGCATCTCCGTCGCAGCGCATTTTGCCGACGCCAATGGTGATGCCCTCACCTTTACCGCCTCTGGTCTGCCGACGGGCTTGAGCATTTCCACCGCAGGTGTCATCAGCGGTACGCCTACGGCTGCCCTTGGCGCGTACACGGTGACCGTGACGGCTGCTGATGGACGCGGCGGCACGGTGTCCAAAGCATTCACGCTCACCGTGGCCAATAGCGCACCAACGGCCCCGGCGATTGCGAACCAGACCGCAACCGCAGGCGCAGCGTGGAGCTTCACGGTACCTGCCTTTAGCGATCTCAATGGCGATGCCTTGACCTATACGGTCACCGGCCTGCCGTCATGGATGAGCTTCAACGCGACAACGCGCGTACTGAGCGGTACCTCGACAGCGGTGGGCAGCTGGACGGTGACGGTCACCGCCACCGACCCCGCCGGTGCGAGCGTGAGCAAGGCCTTTACGGTAACGACACCGAACGTGGCGCCAGTTGTAGGGACCATCCCGGCACAGTCAATGGCACGTAACGTCGCCAGCAGTCTGTCCGTCGCCGGTTACTTCACCGATGCCAATAGTGATGCACTGACCTTCACCGCCACCGGCTTACCCGCCGGCTTGGCTATTTCCACTGCGGGTGTCATCAGCGGCACGCCGACGGCGGCGCTGGGCAATGTAACCGTCACGGTGACTGCGGCCGATGGAAGAGGGGGCACGGTAAGCAAGGCATTTACCCTGACAATCGCCAATACCGCTCCCACCGCGCCTGCCATCGCCAACCAAGCGGCCGCCGTGGGCGCGGCATGGAGTTTCACTGCGCCCGCGTTCTCCGATGCCAACGGCGATGCATTGACCTACACCATCAGTGGCATGCCTTCCTGGATGAGTTTCAATGCCAGTACCCGGGTGCTGAGTGGTACTCCGAAACCCGTTGGAACCTGGACGATCACTCTGACTGCCACCGATCCCAGCGGGGCCGCGGTCAGCAAAGCGTTCAAAGTCACGACCCCCAATGTTGCGCCAACCGCAGGCACGGTGCCCAACCAATCGCTGGCACGCAATATCGCCGGCAGCATCTCGGTCGCAGCGCATTTTGCCGATGCCAATGGTGATGCCCTCACCTTTACCGCCTCTGGTCTGCCGACGGGCTTGAGCATTTCCACCGCAGGTGTCATCAGCGGTACGCCTACCGCTGCCCTTGGCGCGTACACGGTGACCGTGACGGCTGCTGATGGACGCGGCGGCACGGTGTCCAAAGCATTCACGCTCACCGTGGCCAATAGCGCACCAACAGCACCGACGATTGCGAACCAGACCGCAACTGCTGGCGCAGCGTGGAGCTTCACGGTGCCTGCCTTTACCGATCCCAATGGCGACGCCCTGACCTATACGGTCACCGGCCTGCCGTCATGGATGAGCTTCAACGCGACAACACGCGTATTGAGCGGTGCAGCAAAGCCAGCAGGTAGCTGGACCATCACGGTGACGGCAACGGACCCTTCCAATGCTGCTATTTCGAAGTCATTCACCGTTACCACGCCGAATGTTGCACCGGTGGTGGCGGCAGCCATTCCAGCGCAAACCGCCAGCCGCAACATCACCTGGTCCTACCAGATACCGGCGGGCACCTTTAGTGATATCAATGGCGACACGCTGACCTATTCGGTGACGGGTTTGCCTGCGGGCATCACGTTCACCCCTGCGACCAGGACATTGTCTGGCAAGGCCACGGTCGCCCCGGGCGCCTACACGCTTGTGGTCACCGCTGCCGATGGCAACGGCGGGACGCGCGCCACCAATCTGGTGCTCAACGTGACCAATAGCGTGCCGAAGTACGCAGGAACATTGGTCGCCCGGACTGCGCAGAACGGTGAGTCGGTTAATTGGGTATTGCCGGCGGGCGCCTTTACCGACCCCAACGGTGATGCGCTTACGTACTCTTTGATGGTTCAGCGACCGGGCTACCAGGAAACCTACTGGGAGCCAAAGGAAGCTGCCTGGATGGTGCGATGGATCGAGCCTGAGTGGATTACGGTTTCATCGCCAGTAATCAATGCCAGTACGGGAGCGATCACTGGGGTATTGCCGCTGTTCTATGCGCCGGTTTCCCCGGTCAATGGAACTGGCGGAGGGCCGCAGCCCTGGATGGCAATCAGGATCACAGCCACCGACAGTTACGGTGCGTCAGTCAGTGGTGAGTTCTCGGCAGACATCAACGTTGCTCCCAAGGGGTCCTCACCTGGCAATAAGACGATAAAGTCCAATGTGGCGTGGAGTCTGACGGTACCGGCGTTCACGGATGACAACAACGATGCGCTGACCTATTCAATCAGTGGGCTTCCGGCCGGGCTTTCATTCAATGCAACCACGCGTGTCATCAGTGGTGCGGTGGCCACTGCGGGCGCATACACCATCACCATCACCGCAAATGATGGCAAGGGTGGAGTCGGTTCCACCAGCTTTGTACTGACCGTGCAAGCCAATACGGCACCTACCGCGCCGACGATTCCCAACCAGACGGGAACGGTAGGTACTGCATACTCGTACCAGATTCCGGCATTCTCGGACGCCGACAACGACGTGCTTACCTATAGCGCGTCGGGGCTGCCCGCAGGCATGTCCTTTAACGCTTCAACCAGGACATTGTCGGGAACGCCAACCACAGCGGCGACATCCTCAATAGTGATTACCGCTACCGATGGACGGGGCGGCAGCGTTTCCAAGACGTTCAGCATGACGGTAAGCACCGCCGTGGTCCCCAACCGCGCGCCAGTGGTGAACAAGCAGGCAGCATCGCCGTCCTATCATTTCTACTCGACCAACCGCTGGGTGGTGTATCCGGAAGGCTTCACGCTGCCGGCTGATAGCTTCAAGGATCCGGATAACAACCCGCTCACGTACACGGTGATTCAGAAGCCTGCCTGGCTTTCGTATAGCTACTCGGCCAGCAGCGGACACGGCTTCTCGGGTGTCTACAACGGCTCGAGCAGCTACTCCATCCACAACATCACCATCCGGGCCACCGACCCGAGTGGTGCTTACGTGGACATGACTTTCACGGTTTCCGCTGAGTACGACTACAACGACCCGACGAACCCGACAGATCCCCGTCGTGTGGTTCTGAGTGAGCCGCAAGAGTTTGTGGCCTCCGATGAGCTGCTGATGGTTGAAGACTTGGAGCAGCCACAGGCGGGCACGATGGCCGCACTGGCAGCACCCGCCGCGAACATCCAGGAATCCTGGTATTCGTATAGCAAGCTGAACCAGATGGTCGTCAGCGGAGGTGTGCTGGAAAATGGTCTGGTAGTGGCCAAGAAGGACTATTCGTCCTACGCCAATGTTTACGATGCGGCGGGCAACGCCATCGCGCAAACCCAGTGGCGCTCAAATGGGGCCGGCGGTTGGCGTACCACCATCACGCACCACAGTTTCTCGCTGCGCGGCGAGCTGCTGCTGACGTTCAATGAAGTGGATCTTGGCGGTACGGTATCGCCCGGGGTAATTGAACGCAGAACCTACGACGATGCTGGGCGCACAACGCAGGTTCTACGCTATTACACCCCAGGGCAGTTGATCCATTGGGTCGACTGGGAGCGCACGCCGATGAGAACGAATGTCGGTGGCATGCTGTATTCCGCCGAACAGACCAGCTACGACGATGATGGCCGCGTTCTGCGAAAGGTCATGCGTGAAAGGCCCAGCGAAACGATGAGTCGCGCACCTATCGGCTCAAACGCCGAGTGGACCTTCCCCGAATGGATCTATCTCCTGGGCTTGGAGACGCCCGCGAGTCAGTACAGCGATGTTTCCGTCCTGACCGAAACCACCATGGTTACCTACACGGATGGCAATAACGGCTACGACGAAGCGGGCCGCGTCAAGACGTACAGCTACCACGGCAAGGGCTATATCCACACTTACAACTACGCCTACACGGGCTGGGACAGCTACCGTGAGCAGTCTGTCACCGGCACCAGCACCAGCAATAGTTACAAAACCACAACCACCATCAGTACCTACGACAACGGTGGGCGGCAGACAGAACTGCGCGAGAAGACCGTGGGCGTCACCATGGATGACCGTGTGCGCAGCTTTGCACTGGACGGCAACGGCCAGATCATCAGCCGCCGCGACGGCACGGTAACCAGTGGCAATGTGTTCCAGCAGAAGAACGCCCAAGGTCAGGCGGCTACCGGCAATGTGCTGGGCTACATGAACCAGCGCAATGTCTACGCGAACGGCCAGCAAGTGGCTGGCCTGAACGAAGGCGGCAAGATCGACGTGCTGAGCCGTCTGACGGCTTTCAGCAACAGCGACGCGGGCAAGACCCAGGTGGTGGTGCAGGCAGGTGACACGCTGCGCAGCGTGGCCCAACGCATCTACGGCAACGAGAACCTCTGGTACATCATCGCCGAAGCCAATGCCCTGAGCTCCGATGGCGACCTGGTAGCAGGTGCATCGCTGACCGTGCCAGAGGTGAAAACCAGCAGTAATGACGCCAATACCTTCAAGCCCTACAACCCGGGTGAGATAACCGGGCCGACCACGCCGTCGCTTCCGTACATTCCGCCGCCCAGCGGTGGTGGCTGCGGAACGTTGGGCATGGTCATCATGATTGTGGTGATCATTGCTGTGACCATCTGGACCGCAGGAACTGCTTCCGCCGCCGCGGGTTCTGCAATGACGGGGGCAGCTCAGGCAGGAGGTGCCACGGCATTTGCTTCAACTGCAACAGTCACCACCGCTGCTGGGGCGACTACTACTGCGACGTTGACGACGGCTGGGGCCGTTACTGCTGGCGCTGTAGGTGGAGCAGTGGGTGCTGCGGCAGGTATGGCCGTAGGTACCGCACTCGGAAGCATGATGGGTGTGGCGAGCTTCAGTTGGCGAGGGGTGGCATCCGCTGCTGTGACTGGCGCCATCACGGGCGGTTTTGGGACTTATGCAAACGCTGTTCAGATTCCTGAGGCTGCTAGAGCGATCAGTGGGGCGGTTGCGGGCACCGGTGGCGTGTATACCGGTCAGAAGGTCGCTGGCTTGGATGCATCTTTCAGCTGGAGAAGTGTTGCGATCAGCGCAGTAGCAAACGGCTTGGCTGGCCGAGTTGCACCGAATGTCGCTAAAGGCCTGGACGTCAGGTCGAAGTTTGGTTTGGACTTGACGTACGGCCTGGTCGGCGGAGGAATCAGTTCAGGACTCCGCGCAATGGACGGGGATACGTTGCATAAATCCGATTATCTGCATGTCATGGCGGATGCTTTCGGAAATGCGCTGGGGTCTAAGTTACATCGTGACAGTCAGGGTTTGCCGGTCGCTGCACAGAATTCGAGGTCAATCAATGCAGAGCTGCAATCCCAAAGTGAAGCAGAATTGATTGACAAGATCGATACCCGCCTCGCAGCCGACGTCGGCCTGATGGCAGTCAGTGGTCGTACAGGCAATGACTATAAGCAGGACCAAGCTGAGCTAAGGGACCTGTTGGCGACAGTTGCGGCCGATCCAGAGGGGATGACGCCAGGGCTTGAACGAAGGTTCCGTGAGCTAAGCGGGATAGCTGCTTACGAGGCAAGGAACATCGAGCTGACGGATGCGCAGGTAAACATGAATACCTGGATGGGGCACATCAAGCTGCTGCCAAAGGTTGCGGGGATCTATGCAAGTGAGTTGTCCGTACCTACGTTAGGTGCAACGCGTGCGGAGATCGCAGAGTGGCGGAGCCTATATGAACAGGTAGATGCTGCTGTGCAGGGAGTTGCTCCTCATCCGCATCAGATCCAGGAGTCTGGGAGCGTGTTGGAAATTACGCGCGTTCTTTCTGCAGACGAGGCGGATCGTGCTATTGCAGCGGCAGTGGATGCGGGCATTGCTAGAGATGGAAGAGCAATCGTCAACACATTTCTGGTTGCGCCAGCGCTAGGAGCTCTGGGGGCCGCCGTCAGCCCGTTGGGCATGTCAGCCTACGGGGCCTATGAGGCGAAAGTGAGCTGGGATGCGGGCAATAAGAAGACGGCTTTGGCACTAGGGGCGTTGTCTGCATTGGGACTAAGAGCATCTTGGGGTATGCCCGGGCGCGGAGTTCTTTCGCGGGAAGCCGCCGACCTTGGTGCTGAGTATGCCCCTGTACTGAGAGGCTTCGGAACTCCTGGTCCATCAGCGCCGTTGATGGGCTCGCCTCGGTCCCAATTGGGGGCCGTAGGTGACTTGGAGCGGTTGAAGCCTCTTGGCAGCTCAGGAGCTGACCGGATCCCGCAAAAGGTAGCTGTTGCAGATGATGCGATTCCATACAGTGCAAGATCGTTTGGTGAAGTACTTGAAGCTAAATATCCTGGGAGAGTTGGATCTAGAACACTCCCGGGGGCGTACCAAAAGAATGTTGGGCTTGCAGGAACTCGCCATCAAACGTCTAGAATTGTCTTTGATTCACGCGGGTTCCCAATCTTTGATGACGTCGCGGTATTCGACACGCGGATTGCTGCTAGGTACTCTTCTGTTGAAAACAGTGGCGCCCATATGCGTGCAGCCACACGTGACTTGCGCGAGGCGATCGCTCGTGGTGAAGTGAAGACGTCGCAATTCACGGCAGATCAGCTGCGTGCAATTCAGGGAGGGAAAGCATATATCCCCGATCTAACTTGGCACCATCATCAAGACATCGGACGGATGCAATTGATTCCGTTTAAAGTTCATCAACAAACTGGCCATATCGGTGGCTATGAAATGTGGTTTAGATAGAAGGTGGCGATAATGCGCGAGTTAAATTGGTTTGAGCCGGGTCAAGGTGCTTCCGAGTCCGAGGTGAGTGAGCTTGAGGGTGCCATTGGCCTAAGGCTGCCGAAAGACTTTACCGAGTTTGTTATCAAGAATGCCGGCGCCAGCAATCCGGATGAAAGTGAGTTTGATATTGCTGATTTAAATGGTAAGATAATTGTTGGAAATTTAGGATTTGTTTTGCCTATTTCTAGTGTGGGCGGCGAAAGTGTTGCTGGAGCTTTATCAGATCTCAGCAGCCAGATTCAATCCGGCCTCGTGCCTGTTATTGGTACGGGCTCGGGGGATTTTGTATGCCTGGATTTCCGATCTGGATGCGGTGCATCCGTAACATATTTTTTTCATGAAAGATCAGGGGTGGGGGCACTCGTTCCACTGTCAAGCACGTTCACTGATTTTCTGAACACACTGAGAGAGCCCGCAGACGATTTTTAGCTGCAAACGCTGCGTCTGTCTTGCGTTTCGTAGGCTCCGCAGCTGCCGCAGTGGAACACGCACGGCGCGGCGCAGGCACTGGTGCCGGGTATCACGGGATGGGTGGACACTGGGTTTGCGCTGCCGAAGTCGCCAGTGGATCTCTGGCTGGGTCAGTGGAAGGGGGCGGGGAACTTCCTCAGTTGGATCACCGAAGGGACGATCAATTCGGGGCCGCTGGGGAGGCTGGCCTATCTTGCAACCGGCTATAGCGCGGAACTCCCGGCCTTTGATATCTCTGGGCAGGAGCAGATAGGCGCTGCGGCTTTTGATGCGGGCGCTATCGCATTGAGTTTGATGGCTCCAAAAGCTAGAATTTCTACATTGAATGGGGTTGGGAGAGTCGCAAACGGCGCAAAAGCGTTGCCAGAGTTTGGATCACTAGCGCCACCATCTCGCCTTACTAGGCCAACCTGGCGCCAATCTGAACTTGATTTAGAAGGCTTGTACGGACCTCATGGGTACGATGTGCAAGCCTCGTACTTGAATGGTCAGCCCGTCCCGCATGGCGCACCGGGAAGCACGCATCCTGATGTCTACTTATCTGGCGAGTCGATCGATATCAAGAACTATAATTTGACATCTTCTGGAAGGCGAAGTGGCCTTGTCCGCGATGTTGTTGCTCAAGCTCAGACGCGAGCCCGAAATTTGCCTGTCGGTGATGTTCAAAGAATTGTCATTGATGTTCGCGGACAGAACGTGAGTACCGCTACGTTAAACGGAGTCACAACTCGGATAGTTGCTCGAAGCAGTGGAGCCATTGCACGGGATAGCATCACTTTTTGGAGGTAAACGCTATGACTATAGCGATCAGGCAAGGAAATGTTTTAACGGTGATCGGCCCTGGAGGGGTGCTGCACTCGCTTTTCTCTACGATTGCAGTGCTGTTGGAAAATGGTAAATGGGGAAGTCGTTTTCCTTGGATCATGAATGGTCTTTACGGCGGTTCATTAGCTGATGTGGGGGCAAAAGCGGCATACGATGAGATGCTGGAAATTCGCCGCGAGCTTGCGCAGATTTCACCATCTGAAGTTGTATGGGATATTGAAAACCCGGAGCTAAGTCCTCCGTGGGGGAATAGTTTTGGGTCTCATGTCAGTCACATGGCCGACTATTATGTGACTGACACGGGGCGGAACTTAGTGGACGAAATTATTGACAACCTTGAGTCCCAAATCGAATTTGGTGGTCCACTTCAGATTGTCCCATTCGATGGTAAGCATTGAATGATAATTTAAGCTGGTAAAGCCCTGCTAGCCACCTGGGCATGCAGAGCGTTTTTTGCTTGTCAATTGACCGCCCCTCAGATTCTTAAGAGATCAGAAAGTAAAAAATCAGACTATCGACTTTCGGTAATTAAATGCCAATCTAAATTAGAGGTTTCCGGTTGGTTTGACGTCCTCCAAAATCTCGGGGGGCGTACTGCATAGGATGGTTGAATAGCGAGAGTGATTGCCGTTGACAAAGAAGATGCTGTTTTTGCAGTGAAGGCAACGATCACAATCATGTTATTGTCTGTCCGTCGCGCTCAAGTGCTGATTGGCTTTGCTGCTGTGCAGCGAGAAAAAATTCCGGGCAGAAAGGAAGCTGAGCTTCGCCGTTGATAGATCGGGGACACCTAAATGGACTACCAACTGCTTGACGATGAACAACTCCTCAGCCTTTCGCTCGACGCCATCAACAGCGCTCGTGATGAAGACGCTGTTGTATTACTGAAGGTGCTGGTCAATCGCACTCCAGCGCATGCCATGGGGCATTACCTGCTGGCAGCCCAGCACGCCCAACTGGGGTTGTTTGAACGCGCCGAGAGCGAATTTCGGCGCACAGCGGAACTGGCGCCGGACTTTGCCATGGTCCGGTTCCAGCTCGGGCAGTTGCTGCTGGTGAAAGGCGATGCCGAGGGGGCGGTCAGTCAGTTCAGTGCCGTCGGCGACGACGATCCGGCCCTTCGTGCCTACGCTGAAGGGTTGGCAGCTCTGACGACGCAACAGACAGACACTGCACTTTCGGCACTGCGGCGGGGTTTGGCGCTACCTCAGGCGGTGGCTGCGCTGACCGGCGACATGCAGCGCCTTGCCGATCAACTGCAAGCCGAGGGTGCTGCCGTAGCTGCCGAAACGGAATTGACGGGACCGGTTGGTGCGACGATGCTGCTGTCCAACTACAACCGCTACAACTGACCATAGCCCGTGGAAATCAACCGCCAGGCTTCAACCGCTGCGCTGATATCCGCGATACGGCGGGACATCACTTCCAGGACAGGTCTGGCACCTGCGGCAGGGGCGCCTGGGCGGGCTGTTGAGCCTGAAGCCGCAGTACGCCGGGCACCCGCCATGGCTGTATTGCGGCGCCAGTTGGCGGACATTGCCCACGCTACCGACGTGCACGATCCGCTGGCGGTACGGCAGGCGCGCACCCGTTTCATTCGCACCGTTTTGGTATGGGAGTTTGGACCAGCGCTGCGCGAACACCCGGAGTGGCGCCCGCTGATGGAGTCCATTGAGGCATCCTTGGACGCACAAGGCGCGGCGGCTGAGATGGGATTTGTCTCGCTTTTGAGGCAGCTGAAGTGAAACGGGTGTTTCAGCCTCTTGACAGCCATGGTGGCCATTGGTTTAAAGTTTGTTAAGGGGATACACAGCGAAGTACGCAATGGAATGCAGTCGCACACGGGCAAGTGTGTAGAGCGCCACTGACAACGTAGTTCGATGCGCATCTATGGATAGTGCATTGTCGCCACCCGCACAGGGTGGTTCATGGAAGTGCCATGTTGTCGATAGATCGGTTGACGCAGTACCTGGCAAGTGACCCGGCCAATCCCGATTTGGCAGGCGAGTTGGCAGATGCGTATGTGCGGGTGGGCCGCTACAGGGACGCAGCCGATGTATTGCATGCACTTCCAGTCGCCGCCCAACAACGGCAGGGGATTCAATTCCGCCTGGCACAGCTGGATCTGGCCACAGGTGATTACCTGGCCGCAGAGCAGCGCCTGTCGCCACTATGGACCGCCGATCAACAGAATCTTGCGCTTGGCCACGACTTGGCTTTTGCCCAGCTGTGCCAGCACCGCTTGGGCGACGCCCGCGCCGTCTTGGCGGTGGTGGAAGCCGCACACCCGACGCAGGCCGCAGTGCAGCTACTGCTCGCCCGTGTGGAACTGCTCGCAGGTAATTTTGCCGGCGCGGAGCAGCACATTGAAACGGCATTGTCCCTGGAGCCGCTCGACGCGACGGCATTGGGCCTGCGCGCACTGTGCCGGCTGGATGCCGGCGACATGCCTGGGGCAGATGCCGCCGCGGTGGCCTGCCTGCAACATACGCCCGACCAGCACGAAGCGCTGTTGGCGGCTGGCGCACTTGCGCTGTCGCGGCAGCAAGTAGAACTGGCCGGCCAGCATTTCAGTCGTGCACTGCAGCGCCATCCGAACTCAGGGCGGGCGTTGTCCGGTCTGGGTCAGGTACAGATGCTGGGCAACCAGTTGGAACAGGCCGAACAGACGTTGCAGCACGCAGTTGCGGCCATGCCCGACCATATCGGTACTTGGCACGCCTTGGCATGGGCTCAACTCCTGCTTGGAGACATTGCCGGCGCCGAAGCCAGCTATCGCGATGCCTTGTTACTGGACCGGAATTTCGGCGAATCGCATGGTGGCCTGGCCATTGTCGAGCTGCTGACAGGCCGGGTGAGCGAAGGCGAGGCCAGCATGAGGCGTGCGTTGAAGCTTGACCCTGCGTGTGTCAGTGGTCGCTATGCAAAGTCGCTTTGGTTGCAACAAAACGGCAAGGAGGCCGAGTCCACGGCGGAGTTCGCCGAGCTGATTGCGCGCGGTGCGCTGCCTGGTATTGAAGGGCAGGACCCGGCACAGGTGGCCCAGCGCCTTCGATCGCGCATGACCTCCCGTTCCATCACGCGCTGAACGACTGGCATGGACGCAGATATCGCGATGCAGCTGCTGGCTGACACGCTCATCACCGCTGCCAAGGTGTCAGCGCCGGTGTTGCTGGCAACACTGTTGATCGGCTTGCTGATCTCGGTGGTGCAGGTGGTTACCCAAGTGCAGGAGATGACGTTGACCTTCATCCCCAAGCTGATTGCAGTGGGCGGCATCTGTTTGTTTCTGGGTGGCTGGATGATCGCCAGCACGGTTGAACTGGCCAAGCGCCTGTTCGACTTCGCGGCGGGGCTCTAAGCCATGGAAGCCATCCAGTCCTTCCTCACGTTGTTCGCATTGGCCGGGTTGCGCTACCTGCCCGTGTTGGTGCTGCCTGCCTTTTCTCCGCTGGCATGGGCACCGATGACCGTCCGCATTGTGGTCATGCTTGCGTTGGCGTGGTTGACGGTGCTGGCATTGCCTGACGCATCCGGTTTCAGCAGCAGCGGCACGCAGTTGGTGCTGGCCGTCTGCAGTGAACTGCTGGTGGGCGGCGTGTTTGGGTTGGCTTTTCTACTGCCCAAGGCGGCGTTGCACAGTGCCGGCTGGTTGGTGGACATGCAGGCTGGCCTTGGCGCCGCCACGCTGTTCAATCCCTCAGCCGACACCGGCGCCGAATCCCTGTTTGGTCATGCCTTGATGCTGGCACTGACAGTACTTTTCTTCCTGCTGGACCTGCACCTGTTGCTGTTTCGCGCGATGGCGGCAAGCACGCAATGGCTGCCGTTGGGTGGTGGCGGTGTGCGCTTGAGCGTGGATGCTTTTCTGCGAATGCTGGGTACCAGCTTTGTGGCGGGCCTGATGGTGGTGGCGCCGGTGGTCATCGGGTTGTTCTGCGTAGACCTGGGAGTGGGTTACGCATCGCGCTCCATGCCGCAGGCCAATGTGTACTTTCTGGCGCTGCCCATGAAGATTGCCGTCGCCATCGGGTTGCTGGCACTGAGCCTGGCCTACGCCCCCACCTTGATGGGCCGCTTGTTCCGGCAGGCAGCGGATCAGGTTCCCTCCGTACTGGGAGGGCCGTGATGGCGCAGGGTGATCAGGACAAGACCGAGCAGCCGACCCAGCATCGCCTGGAAAAGGCCAGGCAGCAGGGTCAGGTGGCAAAGAGCGCTGACCTTGTAGGCGTACTCGGCCTGTTGGCGTTCGTGCTGACCTTCATGGTGCTGGCATCGGCCCTGGTGATGGCGTTGGTCGCACAGGTCAAGCAGCTCATAGCCATGGCGGGCGCAAAGCCGCATCTGGGCAGCGGCTTTGCTGTCTGGTTGGGCGAGCTGCTGGCGCAGCTGGGGCCGCAATTGCTACCGCTGGTACTGGCAATGGTGGTCATGGCCGTGGCAGCCAACCTGCTGCAGACCGGTCCCATTTTCTCTGCCCATCCGGTCAAGCCGGACTTCAAACGCATGCACCCGTCCAACGCGCTCAAACGCGTGTTTTCGATGCGCGGTCTGTGGGAGCTGGGCAAGCTGCTGGTGAAGCTGCTTCTGCTGGCGCTGTTGTGCTGGCTGGCGGTAAAGACCGCTCCGGGGTTCGTACACAAGGTGGTCAACGCGGTTGCGCCACAACTGCCCGGGCTGCTGCTGGGTAGTGCCTGGAAGACGTCGATGTACATCATCGCGGTGCTGGCCCTGGTAGCGGTCGCCGACCTGTTGTTCGTGCGGCGTAACCATCTCAGCCAGTTGCGGATGAGCAGGCGGGAACTGAAGGATGAAAACAAGCAGCGCGATGGTGACCCCGAGGTCAGGGCCAAGCAGAAGCGCAGCATCCGCGAGTTGTTGAAGAAAACTCGCGCCATCCAGCGTGTGGCGGATGCGGATGTTGTGTTGACCAACCCGACCCACTATGCGGTTGCGCTGCAATACCGGCCCAGGACAATGCGTGCGCCGATTGTATTGGCCAAGGGCCGTGGCTTTTTGGCGGGGCGGGTACGCGACGTGGCCCGCCGGACTGGAGTGACGGTGATGCCCGCGCCGCCGCTGGCACGTGCACTCTACCGTCAGTGTGATATCGATGCGCCGGTGCCGGAGGCACTGTACGGGCAGTTGGGGCCAATCTACCGTCGCTTGTATGCGATGAAGGCGGCGACATGAAGGCGCTGCTGTCGATGTTGTGGTCGGGGAAGCGCGATCTGGCGTTGGTGATGCTTATCGTGGGCATCCTGATGGCCTTGTTCGTGCCCGTGCCATCACCGCTGTTGGATTTCCTGTTGGTCATCAACATCAGCCTGGCGCTGTTGATCCTGCTGGTGACTTTCTTCACCGAGTCGCCGCTGAACTTCTCCACGTTTCCGACGCTGCTGCTGATCGCCACCATGTTCCGTCTGGCGCTTAATGTATCGGCAACCCGGTTGATCCTGGAGGGTGCGGACGCCGGTCGGGTGATTGGGGCCATTGGCTCGTTCGTCATTGGTGGCAACTACGTTGTTGGCATCGTGGTGTTCCTGATTCTTGTGGTGGTGCAGTACGTTGTGGTCACGAATGGCGCCCAGCGCGTGGCTGAGGTGGCTGCCCGGTTCACCTTGGACAGCATGCCTGGCAAGCAGATGAGCATCGATGCCGACATGAACATGGGGCTGATCGATGAGCATGAGGCGCGCCGCCGCCGCGCACTGATCGAGAAGGAAGCCAACTTCTACGGCGCGATGGATGGCGCCACCAAGTTCGTCAAGGGTGATGCCATCGCCGGCATCATCATCATCCTGATCAATATCGTTGGCGGCCTGGCCATCGGCATCGCACAGATGGGGATGCCGTGGACCGAGGCGGTGCAACGGTTCACCTTGCTCACGGTAGGTGACGGTATCGTCACCCAGATCCCGTCACTGGTCATCGCAGTGGCCACCGGCATCATCATTACCCGGGCCGCGGCCGACGCCCGCCTGGGCACCGAGATACCGCGTCAGATCCTGTCCAGCCCCCGTGCTCTGCTGGTGGTTGCATTTGCATTGCTGGTCATCCTGATGTTGCCGGATTTCCCCAAGCTGCCAGTTCTGGTTGTGCTGGCGGGGGTGTTGGCACTGAGCTGGTATGCCTTCCGCCAGGGGGTGGGCGATGAATCGGCGGCTGACGCTGCTGCCGAGTCAGCGGTGACGCCGGCGCAAACCCAGCAGGAGGCATTGCAACAGGCGCTACGCGTCGAGCCCATCGAGATACGCATGGGCTCGGTCGTCCACCAGTTGCTGCTGGGGCCTTTGGGCGATCTGCAGGAGCGCATCGATCACATGCGCACCCAGGTTGCAGCTGATCTGGGCTTCATCGTGCCACGCATCCAGACGGGCTTGCGCACGGAGTTGGGGCAACACGATTACGAGCTCTGGATACAGGGCTATCGGGTAGGACAGGGCAGCCTTATTCCGGATCGCGTGCTGGCCATCAACCCAGGCGGTAGCCGCACGCAGTTGGAAGGCGTGGAGACTCGAGATCCGGCGTATGGTTTGCCCGCACAATGGATAGATCCTGCCGCTCGTCAGCTGGCCCGTAGCGCCGGCTACACCCTGGTGGAGCCGGACACAGTGCTGATTACCCACCTCAATGAGGTGATAAAGCGCCAGGCCCCCGAACTGCTGACACGCGCAGAAACAGAGCGGATGTTGCTGCGCCTGAAGGAGCGCTGTGGCCCGATGGTGGACGAACTGGTGCCCAACATCCTGAGCTACTCCGATGTGCAGAAGACGCTGCAGCTGCTGCTGCGCGAGCAGGTGAGTGTTCGCAACCTGGAGGCCATCGTCGAGGTGCTGGTGGATTTCGGGCGCACGTTGAAACAGCCCGAGGATCTTGCCGAGAAAGTGCGCGAACGCCTGGGGCCCGGTATTTGCCAGCGATTCAACGACCCCAAGGGCGATTTGAACGTGCTGACCCTTGCGCCTGATATCGAACGGGTGCTGATGGGCAACCAGCGTAACAGCGAGGGCCGTGGCGCGCTGTTTTCGGACATCAACCAGTTGGATGGGTTCATCAAACATCTGGCGCGCCAGTCCGAGGCGATGATGGGGCGCAGCCTCAATCCGGTGTTGTTGTGCCCGGCAACGTTGCGGCGGCCGTTGCGCGGTTTGATCCAGCGGTCATTGCCGCATGTAGCTGTTGTCGGCCTGAACGAAGTTCCGTCCAGTGCGGTGGTGCGCTCATTCGCAGCCGTGGGGACATCCAGTTGAGGAGCATGCCATGAGTGACACGATCCAGGCCCTTACCCGTGCATTGAATGCGGATATCCAGGGGATCAACGCGGTCAGCCACAACGTGGCCAACATCAATACGCCGGGGTACCAGGGCGTGCGCGCTATTGCCGATTTTGGCGCGAGTACCGGCCTGTCACGCCAGGTGGTGCTGGGGGACGGTCCCTTGAAATCCACGGATCGGGCGCTGGACATGGCGTTGCGGGGCGACGGCTTCTTCGTTGCAGACCGGGGCGGACAAGCGCTGTTGACACGTGCCGGCAGCTTTGTGCGCGATGCTCAGGGCTATCTGGCAACGCGCGGCGGGGACCGCCTGATGAGCGATGCAGGCGCGCTGCTGTTGCCGGAGGGCCAGGTTCGCGTGGACGAGAACGGAGTGGTCTGGGCGGAGGACCAACGCGTAGCGCAACTCACTATCAGAACGGCCGACCCTGCGCAGTTGCATGCGGTTGAAGGTGGCTACCGCTACAGCGGGGAACTGGGTGACTGGGCCGGGCGCGTGCAGCAAGGTGCCACCGAGCAATCCAACGTTGACGCGGCGGCGCAGACATTGCAGCTGATCGAATTGACGCGTCACGCCGAATCCGTGCAGCGCGTTGTGTCCATTTATGACCGTACGCTGGACGTAGGCATCAACCGCATTGGCGATAACTAAGAGGGCCAGACCATGATCGACGCGCTTTACATCTCGTCCACCGGCCTGCGCAGTCAGCAGGAGCAGATCGACGTCATCTCCAACAACGTGGCGAACATGCAGACCCCTGGGTTCAAGCGTGGCCGGGTTAACTTTGCCGAGATCGCCTCGGTACCCATGCCCGGTGAATCCATGCAGTCTGTGGGAACCCATGGCGGTGGTGCTCGCGTAGCCTCCACCACGCAGGAATTCGCAGGTGGGGCGCTGCAACCCACGCGCGGTCCGCTGGACCTGGCCATTGATGGCAACGGCTTTTTCGAACTGGAAGATCTCAACGGCAACCGATTTTATACCCGTGCCGGACGCTTCAGGCTGGATGATGAGGGCTACCTGGCTGCCACCAATGGAATGCGCCTGAGCGCAGGGCCGCAGGTGCCACAGGGGGCCAGTGACATCCTGATATCGGCGGAGGGCGAACTGAGCGCCAAGCTTGACGGGGACGAGCAACGGACCGTACTGGGCACGATCGAGCTGACCATGTTTGCGACAACCGAAGGCCTTGAATCCGCCGGGGACAATCTGTTCCGTGCCGGCGCGCGAACCGGTGGGCCGCTGCCGATGGTTGCGGGTGAGGGTGGCAGCGGCCGACTTCAGCAGGGTTACCTGGAAGCAGCCAACGTTGACATGATCGATGAAATGACCGGGTTGGTGCTGGCGCAGCGCGCCTACCAACTTAATGCACGCGTACTACAGGCATCGGACCAGGTGCTTGAAACCATCAACAACCTGCGCCGCTGATGAACTACCTGTTGCGCGCCTGCCTGGTGCTACCCGTCCTGCTGCCAACCGTGGCTGCGGCGGCAACGGTCGTGCCTGCAGAACAGCTGATAGCGGCGGCGTTGGTCCGCCTGCAGGAACGCGCGGCCCAGGTGCACGCTGACTGGGAGTTCGTGCCAAGCGGGCGCCCTTCATCCTCGACCCTTGCCCTGGAGGGCGAGGTAACCATCGTCGCCGGTGAAATTGGAGGGCAATGGCCTCGCAATCGCGTGGGTGTGCCCATCACGTTGAAGATTGCAGGCAGTCCGCAGCAGACCCGTACGGTCTGGTTCACCGTGCACGCATGGCGCGATGGACTGGTCTACCAGCGTTCACAGCAAGCTGGCGACGGCGCCATGGACTTGGCAGTACGGCGCCAGCGTGTTGATTTGGCTGCATATGGCCAGGACGGAGCGTTGGTCGACGAGGTTGCCGCTTTGCGGGACCAACGCCTGTTGCGCAGCGTGCGTGCTGGTCAGGCTGTTCTGCAGCGTGATTTCGGCCCCGCACCCGCAGTTGCCCGCAACAGTGAGGTCGCATTACACATGCGCCAGGGCGGCATCGCGCTGCAGATGATGGCAACCGCGCGCCAGGATGGCGCAGTGGGAGACAGGGTGGATGTGCTGCCCAAGGGCGGATCGCGATGGATTGAGGCGGCGGTTACCGGCCGCAGCGAGGTGACAATTGAGAACTGAGTGGCTCTTGTTGGCTGCGCTGACCGGCCTTCTGGCAGGCTTGGCAGTGCCGGTTTGCGCGCAGGAAAGTCTGATCAGCACCGGCTCCTATCGTGGCATTGCGGCTGATCGCCGTGCCTACCGGGTGGGTGACATCCTGACCGTGAATGTCCTGGAAGCGGCCCGTGCGCGCTCCAGCGCAAACACGGATGCGGGCTCGGACCTGCGCATCAGCGCATCGGCATCCACTCCCGGATACCAGGGCGCTGCGTCGGCAGGCCTGGGGGCGTCCAGTGCTGGGGGGGCTGAAACATCACGGGCGGGCGAACTGCGTACGCAGCTGTCCGTGCGTGTGCTGGAAGTGCTCGCCGACGGCACGCTTGCAGTGGAAGGGGCGCAGTCGTTGATCATCAATGGCGAAGACCAACGCATCACCTTGAGTGGGTTGGTGCGCCCGGAAGACATTCGTGCGGACAACAGCTTGTGGTCACACCGTATTGCCAACGCCCGCGTCGAATTCAGTGGCTCGGGTGTGGTCAGCGAGTCGCAACGTACCAGCATTGTCTATCGCGTACTCAAGTGGATGAGGTTGCTGTGAGAGCCCTGATTCTGTTGTGGATGTGCCTGCTGCCGGGGCTGCTGCACGCAGCTGATACCGGCGATGTGCGGGTCAAGGACATCGCCCGCATCGCAGGCGTCAGGGACAACCCATTGACTGGTTACGGGCTGGTATTTGGCCTGTCCGGATCCGGTGACTCGCCGCGCAACCGCGCGACGCTGCAATCGGTAGCCAATACCTTGCGCAATTTTGGCGTGAACGTCGAACTGGGTGACCTGGCAAGCCGCAATGTGGCCGCAGTGCTGGTAACGGCAAAGTTGCCGGCGTTTGCCGAGCCTGGTCAGCAACTGGACGTACAGGTGGCCTCGTCCGGTGACGCACGCAGCCTGGTGGGGGGCACCTTGATGCTGGTTCCCCTGCATGGCCCGGACGGAAAGGTGTACGCGATCGCACAAGGCGCCATATCAGTGGGTGGCTATCAGTTCGAAGCGATCACCGCATCGGTACAGAAGAACCACCCCACCGTTGGCTGGATTCCCGCAGGCGCCAGTGTGGAGCAGCGCTCCCCGCTGGGCGTGGTGGGGGATGGTAACTCGCTGAGCATTCTTCTGAACGAGCCCGACTTCACCTTGGCACAACGCCTGACACAGGCGGTTCGTGCGGCGTTGCCTGATGCGCAGGCGACCGCGGAGCACGCTGGCAAGGTCACTGTTGGGTTTGCTGGCCAACGTACGGATCTTGTTACGCGCATTGCACAGATTGAAAACATACGCATTGCCCGGGAGCGACGTTCCCGCGTGGTGGTTAACGAGCGGACCGGCACCATCGTGGCGGGTGGCGATATCCGCATCGGGCAGGTAAGCATCACCCATGGTGACCTGCGCGTGGAGGTGAATACCCGTTATAGCGTCTCCCAGCCGGACGGGTTGCTGATAAGGCCCGGCAGCGATGTGCGTACGGTGCTGGTGCCGGAAAGTCGCATAGATGTGCAGGAAGGCGTTGCACCCGTGGTTGCCGTTGCCGAGGGAACAAGCGTGGCTGAGCTGGTGTCCGCGCTACGCACCATAAAGCTGACCACGCGGGATGTTATCGCGGTGCTCCAATCCATCAAGGCAGCCGGCGCGCTCGACGGCGAGCTGCTCATCCAGTGAGGCAGAAGAACGATGGCAAGTGATTTGACAGTGGAAGCAGTACGGACCGCGCTGGACCTGAGCAGAACGCGGGCGGAGGTTGCGGGATGGAACATCGTCAACGCTTCGATTCCCGGAGCGACGTTCTTCGTTGTTGACCAGGCTGGCGCGGAGTCCGCGCTGGCGATGGCAGCGGGTTCGGATCGCGTTGCCGGCGGCCAGGCCCTGGCTGCCGCCCGGGAAACCGGCTTATCGCTGATCGAGGAACGCAGCGATGCTGTTCGGCCCGGCCTGGATGAGCTGGTGGCTGATTCAGTTGCCGCTGGGCTCGAATATCAACTGCTCAGCGAGTCGCTGGGCCGTCATTTTGGGCTGATGCGATTGGCTGTGACCGGGAGGGGCGGCGCATGAGTATTGACGCCATCCTGGAAGCTAGTCGCGCCGGCATGCAAAACGAGCGCCTGCGCATGGACGTCGCCAGTCGCAACGTCGCGTTGGCGAATCAACCGGTCGATCCGCGGACGCTGGCCAGCAACGGCGCGGCCTTCACCAGCGTCCTGGGAGCGCAGGGTCAACCACAGGTGGTGGCTACCCGGGCCGTACTTGATCCTGGGCATCCATTGGCCGATGCCCAGGGCATGGTGCATTACCCTGCCGTCGATATGGTGCAGGAGATGACAACGTTGCTCACTGCAAGTCGTGGTTACGAAGCAAACGTAAGGTCCTTCAACACGCTGCGCAGCATGGTGTTGAAGGCCATGGAGATCGGGGCGAAATAATGAGCATTGAAGCTGTAGCAGGTATCGGGGCAGGAGCTGCGGCCGCAGAGTCGCAGGCTGCTGGCCAGGCATCCAGAATGGAGTTCTCGACGGTTATCGAGCAGGGGCTTGGTAGCCTGGATGGTGCCTTGAAGAATGCCGACCAGACGGTCCGCGCCCTTGCGTCCGGGCAGGAGATCGCAACGCATGACGTGATGATCTCGCTGGAAGAAGCAAGAATGCAGATGATGCTGGTGTCGGAAGTCCGAAACCGGGTCATTGAAGCGTATCAAGAACTGTCGCGGATGCAGCTGTGACCATGGGCGCAATTACATCGGTAAAGCACACGTTCAATGCGATGGGTCGCGGGGCACGCATTGGCCTGGTTGCAGGCACGTTGGCCATCCTGTTGGGCACTGTGGTGGTGCTGTGGCTGGTGTTCTCACCGCGGCAGGAGCTGCTCTTTGGAAACCTGGGTGAGTCGGACGCTGCGGAGATCGCTGCGACGCTGGGCGAATGGAAGGTGCCCTACAGCCTTGAACAAGGCGGCAGCGCCATCATGGTTGACAGCACCCAAATGCTTGATGCGCGCATGCGCCTTGTATCGGCTGGCATTCCCAAGGGAGGACATGTTGGCTACGAACTGTTCGACGACAACGAATTCGGGGTAACCGAGTTCGCGCAGAGGATCAACTACCAACGTGCACTGCAGGGCGAATTGGAGCGTACCATTGCAAGCATTCCGGGCGTGCAGAACGTTCGCGTACATCTGTCGATACGCAGGGCAGGCTCCTTCCTGGGTGAAGATGGAAGCTCGAAGGCTTCGATAGCGTTGACGCTGCTTCCAGGTACGGTCCTTGAACGACGCCAGGTCGCCGGAATCCGGAATCTGGTTGCTTCCGCGGTGGAGGGTTTGTCGCCCTCAAACGTGGTGGTGGTTGGGCCCGCGGGCCTGCAACTTGGCGGCGGAAGCCCGGCTGGCGTGGAAATGGCTGGCGAGGGCGCGGACGCAGCTGCGGAAATGTCTTCTCGGCTTCAAACGCGTTTGGAGCAGATGTTGGGTGAAGCGCTCCCCGGGCAACGCGCCTCTGTGTCCGTGGACGTGAGGATGAACTTCGATCAGGTAAAGCGGACATCGGAGAAGCCGCTGACACTGCCCGGTTCCAACCAAGGCGTGGTCGTGAGGCGCAGCAGCAGTGGCGGTCGTCCAGCTGAGGGTCCCGCCGATGCTGCACTGGTCAATGAACAGGTGGAGTACGCGCACGGCACGGAGCGCGAGGAAGTAACCAAGGCCAGTGGCGTGATCGAGCGCATTTCAATCGCCGTGGTGCTCCCAGCGGGCGTGGCATCGGCTGAGCGAGACAGGCTTGCGCGTCTGGTTTCCACGGCAGCCGGCTTGGACACTTCACGCGGCGACAGCATCGAGATAAGCAGCGCCCCCATCGCCGCACCTGCGCCTTCGGTCGCAGTCAGCGCGACAACCTCGCGCGTGGCATCGCCCATCACAAGCTCTGGTCGTTGGGACTTGCCGGGAGCAACGGCCGGCTACCTCTGGTTGCTGCTGGCTTTCGTCCTGGGCGGGATTGCTGCGGCTGTCGTTGTCTGGCCGCGCCGCAGTCAGCCTGCGTTGCTGTCGCGAGAGGAAAGTGAGAGGGCAGCGCAGCAGGTTCGGGCTTGGCTGAACGGTAGGGCCGGTTGATGACTGCTGCTGCCATCCGTCGGGCCGCCATTGTTGTTGCAGCCATGCAGCCGGATGTTCGTGCCGAACTGCTCCTTGGGCTGGAACCGTCAACGCGCGGCTTGCTGCTGGATTGCATCGCCGAAGTGGAGAGCAGAAGGTGGAACGATCGCGGGTTTGCGCTGCGTGCGTTGGACGTATCCAGCAATATTGACGCACCGGTACCGTTGTCAGATGGAGAGCTGGATATCCTGTTGCTGGCCGATCATCTGGACGCGATTGAGTTGGCCCGCGTGCTGCAGTCCCATGGGGCGGGTGACGGTGACTTCGCGTTCGCGATGTTGCCGGCACAACTACAGCGGCCGGTGCTAGCGGCGCTGGAAAATTCTGTACCAATGCCGCCAGCGCTATCGGCTGCAACACGGGCCGCTGCGCTGACGCTGCAGGTTGAACTGCGGGGCGAAAATTGAGCATGCGACGTATCGGAGCGGATATCGCAGCTGCCGTGCCTTTGTGGGCTGCGCCTGCGGCGCAGGCTGCTGCAGCGGTAGAAGCCAGCGCCGTGGAGGCTGTGCGCTCGCTTCAGCTGCAGCATGCCGATGCGCTTGACCGCGGATTTCAGGAAGGCCTGGCGCAGGGTCTGGCCAAGGCACAGGAAGCGGCCAAGGAGCAGCACCTTGTCTGGCAACAGAAAAGTGAAGCCGAACTGGCACGAACCCGCGCTCAATATGATCAAGCCCGTGGAAAGCTGGAAGCACTTGCAGCCAGTTTGTCCAAGAGGATGGACAGCGAGCGCGACAGGGCCGAGGAAGTTGCGATAGAGGTGGCGTACTCTGCAGTGGTGCGTGTACTCGGCGAGGAATACGGCGCAGGTGACCTGATGCCTGATCTGGTTCGCCACGCAATGAAGGGATTAATGGCGGATGTTGACAGCATCGTGCTGTCGAAGGATGACGCAGAGACTCTATCCGAGATCGACGGAGTGCAGGTAATTGTTGATCCGCGCCTGCAACCCGGCCAGTGCCGTCTGCAAACACGATTTGGCAGTCGTGACACGGGGCTTGATGTGCGCCTGGATATGTTGCGCACGGCGCTTCTGACCGGTCTTGGCCAATACCGGGCGGGAACCAAGGCATGAACCTGCAGACCCATCTGCAAACCACCATCGCTTGCACCGACATGTACCGGCGGCAAGGCAGTGTTGTGGCATTCAATGGTCTTGTGATTGAGGCCCAGGGGCTGGATGCGGATGTGGGGGAACTGTGCGAAATACTGCCGGACAATGGACGCGCCAGCGTGCCATGCGAGGTTGTTGGCTTTCGCAAGGATCAAGTCCTGCTGATGCCCTATGCCGATGTGGGCGGTATTTCGGGGCGTAGCCTGATTCGTGCGACCGGCCGTCCATTGGATGTCCCGGTGGGGGAGGGTTTGCAAGGCAGGGTAGTCGACGCATTCTGCCGGCCGTTGGACGGCAAGGGAGAACTGTTGCTTTCCAGTCGCTATCCCCTTCATGCGGCACCGATCAATCCGATGCAGCGGCCGCCGATCACCGATGTGATGCCGACGGGGATTGCCTGTATCGACGCGCTGCTCACACTTGGTCGTGGCCAGCGGGTTGGCATTTTTGCAGGTAGCGGCGTGGGCAAGAGCACCTTGCTGGGGATGCTTGCACGCCATGTTCATGCCGACGTCATCGTACTTTGTCTCGTTGGCGAGCGTGGGCGTGAGGTTGGTGACTTCATCCGCGATTCGCTTGGGGCGCAGGGGCTGCAACGTGCCGTTGTGATGGCGGCTACCGCCGACCAGCCTGCCTTGGTCAGAACACATGCGGTGCACGCGTCCCACGCCGTTGCCGAATACTTTCGGGATCAGGGTAAGTCTGTGCTACTGGTTGTCGATTCGATAACACGGTTTGCGCTGGCCCAGCGTGAGATTGGCCTTGCGATTGGCGAACCCCCGACCTTCCGTGGTTACACCCCGTCAGTGTTCAGTTGGTTGCCACGCATTGTGGAGCGTTGCGGGCGGCATGGTGCAGGCGAAATCAGCGCTGTCTATAGCGTGCTGGTTGAGGGTGACGACATGAATGAGCCCATTACCGACCACATGCGGGCGGTGCTCGATGGGCATATCGTTTTGACGCGGGAGCTTGCGCAACGGGGACACTTCCCCGCGATAGACGTACTGCAAAGTACCAGTCGCCTGTTGGGCGCATTGGCAAATCCCGGCGATGTGGCGCAAGTGACAGAGGCGCGACGCATACTGGCCAAGGTTGAATCGGCACGGGACATGATCGAACTTGGCGCATACCAACCCGGTAGCAACGGGGCCCTGGACCAGGCCATAAGCGCCGAGGCCAGAATCGGCGAGCTGCTTCGGCAGTCGCTTCATCAAGCCGTCCCACGAAAGCAAGCCATGCAGATGTTATCTGCGGCAATCACGGGACTGGTGGAAAATGCATAAGCCACGGGCGGTGCGATTGAACGCGTTGGGCCGCATTCGGCTGCTTGCTGAGCAACGTGCGGAGATCGCAGTTGAGCAAGCCAGCGTAGCGCTGCTGGACGCCAATGAAGAATTGCGTCAGGCCAACGATCGCGTTGAAAAGTTGGCAGCCTGGAAAGCAGAGATAAGCTTCAGCGCGGATGCATGGATCGGCGTCTACGAACAAGGTTTGTTGGCCGAGCAGCATCTGGTGTCTTCGGCGGAAGAAGCGGCATGCGTTTCTGGATTGGCCGAGGTGGAGCACCGGGGCCAGACAGCGTCTCTGCTGCAGGCGAGCCGCAATGTCAAGGTGGTGGAACGGCGTAGTAAACGTGAACGTCATCTGCAGATGGAGCTGCGCGAGCGGTCATTGGCGGATGTTGCTGCTGATATGTGGGTGTATCGGAGGATGTATGCAGATCGCTGAGGCCAGTGTGAGTGCTGCGCCAGTTACTACCAAGCAGGTGACTGAACTGCGTGGTCAACAAAAAGGCGGTGACTTCGCGAAAGAGCTGGATGCCAAGGACTCTCCCGAACTTGCCGCGCAGCCCAGTGAACAAGCCGTTGTGAACGAGGAGACCATGGTGTCTGAAGATGCTTCCGGGTTGGACCTCCAGCGGCAGGACGCAGCATTGGAGCGGCTTCTCTACCCGTGGCAGCTCTCGGCGCAGACGGCGCTTTCCCAACTTGGACGTCGGGCCTACATCAGTGATGCAGCGGGCCCGCCCCCCGCAATTCCTGGCGTACGGCAGGGGGCATTCCCAATGGGTGGCACGGCTTCGGCTCCGATCACCGGAACGCTTGCACGCGAGTCTTTCTTGGATCATGGGCCAGGAGGGGGAGCGGGTTTGGCACCGACGGTACTGACGAAATCGCGCTATACGGCGGGCGTTCAAGCCAACATACACGGCATCAATGAGCAGGCCTTGCCAAGCCTTGTGGCGTGGGCCGAACGCATACAGAGGCGAACCGAGGACGAGCATGGGCGCGTAACCGTCTGGTTGCGGGACTTTCGCCTGGATGAAACTGACCTGGATAAGGCCGTCAACGACATCATCGCTTTCTACGGCGCCGAGCAACCTGTATGGCGCATCGTACACAACGGCAGCGAAATCTGGCGCCGACCAAACAACCAGGGGATGAATACAGATGGCCATTGATTCGATTGGATCTGTTGTCAACAACGGCAGCGCCAGTGTCGAGGCGCGCAGCACGATCGACCAGGAAGGCTTCATCAAGCTGTTCCTGTCCCAGCTGCAGTTCCAGGATCCACTTGAACCCGTCGATAACCGCGAGTTCCTGGCGCAGTTGGCCCAGTTCAGCAATCTGGAACAGTCGCGACAGCTGGGCGTCAACATGGAGGGCATGCTGACCATGGAGTCATCGAGCCAGGCGTTGGCCCTCTTGAATCGTTCGGTTGACGTTGCACAGGTTGGCGGCGGAAACATCGGCGGCAACGTCGCTGCGGTCCAGTTCACCAGCACTGGGCCAGAGCTGACCATCAATACCGCCGCCGGCGTGCTGACGGGCATCCGTCTGCCACAGGTGACCTTGGTAAAGCCGCAGGAGTAAGCAATGTTTCAGGCACTTTTCAACAGTCTCTCTGGCTTGTTCGGCTTCTCCCGCAGCCTGGACACAGTCAGCAACAACGTCGCCAACATGAATACCCCTGGCTTTCGCGGCCGGGATTCATTCTTTCAGAACGTGGGGGCCGGGCAGGGTATGCGGATATCCGGGGAGGGCTTGCGAACCGTTGCCGGTGATATGCGGCAAACGGGCAATCCTACCGATATCGCGGTCGACGGCACCGGATTCTTCGTACTGCGCGACAAACAAGGCCAGTTGCACTACACACGCGCGGGACAGTTCATGTTCGATGACGATGGGCTGCTGATCGACAGTGCAAGCAAGTTCCAGGTGATGTCCCTTGATGATGGGGGGAACCTGTCGCCGATATCGCTGGAGGCCTACCGCACGCTGGCGGCCGAGCCATCCACGAAAGTTACCTTCAGTGGCAATCTTTCACCTGCAGAGAGCACGCACAAGGTTGAAGGACTCACCATCTACGATGCAAACGGCAAGGGTCATGCATTGACGGTGGAGTTCAGTAAAGGCAGTACCGCTACTCCGACCAGCTTCCTGGTGAAGGTAAAGGACGAGAACGATGGCGAAGTTGGTAGTGGTGAGCTTCGCTTCAGCGTATCCGGTACGCTGGAGCCGGGGTACGGCAGCATCAATCTGTCGCTTCAGTTTGATGGCGTAAGTCAGGCTGTCGAACTGTCATTCGGAACACCGGGCACCTTCCAAGGCACGACAAGTATGTCGCATCTTGGCAACACCGTGGCCGGAACCGTAACTGACGGGCGCTCAGTGCTGGGAATCACCTCCATTTCATTTGATGAAAATGGGGTTTTGCAGTTCGCGTATGGCTCACGTGAGAAGCGTGAGGGCCAGCGTCTTGCCCTTGCGAGCTTCGCCAGCGAGAGCACGCTGGAACTGAGTGGAGGGCGGATGATTTCCAACGCCGACAGTCAACGACGGCAGCTGACCCATGCGGGCAGCGGTGGACTCGGAAAGGTGGCGGGTGGCACGCTGGAGATGTCGAACATCGATCTCACCCAGGAGTTCGCGGATATGTTGATCATCCAACGCGGGTACCAGGCAAGCTCACGGGTAATGACGGTCAGCAACGAAATGATCGAACAGCTCTACAACAGTACGCGTGGCGGTTGATTGCCATGCATCGTATCTATTGGCAGGGTGCCAGCCGCGTTGCGCTGCTGCGGGATAATCTGGAAGTACGAGTCCAGTCGTGGACCCGCGACTGGGCGGGCGATAGATGGGATGGTTTCTCGGTTTCTGCGCGCTCTCCGAACCCGACAAGTGATCCCGGCTCACGGAAGACCTGGCTGCTGTCGAGCGACGATGGGGCCGCGATGCTGGTCAGTGCGGATGGCGATGCGGGCTGCCAGCTTGCCAGAAGTGCATTGGGCCTGGCCAAAGGGCGGGGAGGGCGCTTGGCCGAAGCAGTGGGCGGGCGCTGCGTAAGCGCTCTGCTGGAGTCGTTGTGGGGAGGCGAGGTATCACCAGCGATAGGGACTGCCGCACACGTTGCCCCTGACGCATTTGCCTCACGGCAAGGGGGGACCGGGTGGCGCATGGAGGGCTTGCCGGGAGCATTCGAGGTTGAGGTTAACGGACGCTGGTGTAGCGCGCGTCTGCCTCAGCATGCCTCAAGCAGACCGAGTTCCAATCTAACAAGCAGAAGGAAAGCGATCGCTGATCTGCGGGTACCGGTGGGTGCGTCGATAGAGCTGGGGACCATTGAACTTCTGGACTCTCTGCAACTGCGCGTTGGGGAGGTGTTGCTGACCGATGTCTCCCCACAACCACGCGTGCGTCTGGGCACCCACTCCGGCGAGATCCGCACCGGCCGGATTTTGCCGGAGCACAGGCAGCGCACTGTCGTCTTGGACTGAACAGACTTTACCGGCGCATTGGAACGTGCGCTTTAACTAATTCTGGAACTAGCTATGAATACCACTGCTGCAACGATTGACAAGGATCTCAGCCTTCTTGGCCATGTGAAGGTTTCGCTGGTTGCAGAGATTGGGAGCACAGAGTTGACGGTTGATGAGCTCTTTTCGCTGCGCAGCCAGGATCTGGTCACTTTGAACGAGAGTGTGGATGCCGAGGTCACCCTGCTGTTGAACGGTCGTCCCGTTGCCCGTGGCGAACTGGTAGCGGTTGAAGACAAGTTGGGCGTCCGCATCACGGAACTGGCCTGATCATGCTGTTGCTGTCCAGCGCAATTCCCTATCGCGCGGATCCGGCAATCGGCGCCGGGCAGGTTCTCGGGGTCGTCATGGCGACTGTTGGCCTGCTCGTGGTCGCTTTCATCATTTTGTTGCAGTTGCGTAGAAGAGGCTGGCTGGATGCATGGACTGCAAGCGCAGGCAGCACAGGTAAGGCACTCGTCAGCGCACGATGGCAGGTCAGCAGCCAGCGAATCAGCCGAAGGACGATGGTGCACACGATGATGCGTGAAGGCCAAACAGTGCTGGTGGTTGAGTCGGCTGCAGGGGTTTCCGTCACGCGCCTTGACGTCGTGGAAGCAAAGTCGCAGATCGACAGGGGCGAGACCGCGCCATGAGAATTGAGTCGTTCCTGAAGCCGGTGCTTGTCTGCGCGCTGCTTGGGCTGATCTCCAGCAGTGCCACAGCCTATGCGGCTACTCCCACTGTGGACGCCCTTGGCTCGGCCGTGCGGCAGGATCTTGCCCCCGCTTTACGCACGTTTCTTGCACTGAGCTTTCTGTCGTTCATTCCGATAGTGTTGATAGGAATGACGTCCTTTACTCGAATTATTGTTGTTCTTGCGCTGCTGCGGCATGCTCTGGGCATTCCACAGACACCACCAAACAGCGTACTCATCACGTTGGCAATGTTTCTGACCCTGTTCTCCATGGGGCCGGTAGTGGACAAGGTATACGCTGATTCCATCAACCCCTACATGACGGAGCAGATAGGTGCCGGTGTTGCGATAGAGCGGGCAAGCGACCCCATACGCGAGTTCATGGTGCGTCAGACACGCGAATCCGATCTTTTGGCAGTGCTGGAGATGGCACGGGTTCCGCCGCCCAAGAGCATGCAGGACATCCGCTTTACGCATCTGGCTGCGGCGTTCCTGCTCAGTGAACTCAAGACTGCGTTCCAGATCGGCTTTGTAATCTTCCTCCCGTTCCTTTTGATCGACCTTGTTGTAGCGGCCATTCTCATGGCGCTCGGCATGATCATGCTGCCGCCCACCACCATCAGTCTGCCGTTGAAGATATTGCTGTTCGTCCTGATCGATGGATGGGTACTGGTATCGCGCACATTGCTGGGCAGCTTCTGGACTTGATGTAGTTTCGCTATGGATCCCATCGAACAGGAACTTTGGCGCAGGTACGCACAGCTGGCTGATGTTGAGGCCCGTGATTTCCTGTTCCTGAGATACTGTCCCTGGGCACGCTCCGTCGCACGAAGAGTGACACTTCGAACGGGCCTGAAAATGATGGAATGGGCTGATCACGTCCAGAACGCGCAGGTAGGTTTGCTGGAAGCGATGATGCGCTATGACGTCGACTACGGACTGGTCTTTAACGCTTATGCCACCCCCAGAGTAAGAGGGGCTGTTTTCAACGGTATGCGTTGCTTTATGAAAGCTGATGCGGCAGATAGCAAGAAACGGGTACCAGTTGAACGGCTAGAGTCTTTGCTCAGCGACGAGATTGATGAACTCGGTGCCTTCGTGGAGAGCATTGTTGGTCTTGGCCTAGGTTTCCTTCTGGAAGGCCAAAGCGAAGATCACAATGCCGAGCACTACGACGAAGAGAACTGGAGCTCTGTTCTCCACGATTGTTTACTCAACATTCCTTCACGGCGACGTCAGGTGCTGATTGATCACTACCTGCTTCAAATATCATTCCAAGACATAGCCCGCGGACTTGGTGTTACCAAAGGGCGAGTATCGCAACTTCACAAGGAAGGACTGGCGGCACTTCGGCGCGAATTACAGGGAAGGAGCTTCGGAAGGTCAAGCTTCTTCTGATCGAGAATAAAATTTTTCGCGAGTAAGGAAACGACAGAGTAGAGCGACGTCCCCCCGGCCTGAGTAGAGGTCGGGTTTAGAGTCCGGTTTTGATCTTATCTGTCTTCGCCACCAGCTGCGCGGCGTACTGGGCAGGTGTCATCCCGCCGAGTGCTCTTTTGGGCCTTTCTTCGTTGTAGTCACGTCGCCAGCTTTCGATGCTGGTACGGGCATGGAGCAATGTTGGGAACCAGTGTTCGTTGAGGCATTCATCGCGTAGCCGGCCGTTGAACGACTCAACATAGGCGTTCTGATTCGGTTTCCCCTGGCTCGATCAAGCGTAGGGCGATTTCCTTGTCGTGAGCCCAGGCTACCATGGCTTTTCCGCAAAAT
>DKPB01000088.1 GCA_002471015.1 Stenotrophomonas sp. UBA7346
AGCATGGCTCGGCTCTACAGTGGCGCCGCGCTCCCCGGCGCCAGCGCGCCCTACAAGCCCCTTAGCGATGCATCCCGTAGTGCCGAGCCATGCTCGGCAGCGGCCTTACCGGGAAAGCTCCAGCCGAGCATGGCTCGGCTCTACAGGGGCACCACACTCCCCCGGCACCAGCGTGCCCTACAAGCCTCTTAGCGATGCATCCCGTAGTGCCGAGCCATGCTCGGCAGAGGCCTTACCAGGAAAGCTCCAGCCGAGCATGGCTCGGCTCTACAGGGGCACCGCACTCCCCGACGCCAGTGCGCCCTACAAGCCCCTTAGCGATGTATCACGTAGTGCCGAGCCATGCTCGGCAGAGGCCTTCCCGGGAAAGCTCCAGCCACGCACGACCGGACTCCACGACACAGCTTTTCGGCAATGCTCCGGAACGGCACCCTGAAGCACCACCGTTGCGCACACATCGGCCACACCCTGGCGCAACAGCCCTCAAAATAGAAACCCGAAGAGACTGCGGAATGAAAAACCTGCAGGCACAAAAAAGCCCCTGATCAGGGGCTTTTTTGAAACTGGCGGAGTGAGAGGGATTCGAACCCTCGATAGAGCTTTTGACCCTATACTCCCTTAGCAGGGGAGCCCCTTCGGCCTCTCGGGCATCACTCCGTTTTTCTTGCCCCGCTGCGTGTATTCCGAAGCGGGGCGCGAAGAATAACGTTAAACGAGGTGAAAGGTAAACCCTTATTCGGAAGTTTCTTCACTTCCCGATGCAGCGGGCTCATCACCACGCTGGATACGCTGGAAAATCTCCTCGCGATGTACTGCAACATCCTTCGGAGCGGTGATACCGATACGTACCTGGTTGCCCTTGACGCCAAGCACAGTCACGCTGACCGAGTCGCCGATCATCAAGGTTTCGCCTACACGGCGAGTCAGGATCAACATTGTGAAAATCTCCATGGAACCGGTGGATTTCCCACCGGCATTGGCGCGCTTAGAGCTATGCGCCCCACGACAAAGGGGAAAGACTCCCCATGGTAACGGCAGGGCGCAAACGGCTTCAAGGTATTAGGCTTGATGCATTCAGGCCAGATGCGGCTTGACCCAATCCAGCACCCCATCGAGGGCTGCCACCAGCTGCGGACCGTCATCACCACCGCCCTGGGCCATGTCCGGGCGCCCGCCGCCCTTGCCGCCCACCTGCTTGGCGACGTGGGACAGCAGCTCACCGGCCTTGACTTTGCCCAGCGCCGAACCACTGACGCCAGCCACCAGAGCCGCCTTGCCTTCCTGGGTGCCTGCCAGCAGGATCACCGCGTCACCCAGCTGCTGCTTCAGGCGATCCATGGCATCACGCAGGGCCTTGGCGTCAAAACCTTCCAGACGGGCTGCCAGCACCTTCACGCCGCCAATCTCGACCGCCGCAGCGCCCAGATCAGCGGTAGCACCCGAGGCGACCTTGGCCTTGAGTGCCTCCAGTTCGCGCTCCAGCTTCTTCTGCCGCTCGCCCAGCTGACGGATCTTGTCGACCACATCACCTGCACTGCCGCCCAGCAGCTGCGCGGCCTCGTGCAGACGGGCCTCCTCGGCCGACACGTAATCCAGCGCGCCCTGCCCGGTCACCGCTTCGATACGACGCACACCCGAGGACACACCACCTTCGGAAGTGATCTTGAACAGACCGATATCGCCGGTGCGTGAGACGTGGGTGCCACCGCACAGCTCGGTGGAGTACTCGCCCATCTTCAGCACGCGCACGTTCTCGCCGTACTTCTCGCCGAACAGCGCCATCGCACCGAAATCCAGCGCTTCCTGCATGCCCATGTTGTGCACTTCGGCCGTATTGTTGGCACGCACCTGCTCGTTGACCTTGCGCTCGATGATCGCCAGCTCTTCGGCAGTGATCGGCTGGAAGTGCGAGAAGTCGAAGCGCAGGCGGTCCGGCGCCACCAGCGAACCCTTCTGCTGCACATGGGTGCCCAGCACTTCGCGCAGGGCGGCGTGCAGCAGGTGGGTCGCCGAGTGGTTGAGGATGGTGGCGCCACGGCGCGCACCGTCCACGGTACCGGCCAGCACGTCACCCAGCTTGATGGCGCCCTGCTCCAGCGTGCCGACGTGGCCATGGAACTGGCCTGCGAACTTCTGCGTATCGGTCACCGCCAGCTTCACGCCAGCGGCCGACAGCACGCCGGTATCGCCGACCTGGCCGCCGGATTCGGCGTAGAACGGGGTCTGCGCGGTGAACACGATCACCTCGTCACCGGCCTGCACGGCGTCCACCGGGCGGCCATCCTTGATCAGCGCCACGACCTTCTGGCCTTCGGCCTGCAGGGCGTCATAGCCCAGGAAAACCGTCGGCGACAAGGTCGCCACCAGCTCGGCCGGCAGGGTCACGCCGCCACCGAACTTGCCGGCGGCACGCGCGGTCTCGCGCTGGTGCTCCATCGAGGCCTCGAAACCGTCCATGTCCACGCGCATGCCACGCTCGCGGGCGATGTCGGCGGTCAGGTCAACCGGGAAACCATAGGTGTCGTACAGGCGGAACGCGTCCACGCCCGGGATGACACCATCGCTGACCTTGGCCGCGACGTCGTCGAAAATCTTCATGCCGGCGTCCAGCGTCTCGGCAAAACGCTCTTCCTCCGCCTGCAGGGCACGCACCACGGTGTCGGCCTGGGCCGGCAGTTCCGGGTAGGCATGGCCCATCTGCTCGATCAGGGTCGGTACCAGCTTGCTGAAGAACGGCTGGCGAACACCCAGCATCCAGCCGTGGCGCAGGGCGCGGCGGATGATGCGGCGCAGGACATAGCCGCGGCCTTCGTTGGACGGCAACACGCCGTCGACGATCAGAAACGAGCAGGCGCGGATGTGATCGGCGATCACCCGCAGCGACTTGTTCTCCAGATCGGCCATGCCGGTCAGCTCGCTGGCCTTGCGGATCAGCGCCTGGAACAGGTCGATTTCATAGTTGGTGTGCACGTGCTGCAGGATCGCCGCCAGGCGCTCCAGGCCCATGCCGGTATCCACGCACGGCGCCGGCAGCGGCTGCAGCGAGCCATCGGGCTGGCGGTCGAACTGCATGAACACCAGGTTCCAGATTTCGATGAAACGGTCACCGTCCTCATCCGGCGAGCCCGGGGGGCCACCGGCGATATGGTCACCATGGTCGAAGAAGATCTCGGTGCAGGGACCGCAGGGGCCGGTATCGGCCATCTGCCAGAAGTTGTCTGATGCGTAGGGCGCGCCCTTGTTGTCACCGATGCGCACGATGCGCTCTTCCGGGATGCCGACCATGTCGCGCCAAAGCGCGAAGGCCTCGTCGTCGGTGTGGTACACGGTGACCAGCAGGCGCTCGGCCGGCAGCTTCCAGACCTGGGTCAGCAGTTCCCAGGCCCAGGCAATGGCGTCCTTCTTGAAGTAATCGCCAAAGGACCAGTTGCCCAGCATTTCAAAGAACGTGTGGTGGCGGGCGGTATAGCCCACCGAGTCCAGGTCGTTGTGCTTGCCGCCTGCACGCAGGCAGCGCTGGACGTCGGCAGCGCGCACGTAGCTGCGCTTTTCCGCACCCAGGAACACATCCTTGAACTGGACCATGCCGGAATTGGTGAACAACAGGGTCGGGTCGTTGCCCGGCACCAGCGGCGCCGACGGCACGATGGTGTGGCCCTTGCCCTTGAAGAATTCAAGGAAGTCGCTGCGGATCTGGGAGGTTGTGAATTTGACAGGTGTATTCATGGGGACTGGCAATAAGCTGGCGAGCGGGTCCCGATCGCCCAGCGGGCGCGGGAATTCGGGACTACCGAAACCCTGAAAGGGTATCAGGCCCGGCCCGCTCAGTCCTCTGGATCGTAACGGGTGGCCTGGCGGATGCAGCTGCCATCAAAGCCACGGCGGGCCAGCAGATCCGCGGCCTTGCGCCGCTGGGCCAGCTCCTGCGGGCCGTTCTCGCCAAAACGACGGCACACCAGGTCCCGGGCGTTGTCCAGCCAGTCACCCTCGAAGGTCGCCATGGCCGCCTCGATCTGGCTGCTGTCCAGCCCATGCGTGCCCAGCTCCGCGCGGATGTGCAGCGGCCCATAGCCGGTATTGGCACGATTGCGCACCAAGGTTTCGGCGAAACGTTCGTCGTCCTGCCAGCCATCCTGCGCCAGCCGGGATATGGCCGTATCCACCTCGTCCGGGTCCAGGCCACGGCTTTTCAGCTTGCGGCCCAACTCCTTGCGCGAGTGCTCGCGCCTGACCAGCAGCCCCAGCGCCCGCTGCAATGGCGTCTGTTCCCGACGGCGCTTGCCCGCCTTGGGCGACGTATCTTCAAAATCATTCATGGCATCAATGGCCAGCCGAAGCAGCGCCGTCCATGGCGATCAACCTCCTGGATAAAATGCCGCGGGGACGGGCAACGTCACTGACGATGCGCCGCCCGCCCCCACGGGAAACTCATTCCTCGTCGCCGTCGTCGTCGCCTTCCTCACGCGCCGCCTCGCTGGGCTGGAACTTCTCGCGCAGCTCGGCTTCGAGCTTTGCCGCCAGCTGCGGGTTGTCACGCAGGTAGCCACGGGCGTTGTCCTTGCCCTGGCCGATACGCTCGTCACCGTAGCTGTACCAGGCGCCAGCCTTCTCGACCAGCTTGGCCTCAACGCCCATGTCGATCAGTTCACCCTCACGGCTGATGCCTTCGCCGTACAGGATCTCGGTGATCACCTGCTTGAACGGCGGCGCCAGCTTGTTCTTCACCACCTTGATCTTGGTCTGGTTACCAATGATCTCGTCGCCCTTCTTGATCGCGCCGATACGGCGGATATCCAGGCGCACCGAGGCGTAGAACTTCAAGGCATTGCCGCCGGTGGTCACTTCCGGGCTCTGGCCCGGCATCATCACGCCGATCTTCATGCGCAGCTGGTTGATGAAGATGACCAAGGTGTTGGAGCGCTTGATATTGCCGGTGAGCTTGCGCAGGGCCTGGCTCATCAGGCGGGCCTGCAGGCCCGGCAGCTGATCACCCATTTCGCCTTCGATTTCCGCCTTGGGGGTCAGCGCGGCGACCGAGTCGACCACCAGGATGTCCACCGAGCCCGAACGCACCAGCATGTCGGCGATTTCCAGCGCCTGTTCGCCGGTATCCGGCTGCGATAGCAGCAGGTCATCCACGTTGACGCCCAGCTTGGCCGCATAGATCGGATCCAGCGCGTGCTCGGCGTCGATGAAGGCGGCGGTGCCCCCCATTTTCTGACACTCGGCAATGGCCTGCAGGGTCAGCGTGGTCTTGCCCGAGGATTCCGGGCCGTAGATTTCAACGACGCGGCCCTTCGGCAGGCCACCAATGCCCAGGGCGATATCCAGCATCAACGAACCGGTGGGGATCGCCTCGACAGGCTCGACCACACGGTCGCCCATGCGCATCACCGAACCCTTGCCGAACTGCTTCTCGATCTGGCTCAGTGCAGCGGACAGCGCGCGCTTCTTGTTCTCGTCCATCGGGTTCGTCCTCGTCGTTGATTTCGTAGATTTCGTCATGGGGTCCACTGTAGGGGAGTCGTATCGCAAAGGCTGAGACTGCAGGCGAGACGACAAAATTATTGGGCCGGCAAGGATACCGGCAGCAGCACATGCAACCGCCTAACGTAAGGAAAACAGGCGGTTGCCGCTGCGACACTTCCCATCAGCAGTTGGGCCTGAGCAGGCCGCAGTACAGCCCCTCGATCGAAAAGTCCTGATCCGGCAGCACTTCGATGGGGGCATAGTCAGGATTGCGCGGCAGCAGGCGGATGCGGTCCTTGGCGATCTTCAGCAGCTTGACGGTGATCTCGTCATCGATCCGCGCCACCACGATCTGCCCGGAACGGGCGTCGCGGGTGCGGTGCACCCCGATCAGGTCGCCATTGAAGATGCCCTCGTCGATCATCGAATCGCCCTGCACCTTGAGCAGGTAATCCGGGGCCGGCGAGAAGAACACCTTGTCCAGCACCACATAGTCGTCCGAACCGATATCCGCGCCGATCGGCAGCCCCGCTGCCACCCGCCCCAGGATCGGCAGACGCAGCACGTCGTCGTTGGCGGCAGCGCCCTGCTCGGCGGCCGGGCCTGCAGCACCCTCGCCCTCCGGCCTTACCAGACGGATGCCACGGGCCCGGCCCGGGACACGCTCGATGGCGCCGGCGGCCTCCAGTGCGTCCAGGTGGTACTGCGCCGAACGCACGCCCTTGAAGCCGAACGCGCGGGCGATCTCCGTCTGTGACGGCGGCATGCCCTCGGCCTCGATGCGCTCGGCGATCAGGTCAAGGATGGCTTGCTGGGTATCGGTCAGGTTCATGGTTAGTAGTATTGCTACTAACACCACTCAGCGCAAGCCCTGCCCTTCGGCGCCGATCCGCCCCTCCAGATCCCACCCTGGCAGGCTTGCCCGTCCATCCGCGGGGACGGCCCGCGACCGTCAGTGATGGCGGCCGCTGCGCCAGATCGAGAACAGTATCCAGATGCCGCACAGCCCCGCGCCCAGGAAGCCGGCCAGCCCCAAGGCCAGCAGCCAGCGGCTGGAGAGGCCGCCAACGCTGTGCATTACGATCGATGAACCGATGATCAGCGCTGCGGTGATCACCCCCACCACCAGCCGATTGGCCGCGCGGTTGACCTGGTCGCCAAAGCCCTGCAACGCCGCGGTTTCGACTTTCAGCTTCAACTGCCCGCGACGGGCGGCCTTGACCAACCCGCGCAGGTCCCGGGGCAGCTCGGCGGCAAAATCCAGCAGGCCCAGCAAGCTGCGCCGGCCGCGCTTGAGCAGCGCGCGCGGGGCATAACGCTGCAACACCACCCGCTCCAGGAAGGGGCGCGCGGCACTGGCCATGTCGAAATCCGGATCCAGTTGCCGGCCCATGCCTTCCAGGGTCAGGAAGGCCTTGATCATCAGCGCCAGATCAGCCGGCAGGGTCAGGCTGTAGCTGCGCAGCAACTGGGTGATGTCACCCAGCATCAGGCCAATGCGCAGGTCCTTGAGCGGGACGCCCCGGTACTGATCGACAAACTGGCTGATGTCCTGCTGCAGCCGCGCCTCGTCCACCTCCACCGCGCCGGCCCAGTCCAGCAGCACGTCCGCCACGGCCTGTGGTTCCTGTTCCACCAGCCCGTGCAGCAGCTGTGCGACCTGGAAGCGGCGCGGTTCGGACAGCGCCCCCACCATGCCGAAATCGATCACGCCAATGCGGCCATCGCGCATGTAGAAAATATTGCCCGGGTGCGGATCGGCGTGGAAACAACCGTCTTCCAGCACCATCTTCAGCACGATGTCCGCCCCGCGCCTGGCCAGCGCCGCGCGGTCCAGGCCGGCGGCATCCACCGCCTCCAGCTTGCGCCCGGGGATGCCGTCCACGAAGTCCTGCACGTTGAGGCTTTCGCAGGTCCATTGCCAATGCACGGCTGGAATCAGAATGTCGTCACGCCCCTCGAAATTGCGCGCGATGCGCTCGGCATTGCGGCATTCGGCGGCAAAGTCCATC
This sequence comes from Stenotrophomonas sp. UBA7346, assembly GCA_002471015.1. GTDB lineage: Bacteria > Pseudomonadota > Gammaproteobacteria > Xanthomonadales > Xanthomonadaceae > Stenotrophomonas. The sequence goes on from DKPB01000088.1 coordinate 7,482, forward strand.
TCGCTGCGCAGCGACACGGTGAACTGCTGCACCACCTCGGCGGGGCGGTTACGGCGCAGGTCCGGCAGGCGGGCCTCGACGATCTCGGCCAAACGCGCCAGCAGGCGCAGATCGGCCTCCACCACGTCGCGGATACCCGGCCTGCGAATCTTCAGTACCACCTCACGGCCATCGTGCAGCCGCGCCCGGTGCGCCTGCGCCAACGACGCCGCTGCCATCGGCGTCTCGTCCAGGAAGGCAAAGACCTCGCCCGGCGATGCGCCCAGGTCGGCCTCCAGCTGCGCGCGGATGGCTGCATAGGGCAAGGCCGGCACGGCGTTCTGCAGCTCTGACAGTTCGGCGATCCACTCCGACGGCAGCAGGTCCACGCGCGTAGCCAGCACCTGCCCGAACTTGACGAAGGTCGGCCCCAGCTCCTGCATGGCGCTGCGCACCCGCACCGGCGCGGTCATGCGCAGCATCTGCTGGCTGTCGTTCCAGCGCAGCAGGCGGCCGGCGCGCTCCAGTACATTGGCCAGGCCGGTGCGCCGCACCACGTCGCCAAACCCATAACGGATCAGGACTGCGGCAATTTCCTGCAGTCGACCCAGATCACGGACGGTGCCCAGCGTTTCCCACATTGCAGACCTACCCCGATTGGTACCCGGCCCAGCATGTCACAGTTGGTCGTTGATGCCCTGCAGGGCCGCAGCCACGGTCTGCCGCCGGATCGCATCCCGATCGCCATCGAACTGGAACAGCTCGGCTCGCGCATAGCCACCGCGTCGCTTCCAGCCTATCCAGACGCTGCCCACCGGCTTGTCGGGGCTGCCACCACCCGGGCCGGCGATGCCGGTCACCGCCACGGCAATACCGGCACCGGAATTGACCAGCGCCCCGGCCACCATTTCCAGCACGGTTTCGCGGCTTACTGCGCCGTATTGCTCCAAGGTTTGCGCGTGCACGCCGAGCAGGCGCTGCTTTGCTTCATAGCTGTAGACCACCATGCCGCAGTCGAAGAACGCCGACGAGCCGGCGATATCGGTCATGCACTTGGCAATCCAGCCGCCGCTGCAGCTCTCCGCGGTCACCAGTTGCAGCGAGGCTTGCCGCAGGCGTTCGCCGAGCGCGGTGGCCAGCGCATTGAGATCGGTATCAGAGGGATTGGACATTGCGGCACGGTTGGCTGGGCGGATAACCCTTGATGTTTTACCGCATACAGGGCCTGCGTGTCAGGGCACGGTAGCCGGCGAAAGCGCAGCATTGACCGCAGGAGCGCAAACCGCAGCGCAGATCCCCATCCTCGGTTGGCACGGCCGCCGCGGGCTGGCCGGCGCCTGCCTCGCGGTCTGCACCACTCCGGAAAACAAGCGCCAAGAACACCACCCAACGTACCAACAGCCGGCACAAGGCCGGCTGCTTTTCACCCTGCAAGGAGGCGGCGAACCGCCCGGATCACCACTCGGGCGGCTTCTCCGGCAGCAATGGCCGGATCACAGCGCCATCCGCACTGGCGGCGAGCTTTTCGGCCTCGGCAATGGGAATATCCACCTCGATCAGCCAGCCGTCCTCATCGGCCTGTTCGCTGCGGATCACGTCCAACTGGTGCAGGCGTGAACGCAGGCGGCCGGCACTGGGCGGCAGGCGCACACTGCCAGTGACGTGCTGCAGGCCCAGCCGTTTGCCCAGCACCGTTTGCAGCAACTCCAGGCCGCGCCCATCACGGGCGGAGATCCAGACGCGCTCGCGGCGCGCCTCGTCCGGCACACCGTCCTGCGCGTCGTGGCGCACTTCCGCACCGTCGATGCGATCGATCTTGTTGAACACCAACAACTGCGGCAGATCGCCCGCACCCACGGCCTGCAACACTTCGTCCACCTGTGCGATGCGCTCTTCGCGCAACGGGTCGGCGGCATCCACCAGATGCAGCAGGAAGTCGGCCTCGCGCGCTTCGGACAAGGTCGAACGGAACGCCGCCACCAGTTCGTGTGGCAGGTCACGCACGAACCCGACGGTGTCGGCCAGCATGGCGTTGCCACCTGGCAGGGTGATACGCCGCACGGTGGGGTCCAGCGTTGCAAACAACTGGTCCGCTGCGTAGGCACCGGCACCGGTCAAGGCATTGAACAGCGTCGATTTGCCGGCATTGGTGTAGCCCACCAGGGCAATGCGCGGCATTTCGCTGCGCACGCGCGCGCGGCGCATCTGGGTGCGCTGCACTTCCACCTTCTCCAGCCGCTTCTGCAGCTGCTCCACGCGCTTCTGCAGCAACCGACGGTCGGTTTCCAGCTGGGTTTCACCCGGCCCGCGCAGGCCGATGGAACCGCCGCGCTGACGCTCAAGGTGGGTCCAACCGCGCACCAGGCGGGTGGCCAGATGGCGCAACTGGGCCAGCTCGACCTGCAGCTTGCCTTCGTGGCTATGCGCGCGTTGCGCGAAGATGTCCAGGATCAGGCCGGTACGGTCGATCACCCGCCGTTCCAGGTAGCGCTCAAGGTTGCGCTCCTGCACCGGGCTCAGCGCATGGTTGACCAGTACCAGGTCGGCACCGGTGGCATCGGCAGCCGCTTTCACTTCTTCCAGCTTGCCGCTGCCGATCAGGGTGGACGGATTGGGCCGGTCCATGCGCGCGGTGATGGTCGCCGCGATGCTGGCGCCAGCCGAGCGCGCCAGGTCGGAGAACTCCTCCAGCACATCCTCTTCCAGCCGCCCTGCATGCGGCTGGATCAACAGCGCATGTTCGCCCTTTTTCGAGCGGTCAAACATGCGCCGCTACCTGCTTATTCGCTGTCGTTTTCGTCATCGCCTGCCTGGCTTCCGTCACCCGATTGCACGTAACCACCGCCCGGCCCCACACGCACGTTGCGCGCCGGCACCACCGTGGAAATGGCGTGCTTGTAGACCATCTGGCTGACGGTATTGCGCAGCAGCACCACGAACTGGTCAAACGACTCGATCGTGCCCTGCAACTTGATTCCATTGACCAGGTAGACCGAAACCGGCACGCGCTCGCGACGCAGCGCGTTCAGAAACGGATCCTGCAAAGACTGCCCCTTGGACATCATCTACTCCTCTGTTCTTGTTCTTATGGGCCGGTACTGGCATCCCCCGCCAGCCCGGAACCCCGATGGTACACCGCCATGGGGCTTCCTACCTTTGCAGAAACAGCGATACCGCGTCCTGCAGGCGTCCCATTTCGCTGGCAGGGTCGAACCAGCGGGCATCCAGTTCACCGCGCAGCCAGGTCAACTGGCGCTTGGCCAGCTGGCGCGTGGCGAACACGCCCTTGTCGCGGAACTCGGCCTGGCTGCCCTGCCCGTCCAGGAACTGCCAGGCCTGGCGGTAACCCACCGCACGTATCGCCGGCAGATCCAGCGGCGAGGCCACCGCCGCCATCTCGGGGAGGGCACGCAACCCGCGCACTTCGTCCAGGAAACCGTTCTCCAGCATCAGATCGAAACGGCGCTCGATGCGCTGGTGCAGCACCGCGCGCTCGGCCGGCGCCAGGATCACCTTCAGCACCCGCAGCGGCAACCGTGCGGTGCCCGGCTGCGCCTGCCAGTAGCTGATCGGCTTGCCGGTGAGCCGATAGACCTCCAGCGCCCGTTGGATACGCTGCGGGTCGGTGGCATGGATGCGCGACGCCGCCAGCGGGTCAACGTCGGCCAGTTGCGCATGCAGCGCTGCCCAGCCCAAGGAGGCTGCTTCAGCGCTGATCTGCGCACGCAGCGACGGGTCGGCTTCGGGCATTGCGGACAAACCCTGCAGCAACGCGCGGAAGTACAGCCCGGTGCCCCCTGCCAGGATCGGCAGCCCGCCGCGGGCGACGATACCCTGCACCGCAGCCGTCGCATCGGCAGCAAACTCCGCAGCCGAGTAGGTCTGCCAGGGGTCGCGCAGGTCCAGCAGATGGTGCGGCACGCCGTCCTGTTCAACCGCATCGGGCTTGGCAGCACCGATGTCGAGCCCGCGGTACACCAGCGCCGAATCGACGCTGACGATCTCGCCGCCATGGGCCTTGGCCAAGGTGATCGCCGCGGCGGTCTTGCCCGACGCGGTGGGGCCCATCAGGGCGATGGCCAGCGGCCGCTGGTCGCTGCCCATCAGTCCTCGTCCGGCCAGCGCAGCTGGGGCGCTGCCGTGCTGGCGCGCGGCGCCGGCACCGCTGCGAGCGCAGCCTGCACCTTCAACGCATCCACGGTGGCTGCCACGTCATGCACCCGCACAATCCCCGCACCACGCTGCACCGCCAACAGATGTGCGGCCACCGAGCCCGCCACACGCTCGCCGGCGTCGGCACGGCCGGTGACCTCACCAATGCAGCGTTTGCGTGAAAAACCTGCCAACAGCGGTACGCCCAGGCTCAGCAGGCGCTCCTGCGCCGCCAACAGGGCGAAATTCTGCGGGGTGTCCTTGTTGAAACCGTAGCCCGGATCCACCACCAGCCGCTTGCGCGCGATACCGGCCATCTCAGCCGCGAACAATCGCTCAGTGAGAAAGCGCTGCACCTCGCCGGCGATATCGTCATAGGCATGAGCCACACCGGCATCATAGGGGCCGCCAACCGCATGCATCAGCACCACCGCTGCCGAGGACGCCGCCACTACTTCCAACGCACCGGGTTGGCGCAACGCCTGCACGTCGTTGACCATGCCGGCACCGGCGGCCAAAGCCGCCTGCATCACCTCCGGCTTGAAGGTATCCACGCTCAGCGGCACCGCCACACGCGCAGCCAGGGCTTCGATCACCGGCACCACCCGGTCGATCTCCTCCTGCACCGAGACCGGTGCGGCCCCGGGGCGGGTGGATTCACCGCCGATGTCGAGCAGGTCGGCGCCCTGTTCGACCAACCCCAGCGCGTGGGCGATGGCCGCCCCGGTGCTGGCGTGCTTGCCGCCATCGGAGAACGAATCAGGCGTGACATTGACGATGCCCATCACCTGTACCCGATCCAGCCGCAGCAAGCGACCTGCACAGTCCAGCGCGGGAGCAATATCGAACATGGGGTCTTCCGGTACCAATGATGACGGGTAGTTTAAGCCGCCACCGTAGCGTTCAAGAATTACTGCCCTGAGCAGCAGAACAGGTCAATCAGCGCCCCTTGCGTGCGCGGATCCGGTTACCGATCAGGCTCAGCACGATTCCCAGCATCACGCCAATGAAGATACCCGCCAGGAAATTGTCGGTCTTCAGCCCGAACGACACACCGGCAACGGTGGCGATGACCATCTCGGGGACGTTCAACGGCGGCGGCTTGGGGTCGTTCATATCATCACCGAGGGTTACTGGAAGTCATGGTTGTCGCCCAGCCAGTGGCGGGCGCAAAAAAGAAAACGGGCCGGATGGCCGGCCCGTTTCATGCTTGCTGGCGCAGGCAGCCGACTCAGTGCTGGCCGGCCGGATCGGTGATCGGCGCGACCGGGCGCTGGTCATCGCCGCCCTTGCCATCATTGCTGCCGCTGCTCGGCGGGGTCTTGGCAACCCAGCCTGCCGGCGGCGACGGCTCGCGGCCCTCCATCAGCGCCTTGACCTGCTCGGCGTCGATGGTTTCCCACTCCAGCAGGGCAGCGGTCATGGCTTCAACCACGTCGCGCTTCTCTTCCAGGATCTTGTAGGCCACGGCGTACTGCTCGTCCAGGATGCGACGGATCTCCGCGTCCACCTTCTGCTGGGTGGCCTCGGAAATGGTCTTGCTGTGCATGCCATAGCCCGCCTCTTCATCGGCGTAGACCATCGTACCCATCACGTCGGACATGCCGTATTTGGTGACCATGCCACGGGCCAGCTTGGTGGCGCGCTCGAAGTCGTTGGAGGCACCGGTCGACATCTCGCCGACGAAGATCTCCTCGGCGATGCGGCCACCGAACAGGATCGCCAGCTCTTCCAGCATGCGGTCCTTGTACTTGCTGATGTGGTCGTGCTCCGGCAGCTGCCAGGTCACGCCCAGCGCCCAGCCGCGCGGCATGATGGTGACCTTGTGCACCGGGTCGGCCTTGGGCAGCGACATGGCGACAACGGCGTGGCCGGACTCGTGGTAAGCGGTGTTGCGACGCTCATCCTCGCGCATGACCATGCTGCGACGTTCCGGACCCATGTAGATCTTGTCCTTGGCGTCCTCGAAGTCCTTCATGTCGACTTCCTGCTTGTTGCGACGAGCCGCAAACAGGGCGCCTTCATTGATCAGGTTGGCCAGGTCGGCACCGGAAAAGCCCGGGGTACCGCGCGCCAGCACTTCCGGACGCACGTCATCGGCGGCCGGCACCTTGCGCAGGTGCACGCGCAGGATCTGCTCGCGACCCTTGATGTCGGGCAGGCCGACCATGACCTGGCGGTCGAAGCGACCCGGACGCAGCAGCGCCTTGTCCAGCACGTCCGGACGGTTGGTGGCGGCGATCACGATCACGCCCTCACCGCCCTCGAAGCCGTCCATCTCGACCAGCATCTGGTTCAGGGTCTGCTCGCGCTCATCGTGGCCACCGCCCATGCCCGAGCCGCGGTGACGGCCCACGGCATCGATTTCGTCGATGAAGATGATGCACGGCGC
>DKPB01000087.1 GCA_002471015.1 Stenotrophomonas sp. UBA7346
GATGATGCCGCCGCGCGGGCCGCGCAGGGTCTTGTGGGTGGTGGAGGTGACCACGTGGGCGTGTTCGATCGGGTTCGGGTACACACCGGCGGCCACCAGGCCGGCGACGTGGGCCATGTCCACGAACAGGTAGGCACCGACCTTGTCGGCGATGGCGCGGAAGCGCGCCCAGTCAACAATCTGCGAATAGGCGGAGAAACCAGCCACCACCATCTTCGGCTTGTGCTCCAGGGCCAGCCGCTCGACTTCGTCGTAATCGATCAGGCCCTGCTCGTTCACACCGTACTGGATGGCATTGAAGATCTTGCCCGAGGCATTGACCTTGGCACCGTGGGTCAGGTGGCCGCCGTGGGCCAGGCTCATGCCCAGGATGGTGTCACCCGGCTGCAGCAGGGCGAAGTAGACGGCCTGGTTGGCCTGCGAACCGCTGTGCGGCTGGACGTTGGCGTGATCGGCGCCAAACAGCTGCTTCAGGCGGTCGATGGCCAGCTTTTCGGCGATATCCACGTACTCGCAGCCACCGTAGTAGCGCTTGCCCGGGTAGCCCTCGGCGTACTTGTTGGTCAGCTGGCTGCCCTGCGCTTCCATCACCAGCGGGCTGGCGTAGTTCTCGCTGGCAATCAGCTCGACATGGTCTTCCTGACGCTGGCACTCATCGGCAATGGCCTTGGCCAACTCGGGATCGTAGGACTCGATACGGGCTTCACGCGGGAACATCACAGCTCCTGGAACTGGGCGAGGGAGCTGCCGATTGTAGCCCGTTCCTGCCCTTGCGCCGGACTGCTGCCGGACAGGAGTTCGCGGAGCCCGGCCCAGTCAAATCGTGAACCCTGTCGCATTTAACAAAAGACAGGCGGGCCGGATGATGGTCCACGGTTGGTTTTCCCGGTTCAAAGAAAGAGCCCTCCGGTTTTGCCGACAGGCCTGCTCCCCGCAACCGCCAGGAAACAACCGATGTACAGCCGTATGCGCAAGACCGCACCGCCCTCCCGCGCCCTGCTGGCGCTGGCGTTGACGACGGTTTGCACCGCCGCCGGGGCAGCCCAACAGGCGCCCATGGCCCCAGCCGCTTCCCCCGCTGCGGCCACCGTGCAGATTGCCCGCATCCAGGTGGACGGCGTGGGCGAGCATGCGGACAGCGGTATCGACCGCGCACGCATCCAGGCCGTAGCTGACCAGGCCCTGCGCGAGAGCGCGCCCAACCTGCCGGCAGCGCTTACTTTTGCCCAGATCGAGCAGATCACCGCCCGCATCACCCAGACCTACCGCGATGCGGGCTTTCTGGTATCGGTGGCCTATATCCCGCCGCAGCAGATCGGTGACAGCCAGACGCTGACCCTGAAGGTCCTGGAAGGCCGGGTTGGGCGGGTGCTGGTACAAGGCAGCCGCCGTTACCGCGACGATCAGCTCAGCGCCAGCAGCCTGGCGCTGATCGGCCGCCCCCTGCGCAGGCCAGAGTTGGAACGCGCCCTGCTGTATGCCCGTGACCTGCCCGGCGTATCGGTCAGCTCGGTGCTGCAACCCGGCCTTGCGCCCGGCGACACCGACATCATCCTGGTCGCCGAGGACAGTGCCCATCCCTACGAGATCACTGCCGGGCTGAGCAACCATGGCACCGACAGCACCGGCAAGTACCGCGCCGAACTGGGCGTCAGCGCCTTCAACGCACTGGGCGCGGGCGATGTGCTGGCCGCCAGCGTGGGCTACGGACTGGACCCGGCCGACAGTTGGCAGGCCGCGCTGTCGCTGAGCATCCCCTCGTCCAGGATCGACGGCCTCAGCGCCACCGCCGGCGTCAGCCGCAGCGAGATGGAGATCAACAACGGGCCGCTCGCGGCCATGCAGCTGACCGGGCCCACCACCCTGTTCTACGCCGGCAGTGACTGGAAGTTCATCCAGCGCAGCAACCTGCAGGTACAGGCTTCGGCACGTTGGGTGCACGAACAGTCAACGCTGGATGCAATGGGCATGCAGTTGTCGCGGCATATCTTTGATGTGATCGATGCCGGGCTGAGCCTGCGCCATACCGACCAGCGCTGGCGCGGCATCAACCTGGCACAGGTGTCGGTGCGCAAGTCGATCAACGACGAATCGCCGGCATTGAACTGGCTGTATCCCTCACACACCGCCTATTTCTGGATCGTGCGCGCCCAGCTTGCCCGCCTGCAGGCGCTGCCTGGCAACCAGCGGCTGCTGCTGCGCGGCAGCGCACAGTTCACCGACGATGCGCTTACCCCGCTGGAACAGTTCAGCATCGGCGGCCCCACCAGCGTGCGCGCCTACCCGTTGTCCAGCGCGCTGGATGATCGCGGTGTGCAGGCCAGCTTCGAGTACCAGCTCAGCGCCCCGGGCTTTGCCGATACACCTTCACCGTTCGATGGGCGGCGCTGGGGCGACCTGCTCGAAGTGAATCTGTTCTATGACTGGGGACGCAGTTCGCCGGCCGCAGCCAACCGGCGCCTGGGCGCCCTGCCCGTCACCCTGGAAGGCGCAGGTCTGGGCATAGGCCTGCGCCTGCCCTGGAAACCGGAGCTGCGTCTGGACATGAGCGCGGCCAAACCCACCGGCAGCTACATCGGCAGTGACCAACGCAGCACCCAGTACTGGGCGCGCATCAGCAGCACGTTCTGAGGACATCGACATGAACCGCATCTACCGCCTTGTCTTCAACGCCGCCCTCGGCCAGATCCAGGTCGCCGCCGAATTCGCCAACGCACAGCAACGCCCTGCGACGCGCAGCACGCACGCCGGACGCCTGCTGCCCTCGCTACTGGCCACTGCAGTTTTCGCCGCCATGGCGCCGGCCGTGCAGGCCGCCGACCTGCCGACCGGCTTCGCGCCGGTGCAGAACAGCGCCACCATGAGCCAGAACGGCAGCGCGATGATCATCAGCCAGAACGGCAAGGTCTCGCTGATCAACTGGACCGGTTTCGATATCGCCCAGGGCAGCTCGGTCACCTTCGACATGCCGAGCACCGCGGCGGGGTCGATCAACATCATTTCCGGTGCTGCCTCCGTCATCAACGGATCGTTGTCCTCGGTCGGCAACGTCTTCCTGGTCAATACCAACGGCATCGTGTTCAACAGCGGAAGCACGATCAACGTGGGTGGGCTGCTGGCCACGTCGCTGCCGCCCATCATGTCCAACCTGGATGTGAGTGCAAGCGCGTCGCTGCCGGCGGTGTGGACCTTCACCGGCTCGGGCACGCCCGGTGCCATCGTCAACCGCGGCAACATCAACGCCGCCACCGGCGGCGTGAGCCTGATCGGCGCCATCGTCGAAAACAGCGGCACCATCACCGCGGCGGGCACCGCCAGCCTGTTGGCCGCCAACAGCGTCAACTCCATCTTCATGCAGCCCGCCGCTCCCTCCGCGAACGACGCGGGCACCTGGGAGCACATGCTCACGGCGCAAAGCGCTGGCGGGGTGGCCGCCTCGGCCATCAACAACACCGGCTACCTGTCCGCCGCATCGGTGGACATGAAGTCGATGGTGCAATCGGGAACGTTCTTCTTCGGCATCAACTCCACCGGTGTGGTGCAGGCGCAGGGCATCTACGGGGGCAGCCTGGAGTTCAGAACAAACGCACCAGCCAACATCGATTTCGGCACCGGCACCACGGCGGGTTCGATCAGCAGCACCAGCAGCGCGCTGTCCGCCCGGGGGACCGCGACCGCCGGCTCCATTTCACTGGTCAGCGACAATGCCCTCGACCTGGCGGCGACGCTCAACAGCACTAACATCGCGCTCAGCGGGAAGCAGATCGGGCAGACCTCCGGCGCCCTGAGGGGAGCCGTTACCGTGAACACCACGGGCGACGCTACGCTCAACAGCAGCAGCAATGCCATCACCCGGCTGGGCGGCAAGGTGGATGGCAACCTGCGGCTCACCTCCACCACTGACGTGGGCCAGACCAACACACTGCTCATCGGCGGGACGACCACCCTCACGGGTATGGCGGGCAGCGATGGCAGCCTGGCCGGGTTCAACTTCAACAACCGGGGCAACCAGTTCGGCGGCACCGTCAGTGGCGGCGGCGGGACGCTACAACTGGGCAGCAGCGGAGCCCTCCGCCTGGGCACGTTCAATGTGGACAATCTGGCGGCCAGCGGCAGTGCGATCACCCTGGGCGGCAACGTGACCAGTACCGGTGCCCAGTCCTACACCGGCCCGGTGACGCTGGGCAGCAGCATGATGCTGTCCAGTACGTCGGGCGGCGCGTTGTCCTTCAGCGGTACCGTGGATGGCGCGCATGCACTGACGGTCGATACTGCGGGCACCAGGACCTTCGGCGGTGCGGTGGGCAGCGCAACGGCGCTGTCCTCGCTGCAGACCCTAGGCACTGGCAGCACCGTGCTCAACGGCAACGTCACCACCAGCGGTGCCATCGGCCTGTCGGGCAACGTCAGGCTTGGCGCCGACGTGGCGATCACCAGCAGCGGTAACCAGACCATCAGCCTGGCAGGTACCGTCGACAGTGATGGCACGGCACGGGCGCTGACGCTCGATACCGATGGGCTCGCCATCCTGGGCGGCCGCTTGGGCGGCAGCAGCGTGCTGGCCAGCCTCACCCGCACCGGCGCGGGTGCCACCCAGCTGGGCGGCAGCATTTCCACCGTGGGCAACATCGACCTGCAGGGCACGCTCAACGCGACCGGCGCGGCGACGCTGGCCAGCACCAGCGGTGACATCCACGTGGGGGGGGCCATCCTATCGACGGATGCGCTGCGCCTGCAGGGTGGCGACATCGTCGTGGATGGCACCATCGCCGCCAGCAGCGTGGCGATCAACGGCGGCACGTTCGACGGTGCCGGCATCGACAGCAGCGGTGCGCTGACTGTCACGCTGACTGAGGGGGGGCTGGTGCAGGGCGGTCGCTACGCCGCAGGTGGGGCGGCCACGTTCGATGTTGCCGACGACATCACTCTGGACAACCCGCAGAACCACTTCGGCGGCAGCGTGGCCCTGAAGGGCGGCACGGTGAAGCTGTCCAGCCAGGGCAACCTGAGCCTGGGCGACGTGGATGCGCAGGCGCTGGCGATCAGCAGCGGCGGCAGCATTTCCCAGAGCACGGCCACCGCCATCAATGTCGACACCACCAGCAGTTTCACCGCCACCAACGGCATCACGCTGGGCCGGGGCGGCAACGTGTTCGGCGGGGCGGTCACGCTGCGGGCCGGCGGCGCGGCCCAGGTCGTTGCCGATGGCACGCTGCGCTTCGGCAACATCGATGTCGGTTCGCTGTCTGCCAGCGGCACCACGCTTTACCTGCCGCAGAACCTCGTCACACAGGGCGCGCAGTCCTGGTCCGGCGCGCTGCTGCTCGAGGGGGATACCAGCCTCAGCAGCACCCTCGGTGGCCTGTCGTTCTACGGCACCCTGAATGGACCGCACGCGCTGAGCATCGATGCTGCGGCCGGCACCGTACACCTTGGGGCGATCAGCACCATCGGGTCCCTGTCGTCCATCACCGCAGCGGAAACCCAGCTCGCGGCCGACATCACCACGCGAGGTGACATCACGCTGGGCAACAGCCGGGTCAATGGCGATGTGGTCCTGGCCAGCACCGGGGGTTCGGTCAGCATCGCCGGTGCCCTCAACGGGTTCACCGACGATGCCGATACCCTGGCCATCAACGCGGCAGGTAGCGCGGCCCTGCAAGGCACCACGGGGGGCGACAAGCGCCTGCACGACCTGTCCCTGTCCGGCAACACGGTATCCACCGCCGCCGTGGACGTGGGCAATGACCTGTCCATCGACAGCGTCGCCAGCCTCACCCAGACGGGGCGTTACCGGGTGGGTGGAAACGCGGCGTTCAACTCGCTGGGCAACATCACCCTGCAGAACACCGCCAACCAGTTCGCGGGCGATGTGGCACTGAGCGGCAACAATGTGCACATCACCGGCCTGGGCGCGCTGACGGTGTCCGGCATGGCTGCAACGACGCTGCTGGCAGATGCCGGGGCCCTGCTCACCCTGCGTGATGCCACCATGGCGCAGTCCACGGCCTTGACCGGCGAAGCGGTGAGGCTGGATAGCGTGGCACTGGGCCAGACCAGCACGGTCACCGCCACGGGCGGCAACATCAGCCAGACCGGTGCCGTCAGCGTCGGCGGTGCCAGCACCTGGACCGCAACGGGCGACATCGTGCTGGGCGATGGCACCAACCAGTTCGGAGGCGCGGTCAGCGCCGCAGGCACCAACATCACCCTCAGTGCCGACAGCGCACTGAATCTTGGCTCCGTCACGACGGCGGGCGTAGCCCAGCTCAGCGGTCGCGGCGTGCACCTGGGTTCCGTGCAGGTGAACAGCCTGCAGGTGCAGAGCAGCGCCGGCATCACCCAAGGCAATGCGCTGGCGTTGACGGGTACCGCCGGATTCAACGCCACGGGCGATGTGGTACTGGACAACGTGACCAACACCTTCGCTGCTGGCGTGCAGTTGTCGGGCCATGACATCCGCATCGACAGCGCCAGGGGGCTCACCCTGGCCGGAGTGAACGCCACAGGCGACCTGCGCGCCACGGCCCACGCAGGCAACCTGCTGCAGAGCGCTGTGGTAAACGTGGAGGGACGCAGCAACCTGGCGGCCAGTGGCAACGTGCAGTTGGACAACCTGGGCAACACATTCGATGGCGTGATTGCGGCCCAGGGCCAGTCCATCCTGCTCAGGGCGGACAGCGACCTGGAAGTGGAAAGCCTGCGCAACGGCAGCAACGGTGCCGTGCAGCTGGTGGCCACTGGCGATATCGACCTGGGGGGTACGGCAGTCAACACCGGCACCAACCTGCTGAGTCTTCTGTCCAGTGCTGGACAGGTGCGCACGGCTACCGCGCTCACTGGCAGCCAGGTGTCGATCACCGGCGTGGAGGGCATCCGCATCGGCGGCGACATCAACGCCAACAGCCTGTCGCTGGTCTCCTCCCGCAACAATGTCGAACAGCAGGTCGGGCGCATCCAGTCGGGTACCACGCTGCTGGGCGCCGGGCAGGGCGACCTGCTGCTGGAGAGCACCAGCAACCGGTTCACCGGCGTGACCAGCCTGTCCGGGCGGGACGTGCGCGTGGCGGCGGGCGACCTCACGCTGGGCATGGTGCATGCCAGCCGTGACCTGCACCTGGACAGCGGCGGCAGCATCCAGCAGCAGGCACAGATGTCCGTTGGCCGCACGGCCGACCTGCGCGCGATTGGTGACATCACCTTGCAGCATGCAGATAACCGCTTGGATGGCCAGGTGCAGATCGATGGCCGTGATGTACAGATCCATGCCGATGCCAGGTTGAATCTGCAGGCCGTCAACGCGCGAAACATGGACGCACGCGCGGGCACTTCGCTTGTCCTCGACAACGCCATCGTGAGTGGCGACGCCACTGTGCAGGGCCAGGAACTGCAGCTTGGGGATAGCCGCATCGGCGGCAATCTGATCGCAACCTCACTGGGTACCATCCAACAAACCGCAGCCCTGCGGATTACCGGCACCAGTCAGTTCCAGGCCAACGGCGGCATCCAACTTGGACAGGCAGGCAACCACTTTGGCGGGCGCGTGGATATCAATGCCGCCTCGGCGAGTATCCGCAGCGCTGGCAGCATGCAGTTGGGCAATATCACCACCACCGGCAATCTGCAGGTGGGTGCGGATGCAGGGCTGCGCCTGGACGGCCAGATACGCGCGGCGAATGTGGACCTTGCCACCGCCGGCGTTTTCGACAATCGCTTCGGAAGCAGCGCCATTGCCTTGACCGGGCAGGGGCGCTGGCAGGTCTACCTGGCATCTCCGTTCCAGAACCATGTGTTTGGCGGCCTTGACAGCGGCAATACCGCGGTGTGGAACAGCACTGCCTTCACACATGCAACCGGCTCCGACAACAGGTATCTGTTCGCCTGGCAGCCGACACTGACGGTCACCGCAAACACGCTGCGCAAGGTCTATGGCGACAGCATCGATCCAAGCAATGCCTTTTCCATTACCGGCGCCATGGCAGGTGTCACCGGCGCCTACCTGGCCGACAGCGTCGCCGACCTGATAACCGGCAATCCCTTGCTGGCTTCCACAGGCGCATCAGCGACCGCCGGAGTGACGGCGACCCCGTATGCCATCGATGTCTCTGGAGGAACACTGGATACCGGGACCAGCGGATATGCCCTTTCCTTCGTGCAAGGCGAGCTATGGGTTGACCCCAAGACATTGATCATCACCGCCAACAACGGTGGCAAGACCTATGGGCAGACCGGTGGCCTCAATGGTTTCACCAGCAATGGGCTGGTCAACGGCGACAGCGTGTCCTCGGTCGACCTGGGCAGCGCCGGCACAGCCGCCACCGCAACTGTCGGCGACTACACCATCTCCGCCAGCAATGCCGATGGCACCGGCCTGTCCAACTACGACATCACCTATATCGACGGCACCTTGTCCATCGGCAAGGCCGGGCTGACCATCACCGCCAACAACGGCGGCAAGACTTATGGGCAGATCGGTGGCCTCAATGGCTTCAGCAGCAATGGCCTGCTCAACGGCAACAGCGTGTCCTCGGTCGACCTCGGCAGCAATGGCTCCGCCGCCACCGCCAATGTCGGCAACTACACCATCACCGCCAGCA
>DKPB01000044.1:0-392 GCA_002471015.1 Stenotrophomonas sp. UBA7346
AGCACCCCTCCCCAACCCTCCACTGCGCGTTGCGCAAGGGAGGGGGCTGTAGCCCCTCCCCTTTGGCGCAGCCAAGGGGAGGTTGGGAGGGGGTGGCTTTGGCTGTTGCTTGGGCTCGTGGATGACGTTCCTGCGAAGAGCACCCCTCCCCAACCCTCCCCTGCGCGTTGCGCAGGAGGGAGCTGTAGCCCCTCCCCTTTGGCGCAGCAAAAAGGGAGGCTGGGAGGGGGTGGCTTTGGCTGTTGCTTGGGCTCGTGGATGACGTTCCTGCGAAGAGCACCCCTCCCCAACCCTCCCCTGCGCGTTGCGCAAGGGAGGGGAGCTTTGGCCCCTCCCCTTTGGCGCAGCCAGGGGGAGGCTGGGAGGGCGTCGCTTTGGCTGTTGCTTGGGCT
>DKPB01000044.1:682-60855 GCA_002471015.1 Stenotrophomonas sp. UBA7346
CAAGGGGGAGGTTGGGAGGGGACGGGGCTTGAGCCGACCGTCAACCGCGCGGGCCGCCCATCACCGGCAGGATCGCGCCGCTGATATAGCTGGCAGTAATCGGGGAAGCGAGGAACACATACGCCGGCGACACTTCCTCCGGCTGCGCGGGGCGTCCCATGTCACTGTCCTTGCCGAACTCGGCCACGTCTTCGGCCACCTTGTCTGCGGGGTTCAGCGGGGTCCATACCGGCCCCGGCGCGACGCAGTTGACGCGTATGCCGCGCGGCAACAACTGGCTGGCCAGGGACTTGGTGAACGCGTGGATCGCACCCTTGGTCGCCGCATAATCGATCAACGATCCACTACCAAACAGACCGGTCTCCGAGCCGGTGTTGATGATGCTGGCGCCCTCGCCCATGTGCAGCAGTGCCGCCCTTGCCATGTGGATGTAGCCGGCGATATTGGTCTGCAGGGTCTCCTGCAGGTGCTCGTCGCTCAGATCTTCCAGGTGATGGCAGTGCAGCTGGAAGGCCGCGTTGTTTACCAGGATGTCGATACCACCAAACGCCTTGGCCACCTGCTGCACCGCGTGGTCGCAGAACGCCGGATCGCGCACGTCACCGCTGATCGCCAGGCTGCGCTGGCCTTCCTGCTCGATATGCCCGCAGGTGACCTTGGCATCTTCATGCTCACTCAGGTACAGCACGGCAACGTCAGCGCCTTCGCGGGCGAACAACACGGCCACCGCCCGGCCGATGCCGGAATCACCCCCGGTGATGATGGCGCGCATGCCTTTCAGTTTGCCGCTGCCCTTGTAGGCCGGGGCCAGATAGCGCGGTGCGAGTTGCAGATCATGCTCGTTGCCCGGCTTGGCCAGTTGCTGCGCTGGCAGCTTGCTGGGTTGGCGGCGAGCGCCGGCCTGCACACTGCCGTGATGTTTGGGCGTGGCGCTGCGCAGTTTCTCCTGTTGCTGCAGGTCTTCCTGCAAGCGGCGTTGCCGACTGGCGGTGCGTTGCGCCGCGCTGTCGACGGACGGTGCGGCGGCCTTCTTGGCGGCTGTTTTTCGTGGTGCAGCCTTGCTGACTGCGGGCGTCTTCTTCCTGATTGCCATGACGTTCGCCTCCCGCTCATCCACCAGCATGGCGCGCGCAGTGCTCGCAGCAATAGGTGGCGCCGTTTGCCTCCACGCCATGGCCGATCACCGCACATTGGCAATGCGCACAGCGCGGTGCCATCGCGTGGATCGCGCATTCGAAGGAATCAAACGTGCCGGTAATCTTGCCCTGGGTGACAGTGAAGCTATTGGCGTAGTTGTTGCCACAGACGTCGCAGGTAGCCATTGCGGTGCTCCTTTCGCTATCAGGTGGAGCCCGCAGTGTAGGCAGGCGCAAGGTCGGTGCCGGTGAAATACGCGTGGACGGGATGTGTATTTCATCCGCTGCAAACAGCGCTGCGGTAATGCTGCCAACCACACCACCGCCGCCGGAGTCCGCCATGCACCGCCTGATTGCCGTGTCCGCCACCGCCCTGATCCTGTCTGCCTGCAGCACGGCGCAGCTGAATACCATCCAGCCCATCGATGGCACCGTCTCCGGGCAATGCCACACCGACATGGTGCGGGGCGCGGTGGGCCTGGCCGCAGCACCCGATACCGTCGAAAAAGCGCGCGTGGACAGCGACAGCCTGCAGGTGAACGTGGTGCGCGGTCGTGACCAGCCCGAGGTGTTGCCGTCGATCCAGGCGCCGGCCACGTCCAGCGGCGGTGAACGGTTGACCATCGAGGTGGGCCGCACCAACAACATCACTGCGATGCGCTGCGGCTGACGGCACCGGTACCGCGATGGGCGGCGCGCAGGAAACGCAGTGCCGCCGCTTCCCATTGCCTTGGCCCCCGCAATGAACGCAGCCGCAGCAGCTGGCCCTGGCGCCAGCCATCGAATACACAGGGGTCGATATAGGCCTTGCGGCACACCGCCGGGGTATTGCCCAGCATCGCCGCAACCGCTGCAATCACCTGGTTCTGCATGGCTGTCAGGGCCTGCTCGCCGCCCCCGTCGGGCAGCGGCAGCTGCGCCAACTCGCGCAGCGCCACCAACGTACCGCCCCAGGTGCGGAAGTCCTTGGCGCTGAAGGTGTCACCCGTGGTGCGGCGCAGGTAATCATTGACATCGGCCGAGTCCACCGGCCGCAGTCGGCCGTTGTCGTCGCGGTACTGGAACAGCAACTGCCCTGGCAATTGCTGGCAACGCTGTACCAGCCTAGCGAGCTGCGGGTCATCTATATGCAGGGCCTGCAGCTGCCCGGACTTGCCGTTGAAACGCAGCTGGGCGCGGCCTCCCCGTATCTGCAGGTGCTGATTGCGCAGGGTGGTCAGCCCGTAGGAGCGATTGCTGCGGGCATAGGCATCGTTACCGATCCGACCCAGAGTACGGCCCATCACCGCCACCACGATCGCGATCACCTTTTCGCGTGGCAGGCCGGGCAGTTTCAGGTCGGCCCTTACCTGCCGGCGCAGGTCCGGCAGGGCCTTGCCGAAGGCGACAATGCGATCGAACTTGTCAGCACTGCGCATACGCACCCAATCCGGGTGATAGCGGTACTGCTTGCGCCCACGCGCATCGCGGCCACTGGCCTGCAGATGGCCGTTGGCCTGCGCGCAGATCCATACCTGTGTATAGGCCGGTGGAATTGCCAGCGCGCGGATGCGCTGCAGCGTGGCCGCCGCCCTGACCGCGTGTCCGCGTGCATCCACATAGCGGAAGCCGCGTCCGCTGCGGATGCGGCGTATACCCGGCTCATCGTCACTGCTGTGGCGCAATCCGGGTGCGTTGTATGCGGCCATTGCGGACCTCCCGTTGCGGCTGCGCTCGGCAAGTATCGCGCGGCCCAGTGCGACGCAGCGTCAACAATCCCTTGTCTTGGCTATATGCTTGGGCTGACCATCAACACCCTGGAGTTCCGATGCAATTCCCGTCGACGCCGCGCGCACTGCGCCGCCCCGCCGCCCTGGTTGCCACCGCTGCGCTGCTGCTGTCGCTGAGCGCCTGCAAGGGCCCGGCCCCGGAAGAGCAGGACGAGGCGCTCAGCCAGGCACAGCAGGCCGCGCAGGCCGCTGCCTCCACTGCCGATGCCACCCCGCCGCCGCCGGCCAGCTGCGACGCCAGCCAGGTACAGGGCCTGGTCGGCCAGCCTTACGCCGAGTCCATGCTGGCCCAGGCCAAGGAAGATGCCGGCGCCACCGACGTACGCGTGCTCAAACCCAACCAGCCGGTGACCATGGAGTTCATCGGTGAACGCCTGAACATCGAAATCGATGAAAAAGGTATGGTCAGCGGCCTGCGCTGCGGTTGATTTTGTATAGCCAAAGCCTTGCCGGGCAAGGCTTTGGTTGCGCTCGCAACGATGTATTGCGGCGCTGCAACAACTGTGATTTAGTCGAACCATCCGGTGACCTCAAGGTGCGCTCCTGAACGAGCACGTTGCGTCATCGGGTGGGCGCGAGGGCGCTTGGGTCAGGCGAATACGCCGCAACGGCGTGCGTCGGGTCTTACCCCAACGGCACGTGCGGCAGCACGGCGCGATCCATCCGATGCATGACGTGCTCAGCGAGCGGGCGGGAGTGTCGCCGCTCACCTGAATCGCATCGAGGCACAGATGGCAGTCCGCACTCCGCAAGGCCTTTACGACCCGCAAGACGAACGCGATGCCTGTGGTTTCGGCATGGTCGCCCAACTCGACGACCAACCCTCGCGTCTGCTGGTGGATACCGCCATCGCCGCGCTGTCGCGCATGACCCACCGCGGTGGCGTTGCTGCCGACGGGCTCACCGGTGACGGCTGCGGCCTGCTGCTGCGCAAACCCACCGTCTTCCTGCGCCAGCTGGCCGAAGAGGCCGGCATCGTGCTGGGGCCGAACTTCGCTGCCGGCGTGGTGTTCCTGCCGCACGACGCGGATGCGGCCCAGCGATGTCGCGACGAACTGGATGCACAGCTGCGCGCCGCCGGCTGCCATCCGCGCGGCTGGCGTGAAGTGCCCACCGACGACAGCGTCTGCGGCCAGCTGGCACGCGACACGCTGCCGAAGATCGAACAGGTGTTCGTCGATGCCGATATCGAGCAAAGCGCCGAACAATTCGCACTGGCCCTGTTCATGTCGCGCCGCCGTAGCGAACAGGCGCTGCGCGATGTCGCCGACTACTACGTCACCACGCTCAGCGCCGAGGCCATCAGCTACAAGGGCATGGTGCTGCCGGACAAGCTGAGCACCTTCTACCCCGATCTGCAGCGCCACGAGCTGGCATCCAGCGTGGTGGTGTTCCACCAGCGCTTCTCCACCAACACCATGCCACGCTGGCCGCTGGCGCATCCGTTCCGCATGCTCGCCCACAACGGCGAGATCAACACCATCGAAGGCAACCGCCACTGGGCGCAGGCGCGCAGCAAGGTGTGGAAGACGCCGAAGTTCGACATCGCCGAGCTCGACCCGGTGATCTCGATGCATGGCTCCGACTCGCAGAGCATGGACAACATGCTGGAGCTGATGGTGGCCGGTGGCATGGAGCTGATCCAGGCGCTGCGCATCCTGGTGCCACCGGCAACCCAGTCGCTGGAGTTCAAGGACGCCGACCTCGCCGCGTTCTACGAGTTCTACGGCTTGAACAGCGAGCCGTGGGATGGCCCGGCCGGCATCGTCGCCTGCGACGGCCGCTATGCCGCCTGCACCCTGGACCGCAACGGCCTGCGCCCGGCGCGCTGGATGCTGACCTCCGACCGCCACTTCCTGGTGGCCTCCGAAGCGGGCGTCTGGGAAGTGCCGACCGAGCGCGTGGTGCGCAAGGGCAAGCTCGGGCCGGGCCAGATGATGGCCATCGACCTCAAGCGTGGTGACCTGCTCGATTCCGAAGCCATCGACCGCATCAACCGTGCGCGTGCGCCCTACAAGCAATGGCTGCACCAGGGCGTGACCTACCTGCAGACCGAGTTGATCGATCCCTCGCTGGCCGAGGAGCCGTTCGACGAAGCGACGCTGCGCAGTTACCACAAGCTGTTCCAGCTCACGACCGAGGAACTGGAACAGGTGCTGCGGCCGCTGGCCGAAACCGGGCAGGAAGCCACCGGCTCGATGGGCGATGACACCCCCATCGCCGTGCTCAGCCGCCACACCCGCCCGCTGTACGACTACTTCCGCCAGGCTTTCGCGCAGGTCACCAACCCGCCGATCGATCCGCTGCGCGAAGAGTGCGCGATGTCGCTGACCACCCAGCTCGGCAAGGAGACCAACATCTTCCACGCCGCGGCGGAGACGGTGAACCACGTCATCCTCAACTCGCCGGTACTGAGCCAGCGCAAGCTGCGCCAGTTGCTGAAGATGGAACAGTACGTCGAGCGCAACCGTTTGATCGACCTGTCCTACAGCGTCGAGGAAGGTCTGAAAGCCGGCATCGAACGCATCTGCGCCGAGTGCGAACAGGCTGCACGCGATGGCGTGGTGATGCTGTTGTTGTCCGATCGTTACCCGGTTGCTGATCGGCCGATGGTGCATGCACTGCTGGCGACCAGCGCCGTGCATCATCATCTGTCCAAGGTTGGCCTGCGCTGTGACGTCAACCTGATCCTGGAAACCGGCACCGCCCGTGATGCGCACCACATGGCCTGCCTGCTGGGCTTTGGTGCGACCGCGGTGTATCCGTACCTGGCCTACCAGACCCTGTTCGACCTGGGCCGGCGCGGCATCCTGCAGTTGAAGAAGGGCGGTGAGGTCTCGCAGATCGGCCGCAGCTACCGCAAGGGCATCTACAAGGGCCTGAGCAAGATCATCTCAAAGATGGGCATCTGCACTGTCGCCAGTTACCGCGGCGCGCAGCTGTTCGAGATCGTCGGCCTCGATCCGGACGTGGTTGCACTGTGCTTCCCGGATACCGCCGCGCGCATCGGCGGCGTTGGCCTGGCACGGCTGGATACCGAGGCACGCGAGCTCACCGTGCGTGCCTGGAACGATCTGGCGCAGCCGGAAGTCGGCGGCCTGCTCAAGTACGTGCATGGCGGCGAATACCACATGTACAACCCGGACGTGGTGATGACGCTGCAGCGCGCCTCGCGCACCGGCGATGCCTCCGATTGGCGCAAGTACATGGACGCAGTGCATTCGCGCCCGACCTCGGCGCTGCGCGACCTGCTGCAGCTCAAGCCGGCGGCAACGCCGGTGCCGCTGGACGAGGTGGAACCGGCCGAAGCGCTGTTCAAGCGCTTCGACACGGCTGCGATTTCCTTGGGCGCACTGTCACCGGAAGCGCATGAAGCGCTGGCGATTGCGATGAACCGCCTCGGCGGCCGTTCCAACTCCGGCGAAGGTGGCGAAGATCCCGCCCGCTACGGCACCGAGAAGCGTTCCAAGATCAAGCAGGTGGCCTCCGGTCGCTTTGGTGTCACCGCCGAATACCTGGTCAATGCCGAAGTGCTGCAGATCAAGGTCGCACAGGGCGCCAAGCCCGGCGAAGGCGGCCAGCTGCCCGGCCACAAGGTCAACGAGCTGATCGCACGCCTGCGCTACGCCAAGCCCGGCATCGGCCTGATCTCGCCGCCGCCGCACCATGACATCTATTCGATCGAAGACCTGGCACAGCTGATCTACGACCTGAAGCAGGTCAATCCGGATGCACTGGTATCGGTGAAGCTGGTTTCGCATGCAGGCGTCGGCACCATTGCCGCTGGCGTGGTGAAGGCCGGCGCCGACCTGATCACCGTGTCCGGCCATGACGGCGGCACCGGTGCCTCGCCGATCAGCTCGATCCGCTATGCCGGCGTGCCGTGGGAACTGGGCGTGGCCGAGTCGCACCAGGCCCTGGTCGGCAACGACCTGCGCAGCCGCACCATCCTGCAGACGGACGGCGGTCTGAAGACCGGCCTGGACGTGGTCAAGGCAGCCCTGCTCGGCGCCGACAGCTTCGGCTTCGGCACCGGGCCGATGATCGTGCTCGGCTGCAAGTACCTGCGCATCTGCCACCTCAACAACTGCGCCACCGGCGTGGCCACCCAGGACGAGCGCCTGCGTGCCGGTTACTTCACCGGCCTGCCGGAGCGCGTGGAAAACTTCTTCCGCCTGCTGGCCGAGGAAGTGCGCGAGTGGCTGTCCTACCTGGGGGCGCGTTCGCTGGATGAAATCGTCGGCCGCACCGATCTGCTGCAACAGCTGGAAGTGTCGCCGCGCGAAGGCGTCAAGGTGGATCTGTCGCGGCTGCTCGCGCCTGCGCACTACGACGGCGCGCACTGCGCAGCGCAGCGCCTGTACCAGTCGCCGGACAGCCTGGCCACGCAGATGGATGACCTGCTGGCCGATGCCATCGCCAACAAGCGCGGCGGCGAGCACCGCTTCCTGATCCACAACACCGACCGCTCGGTGGGCACGCGCCTGTCCGGCACCATCGCCCGCGCGCATGGCAACCACGGCATGGACGAGGCACCGCTGAACCTGCGCTTCCGTGGCACTGCCGGGCAGAGCTTTGGTGCATTCAACGTTGGTGGCCTGAACCTGGAAGTGGAAGGCGAAGCCAACGACTACGTCGGCAAGGGCATGGCCGGCGGCCGCCTGGTGGTGCGCCCACCGCGCGGCGCGCGCTTCGAGGCGCGCAACACCGCCATCATCGGCAACACCTGCCTGTATGGCGCCACCGGTGGCGAGCTGTTCGCCGCAGGCCGCGCTGGCGAGCGCTTCGGCGTGCGCAACTCCGGCGCGCTGGCGGTGATCGAAGGTGCCGGTGACCACTGCTGCGAGTACATGACCGACGGTGTGGTGGCAGTGCTTGGCAAGGTCGGCCTGAACTTCGGCGCCGGCTTCACCGGTGGCCTGGCCTATGTGCTGGATATCGACCGTGATTTCGTCGACCGCTACAACCACGAGCTGATCGACATCCATCGCATCTCGGCCGAAGGCTTCGAGAACCATCGCCAGCACCTGCACACCCTGATCGGCCGCCATCGCGAATTGACCGGCAGCATCTGGGCGCAGCAGATCATCGACGAGTTCCGCGACTACGTCGGCAAGTTCTGGCTGGTCAAACCCAAGGCCGCCAGCATTGAATCGCTGGCAGAGTCGCTGCGCCGCGCCGCTTGACGCATTGTCTCCCTCTCCCGCCTGCGGGAGAGGGCCGGGGTGAGGGCAGCTTCAAGAGCCCCCCTCACCCGTCCCTCCGGGGCACCTTCTCCCGCAAGCGGGAGAAGGGCTCCTCCAGACGCCACGAGTTCCCATGAGCCGCAAGCAAGCCTTCCAGTTTCTCGATCTGCCCCGCACCATGCCGCAGCGCATTCCGGTGGAATTGCGCACGTCCGGCGATTGGGGCGAGCTCTACGGCAAGTTCGACAAGGCCGACGCGCAGTACCAGGCCGGCCGTTGCCTGGACTGCGGCAACCCCTACTGCAGCTGGAAGTGCCCGGTGCACAACGCCATCCCGCAGTGGCTGCAGCTGGTGCAGGAAGACCGCATCCACGAGGCGGCCACACTCTGCCATTCCACCAATCCGCTGCCGGAAGTCTGCGGCCGCGTCTGCCCGCAGGACCGCCTGTGCGAAGGCAGCTGCACGCTGGAGGAATTCGGCGCGGTCACCATCGGCGCGGTAGAGAAATACATCGTCGATACCGCCCTGGCTACCGGCTGGAAGCCGGATCTGCATGCGGTTGAAAGCACCGGCAAGCGCGTTGCGGTTGTGGGTGCAGGCCCTGCCGGTCTGGCCTGCGCTGATCGCCTGGCGCGTGCCGGCGTGCAGGCGGTGGTGTTTGACCGCTACGAACAGATCGGTGGCCTGCTGCAGTTCGGCATTCCCAGCTTCAAGCTGGACAAGAGCGTGATCGGCCGCCGCCGTGAGATCCTTGAAGGCATGGGCGTGCAGTTCCGCCTGGGCGTGGAGATCGGCCGCGATATCAGCATCGAGCAGTTGCAGGCCGACTACGACGCGGTGTTCCTCGGCACCGGTGCTTACCGTTACACCGACGGTGGCCTGATCGGCCAGGACCTGAAGAACGTGCTGCCGGCACTGCCCTTCCTGGTGCAGAACAGCCGCATTGTCGGCGGCAACGATCCGCAGGGCCGGCCGATTGCCGGCTGGGAAGACCAGATCGCCCTGCCCGACCTCAACGGCAAGCGCGTGGTGGTGCTGGGTGGCGGCGATACCGGCATGGACTGCGTGCGCAGCGCGATCCGCCTGGGCGCGGCCAAGGTGACCTGTGCCTACCGTCGCGACGAAGCCAATATGCCGGGCTCGGCACGCGAAGTGGCCAACGCCCGCGAAGAAGGCGTGCGTTTCCTGTTCAACCGCCAACCGCTGGCGAT
This sequence comes from Stenotrophomonas sp. UBA7346, assembly GCA_002471015.1. Lineage (GTDB taxonomy): Bacteria > Pseudomonadota > Gammaproteobacteria > Xanthomonadales > Xanthomonadaceae > Stenotrophomonas. The sequence goes on from DKPB01000044.1 coordinate 9,986, forward strand.
TGAAGCCGGTGCCGATGATGAAGTGATCGGCGTGACCGTGGTTGAGACCGCGTTGAGCGAGCCGGACGCCAATGGGCGCCGCAATGCGGTGGCGATTGATGGCAGCGAGTCGCTGCTGGAAGCCGACGTGGTGATCATCGCCTTCGGCTTCTCGCCGACGCTGCCGGAATGGCTGGCATCGCAAGGTGTCGAAGCCAGCAACAACGGCCGCATCATTGCCGGTGGTGCTAGCCGTCTGCCCTACCAGACCCACAACCCCAAGCTGTTTGCCGGCGGCGACGCCGTGCGCGGTGCGGACCTGGTGGTGACGGCAGTTGCCGAAGGACGGGATGCCGCAGCCAGCATCCTGCAGTTGATCACCCATCAGGCAGCGGCGGCATAAGTCGCGGCGCTAAAAGCACCCCTCCCCAACCCTCCCCTTGGCTTCGCCAAAGGGAGGGGCAACAGCGGTAGTGCCGAGCCATGCTCGGCAGAGGCTTTCCCGGCGAAACGCGAAGCCCTCCCCAACCCTCCCCTTGGCTTCGCCAAAGGGAGGGGGCAACAGCGGTAGTGCCGCGCCATGCTCGGCAGAGGCTTTCCCGGCGAAACGCGAAGCCCTCCCCAGCCCTCCCCTTGGCTTCGCCAAAGGGAGGGGGCCTGGTACCGCGCCATGCCCGGCAATTCCGTAGCCCGGGTAAGCGCAGCGCACCCGGGGGGTTTTCACGCATTGTCCGCGGGTACATCACGCTTACCCGGCTACGTGAATCCTCAGGCCGGCTGCGCGCGCAACAGTTGATGCAAGGTACTCTTCAACCTGCGGCCTTCCTCACGCAGGTAGTCACGCTCATCACGCCACGCGGGAAAGCGCGCCTCCACCTCGGCCCAGAACGCCGGCGAATGATTGGCCTGCAGCAGATGGCATAGCTCGTGCACCAACACGTACTCGAACGCAGACGGGCGCGCCAAGACCAAGGCCAGATCCAGCGCCATCGAACCATCGGGCGCCAGCGATCCCCATTGCGAGGACATCACCTTGGGCCGCAACCGCGTGGGTGCCCTGCCCAGCCCCGGCAGATAGCGCGGCAACCATTGGCCAACGTCGGCACGCACCTGTACTTCATAGAACTCACGCAGCGCGCGGCGCAGGGCTGGCTCGCCCGCCCGTGCAGGCAACTGGATGCTCACCGCATCCGCCGTCGCCTCGATGCGGGTGAAGCGCCCCTCCTGCCACTGCACCGGCAACAACGCCCCGCGCAATGGCAACACGCCGGGCTGACGCAGTTGCAGCGCAGGTGCCAGCAGACCATCACCGCCCAGCCGCGCCAGCTGCTGCTGCAACCATTGCCGGTTGGCCTGCAGGAAACGTTCGCCGGACACCAGGCTTGCGCGCAGCGGCATGGTCAGACGTGCGCCGCGCTCATCGACGCTGAGCTTGAGCCGGCGCGCACGCGGATCGCGCACACGCAGTACCTCGATCTCGGCATCGTCCAGACGCAGCCGCACCGTGTCGCGCTGGATCACCGGCGCGGCGGGCGTAATCAGACGACGGAACAGACTGGCCATATGCCCAGCATAGTCCCTACCCGGTTACGAAACCGGGTAGGTCAGCAACGGGTTCAGCTGTCAGCCTTGCTCAGCTTGAAGGCCTGCTCCAGCAGCAGGAACAGGCGGCGGATTTCGCCACTCTGCAAGGCAAAACGCGCATCCAGTTCGGCGCGGCGGCCTTCCTCGTCGATGTGCTCGAGCTGGTCCAGCGCGCCATCGAGGAACTTCAGCTTGCGCACGATCAGGTCGTCACCCAGCACGAAGGACAGGTTGTCCTCGAACACCAGTGCCAGCTTGGTGACCTGTTTGCCGGCATCCAGGTGCTTGTCGATCTCGTCGCAGCGCAGCTCCTGGTGCTGGCACTTGACCACCGCGCCGCCCTCGGCCGGGTCCTTCATCTCGCACTCTTCGCCCAGGCTCAGGCCTTCGGGCAGCGGCTCGCCCGCGATCCATGCGGTCAGGATCGAGCGCGGCGCGACTTCGGCATTCAACGGCATCGCCGGGAAGCTGCCCAGCATGCCGCGGATGTCGCTCATCACGTTCTCGCCGGTCTTGCGGCTGGAGCTGTCCACCGCCACATAGCCGTGCTGCAGGTCCAGGAAGGCGTCGGTACGCGAGCTCTTGACGAAAGCGCGCGGCAGCAGCTCGTGCAGCAGGTCGTCCTTCAGGCGCTTGCGCTCGCGGCCACCGGGCTTGCGGCCTTCCTTCTCTTCGATTTCTTCCAGCTTGCGCGCCAACAGATCATTGACCACCACGCTGGGCAGGATCTTGTCTTCACCGCCCACGGTCAGCCACAGCGCATCGCCGATGCGGTGCGAGAACTGGTTCTTCTCTTCGCGGCCGAACGGCGAGATGAAACCGCGCGAAGTCATTTCCAGCGCACCGACCGGCTTGAGCACTACCTGCGGCAGCAGCGTGTCGACCTCGGAAAAATCAATGGAAGTAGGGAAACGGAACAGCGTGAGGTTCTTGAAAAACATGGATGTCCTATTTCGAATTCAGAGTCCGGGCTGGTCTTCCCATTGCAGGAAGGGGCCCATCAAGCGGATGGATGAGGCCTGCTGCCGCGCCTGCGGTCAGCGCGTAACCACCTGACCTCAGCCCAGCCCTTCTCCCTGCGGGGGAACGGCGTCCTGATCGTCCTGCCTGTCGCCACCTGCCAGCCACGCATGGGCATCGGGCAGCTGCGCGTCGTCACGGCGGCCCAGCGCCATGAAATCAAACAGCTTGGGGTCAGCCAGCTGCGAGGGGCGGATATCGCCCAGCGCGCGCGAGATCTGCTCGATGCGGCCGGGGCTGTCCTTCTCCCACTGCTTCATCATCAGGCCCACCTGCTTGCGCTGCAGGTTTTCCTGGCTGCCGCACAGGTTGCACGGGATGATCGGGAATTGGCGGGTGGTGGCGTAATCAATGATGTCCGCTTCGCGCACATAGGCCAGCGGGCGGATGACCACGTGCTTGCCGTCATCGCTGCGCAGCTTGGGCGGCATGCCCGAGATCTTGGAATGGTGGAACAGGTTCATGAAGAACGTGGCCACCATGTCGTCGCGGTGGTGGCCCAGCGCGATCTTGGTGAAGCCATTGGCTTCGGCATAGGTGTACAACGAGCCACGACGCATGCGCGAGCACAGCGAACACATGGTCTTGCCTTCCGGGATCACCCGGCTGACCACCGAATAGGTGTCCTGCTCGATGATGTGATACGGCACACCGATCGATGCCAGGTATTCGGGCAGCACGTGTTCAGGGAAGCCCGGCTGCTTCTGGTCCAGGTTCACCGCCACCAGCTCGAAGGGCACTGGGGCTTTCTTCTGCAGCTGCAGCAGGATGTCCAGCAAGGTATAGCTGTCCTTGCCGCCGGACAGGCAGACCATCACCTTGTCGCCGGCCTCGATCATGCCGAAGTCGGCAATGGCCTGACCTACCTGACGGCGCAGGCGTTTGTTGAGTTTCTGGTGTTCGCGTTCGGCCACGCGCGGATCGCGGGCCCGCGGTGCGGGATCGGGCAGGGGAATGACGGCGCTCATTGCCTGCATTCTACCGGCTGGGCCCGCGCGCGGCAGCCGCATCGCAGTACAGCTTGCACAAAAGCGTAATGGCCGCGTCACCCCGCGCTGACAGCATCGCTGGCTCCTACCGTTCAGCCTTTGATCCCGTCGTGCTCGATAACCGCCTTGCCTTTGCCGTCTGCCGTGCGTTGTTGCTGTCTTCCGCCCTCGCCCCGGCCACCGTGCTTGCCCAGGATGTGGCCAGTTCCTCCACCACCGCCGCCAAGGACCTGGATACGGTCGTGGTCACCGGCCGCAGCGGCACCGGCCTGCGTACCAAGGCCGAGACCAGCTACTCGGTCACCAACATCGAGGAAGAACAACTGCGCATGCAGGCGCCCACCAGCGTTACCGAGGCCTTGAAGTCGGTGCCGGGCTTCTGGGTGGAAGCGTCCGGCGGCGAAGCCAGTGGCAACATCCGCGCGCGCGGCATCCCGGTCGATGGCTTCGGCTCGGTCACCCTGCTGGAGGATGGCATTCCGGTGGTGCATGACCCAGCGTTGGGCTACCTGAACGGCGATCAGGCCTTCCGCCTGGACGAAACCATCGAACGCATCGAGGTGGTGCGCGGTGGCCCGGCCTCGGTGATGTATTCCAACGCACCGGCCGGTGCGATCAACTTCATTCCGCGCCAGGTCGGTGAGGAGGCCAGCGGCGTGTTCAAGTACACCGTGGGCGACAGTGGCCTGAACCGCCTGGACTTCGCCTATGGCAGCCCGCTGGCCAATGGCTGGAAGTTGCTGCTGGGCGGTTTCTACCGGGTCGAGGAGGGGGTGCGCGATCCCGGATTCGACGGCAACGATGGTGGCCAGTTCCGCCTGAACCTGGCCAAGGAGTTCGAAGGCGGCCGCTTCAGCGTCGACGCCAAGCACATGGATGACCGCGTGGCCCTGTACCTGGGCATCCCGATGTATACCAACGGCAATGGCGACATCCGCGCGGTGCCCGGCTTCGACGGCAACCACGGCACGTTGGCCGGTCCGGAAACCCGACACCTGACCATGAAGACCGCCGACGGTCGTGGTTGGGACTTCGACAACAGCGAAGGCACCCACGTAAAGCGCGACCAGCTCACGCTCAAGCTGGAAACGGAACTGGGCGGCGATTGGGAACTGTCACAATCGGCGCGCTTCAGCAAGACCGATACCATCCGTAACGGCGTGTTCCCGAACACGCTGACCCCAGCCGTCAGCTTCCTCGACGGGCAGAAGAACCTGCTCGCATCGGTGCCAGGCGCCACCGCGCTGGGCCTGCGCTATGTCAACGGCAGCGGTGGCTTCGACACCGCCTCACAGAACGGCAACGGGCTGCTGGTGATCGGTGGCTTGCGCGGGCTGGACATCCCGGTGCGCGAGTTCGTCAATGACACCCGCCTGATGCGCAGCTTCGCGCTCGGTGGGCAACAGCACAACCTCACCCTTGGCTACTACATGGCCTCGACCAAGGAGGACTACACCCGCTACTCCTCCTCGGTGCTGATGGATGCAAGCAACAATGCCAGCCTGCTGGACCTGGTCGCGCTGGATGCCAATGGCCAGGTGCTGGACACACTCAGCGACAACGGTGTGTGGCGCTATGGCTACGAATGGAACAATGCCTCCGGCGAACAGAAGACGCATGCCTTCTACGTCAGCGACGAGTGGCAGGTGAACGACAAGCTGCGCATCGACAGCGGCCTGCGCTGGGAGAAAGCCAGCAGCAGCGGCTGGAACGAAGTGCGTCGCAGCGTCGACGGCGGCACCTTGGCTACCTCGCAGATGCTGACCGGCTCGGGCATGTATGTGCACCACGACCTGAGTTCGGATGACCTGGGCTGGTCAATCGGTGCCAATTGGCAGTTCAGCGACAGCATGGGCCTGTTCGGGCGTTGGACTTCGGCCTTCCGCCTGCCAAGCCTGGGCAACTACATCACCCGCAACGACAACTGCGACGCAACCTCGGCCGAAACCGTGGCCGCCTGCGCTGCCGCCAACGGCAAGGCCGCCGACACCCAGACCATGGACCTGGCCGAGATCGGCTTCAAGTTCGCCAACCCCCTGTTCAGCGCCTACGCTACCGCCTTCTACACCAAGTACGACAACGTCGGCTTCAGCAACTACAGCTTCAACCCGAACACCGGCGTGTCCACACGCGAAGCCGGCTATGCCAGCACCCGGACCTTCGGGTTGGAACTGGAGACGGCGTGGTATCCCACTGACTGGTTCGACCTGAAGCTCAACGCCACCTGGCAGGATGCGCAGTACCGCGACCTGCGCTACAGCGAGCTGGTCAACGGTGCGCCGGTGCTGCGCGACTTCGTCGGCAACCAGCTTATCCGCGTACCGGAACTTGGCGCGCGCGTGGTGGCCGGCGTCAACCTGCTGGACCAGCGCCTGCGCCTGCAGGCCGCCGCCGAGCACCAGGGCGAACGCTATGTAGACACCGCCAACTCGGTGCGGCTGCCGTCTTACCAGCTGCTCAACCTCAGTGCACGCTACGCGCTGACCGACCGCTTCTCGGTCTACGGCTACATCGACAATGTGACCAACTCCCTGGGCCTGACCGAAGGCAATCCGCGGGCCGGTGAACTGGCCAGCAGCGATGCCGGTGCCAGCGCCTTCATCGCGCGGCCGCTGCTGGGCCGCAATTACCGTTTGGCCGTGATGTACCAGTTCTGATGCGCGCCCAGTTGCCGATGCTGCTGGCGGCGCTTGCCGCCAGCACGTGTGCCCACGCCGCGCAGACCCTGCAACTGCAGGGAACGCTGACCGGCAAGGACCACCAGCACTACCTGGAACTGCCGTTCGCGGTGCCCGACGGCACCGGCAGGGTCGATGTCACCCTGCAACACCACGGCAGCGATGAGCGCACCGTCGTCGACCTCGGCCTGCTGGACGCGCAGGGCTTCCGCGGCTGGAGCGGGGGTTCACGCCGCACGATCAGCGTGTCCCGGTATGACGCAAGTGGTGGCTACCTTCCCGGTGCAATCCCCGCCGGGCAGTGGAAGGTGTTGCTGGGCGTACCCAACATCCGTGCCCGCGTTCAAACCCCCTACAACGTCAGCGTGACCCTGTGGAGCCAGGACGAGGTGCAGGCCGGCCGTGACCGTAAGCCGCTGGTGTTGCGCGATGAAACAGCGTGGTATCGCGGCGACCTGCACATGCACAGTACCCACAGCGACGGCAGCTGCAGCAGCCAGCAGGGCAACAAGGTCGCCTGCCCGCTGTTCCTGAGCCTGCAGGCTGCGGTGCGGCAAGGGCTGGATTTCGTCGCGGTCACCGAGCACAACACGATCTCGCACCTGGACGAACTGGCCCGGCACCAGCCCTGGTTCGATCGTCTGCTGCTGATCCCGGGTATGGAGGTAACCACCTTCCAGGGCCACGCCAATGTGTTCGGGGTGAACGGTCCGCTGCCCTTCCGACTGGGGGATACCCTGCCCAACTGGAACCCGCTGCTGCGCGAGGTCAACAACAGCGGCGCCCTGCTCTCCATCAACCACCCGGCACTGCCCTCGGGCGAGGACTGCATGGGCTGCGGCTGGACGCCGGCCAAGCCCGTGGACATGGCTGCGGTGGGCGCGGTGGAAGTGGTCAATGCCAGGCAAGCCGATGGCCCCCGTTCGGGCGTGGGCTTCTGGGAACAGCAGCTGCAGCAGGGCCGGCGCATGACCGCCATCGGTGGCAGCGACAGCCACAACCCGGGCGCAGCCGATGGCCCATCGCCAATCGGCCTGCCGGCCACCCTGGTGCATGCCACCGCGCTGTCCCGGGAAGCGATCCTGGCGGCAATCCGCCAAGGCCGGGTGGTCGTGGACGTGGACAACGTCGCCGCCAGTGGTCTGGAGTTGTGGCTGCAGGGCGATGCCGGCACGCGGGCCGAGATGGGGCAGCAGCTGGATCTGCCTGCGGGGCAATGGGCCACGCTGCATACGCAACTGGACTATCCTCGCAGGCTGAAGATCGAATTTGTCGTGGATGGCCGTCGCCATCCGACCACCGTGGAGGTCGACGCAAACGGCAGCCAACGGGCCAGCCTGCGCTGGCGCTCGGACGGCCAACGGCACTGGCTGCGGGTTGACGCACGCGATGCCGACGGCAGCCTGCGAATGCTGGGCAACCCGGTATACGTGAACTGGCCGCAATGACCAGCTAAGCTGGCGGCATGCCCATCCTGCCGCCCGCTGACGAACTGCACCAGCGCATTGCCGAGCTGCGCGCTGAACACCGTGGCCTGGACGAGCAGATCGCTCGCCTGGCGGCCAATCCGGATGATGACCTGGAAGCCAAGCGCCTGAAGCGGCGCAAGCTGCAGCTCAAGGACAGTATCTTCAAGCTGGAATGCATGCTGATCCCGGACGAGCCGGCCTGAACAGCCAGCCCCCCGTCATGTAGTGCCGAGCCATGCTCGGCAGGGGGCTTGCCCAGCGAAAAGCACCCTCACCCCCAACCCCTCTCCCGCTGGCGGGAGAGGGGCTCGGAATTATCGCGGCGAGAGAATTCCCCAAACCCTCCCCTTCGCTGCGCGAAAGGGAGGGAGCAACAGCGGTAGTGCCGAGCCATGCTCGGCATGGCGCTTGCCCAGCGAAAAGCGCCCTCCCCCCAACCCCTCTCCCGCTGGCGGGAGAGGGGCTCGGAATTATCGCGGCGAGAGAATTCCCCCAACCCTTCCCTTTGTTGCGCGAAAGGGAGGGAGCAACAGCCTGTAGTGCCGAGCCATGCTCGGCATGGGGCTTGCCCAGCGAAAAGCGCCCTCACCCCAACCCCTCTCCCGCTGGCGGGAGAGGGGCTCGGAATTATCGCGGCGAGAGAATTCCCCAAACCCTCCCTTCGCTGTGCGAAAGGGAGGGAGCAACAGCGGTAGTGCCGAGCCATGCTCGGCAGGGGGCTTGCCCAGCGAAAAGCGCCCTCACCCCAACCCCTCTCCCGCTGGCGGGAGAGGGGCTCGGAATTATCGCGGCGAGAGAATTCCCCCAACCCTCCCCTTTGCTGCGCGAAAGGGAGGGCACAACCAGCGTCGCCTTATCCGGCGGCCGGCGGTTCCGGCTTCACCGCTTCCGGGCTGACCCGCTCGATGGTGTGGCGCAGCTCACGGCCGAGGATGAACTTGGCATCCTTGGCCCAGGCGTCCAGGCGTTCGTCGAACAACAGTTTGCTGTTCTCGTCGGGCCAGACCAGGCGCAGCTCGCGCATCTTCTGGATGAAGCCACGGAACAGCGACTTGTCGAAAAACTCAGGCGCCGCCGGCGCGTACAGCAGGCTCAAGCGCTGTGCGGCCTGCTGGCAAAGGCTCTCCAGCTCCGCAGCACCCAGGGTGCCGGGGCCGTTTTTCACCAGCACCGAGATGGCGATGTAATAGCGCTCGAACGCCTGCTGCAGCGAGTGGCCGATGGCACGCAGACGGAACACCTCGTCGGTCTGGCCGGTACTGCGTGCCAGCATGCCGCCGTCGTCCTCGCCCACATGCTGCAACAGGCCTTCGCGCACGAACACGGCGATGGTCTGGTCGATGCGCGCGGCGAACTCGTCCTCGGTCCATGGCAGGAACAGCTCCTGCTGCAGGAACGGGTACAAACCACGGCCCAAGCGCAGCAGACCGCCACGGCTCATGCGGCGGTTGTTCTGGAAGCAGCACGCCACCCACGACGAGGCGGTGAACAGGTGGATCACGTTGTTGCGGAAGTAACTCAGCAACACCGCGGTATCGCCGCTGACGCTGAGCACATCGCCCAGCGGGTGCTTGGTGCGGGTGAGGACGTTGATTTCCTCGGCGTGGGCAATGATGCGCTCGGGCGAATGCGGGGTGACCGTGACCCGGTCGGAATACGGCATTTCCACCAGCAGCTTCTTGCTCAGCTCGATCTGCGCGATCAGATCGGCCTCGCCCATCGCATGCTTGGGCGTGGACAGCAGGGCCAGCGCCAGCAGGTTGATCGGGTTGACGTCGGCAGCGGCGTTGACGCGCTCCTGGATCAACTCGGCCAGGGTGTTGACGGTGCTCGACAACCACGCCGGCTTCTCGTCCTCGCCCACCGGCTGGCCGTCCCAGTCCGGTGCCTTCTCGGCCAGCACGTCGTTCAGCGCGATCGGCTCACCGAAGTTCACCACCACCTGGCCGTAGTTCTGCTTGAGCACCTTGGGGATGCCCCATAGCAACGCCCAGATCGATTCCTTTTCCTTCGGCCGCCCGGACAGCTCGTCCAGGTAGCTGTTGCCCTCCATCAGCTTTTCATAGCCGACGTAGATGGGCTGGAACAGCACCGGTTTGCGCGGCTGGCGCAAGAAGGCCCGCAGCGTCATCGAGATCATGCCGCCCTTGGGCTGCAGCAGCCGGCCGGTACGCGAGCGCCCGCCTTCGACGAAGTATTCGATGGAATAACCACCGGCCACCAACTGCGCGACGTACTCGCTGAGTACCGCCGAGTACAGCGCATTGCCCTTGATCGAGCGGCGGATGAAGAACGCACCACCCTTGCGCAGCAAGGTGCCGACCACCGGCAGGTTGAGGTTGATGCCGGCCACGATGTGCGGCGGCACGATGCCGCGGTCGTACAGCAGGTAGCTCAGCAGCAGGTAGTCCATGTGGCTGCGGTGGCTGGGCACGTAGACGATTTCGTGGCCCGGCGCGGCTTCCTTGAACTTGTCCAGGTGGTGCACCAGCACGCCGGCATAGATGCGGTTCCAGACATGGCTGAGCATGAAGCTGGCCGAGCGCACCACCGGGGTGGAATAGTCGGCGGCGATTTCCCAGGCATAGGCTTGCGCCTTCTTCCAGGCATCGGTGGTCTTGGAGTTGTCGCGCTTGGCCTGGACGGCAATGGCCTCGCGCACCGGGTCCGACTCCAGCACTTTGTCCACCAGCAGGCGGCGGGTGGACAGGTCGGGGCCGATGATCGATTCGCGGATGCGACGGAAGTGGGTACGCAGCACGCGCTGCAGCTTGCGCACCGTGCGTTCCGGCTCCAGCCCCTCTTCCACGGTTTCGCGCAGCGACACCGGCGGGGCGAAGCGGACGATGGTGTCACGGCCGTTCAGCAGGATCGCCAGCAGGCGGCGGAAGCGGCCCACCAGCGCCCAGTTTTCCGAAAACAGCACCGCAAACCAGCCACTCTGCTTGTCCGGGGCGCGGCCAACGAAGATCGACACCGGCACCAGGTGCACGTCCAGCCCGGGGTTGGCGCGGTGCGCCTGCAGCAGCTTGGCCAGCGAATCGGAGTGGGTCTTGGCGCCGCGCTGCTCGGGGATCAGCGCGCTGTTGCTGGAACGCCGCGACAGCGCCACGTAGGCGCGCTTGCGCCCGGTAGGGTCGCCGGCCAGCGGCACCAGCGGCGACGGCAGGCCGGCATCGCGGCAGGCCTTGTCCAGGATCAGCGCATTGGACAGACCGTAGTCCTCCAGCACGTACACCACCGGGCGGCCGTCGTTGTGCTGGCCGGCCTGCTCGGGCTCGATCTTCAAGCCCAGCCAGGGCTCGATCAGCTTGCCCAGCAGGCGCGCCCACAGCGGCCGGCGGCCGGCGACGCGGGGCTGCGGGGCACGCGTGGCAGCACCTGGGACGATGGCAGCGGTAGGGGTGGCCGGCGCCTGGCTGGCGTCGTCCGGGGGAAGAAGGTCGCCCTGTTCGGGCTGGGAATTCTGTTTCGGCATCCGCCGCATTATGGCTTAGCTGGGGGTTTGGCGCTGTCGGAGGCTGCGCGGGTTTCTGCGTCGGCCGCTGCCGCAGCGGCTTCTGCGGCCGCGTTCCTGGCCTTCTCGGCAGCGCTGGCCGCGGTCAGCACCGCATCGGTTTCGGCAAGGGTGCGGGCCAGATACCAATGCCCCTCCCGGCGCACCAGCGCCACCTGCAGGTCCAGCTCCTTGCCCGCCAAGGGGTACTGCACACGCACCAGCGCGTTGTCGCCATTCTGCGCGGTCAGGCCGGTGCGCATCTGCGCCACGCTGTCGTCCAGCGCCAGCCCATAGCTGGCCAGTACCCGCTTCAGGGCCGCTGCAAACGGCCCCAGACGCTGCAGGCTGGCGGTCATGCCGGCCTGCTGCAGGCGCTGCGCGCTGTCCAGGCCGGTGGCGCGCGCGGCGGCGGTCAACACGGCGATGTTGGACTTGGCCAGCTTGGCGTCCGACAGCGGCGCGGCCTGGGCCCAGTCGCTCAATGCGGTCACCAACTGCACGTAGTGGCTGCGTTCCTCGGTGGAGTACTCGCCCTGATGGGTGATGTATTGCACACCGAACATGCCCAGCGAGTGGGCGGCCTGGCGCACCGCGGCCGACTGCCCCTCGAACTGGGCGCGGAATGCACGCTGCAGCTTCTGCTCGGCCCCCGGCTCGGACAAAGTGGCCAGCAACGACGGCAGCTTCTCATCCAGCGGCAGCTCGGTCAGCGGCCAGCGGCTATCGCCCTGCGCCCAGGCCTTCTCCAGCGCGGCGTATTGATCCGGCGGCACCGAGGCCCGGGCATAACCGGCCAGATCATTGTCGTGCAGGTACTGGGCCAGCTGCCGCACGGCGGCGGCCGGCTCGGTGGCGGCGCCGGGCAAGGGCTCGGTATTGCGCTTGCAGGCCGCCAGCAGGGCGACAAGGCAGACCGAAGCCAACACGATGCGGTGGCAGTTGCGTAGTGAACGGCATTGCATGGCGGCGGCTATCCTCCCCGTAGGCCCAGCATCTTGATGCCTGCCCGGTGACAGCAGCAAGCATGGCCGTCACGGTGGAGCGGGGATTTGGGAGTCCGGATTGGGGATTCGTAGCTGGCAACAGCGCTCGTCGCTTCGGGAAGCGGGGCGCCTGCTGTCCACCTTCATCCAATCCCCAATCCCGACTCCCAAATCCCAGACAAAAAAAGAGGCCGCCCCGTTGCCGGTGACAGACCCCTCAAGCCGGCGCGAGGCCGGTAGACATGTTTGACGCATCGCCGGCAGCGCCGGACGGAACGTAGCCTACGCGTCCGATTCAGTTAAAGCAACACTTTATAAATAACTATATAAATTATTGATTTTATTTGATTGATTCGGCGATTTCACGCTGAATAGCCAGCGCCGTGGCACGCGGATCGGCGGCCAGGCGGATCGGCCGGCCGACCACGATGGCATCGGCGCCGTCGGCAAAGGCCTGGGCCACGCCGACCGTGCGCTGCTGGTCGTCACCCACAGGACCACCGGGGCGGATGCCGGGGCAGACGATGGAGAAACCCTGACCGGTTGCCGCACGGATGGGCGCGGCTTCCTGGCCCGAGGCGATCACGCCGTCGATGCCGGCGCGCTGCGCGGCCAGCGCGCGCTCCACCACCACGTCGACGGGTTCACGGTCGATGCCCATCTGGGCCAGGTCCGGCCGCCCCATCGAGGTCAGCACGGTGACCGCCAGCAGGCGCATCTCCGAACTGTTCGCAGCCGCGGCCGCTTCCATCATGCCGGGGTGCCAGCCATGGATGGTGCAGTAGCTCACCGGCCACTGCGACAGGCGGCGGATGACGCCGGCAATGGTGGCCGGGATGTCGAAGAACTTCAGGTCGACGAACACGCGCTTGTCGCGCTTGGCCAGCGCGTCCAGCACGTCGAAGTATTCACCCGAGGCCAGCAGTTCCATGCCGATCTTGTAGAACGACACGGCGTCGCCGAGCGTGTCCACCCATTCCAGGGCCTCGGCCTTGCCGGGCACGTCCAGGGCAAAGATCAGGCGCTCGTCATTGCGCAGCGGTAGCGGTGCACGGTTCATCGGGCCAGCTCCAGGGCTTCGCGCTTGGCGCCATTGCGCAGATCGGCCGGCAGCGACCAGGCGTTGTTGATCGCGGCCCCTTCCCAGCCACCGTAGGTGGGGTTGGGCAGGATCCACCAGCGCGAGCCGATCCAGCCCTGGTACTTGTCCAGCAGCAGGTCGCGCGCGGCCAGGCTGTTGTCCTCGACCTGCAGGAAGTCGGTGAACTGGTCGCCCACCTGCATCAGCACGCGGTACTGCTGCGCCACCAGCTGGCGGCGGCAGCCCTTCTCGCTGCCGTGCTCGGTGCAGCCCGGCACCGGCGTGCCCAGGCCCAGGTAGACGCTGTCATCGGCCACCGGGAAACCGACCTTGCGCAGGTTGGCGATGGTGGCGTCCTTCATCGCTGCGGTGCGGTTGCTGATGTAGATCATGGTCACGCCCTTGGCCGCAGCGGCCTGTGCGAACTGCACCGCGCCCGGCACCGGCTGCGCCTTCTGCTCGTCCACCCAGGCTTCCCAGGTAGCGTCGTTGTAGCTGGTGCCCTCACTCACCAGGCGCGCCTGGTAGGGCGAGTTGTCGAGCACGGTTTCGTCCACGTCCACCACCACGGCCGGCTTCAGGGTCGGCGCCTGATGGTTGCCGCCCTCTTCCGGCAGCAGCGCGGTCCAACGGCCATCGGCCAAGGCCGCATCCAGCTGCGCGCCGGCCAGCTTCCAGGTCTGCAGCGCGCTGGCCCGGTATTCCTGCGAACGCTGCACCCACAGCACGGCATTGAGGTTGTCGTTGGGCGCATTGGCCGGGGCCACGACCGCATCGGCCGGGGCCGGCGAAACGTGGCGCTGCGGCGCGGTGGTGCTGCAGGCGGCCAGCGACAGCAGGGCGCCGGCCAGCAGGGTAAGGGCGGGGAATCGGGACATGGAAACTACCGGGATCTTCGAAAACCGGGCAAGTTTACCGGCTCCCCGCCTTGGCCGCCTTGAAGGGTGAGCCGGGCCGGAACCTTGGCCCGGCCCCCAAACCGGCCAAACCGGGCGCAGCAGGGGGTTTGCGCAGGCGGCCTGCCCTGCCCAGGGTTTTGCTCTCGGCTATGCTTGCGCCCCCCAGCTACACCGGAGTTCCGCCGTGACCGACACCAGCCAAACCCCCGATTTGCCCGTTCTCGATGCCGATCAGGCACGCGTGCTGGGCTGCCTGATCGAGAAGGAGGCCACCACCCCGGACTCCTACCCGCTCACGGTCAACGCCGCCCAGGTGGCCGCCAACCAGAAGACCGCACGCGAGCCGGTGATGAACCTGGAAGCCGGCAAGGTGCAGTACGCGCTGCGCCAACTGGAAGCCATGGGTCTGGCCCGCCAGCATTTCTCCTCGCGCGCCGAGCGCTACGAGCACCTCACCGGCCTCAAGCTGGACCTGCCGCGCCAGCAGGTGGCCCTGCTCGGCCTGTTGCTGCTGCGCGGCCCGCAGACCGCCGGTGAGCTGGCCATCCGCAGTGAGCGCATGGCCAAGTTCGCCGACCCTGCCGACCTGCGTCACCAGCTGGAGCGCATGCAGCAACGTGGCCTGGTCGTGCAGCTGCCGCGTGCATCGGGCCAGCGCGAAGACCGTTACATGCACCTGCTGTGTGGTGCGGTGGATGTGGAGGCCTTGGCCGCGCAGTACCGGGCACCGGCCGGCGCTGCTGCGGCAGCCAGCAACAGTGCATTGGAAGATCGTGTGGAACAGCTGGAAGCCACCGTCGCCGCGCTGCAGGAGCAGCTGGCCGCATTGCAGCAGCAACTGGGCGGCTGAACCGGCGCAGGCAAACGTCCGACCGTAGCCCGGGTAAGCGCAGCGCACCTGGGGCGGTCGGCGGAAAACCGTACATCGCTGAGATCCCAGCCCCCGGGTGCGCTGCGCTTACCCGGGCTACGCGGCTCAGGCGGGCGTATTGACGAACAGCAGCAGTTGTTCGTCCTTGCCGGGCAGCACCACCATGCCGTCATCACGGAAGCCGGCCTTTTCCAGCAGCGCGACGGAGCGCGCATTGCCTTGCGAGACGATCGCACGCAACTCGCCCAGGCCGAGCGTGCCGCGCGCATAAGCCAGCACGCCTTGCACCGCTTCCAGCGCATAGCCCTGGCCGGTGTACGCGCCCAGCAGGGCGTAGCCAACGTCCGCGCAGGGCAGGCCATCGCGCCGCACCAATCCGGCGTTGCCCAGCCAGGCGCCATCGCTGCGGCGTTCAATCGCATACATGCCGAAGCCGTTCGCGGCATAACTGCCGAAGGTGTGATTGCGCACGTAATCGCGCGCCTGCTCCAGCGTGCGCACGCCGCGGTCACCGATGAACTCGTGGAAACCCGGCTCGTTGAGCAGCTGCAACATGCCGGCAGCATCGCCGCCGTCGTCGCGCAGCAGGCGCAGTTGCAGGCGTTCGGTTTGGATCAGAGACATAAGGTGCTCGGCGTTGGCCCCCTCCCTGCTGCGTAGCAGAGGGGAGGGTTGGGGAGGGGTGCTTCTGATTTTTGCTGGTAGAGCCCCTGCCGAGCATGGCTCGGCACTACCGCCGCCCCTTTTGCTCAGGGAGGGCTGAGAGGCTGTTCGCGCTGAGCCCAATCAGAGCGCAAGACCGAGGCCAAAAGCTACCCCCTCCCAGCCTCCCCCTTGGCTACGCCAAAGGGGAGGAGCCAAGCAGCTCCTTTCGACGCAGCAGACCGGCTCCCTCCCTTTGGCCGAAGGCCAAGGGGAGGGCTGGGGAGGGGTGCCTTTCGCGGTAAGCCTCGATCAAAACGCAAAACCCGGGGCCAAAGCCCCCCCTCCCGGCCTCCCCCTTGGCTGCGCCAAAGGGGAGGAGACAAGCATCAATCAAACAGCGCCTGGATCGCTGCCAATCCTGCCTTGGCACGCTCCTGCTTGTGCGCGGCATCGGCTACCGGGTCGGCACCATCACGCTGGATCTCGCCGGCCGGAATCTCATCAAAGAACCGGCTGGGCTTGAGCCGGATGTGCTCGCCGAACTTGCGGGTCAAACGGCTGAAGCTCATCCACAACTGGATCTTGGCGCGGGTGATGCCCACGTACAGCAACCGCCGCTCTTCCTGCAGATTGCCCTCGTCCAGGCTGACCTGGTGCGGCAGCACGCCGTCCTCGCAGCCAACGATGAACACATACGGAAACTCCAGGCCCTTGGACGCGTGCAGCGTCATCATCCGCACCTGGTTGCCACCATCGTCCTTGTCGTTGCGCGAGATCAGCGCCAGCTGCGCGGCCATGTCGGCGGCACTGGCACCACGTGGGCCGCTCTCGAACCACGAGGCCAGTTCTTCCAGATTGTTGGCGCGCCGCTCGTAACCGGCGGTGTCCTTGGCCGCATGGCGCAACTCGGCCAGCAAACCCGAATCCTTGGCCACGCGGCGCACCAGATCACCCGAGCTCATCTGCCGCATGTCCAGGCGCAATGCGCGCAGGATGTCGGTGAACTTGCTCAGGCTGTTGGCCGCACGCGGGGTGAGCTGGGCCAATGCGCCCATGCTCTCGGCCGCCTGCGCCATCGGGATGTCTTTTTCCGAAGCCAGCTCAGCCAGCTTGGCCAGCGTACTGGCACCGACGTCGCGCTTGGGCGACTGCACCGCGCGCATGAAAGCAGTGTCGTCGTCCGGGTTCACGATCAAGCGCAGCCAGGCCAGCGTGTCTTTCACTTCCTGACGTTCGAGGAACACCGTGCCGCCATTGAGGTGATACGGCACACCGACCAGCTGCATCGCTTTTTCCAGCGGCCGCGACTGGAAGTTGCCGCGGAACAGGATGCAGAAATCACTCCACGGAATCTTGCGGCTGGTTGCCAGGAAATGGATTTCCGCCGCTACCTTTTCCGCTTCGTGTTCACTGTTGCGGCACTCCCACACGCGGATGCGCTCGCCATCGGCCTGGTCGGACCACAGCGTTTTCAGATGCTCGTGCGGGTTGTGCGCGATCAGCGCATTGGCCGCGCGCAGCACGCGGTTGGAGCAGCGGTAGTTCTGTTCCAGCTTGATGATCTGCAGCTTGGGGTAATCCACGCCCATCTGCTGCAGGTTCTCGGGATTGGCGCCACGCCAGGCATAGATCGACTGGTCGTCGTCGCCCACGCAGGTGAAGTTTCCGGCGGGCCCGGCCAGCTGCTTGAGCAGGCGGTACTGGGCATCGTTGGTGTCCTGGCATTCGTCGACCAGCAGGTAGCCGATGCGCTCGCGCCAGGCGAGGGCGATATCCGGGTGCTCTTCCAGCACCTGCACCGGCAGGCGGATCAGGTCATCGAAATCCACCGCATTGAACGAGGTCAGGCGGGTCTGGTACAGCTCGTAGACCATCGCCGCGTCCTTCTCGCGGTTGCTGCGCGCCGCCGCCATTGCCTGCTCAGGCGACAGCCCGGCGTTCTTGGCCCGCGAGATCAGGTTCTTCATGTCCTCGATGTCGTCGGGTTTGGCACTGCTGCCGCCCAGCAGATCCTTGATCTGCGCGCCGGCATCGTCGGCATCGAAGATGGAGAAGTTGCGCTTCAGCCCCACGTGTTCATGTTCGATCTGCAGGAACTTCAGGCCAAGGGCGTGGAAGGTGCAGATGGTGACCTCGGCCGCGTCCTCGGCACGCAGCCGCTTGGCCACACGCTCGCGCATTTCCTTGGCCGACTTGTTGGTGAAGGTAATCGCGGCGATGCGGCGGGCGCTGTAGCGGCCAATGCCGATCAGATGGGCGATTTTCTCGACGATCACACGCGTCTTGCCGCTGCCGGCACCAGCCAGCACCAGCAGAGGACCTTCGGCGTGCACAGCCGCCGCGCGTTGGGGGGGATTGAGGGAATCCAGCATCTAGAAGCGAATGAATGGAAGTGAGAAACGAGACCGAGCGGGGGCGCGATGCCGGCACCGGGGTATTCTGTCACCCCTCGGGATCCGATGTTGCTTTCGCTGGTTCCTGGTCCCTATTCCCTGGTTCCTGATTCAATGGCCAAGCTCTATTTCTACTATTCGGCGATGAACGCCGGCAAGACCACCACCCTGTTGCAGTCCGCGCACAACTACCGCGAGCGCGGCATGCGGGTGGCCCTGCTCACCCCGCACCTGGACCACCGCGCCGGCACCGGCGTGGTCGCCTCGCGGATCGGCCTGCAGGCCGAAGCCACCACCTTCGAGCGTGATACCGACCTGGAGGCGCTGATAAAGCAGGACATTGCAGCCCACGGCAAGCTCGGCTGCGTGCTGGTGGACGAGGCGCAGTTCCTGAACAAGGCACAGGTATGGCAGTTGTCCGAGGTGGTGGATCAGCTGCGCATCCCGGTGCTGTGCTACGGCTTGCGTACTGACTTCCGTGGTGAGCTGTTCGAGGGCAGCCAGTACCTGCTGGCCTGGGCCGACGAGATGCAGGAGATCAAGACCATCTGCCACAGCGGCAAGAAGGCGACGATGACCGTGCGCGTGGACGAGAACGGCTTCGCCGTGCAGGACGGCCCGCAGGTGGAGATCGGCGGCAACGACCGCTATGTGTCGGTGAGCCGCGCCGAGTTCAAGAAGATCACCCGCGGCGAAGGGCGGATTGATCCGATGCAGGCGCCGTTGCCGTTGTAACGCCTTCCTTCTCCCTCCGGGACTGCAGCCCCCTTCTTGGGGGAAGGTGCCCATAGGGCGGATGAGGGTAGGGGTGGAGCTTGCTGCAGCTCGCATTCTGGTGGCTTCGCACCGACCCTCTCCCCAACCCCTCTCCCGGAGGGAGAGGGGCTCAAGCGCTTCAATACAACGTCCGCTCCGGCGCACCAGCGGGCGGCGGGCTGTACTGGTACAACCACGTTTCGGTCAGGGTCTTGCCGCCGCTGCGCAGGTACAGGCGCACGTCGATCTGCTCGCTACTGCCCTCCGGCGGCACCAGGTCGAACATCGCGCGGTAGCCCTTGATCTCGCGCAGCGGCCGCGCCGATACCACTTCCACGCGGCCACGGCTGGTTTCCACCACCGCTTCCACTTCGGCCTTGTCGATCAGGCTGGCGAGTTCACCGCCTTCGAAATCCACCGCGAAGCGCCATGAGAAATACTCACGCTTCTTGCCGATGATGCCGCCCAGGCCGGTACGGCTGGCCACACAGTGGGCAAGCGGCGGGCGTGCCGGTGGCTCGGCGCCCCAGTACAGGCGATAGCCGACCAACAGTTCCTGACTCGGCTGCGGCTTGGCCTTGGGGTTCCAGAAGGCGACGATGTTGTCGAAGGTTTCATCAACGGTGGGGATCTCGACCAGCTGCACCGAGCCTTCGCCCCATTGCCCCTTGGGTTCGATCCACAAGCAGGGGCGCTTCTCGTAGAACACGCCATCGTCCTGGTAATGGTCGAAGTTGCGGTCACGCTGCAGCAGGCCGAAGCCGCGCGGGTTGTTGTCGACGAACATGTTGAAACGCAGGTTGGCCGGATTGCACAGCGGCCGCCAGATCCACTCGCCGGCACCGTTCCACATCGACAGTCCATCGGTATCGTGGATCTCCGGGCGCCAGTCCCAATCCATGCGGCGGTCGTTCTCGCCGACCTGGTACATGCTGGTGCATGGTGCGATGCCGAGCCGTTCGATTTCCTTGCGCGGGTACAACGCGCTGTCGATGTCCATCAACAGCACATCACCATTGGTGATGGCGAAACGATAGGCACCGGCCACGCTGGGTGAATCCAGCAGGCCATAGACGACGAGGGTGTCCGACTCCGCGCTGGGCTGTTCCAGGTAATAGGCGATGAAGTCCGGGAACTCTTCCGGGCGGCCCATGCCGGTATCGATGGCCAGGCCGCGCGCCGATTGCCCGTACTGGCCTTCCTTGCCTACCGCGCGGAAATAGCTGGCACCGAGGAAGGCGGCGAAGTCCCGGGCGGTATCGCTGCGGGTATTGAGGCGGAAGCCGGCAAAGCCCAGGTCCGCAGGCAGTTCGCCATCGTGGATGCCGCTCTTGCCGTAGTTGAAGGCCGCGCCGTCATAGGCCAGTTCCTGCGCCTTGCCATTGACCACGTCGTACATGCGTACCGGCGAATGGAAGTACAGCCCCAGGTGGAAGAATTTGGCTTGGAACTTGCCCGGCTGGTCCGCCCACAAGGCGTGGTCCTGGCGGTAGCTGATGGATTGGTACTGGTCCCAGTCCAGTTTCTCCAGCGCGCCCGGCAGGGTGCGCTTGTGGCTCTGGTACGGCGCCTGCGCCAGCGCGCGGGCCTGGCCCTTGAGCGTGGCGAAATCAAAGGGCTGCGGCTGGCCCAGGCGGCGCAGGCCCAGCTGCGCGGGCTTGCCCGCCGCGCAGGCGCTGAACGCCGGAAGACCAAAGGCCGCCAGCGCGGCGGCGGCATTGCGCAGGAAGTCGCGTCGTTGCATGGAAGTGCGTGCCGATGGGGGACCGCAGCATGGTAGGCGCAATTGTGTGAATCGACAGCCCCGCGCCGGCGGCGGATGAACATCGTCTTCAGCCAACCCCGCGGTAGTGCCGAGCCATGCTCGGCAAAAGCCACAAAGCCTTACCCCTCCCCAGCCCTCCCCTTGCCTGCGGCAAAGGGAGGGAGCAAAACCTGGTGCCAAGCCATGCTCGGCAAAAGCCACAAAGCCTTACCCCTCCCCAGCCCTCCCCTTGCCTGCGGCAAAGGGAGGGAGCAGCGCGTAGTGCCGAGCCATGCTCGGCAAAAGCCACAAAGCCTTACCCCTCCCCAACCCTCCCTTGCCTGCGGCAAAGGGAGGGAGCAAAACCTGGTGCCAAGCCATGCTCGGCAAAAGCCACAAAGCCTTACCCCTCCCCAACCCTCCCCTTGCCTGCGGCAAAGGGAGGGAGCAGCGCGTAGTGCCGAGCCATGCTCGGCAGAGGCCTTACCGGCAACGCAACTCCCCCGCAAACAGCCCCGGGTGCGCTGCGCTTACCCGGGCTACGCTACAGGCAGGCCTCCTGCAACTGCTGTGCGCACAGGAATGCACGTTGCGCCTGCGCATCGTCGCCGCCCTCCCAGGCCAGCAGCGTCCACTGCTCGGCAGCCTGCATCCGCTCCCCCGGCTGCAAGGTCGTGTAGGGCGCATGCACTTCCATCTCCAGCAGTCCCTCGGCAATGCCGCCAGCGTCCAGGTACAACTCCACCTGCGCCTGCTCGGGATGGATGGCTCTACGCGGCTGCATCGCAAAGCGGATGATCAACACCTGCTGGCCGTTGAAGCCGGCCATCCAGCCTGCCGTCGGCTGCACAAACCACTTGCCGCGCGGTCCGCTGCTGGCAGGTCCCGCGCGCAGCACCAGCATGCCGTCGGCGAAGACGTGATCCGGCGTGCCCGCGTCCGGCGCGCCATCCACACGGATATCGCTGGCCGTGGCCACTGGCACGAACACGCGTGTATTGGGATGGACGCGGGTGTTGAACCACAGGTCCCAGGCGACGGCGCTGTCGCGGATGTTGCGGCCGGTGACCTGCAGCTGCACGGTATCCGGCTGCGCCGGATCCAGCCGGAAGCTTTTCTCCAGCTGCATCCCGGTCACCGGACTGGCGGCACCACGCAGGCGCAGCTGGTCGGCATCGCGCTGCAACCACTGTGCCGGTGCCAGCGACAGCCACGGGTCCGGCGGCCAGTTGGCCTTGGCCGCCTGCCGCTGTGGATTGATCTGCTGGTGCAACCACCACTGCGACTGCGGGCCGACCCAGACGTCGTGGCCGAGATAAGCGATGTCGCCGCTTTCAGCGGTCACTTCCGGGTTTGGCTCGGCATTCACTGCCGGCCCCACGCGCAGGAAGTTGGGCTGGCCTTCGCGCCGCAGCGACAGCACACGGCCGCCAAAGGCCGAGCTCACCTGCAGCTGCAGTTGGCCATTGCGCAGCGCGCTGACCGGATCCGGGGTGGACGGGCTTTCCGCCAGGGCCAGCGTGGGCAGCAACAACAGGCAGAGCCAGGGAGATCGCATGCGTGTGAGCCGTCGGGGATGGAAGGCGGATCATCGCAATGTCAGGGAGGTGCAGGCAAAGGCCAGGCCAAAGGGCGCGGATCAATGCAGGGTAGTGCCGAGCCATGCTCGGCAGGGGCTTCTGCCGGGAAAGCTTCTGCCGAGCATGGCTCGGCACTACCGTGCTGCGGCTCAGCGCTGGCAGCTGCTGCACCACACGGTCGCCCGCTGGCCGATGCTGGCGTAACGCAGCACACGCCCGCACTGCCTGCAGTTCTCTCCCTCACGCCCGTACACCAGCAACTCCTGTTCGAAGTAACCCGGTGCACCATCGGGGCTGATGAAGTCGCGCAAGGTGGTGCCGCCGCGCTGGATCGCGTGGCCCAGGATCTCCTTCACCGCATCGGCCAGCCGCTGGTAGCGCGCACGCGACACCTTGCCGGCCTCGCGCAGGGGGTTGATGCCGGCCATGAACAGGCTCTCCGCTGCGTAGATATTGCCCACGCCGACGACGATGCCCTGGTCCATCAGGAAGGTCTTGATCGGTGCCTTGCGGCCACGGCTGCGCTGGAACAGGTAGTCGCCGTCGAAGCCGTCATCCAACGGCTCGGGGCCGAGATCACGCAGCAGCTCATGGGTTTCACCCGCCGGCTGCCACAGCAGGCAACCGAAGCGGCGTGGGTCGTTGAAGCGCAGCAGGCGACCATCTTCCAGGCTGATATCGACATGGTCGTGCGCACGCACCGGGGTATCGCCGGGCAACACACGCAGGCTGCCGGACATGCCCAGATGCAGCACGGCGCTGCCGACCGCAGTGTCCAGCAGCAGGTATTTGGCGCGACGGCGGATCGCCTCGATACGCTGGCCCGGCAGCAGCTGTTCAATCTCGGCAGGTATCGGCCAGCGCAGATCCGGGCGCCGCAGGATCACGCCGTGGATGCGCTGGCCCTGCAGATGGGGCTGAAGGCCACGGCGGGTGGTTTCTACTTCGGGTAGCTCGGGCATGCGCGCCTCAAAACGTATGGATCTGATTGCTTTTGTGGGACGGCCTAAGCCGTGAAGTGGGTCATTGTGGACAACAGGCCTGTATCAATTGCAATGCGCTCCCCGCCACGGCTGGATCGCTCGCTTCGTGGCTTGCGCTGCTCCAGAAGCCGAGATTCAGCGCGGTGGGGCCATCAGTTCGCGGGCGCTGAGGTAACCGTCGCCGTTGGCATCCTGGCGGGCGAAACGGGCCAGAATCACCTGCCGCTGCTCCTCGCGGCTGATCGGCTTGCCGCGCCCGCCAGGCTGCTCCTCGGCCTGCAGCACGCCATCGCCATTGCGGTCCATCCGGTCGAAGGCATACAGCATCCACGCCAGGTACTCGTCCGGGCTGACGCGGCCATCGCTATCGCTGTCCATGCGCTGCAGGTACTCGCTGGTGTCCTGTACCTGCGCTGCCACCGGCAACGCACAGCCCAGCATGAGGAATACAAGGAGAGTCGTCTTCATGCGGTGCTGAGCGAATAGCCCTTCAGCCGCGCGGCGTAGGCCTGCAAGGCGGCGCTGCCGCTGGCCTCGGCTTCCTGGCACCACTGCTGCAACTGACGCAGGCGCTCGGCCGCATCGTGGCTGCGGGCTTCCAGCAGGGCCGACAGGCGCGCACGGTGCTCCACCAGCAACTGGATGCGTGGGCGCTGCTGCACCCAATCCTGCAGCTGCGCGCGGCAGGCCGGCTTGAGCCAGCGGCCGTCGTTGACCAGGCCCTTGCGCATGCGTCGCGGCAGCAGCTTGCGCAGCTTGGCACCTGCTGCGGCAGCCTCTTCCTTCAAGGCGGGCGCGAACACATTGCGCTGGTAATCGGTCATGGCCTGGAAGCGGTGCGACAGCAGCGCCTTCAAGGTATCGGCATCGGGCACGGCGATATTCGGACGGATATCCATGCTCGGCGCTACCCGCAGCACCTTGGCCAGGCGCAACAACTGCAGCAGGCGGATCACCTGCCAGCCGATGTCGAACTCCCAACGCCGCATCGAGAAGCGTGCCGAACTCGGGAAGGCATGATGGTTGTTGTGCAGTTCTTCGCCGCCGATCCAGAACGCCCACGGCGTGAGATTGGTCGAGGTGTCGGCCGATTCAAAATTGCGATAACCCCACCAATGGCCGAGGCCGTTGACCACGCCTGCCGCCCAGAACGGAATCCATGCCATCTGGATCGCCCACAAGGCAATGCCCGGCAGACCGAACAACACGGTGTTGATCGCGAACAGCAGGATCGGACCGAGATTGGCATGCGGGGTATAGAGCCTGCGCTCGATCCAGTCCTCCGGCGCACCGCGCCCGTACTGCTCTATGTCGCCCCGCAGCGCGCGCGCCTCGCGGTACAGCTCCACGCCACGCCAGAACACCATGTTGATGCCCTTGGTGACCGGGCTGTGCGGGTCCTCCTCGGTCTCCACCTTGGCGTGGTGCTTGCGATGGATGGCCACCCATTCGCGGGTGATCATCGAGGTGGTCAGCCACACCCAGAAGCGGAAGAAATGCGACACCAGCGGGTGGAAATCCACGCCGCGATGGGCCTGGCTGCGGTGCAGGTACAAGGTGACCGCGAAGATGGTGAGCTGGGTGAACACCAGCAGCACCGCCAGCATGCCCCACCAGCCCAGGCCGGCAATGCCACCGGTAAGGAAATCGAGCAGTGCGTCGGACATGGCGGGCTCCAGGCCATCGGTGGCAGATGAAACAACTGCTACACATGATGGGGGCTGTCGGCGCAAACTGCATCCACCGGCGGCAGGTCCGTTGGTCGAATCCTCAGCTGCCGCCTTCACTGAATGTCCATTGCCCCTGTCGCCAACGCGGCCCCCCTGATCGAACTGGACCACGCCTGCGTCATCCGCGGCCAGGTCCGCGTGCTGCATGAGCTGAACCTGCGTATCGAGCAGGGCCAGCACACCGCCATCCTTGGGCCAAACGGCTGCGGCAAATCCTCATTCATCAAGCTGATCACGCGCGAGCTTTATCCGCTGGCACGCGCCGACGGCCATGTGCCGGTCAAGGTGATGGGGCAGACCCGTTGGCAGGTGGACCGGCTGCGGGCGCAGCTGGGCATCGTCACCGGCGACCTGTCCAGCAACCTGTCCAGCATGCCCGGGCTGACCGTGGAGGAAGCGGTGATCGCCGGCTTCTTCGCCAGCTACGTGGTGCCGGCGCACCGCGATGTCACCGACAGCATGCGCCAGCGCGCGCGGCATGCACTGGAACTGGCCCGCGCCCTGCCGTTGCTGGGCCGCAGCTATGCCGAGCTGTCGGCCGGTGAAACCCGCCGCGTGCTGATCGCCCGTGCCCTGGTCAACCAGCCCAAGGCCTTGTTGCTGGACGAGCCCTCCACCGGGCTGGACCTGATCTCGCGCCAGCACCTGATCGACAGCATGCGCCACCTCGCCCAGCAGGGCATCACCCTGGTGCTGGTCACCCACCACATCGAGGAAGTGATCCCGGAGATCAACCGCGTGGTGCTGATGAAGGGCGGCCGCATCTTCGCCGATGGCGGCCGCGCCGAGCTGCTGCGTTCCGGGCCGCTGTCGGAGGTCTTCGGCGGCCCGATCGAGGTGCGCGAGGATGCCGGACGGATGACGGCCTGGGCGGGCCAGCTTTAAGTCGGGACCAGGCCTCTTCGCTTCGCCCCTCCCCTTTGGCGCAGCCAAGGGGGAGGCCGGGACGGGGGCGCTTCGCGCGCATGCCCTCCACTACCGCGCAGAACTCCCGCCAGAAGCACCCCTCCCCAACCCTCCCCTGCGCTGCGCGCAAGGGAGGGGGTCGCGTTTGCCACTGCGCCGCGAAAAGCCCGAGCTGCTTTTGCCCCTCCCCTTTGGCGCAGCCAAGGGGGAGGCTGGGAGGGGGTGCGCTTCGCGCGCATGCGCTCCACTACCGCGCAGAACTCCCGCCCAAAGCACCCCTCCCCAACCCTCCCCTGCGCTGCGCGCAAGGGAGGAGGCTGCGTTTGCCGCTGCGCTGCGAAAAGCCCAAGCTGCTTTTGCCCCTCCCCTTTGGCGCAAGCCAAGGGGGAGGCTGGGAGGGGGTCGCTTCGCGCGCATGCGCTCCACTACCGCGCAGAACTCCCGCCAGAAGCACCCCTCCCCAACCCTCCCCTGCGCTGCGCGCAAGGGAGGGGGCTATGTTTGCCGCTGCGCTGCAAAAAGCCCGAGCTGCTTTTGCCCCTCCCCTTTGGCGCAGCCAAGGGGGAGGCTGGGAGGGGGTGCGCTTCGCGCGCATGCGCTCCACTACCGCGCAGAACTCCCGCCAGAAGCACCCCTCCCCAACCCTCCCCTGCGCTGCGCGCAAGGGAGGGGGTGACATCAGCGCAAGGCAGGCGGCAAGGCCGCTGTGCCTCCTGATGGCGGTTGGTGCGATGATGCCTGCCCGCTCCTGCAATCCCGTTGTCGTCGCAATGTCTTTATTCGATTCCCCGCTGCGCTTCGGCGCCGCCCTTGTCCTGGGCGCCGCGCTCAGCGCCTGCTCCAGCACCCCCACCCACACGTCCAGCACCGGCAAGGACACCGGTACCCCGGTGACCGGCTACCTGGTCGGTGCGGCCATCCCCGACAGCCTGGCATTGAGTCCGGCGCCGCCCGCCCCCGATTCGGTCGCCGCGCAACTGGACGAGGCCGTCGCCCGCCAGGCGCTGTCCATGCGCGACAGCGCGCGTTTCGTGCAGGCCCACGCCGACGCCGATCTCAGCTTCCCCGCCGGCGCCGACCAGTTCAGCTGTGCGCTCGGCGTTGCAGTCAGCGCCAAGACCACGCCGGTGCTGTATCGCCTGCTGGAGCGCAGCCGCATCGACGCCAGCGCTGCCACCAAGGCGGCGAAGAACCATTACCAGCGGCCGCGCCCGTTCATGGTCAACAATGCGCCGACCTGCACCCCCGACGATGAGGAAGGCCTGCGCAAAAGCGGCTCCTACCCGTCCGGACATACCTCCATCGGCTGGGCCTGGGCCTTGATCCTGTCGGAAATCGATCCGGACCATGCGACCGCCCTGATCGAACGCGGCCGCAACTACGGCCATAGCCGCCTGGTCTGCAATGTGCATTGGTACAGCGACGTGCAACAGGGCCAGTTCATGGGCGCGGCAACCGTGGCGCGGCTGCATGACACCCCCGGGTTTGTCGCCGACCTGGCCAAGGCCCGCGCAGAACTGTCGCATGCACGCACGCTCAACCTGCCGATGCCGCGCGATTGCGCCGGAGAGACCGCCGCACTGACGTCGGACATCCCCGAAGCCCGCTAGGCAGCAGCACATGTAGTGCCGAGCCATGCTCGGCAGAGGCTCGCCCGAAAGCCCCACCGACCTTGGGCAGTGCCGAGCCATGCTCGGCACTGCGGCCTATGCCGCCCCTATACGACGCGCTGCTGGGGTATCGGTAATGCTCCAGCCGAGCATGGCTCGGCTCTACAGGGCGTGCGATGGTTTCCAACGTCACCGCTGGGGGCTTTGTGACGCGTATCCGGGTACAGTCCGGGGTCCTTTCCGAGGGGGACCTCTCATGCCCGTAATCCTTCGACCACGCCGGCTGCAGGCACTGCTGCTTGCAGCCCTGCTGCCCTTCGCTGCGCAGGCACAGACCCCGCGCCTGATCGGCTATGTGATGGACAGCCCGGCACCGCTGCAGCTGTCGGCACAGAAACTGGACGTGGTGAACTTCGCCTTCGCCGTGGTCAAACCCGATGGCAGCGTCTATCTGCCGGAGAACGTGGACCCCGCACGATTGCATGCCGTCGTCGCCAAGCGCGCCGACAACCCGTCCTTGCAGATCGTGCTGTCGATCGGCGGTTGGGGCGCGGGCAACTTCTCCGAAGCAGCCGCCACGGTACCGGCGCGTGCACGCTTCATCGACAGCAGCGTTGCACTGATGCATCAGTTCAAGCTCGACGGCCTGGACATCGACTGGGAATACCCGACGCTGGGCGATGCCGACATCAGCCACAGCCCGGATGACCGCCATAACTTCACCGTGCTGCTGGAAGAACTGCGCGCCCGCCTGGACCGCGAAGGCGCCGGCAAGCGCCACTACCTGCTGACCATCGCCGCCGCCGAAGGCCGCGCTGCCGAGGGCCTGGAACTGCCGCGCATCGCCGATTCATTGGATTGGATCAATCTGATGACGTACGACTTCTACGGCAGCCTGACCAAGACCACCGGCCACCATTCCGGCTTCCAGCGCTCGTCCCTGGCCACGCCGCAGGGCCGCACCACCGTGGATGCGGTGAAATACTTCCTTGATGCTGGCGTGCCTGCCGGGAAGATCAACGTCGGTGTGCCGTTCTACGGCCGCACCTTTGGCGATGTCGGCAGCGACAACAACGGCCGCTTCCAGAAATTCACTACCGAAGGCGGCTTCATCACCTGGCGCGACATCGTCCATACCCGCCTGAACGCTGCTGATTGGGAACGCCATTGGGACGAGGAAGCACAGGTGCCGTGGCTGTGGAATGCCAAAGAGCGGCGCATGGTCAGCTATGACGATCCGCAGTCGCTGCGGATCAAGGCCGACTACGTCAAGCAGCAGGGCCTGGGCGGCATCATGTACTGGGAACAGCGCGGCGATGACAACGAGCAGCTGCTCGACGTGTTGCATGACGCGCTGCATGGCCGGCAGAAGTAGATTGGGCCCACTCCCCTCTCCTGCGTCGCCGGCGCAAGGAAGATCGTGATCACCGCCCCAATCCGGCGGAAACACAAAGGGCGCGGAAATCCGCGCCCTTTGTCTGTCACTGCAACAGCCCGCTGATCAGAACTTCGCGGTGAACTCCACCCCATAGGTGCGCGGCTCGTTGAGGAAGCCAGTGAGGTTGTTGAAGTCGATGGCACCCACCACGCGGGTCTGGTTGGTCAGGTTGCGACCGAACACGGCCACGTCGTACTGGCCATAGGCCCAGTTGTAACCCGCACGCAGCCCACCTTCCAGCGACGAACGGCTGCGGAACTCCGGCGATTCATAGAGGAAGAAATTGACCGGGCTGCGATAGGCCCAATCGGTGTACACATACAGCTCGCTGGCGTCGTTGAGCGGGAAGCTGGCGCGCAGGGTCAGGTTGTGGATCCACTTCGGTGCCTGCGGCAGGGAGTTGCCGTTGACCAGCGCGTACGTGGTGCCGCCGATGATGGTGGTCGGGTCGGTGATGGTGCAGCCACCGCCACAGATCGCCACCGCAAGGTCCTTGTCCTTGATCTCGGTGTCGTTGTAGCTGCTGCCCAGGGTCAGCAGCAGGTTGTCGGACAGATAGGCTTCAAAGTCGAGCTCGGCGCCCTGGCCGATGGTCTTGTCGGCATTGAGCAGGGTGGCGGTGTTGTTGCTGCCACCCACCGCGATCAACTGCTGGCCGTCCACGTTGTAGCGGAAAACATTGAAGCCCAGGCGTGCACGCCGGTCGAACAGGTCGGCCTTGATGCCGGCCTCATACGAAATCACCTTTTCCGAATCCGCCTGTGACACCCCACCGAAAGCCAGGCGGCCCTGGATGGACGGTGCGCGGAAGCCCTTGGCCACGCGTGCATAGACGTTGACGTCGTCGGTGATCTGGTAGACGCCGCTCAGGTCCCAGCTGACATCGTCGACATCGGTCTTGGCGATGTACGGGCCGCTGACCGGGGTGCCGAACGGCACAGCCTGCAGCACGCTGGCGGTGAAGTCCTTCTTGTCCTGCGTGTAACGCACGCCGCCACGCAGCTTGAACTTGTCGGTGACGTCGAAATCGCCCGAGGCGAACACCGCCCAGGCCTTGTTGCGCTGGCTCTGCACGGCATGGCCGGTCTGCGGATTGCCGGGGGTGAGCGAGTCGTAATTGAAGCTGTCGATGGTGACGTCTTCGTCGAAATAGAACACGCCGGCCTGCCAATCGAAGCGGCCCCATTCGTTGGATTCGACCCGGAACTCCTGGGTGATCTGGCGGTGGTCCGGCAGGCCATCCATCGACTCGGAGGCAAACGGAATCAGGCCGGGCCCCGAAGACGGCAGGAAGGCGGCACCGTAGCCACCGTCGATGTCGCCGCGGTTCTGCGATTTGGCGGTTTCATAGCCGCTGATCGAGTACAGGGTGACCTTGCCCAGATCCCACTTCAGGCGCGCACTGCCGCCCCAGGTTTCCAGCTCGGAGTAATTGACGCCGTCCACCGACACCTTGTCGCGATCGAACCCATC
Organism: Stenotrophomonas sp. UBA7346; assembly: GCA_002471015.1. Lineage (GTDB taxonomy): Bacteria > Pseudomonadota > Gammaproteobacteria > Xanthomonadales > Xanthomonadaceae > Stenotrophomonas. The sequence continues at coordinate 40,296 of DKPB01000044.1, forward strand.
AACCAGCTTGTTGCTGCCCGGCGCGATGATGTTGGCACGGAACAGGCGCGCGGTGCCGTTGAGCTTGCGCTTGTGCAGGTTGAACAGGCCTTCGAAGGCGTCCCCTTCGTACAGGAACTGCACGCGGGCGGCGGCTTCGTCATAGCCCTCGAAGCCATCGTTGGGCGCAGTGGCCACGGTGTTGTCGACATAGTCATCGCGGCGCTGGTACAGCGCCGACACGCGCGCCGACCAGCGGTCGGTCAGCGGGCCACCGTAGGCACCCTGGGTGTTCCAGGTGTTGTAGCTGCCGTAGCCGACCTTGAGGTAGCCATCGGCGTCCTGCGAGGGACGCGCCGAATCAAACTTGACCACGCCGGCCGGGGTGTTGCGGCCGAACAGCGTGCCCTGCGGGCCACGCAGCACTTCCACACCGGCCAGGTCGAACAGCGGGAAACCCTTCAGCAGCGGGCTTTCCTGTACCACGTCGTCATACACCAGCGACACCGGCTGCGACGCGTTGAGATCGAAATCGGTGTTGCCCAGGCCGCGGATGTAGAAGCGCGGGAACGCACGGCCGTAGGACGACTCGATGTTCAGGCTGGGTACGCGCGCCGACAGGAAGCGGATGTCGTCGCCCGAGGAACTGATCACATCGAGCTTTTCGCCCTGGATGGCAGTGATCGAAACCGGCACGTCCTTGGCGTTCTCCACACGGCGCTGCGCGGTGACCTGCAGCGTATCGAGGGCGACGGCCTCCTTGGCCGGCGCTGCGTCCTGGGCAGCTGCGGTCAACGGCAGCACGGCAAGAACGGCGACAAACAGCGGATGCGCAGCCGGCAGACGGCGGCGGACGGAACGGATCGGGGACATGGCGGAGAAGGGCCTGTTGAGGAGGAATGGGGAACTGCGCCTAGCACGGAATTGTTGCAGTACAACATTCGTATCGCAATCGTTCAGGTATTCAGCAGAATGACGCCTGCCAGCGGTGTGAAGCCGTTGTCCCGCTTAGACTTGGGGCTTCTTTCCCGCCCAGGCACACCGTCATGACCCAGTGGTATTTTCATATTCCCGGCCAGGCCGACCGCGTAGGCCCGCTGGACGACGAGGCCGCCCGCCGGTTTGCCCAGGGCAGCCGCCAGGCACTGGCCTGGCGCGAGGGCATGCAGGGCTGGCAGGCAGTGACCGAGATCGCCGATTTCGGCGGCCAGGCCGCACCGCCACCGATGCCGCCGCCGCTGGGTGGCAACCGCAACCGTGCCGACGATATCGATTTCCGCATCGTCGGGCATGAGATGCAGTTCGTGGAAATCGAACTGGACCCGGGTGAAAGCGCGATTGCCGAGGCCGGCGCGCTGATGTTCAAGGATTCGGCGGTACAGATGGACACCGTATTCGGTGACGGCCGCCACGAGGGCCAGGGCGGCGGCTTCATGGACAAGCTGCTCAGCGCCGGCAAGCGGGTCATCACCGGCGAAAGCCTGTTTGCCACCGTGTATACCCACACCGGCCACGGCAAGGCCAAGGTCGCCTTTGCCGCGCCCTACCCCGGCACGGTGCTGCCGATGAAGCTGGACCAGCACGGCGGCAAGCTGATCTGCCAGAAGGACAGCTTCCTGGCCGGCGCGCGTGGTGTGCAGGTGGGCGTGCATTTCCAGCGCAAGGTGATGACCGGCCTGTTCGGCGGCGAGGGTTTCATCATGCAGAAGCTGGAAGGCGACGGCTGGGTGTTCGTGCACGCCGGTGGCTGCGTGGTCGAGCGTGAGCTGGCCGCAGGCGAACGCATCGACGTGGACACCGGCTGCGTGGTGGCCTACCACGCCGGCGTGGATATGGACGTGCGTCGCGTGGCCGGCCTGAAGAGCATGTTTTTCGGTGGCGAAGGTGTGTTCCTGGCCACCCTGACCGGGCCGGGCAAGGTCTGGCTGCAATCGCTGCCGTTCTCGCGCCTGGCCGGCCGCATGTACGCCGCCGCGCCGCAGGGGGGGGGCCAGAGCCGCGGTGAGGGCTCGGTGCTGGGCGGGCTGGGCCGGATCCTGGATGGTGACAACAACTTCTGATTGCTTGCTGGAGCCAAGCCCAGCGTAACCGTGGGCTTGGCTTTGGGCTTTGGCTCCTAGCCCTTGGCTCGTCATTCCCGCGCAGGCGGGAATCGCTCCTGTCTTTGCCTTGCCTTTGTCTTTGCCTTTGCTTTAGCTCTAGAACTTCAAAAGCAGGAGCGATCCCCGCCTGCGCGGGGATGACGATCTCTTTTTCAGCACACTGAACCCGAATCGCAGCCCTGCCTAAACGACTTCGCCTGCTGCCACGTGCCCTCCCAACACAAAGCGCTATGCTGGCGCCCTTTCCTCCCACCGCCTGTTCATCATGAAAGCGCGCAACGCCCGTCTGCTGCTGTCCCTGTCCCTGTTCGGCCTGCTGGCAGCCTGTGGCGGCGAGAACACCAAGCCCACTCCGCCGACAACAGCGCCGGTGCAGCCGAGCACGCCAGTGAAGCCGGTCAAGATCGGCGTGGCCTTGGGCGGTGGTGCGGCCAAGGGCTTCGCCCATATCGGCGTGATCAAGATGCTGGAAGCCAACGGCTTCGAGCCGGTGGTGGTGTCCGGCACCAGCGCCGGCAGCGTGGTCGGTGCGCTGTATGCCAGCGGCATGAACGCCTTCCAGATGCAGCAGAAGGCGGTGGCGCTGGATGAAGCCAGCATCCGCGATATCCGCCTGTTCTCCGGCGGTCTGATCCAGGGCCAGAAGCTGCAGGACTACGTCAACGCGCAGGTCGGCAACAAGCCGGCCGAGCAGCTGAAAAAGCCGTTCGCCGCAGTCGCCACCCAGTTGGAAACCGGCGAACGCGCGGTGTTCGTGCGCGGCAATGTCGGCCAGGCGGTGCGTGCCTCCAGTTCCATCCCCGGCGTGTTTGAGCCGGTCATCATCGGCGGCAAGAGCTTCGTCGACGGCGGCGTGGTCAGCCCGGTGCCGGTGGATGCCGCCAAGCAGCTCGGTGCCGAGTTCGTCATCGCCGTGGATATCTCCAGCCGTGCCAACGGCCAGCGCCCGAGCGGCCTGCTGGGTGCGGTGAACCAGTCCATCACCATCATGGGCCAGCGCCTGGGTGAGCAGGAACTGGCACGCGCCGACGTGGTGATCCGCCCGGCGGTGCTGGATATCGGCGCGGCCGATTTCGAGCAGCGTGGCCGCGCCATCCTGGAAGGCGAAAAGGCCGCGATGGCAGCAATGCCGCAGATCCGTGCCGGCGTCGCCCGCCTGCAGCAGGCCCGCGCGGCAACCGCGCGCAATGCCGATGCACGTGCCGCCGCTGCACAGGCCGAAGCCCACCAGCGCTGCCAGGACAGCCGCAGCCGCATCGAGAAACTGCGCGGCATCGAGAAGAACTGCAGCGCGCCCGCGCGTTGACGCTCATAGCCCCTCTCCCGGCGGGGTGAGAGAGGCAGCTTGCGAACCATTGGTTCGCTGCCTCACGCACGCCCTCGCGCCAGCGCGAGGGCCGGGGCGCGGAGCGGGGGTTGGGGTGAGGGTGCGGTTAAAGCGAGTTGCTGTGGGGGTTCCATTGGCTTCGCCCCTTACCCTCATCCGCCCCTTCGGGGCACCTTCTCCCAGAGGGAGAAGGAAGCGCCTTACCGCCCCAACTGCGACAGCGGCAGCGCGCGGAACTCCTTCACCGTGCGCAGCACGAAACTGGAATTGACGTCGGCCACACCAGCCGCATTGAGCAGCTTGTCCAGCAGGAAGGCCGAGAAGTGATCCAGGTCACGCACGTAGACCTGCAGCAGATAGTCCATGTCGCCTGTGAGCGCATGGCAGGCCACCACTTCATCCCATAGCTGCACCGCCTGCACGAAGTGATCAATGGCCGCTTGGCCGTGCTTGGACAACTGCACGCGCACGAAAGCCTGCAGGCCCAGCCCGATCGCGCGTGGCTCCAGCCGTGCGCCGTACCCGGCGATCACGCCTTCCGCTTCCAGCCGCTGCACGCGACGCAGGCAGGCCGACGGCGAGAGATTCACCCGCGCCGCAAGCTCGGCGTTGGTGGCGCGGCCATGCTGCTGTATTTCGACCAGAAGCCGCAGATCCGTGCGATCAAGATTCACCGACGCCATCTTTGTTGCTCCGCACCATTGAATGGACGCAACAATATTGCGTCAGAACTGGCTGCCAGCGCAATTACGCACACCTGTTGCGCGGCAGGCTTCCTACCATGCGGTTACTTATTCCCGAAGGAGCTGCCGCCATGGAAGCCAACCCGCGCCGCGTCGAACACCAACAGACCGACAAGGGGTATGTGCCGGTCTACACCACAGCGGTGGTGGAACAGCCCTGGGACAGCTACAGCGCCGACGACCACGCCACCTGGAGCACCCTGTACCAGCGCCAGCGCGAGCTGCTGGTTGGCCGCGCCTGCCAGGAGTTCCTGGATGCCCAGGACGAGATGGGCATGAGCGAGCACATGATCCCGCGCTTCGACCAGCTCAACGAAGTGCTGGGCGCGGCCACCGGCTGGACCCTGGTCGGGGTGGAAGGCCTGCTGCCCGAACTCGATTTCTTCGACCACCTGGCCAACCGCCGTTTCCCGGTGACCTGGTGGATCCGCCGCCCGGACCAGATCGACTACATCGCCGAACCGGACCTGTTCCACGACCTGTTCGGCCATGTGCCGCTGCTGATGAACCCGGTGTTCGCCGACTACATGGCCGCCTACGGCCGTGGCGGGGTCAAAGCGCATGCGATCGGCCCGGACGCGCTGCAGAACCTGACCCGCCTGTACTGGTACACGGTGGAGTTCGGCCTGATCAACACCGCCGACGGGCTGCGCATCTACGGTGCCGGCATCGTCTCGTCCAAGGGCGAGTCGCTGTACTCGCTCGAGTCTGCCGCACCAAACCGGATTGGTTTTGACCTGGAACGGATCATGCGCACCCGCTACCGCATCGACACCTTCCAGAAGAGCTATTTCGTCATCGACGGCTTCGAGCAGCTGATGGCCGCCACCGAGCCGGACTTCACCCCGATCTACGCACGCCTGGCCGACGCCGAGCACCTCCCGGCGGGTGATGTGCAAGACGGTGACACGGTGTTCCAGCGCGGCAGCGGCGAAGGCTGGGCCGACGGCGGCGACGTCTGAACCAGCCCACATCACTGCACCGGAAGAATCCGCCCAAGGGCGGCTTCTGTGCTCTGTCGCCCGGGTAAGCGAAGCGCACCCGGGGGCTCCCAAACGTTGGGACGGCGGCAGTTCACTGCGCCTTCGCCGCTGCCACCTTGGCCACACGCCGACCACCGTACTTGCGGTTCAACCAGGCCGCGGCAATCAGCGCCACCAGCAGCGGCGCCGCCCACGGGAACAGCTCGACCAGCAACGCCGGGACCGAGGTGTGGCTATGCAACCATTGCCACACCGGGCGCATACCGATGCCAAGGAAAGCCACATGGGTGGCAATGCCGGCGCCCAGCATGGACTGGTAGTGCTGACGGAAAGCCCAGTCCGGGCGGGCCGGGCCGCGGCGGGCAAAGGTCACCATTCGCCAGCCAGCCCACAAACCAATCGCCGAGAAACCGAAGAACAGCACCTGCCGATGCTGTACGCCGGTAGCCACTACGGCCAGCGCCAGCACCACCATCGGCCACAGCGCCAGATGCCAGCCCGGGCGCGCCACCAGTTTTTTCCAGTCACGTTTGTCGGTGACCGCACGCCAGGCCAACCAGGTGGCGTTACCGGTGATGGCCATCAGGTAGGCCAGGAACAATGCCGTCAACGGCTGCTGGCGAAAGAAGGCGAACTGGATCGTGATCGGCACCGAGCTGGCCACGATGGTCGCCATCGCCACCAGGTAGACCTTGCCCACTGCACGGTGGCGCGGCGATCCTTTCTTCATCAGCGCCGCCGACCAGAAACTGATCAGCGACACCACACCGGCCAGTACATGCAGGGCTACGATCAGGGAGTATCCGGGCATGACGCGTTTCTCTGCAGGGGGCCGCCCGCGGGATGCAGCGACCTGTGCACAGCCTGCGCCGCGCGCCGCATTGGCGGCAGGCGCATCGGTCATTGTTCGACCCTGCCGGAAGTCACTTTCTGCGCCTGCCCTCTTGTCCCAGGCCCGCGCCGCGACCAGCATGTGTGCATGCAAGCATTCAGTACCCCACATTGGCGCGGCCTCCTGCACCCGCTGAACCTGGCCGGCCTGCTTACCTGGCTGGCGGTGGCCAGCACCCTGCGCTTTGGTCCAGACGCACTGGTGCCTTGGCGTTGGGCCTGCGCAGTGCTGTTCCTGACGGCATTCCTGGCAGCGACGGTGTACGACCGCCCAAGCTGGCAACGCACCCTGCTGCTGATGATAGAGGCCGCGGCGGCGCTGGGTCTGGTCCGAGTGGCTGCAGTCAGCGGCGTGGCGCCGGCGCTGCTGGTGATGCTGGCCGCCCAGGTCGCCAGCAGTTGGGCACCCCGCACCGCGCTGCCTATCATGCTGGTGGTCAATATCGGCATGTACCTGGTGCTGCACGGTGTGCACGAGCATCCGCTCCTGGTGGTGTTGATCTTCGCCGGCTTCCAGGCCTTTGCCATGCTCACCACCCACTACGCGCGCAGCGCCGAGCAGGCCCGCGACCGGCTGGCACTGGTCAACGCCGACCTGTTGGCCACCCGCGCCCTGCTGGCCGAAAGCTCGCGCGATGCCGAACGGCTGCGGTTGTCGCGCGACCTGCACGACGTCGCCGGGCACAAACTCACCGCCCTGCGCCTGCAGTTGCGGGCACTGGCCGGACGCACCGATGCACTACCCGAACTGGCCTTGTGCGAACAGCTGTCGGCCGAACTGCTGGGCGATCTGCGCGCCGTCGTGCAGCGCCTGCGCGACAGTGGTCAGCTCGACATGGATACCGCACTGCACGCCCTGGCCGCACCGCTGCCGCGCCCACGCCTGCAGCTGCATCGCGATGACGGTGTGCATATCGCCGATACCGCCAAGGCTGAAACGCTGCTGCGCTGCGTACAGGAAGCACTGACCAACAGCGCCCGCCACAGTGATGCCAAGGTCCTGCATGTCCATCTGCAACAGGCTGACGGCAGCCTGTTGCTGACACTGGAAGACGACGGCCAGTTGCGTGGCCCGCCACGCGCCGGCAATGGCCTCACCGGCATGCGCGAACGCGTGGACGAACAAGGTGGCAGCTTGCAACTGCTACGTGCCGCTTCCGGCGCCCTGCAGATTCGTGTGGAATTGCCGGCATGAGCGCTTCCCCCTGCATTGCCCTGGTCGATGACCAGGCATTGATCCGCGCCGGCCTGCGCGCCCTGCTGCAGCAGCTGGGCGTGACCATCGTGTTCGAGGCCGACAGCGGCGACGCCCTGCTCGACCAACTCAGCCAGCAGCCGGTGCAGCTGATCCTGTCCGACATCCGCATGCCGGGCATGGACGGTATCCAGACCTTGAAGGCCCTGCGTGCGCGCGGCGATCAAACGCCATGCGTGTTCCTGACTACTTTCGACGAAAGCGATCTGCTGCTGCGTGCCACCGAAGCCGGTGCGCAGGGCTTCCTGTTGAAGGATGCCGCACCCGAAGACCTGCACGATGCCATCGTGCGCGCCATCGCCGGCCAGACCCTGCTGCAGCCGGTGAGCACCGACCCGGTGCGGCAGCGCTATCGCTACCACGCCGATGACGCACCCAAGGAATTGTTCAGCCAGAAGGAAGTCGCCGTGCTGCGGTTGATGGCCGGCGGCTACAGCAACCGCGAGATTGCCGGCAGCCTGTTCCTGGCCGAAGGCACGGTGAAGAACTATGTGTCGACCATCCTCGACAAGCTCGACACCCGCGACCGCACCCGCGCGGTGTTGAAAGCCATCACCCTGCGGGTGATCTAGCAGCAAGCCATGCGCAACTGTAGTGCCGAGCCATGCTCGGCAAGGGCGTCACTCGCAATCCATCAGCGTCTGTGGGAGCGGCGTCAGCCGCGAAGCCGGTAGACCTTCAGGTTGCGGCCATGCCGATGATTGCAGCACTGCCAGCTTCGCGGCTGACGCCGCTCCCGCAACTGTTTTTCCGGTAACGCATCTGCCGAGCATGGCTCGGCACTACAGCGCGGCTGCGCTGCGTACCTCAACGGTCACGTGCACGATCTCCTCGTGGATCGCCAAGGCGCGATGGAACACTTCCGGCGCCACCATGGTCTCGGTCACAACTTCCATCGCGCAGGCGTAGCGGCCCCGTCCCACCTGCCAGACGTGCAGGTCACTGATACGCGCGGGTACGTCGCCCTGCTCCACCGCCTCGCGGATCTCGGCCACCACCGGCGCGTCCATCTCCGCATCCAGCAGCACGCCGCCAGTCTGCCTGATCAAACCCCAGGCCCAGACCGACACCAGTACCGCACCAACGATGCCCATCAGCGGGTCCAGCCAGGAGGCACCGAAGTACAGACCACCGAGCAGGGCGATGATCGCCAGCACCGAGGTCGCCGCATCGGCCAGCACATGCAGGTAGGCCGAGCGCTGGTTCAGGTCATGGTGATGATGATGGTGGCCACCGTGCGCGTGGTGGTCATGCCCATGATCGTGGCCATGATGATGGTGTTGATCGCGCAGCCACCATGCACACAGCAGGTTCACCGCCAAGCCGACCACCGCGATCGCAATGGCCTGCTGGTAATGGATGGGACTGGGTTTGAACACGCGCAGGATGGACTCGAAGGCCATGATCGCGGCAACCCCCAGCAACAGGATCGCGCTGGTGAACCCCGCCAGGATCTCGATCTTCCAGGTCCCGAAGGCAAAGCGCGGATCATCACGATAGCGCCGTGCACAGGCGTAGGCGAACGCCGCCAGACCAAGCGCCAGCGCATGCGAGCTCATATGCCAACCATCGGCCAGCACCGCCATCGAGTTGAACCACCAGCCGCCGACGATCTCGATCACCATCATCACAATGGTCAGCACCATCGCGCGCCGGGTGTTCTTCTCCGCCATCGGATTGCCTTCGCTGAAGGCATGGCTGTGGCGGCGGGATTGGGCGAGCGCGTCGAGTTGCATGGCAGTGGGTTGGGAGAAGGACGGCGTGATTCTATACCCCCAAGGGGTATATGATGCCAGCCATGGCTCATATCCAACGCGACAAGAAGAAGCTGCTGACCCGGGTGCGGCGCATCGCCGGCCAGGTAGCGGCCCTGGAACAGGCACTGGAAAGCGGCGACGACTGCGATGCCGTGCTCGTGCAGATCGCCGCCGCCAAAGGCGCCATGCACGGGCTGATGCTGGAAGTGATGGCCGGGCACCTGAGTGACCACGTGGTGGCGGAAAAGGACCCGGCCAAGCGCGCACAGGAAGCCGAGGTACTGCTCGAGCTGATGAAGCGCCACGCAAAATGACCGGTAGTGCCGAGCCATGCTCGGCAGGGGCTTCACCAGCGACCCATCAGCCTTAGTAGGAGCGGCATAAGCCGCGAAGCTGATGATCCATCAGCTCGCCGACACCTCGGTGATTGCAGCATTGCCAGCTTCGCGGCTGACGCCGCTCCTACGACGGGGTTCCCGGTAAGGCCTCTGCCGAGCATGGCTCGGCACTACCTTGCGACCAGACGCTGTCGGTATGGCCCTGCTGCATGCGCAGTCGGCTGCGGTGCGCGATGTACAGCATCACCGGCACTGACAGCAGCGCGGTCAGGTCGACCGGCCAGCTGCCTGCGTGGTACCAGCTTCCGCCGATTCCCAAAGCACCAGCAATGCTCGACAGCGGAATCGCCAACGTGCACAGCGCGCTCAAGCGCAGCAGCTCCACCGCAGCACGCGGCGCACCGCGCAGGAATGCCCAGGCGATGGCGACAACGAATACTGCGTAATAGATGCCGGTGTGCCAGGCCTTCAGATCGGTGACCAGCGACGGCAGCCATTTGGTCGCGGCGATGCTGGCCGATATGCCGGCCACGCAACCCAGCGACACACCAACCGTCAGGCAGGCCAACACCCAGGCCGAACGCTTCTGTACTGGTGTTTCCGCGCCCTTGCGCTTGCGTCGCCGCGATTCCACCCACAGCAGGTTGCCGGTGTAGAACAGCGCCGCACCGGCCAGGCCCATCAGCAGGTACAACCAACGCACCGGGTTGCCACCGAAGCTGCCGAAATGCAGCGCAAAGAACGTATTGACCGCGCCGTTCCAGCCATCCATGTGGCCAGGCAGGTCATGCGCATCCACCTCACCGCTATACGGATCCAGATGGGTGCTGGCATACACCCGCGCACGCGTGCCATGGCGGATATCCAATCCGGTCACCGTTGCTTCAACACGGCCGTCCTTGTTCTGGAAGCCGAAGCTCTGCACCTCGAAGCCCGGCAACTGCTGCTCTACCCGGCGCAGCAACTCGGCGGCCGGCAGCACTGCGGCCCCTCCGGGCGCTTCGGCATGCTCCTCTTTCCACTCGATGCCTTGCGGATACACCACCGCTCCCTGAGCATCGTAGAACTGATCATGGAAGGCGAACACCACGCTGGTCAGCGCGATGACGATGTGGAACGGCAGGCTGAACAGCCCCAGGGCGTTGTGTGCATCCAGCCACATGCGCTTGATGTTCTTGCCGATGCGCAGCGCGAACACGTCCTTGCTCAAGGTGATCAGCAGCACGATCAAGCCCGATACCAGGGCGACCGCATACGCCATCGCCACCGCGCCCATGATCGGCCGCGCGATCTTGTCCGGGAACGGCAGGCCAACCAGCTGGTGCAATGTATCCACCAGCTGCGCCACCGGTGCCTTGCGTGTCTGCGCCACCTGCAGGCTGCCGTCGGCGGCGAAGCTGGCGCCGTACTCGGTGAACTGGCGACGGCCCTGGCCGGGCGCGCGCTCCTGCCAGTACACCCGTGCCGGTTGATCGGCATGCGGGCGTACCGACACGAAGTAACGCGATGCCGCCTTGGGGTGTTCGGCAAGCACCGCGGCCACCAACGCGTCGGCCTGTTGCAATGACGGTGCCGGCGACAACGTGGAAGGCGGCGTCGCCCAGCGCTCCAGCGGCTTCTCGAACATGGTGACCGAACCGGCATAGAAGGCGATGAACAGCATCAGCCCGCTGACGATGCCGATCCAGATATGCACGTCCTTGTAGACCTTGATGATGTCGCTGCGGATCTTCATGCAAGCACCTTCATGACATCACTCCACGCACCAGCCACAGCGCAGCGAAGCCCAGCACATTGGCCACGCCCAACCACAGCCAGGCACGCAGACTGTTGCGGAACAGGTAGACGAAGGACAGCACCGTCGCCCAGATCGGTGCCATCAGCCACATGTTGAACTGGTTCTTGCCGCCGCCGGCACTGATGCCGTCCGGACCCAACCAGGCAAACAGGCCGGACAGTGCCAGGGCCAGGCCAAAACCCAGCACCACGCCGGCGCAGGTCTTGCCGAACCAGTGGCGGCTTTCCAGCCGCGGTTTCACCGCGTTCATGCCGACCGCCCCGCGCGCACGCGTGCACGCCATGCGCCGAGGAACGGGGCGAGCGACCACACCAGCATCAACAACACCAACCAGCTCGCGAGCGCTTCCAGTGGCGCCAGCAGCGGCCACAGCGTCAACAGTGACAGCAGCACCAACAGCGTGCCCGGCCACCATGCATGCCGCGTCGGCCAGGGCCCGTCGGCACGCAGCTGTTGCTGTGGCGAAGCGACATACAACAGCAGTCCGCCAATGATGCCGGTCAAGGTGCCGGCGATGCCCAGCCACAGGTTCATGGCACCTGCCTGCTATGCGTGGTCGCGTGCCAATGCCTGGCGCGCATGCGATAAGAAGTTTTCATCATGTCTGGCTCTTCGCTGGACGCGCTCGCGGCACCTGCACGAACGCGCAGGTGCCGCGCGCCGATCACCAGCTGAAACGTGCGGTGGCGGTGACGGTACGGCCGGTGCCGTAGTAACAGGACGACACGCCGCCGCAGGTGGAGACGAAGCGCTTGTCGGTGAGGTTGCTCAGGTTGATCGCGAACTGCGTGCCGACCGCGCCATGCTGGCCGGCGTCATAACGGATCGCCGCATCCCACAAGGTGTAGGACGGGATCAGGTAGAGGTTGGCGCTGTCGCCATAGCTGCGGCCGTTGTAACGCACGCCAGCCGCAACGCTCAGGCCTTCCAGACCACCGGCGAGGAAGGTGTAATCGGCCCACAGCGCCGCCGTCCAGTCCGGCACCATTGCCAGCTGCTTGCCGGTATAGCCGTTGTTGCTGCGGGTGACTTCCGAGTCCATCCAGCTGGCCGCACCGATCAGGCTGAAGCCTTCCAGCGGGGTGATGCGCCCTTCCAGCTCGGCGCCACGCACGCGGCCTTCGCCGTCCTGCACCTGGCAATCCGCATTGCCAGCGGCACCGCAGGTGTTGTGCGACTTGTTCGGGTCGTTGGTGACGATGTTCTGCTGGCGCAGGTCGTAGGCCGACAGGGTCAGCAGGCCATCGAACGAGGCCGGCTGGTACTTCAGGCCGGCTTCCCACTGCTTGCCGGTTACCGGGTCGAACGGCGTCTGCGTGTAACTCATGTTGGCATTTGTGCCCGCCGGCTGGAACGACTCGGCATAGCTCAGGTAAGGCGTCAGACCGTTGTCGGCCACGTACAGCACGCCGGCATTGCCGGTGAACGCCTTGTCCTTGACCTTGGTCGGCACCACCGGGCGGTAGGTGTTGGTGGCCACCGTATACGCCTGGGTCCAGGTGTCGTCCTTGGTCCAGTCATGGCGGCCGCCGAAGGTCAGCCGCCACTTGTCGATGGCGATCTGGTCCTGCAGGTAAACGCCGGTCTGGCGGTTGATGCCGCCGCTGTAACTGATGCTGGTGGTGACCGGTACGTAGTTGGTGTAGATCGGATTGAAGATGTCGATATCGGCCGGATTGGTCATCGCGCCACGCGCACCGGTCCAGTCGGCTTTCTGCCAGTCCACGCCGAACAGCACGGTGTGCTCGGCAACGCCGGTGCTGAATTTTCCAGTCAAGCGCGTATCGACCGTCTCACCCTTGGAGTCGCCTTCGCCCCAGGTCGCACGCCGCTTCTGGGTGCGGCCATCGGCGTTGAGGCCGCCATTGGTGACCACCGTGCGGAACACCGATTCGACATCGGTATGGCGCGCACTCTGGCTCAGGGTCCAGTTGTTGTTGAAGCTGTGCTCGAACAGGTAACCCGCGGTCCAGATGGTGCGATCGAAGGTATTCCAGTTGGGCTCACCGATGAAGGTGGTGTTCTTCATGTAGCCATACGCGGTGGGGCGCAGCGTGCCTTCCATCGGCAGGAACTGGTAGGTCGAGCCGCCGTCGTCCTTCTGGTACAGGCCGAGCAGGGTCAGGCGCGTGCGCTCGGCGATCTGGAAGGTGTAGCTGGGTGCAAGGAACCAGTGCTGCTGCTCGGTGCGGTCGATCTGGGTCTGGCCGTCACGGTACAGGCCGACCAGGCGCAGCAGGTGGCGGTTGTCGTCGCTGCCGGTGCCGACGTCGAAGGCAGTGCTGTACTGGCCATTGCCATCGATGCCCAGACGCAGCACCTGCTGCTGGTCCGGCACCGGCGTCTTGCTGACCTGGTTGACCATGCCGCCCGGAGCCACCTGCCCGTACATCACCGCGGAAGGGCCCTTGAGCACCTCCACCCGGTCCAGGTTCCAGCTGTCGACCATGCTGCGGTTCCACTGGCTGCCCTGCGGCGCGCGCATACCGTCGATGGTGACGTTGTTGGCCCAGCTGCCGGCATCGAAACCGCGGATGCGGAAGTCATCGACACGGTTGTCGATGCCGCTGCTTTCCAGCGACACGCCAGCCACGTAACGCATGGCCTCGTTGAGGTTCTGCACGCCGCGTGCGTCCAGTTCCTCGCGCGCGATCACCGAGACCGACTGTGCGGTTTCGGCAATGGCGGTATCGGTCTTGGTCGCGCCGGAAGTGTGGCCGGTGGTGCGGTAGGCATTGACCCGCACCGCATCCAGGGTCTGCGCGTCTGCAGCCGGTGCCGCTTCGGCTTCGGCGGCGACCACAGCCATCGGGAACAGGGCCGAGACAACGGCAAGGGACAACAAGGCCGGACGGAGACCGGCGGAAATACGGGGGAGGGACACGGATCAACCTGCACAGACAGAAGTATTGGCTGACTGCCCAGGCAGCGGCTGATGTGCCGATTATAGTAAACAATAACCATTCGCAACAATATGGCTGGCACTGGCTGCTCTGCCACCGGCGCCGGTGCCGCCCGCCGAGGCCTGAATACCCGGCCCAAGGCGCGCTTTGCGCCAGCATGTAAAATGGCCAATTTTTAGTCAGGACCATGGCGAAAGCATCCGAACGGGCGCCCGTTCTGGGCCCGGCGTTCATTCGCCTGCTGGCCCGCTTCAATGACGAGGGAACATCCCCTGCGGCGCCTGCGGTGCCGGAGCGGCTGGCGCAGTGGTTCGACTGGAACCGTGCCATCACCTTGTCCAAGGCGCTGGATAACCCGCCGCCGGAGCCCGAACCCGGTTCCGCCTACGATCCGGCGCAGGATGCCGAATACACCGCTGCGCGAACCAAGCTGGTGGACGCCATCCAGGCCGAGATCGACCTGAGCCCGCCACGCAACCCGGCGCCTGCCGAAGCCGAGCTGCCGCCCGGCTTCGCCCCCTACCGCCAGCACTACCTGAACCAGCAACGGGCCATGCAGACCGTCAGCGGCCGCCTGCGCGGCCGCCTGCGTGACATGCTGGCGCGGCAATCCCCGGCCAAGGCGCGCCTGGCCGAAGTCGACGCGGTGATGGAAGCCACCCTCAGCCCGCGCGAACACAGCCTGCTTTCACATGTGCCGGTGCTGCTCGGCCTGCACTACCAACGGCTGCTCACTGCAGCCGCGCACGACCCCGCCGATGCCGCCGCATCGGATTCCACCGCGGCACCCGCCGGCCCCTGGCTGGTCACGTTCCGGCAAGACCTGCGCATCGCGCTGCTGGCCGAACTGGATGTCCGTTTCCACCCCATCGATGGCCTGCTTGCAGCGCTACGCACCCGGTAATCCGTACCTCATGTCCAGAAACCTCGTCGCAGTCGTTGTCTTCCTTGTTGGCCTGTTGGCCGTGTGCTGGATCGGCATCGGCTATGCCGGCACCCATCCGCTGGCCGCGGTGGTCGCCGCGATCATCGCTGCCTGCTACCTGGCCGGCGCGCTTGAGCTGTTCCGTTACCGCCAGGCCACCGGCACCTTGCAACAGGCCCTGCCGTCCATCGGTGAAGCCGCAGACAACCTCGACGGCTGGCTCGGCCGCCTGCAGCCGGGCCTGCGTGGTCCGGTGCGCCTGCGCGTACAGGGCGAGCGCGTCGGCCTGCCCGCACCTGCGCTGACCCCGTATCTGGTCGGCCTGCTGGTGCTGCTGGGCATGCTCGGCACCCTGCTCGGCATGATGGCCACCCTGCGCGGCACCGGCCTGGCGCTGGAAAGTGCCACCGACCTCGATGCGATCCGCAGCTCGCTGGCCGCACCGGTCAAGGGTCTGGGTTTTGCCTTCGGCACCTCGATCGCCGGTGTTGCCAGTTCGGCCGCGCTCGGCCTGCTGTCGGCCCTGCTGCGTCGTGAACGCGCGCAGGCCGTGCAGGAGCTGGATGCCGGCATCGCCAGCCAGCTGCGCATGCATTCGCAGAGCTTCCAGCGCGGCGAGACCTTCCGCCTGCTGCAGGAACAGAACGCGCTGATGCCGACCCTGGTCGAGCGCCTGCAAGCCATGATGGGCAGCCTGGAGCAGCAGCACCAGGCCAACAACGAACGCCTGCAGGCCAGCCAGCAGGAGTTCCACCAGCGCACCGAAGCGGCCTATACGCAGCTGGCGGCATCGCTGCAGCAATCGATGCAGGCCGGCATCAGCCAGCAGGCCAATGCGGTGGGCGCCGCACTGCAGCCCGTTGTCGATGCAACCATGGCGGGCCTGGCTGACAAGTCCAACGCCCTGCACGCCAGCATCGACAGCGCCGTGCACAAACAGCTCGAAGGCATCAATGCCGCCGTGCAGAGTGCGGCCGCAACTGCGGGTAGCAGCTGGAACAGCGCACTGGAGCAACAGCAGCGCAGCAACACCGCGCTGACCGAACAGCTGCAGCAGGCACTTGCACAGTTCAGCAGCAACTTCGAACAACGCTCCAGCAGCTTGATCGACGGCGTCGCCGCGCGCATGGAAGACAATGTCAGCCGCACTGCCGATGCCTGGCGTGATGCACTGGCACAGCAGCACAGCGCGCATGACGAACTGGCGCAGCGCAATGAGCAGGCTTTGCTCGCGGCTTCGTCTTCGTTTGAACAGCACGCACAGTCGCTGCTGTCTTCGCTGCAGCAATCGCACGAGCAGCTGCAGAGCGCGTTCGCCGAACGCGACGAACAGCGCCTGGGCCAGTGGTCGCAGAGTCTGTCGGCAATGGTCGGCACGTTGGACAGTAGCTGGCAGCGCAACGGCGAGGCCGTCGCACAGCGCCAGCAGCAGATCTGCGACAGCCTGGCGCAGACCACGCAGGTGATGAGCGAACAGCAGCAGGCCCAGGCACGCGACACCATCGCCGAGATCTCGCGCCTGGTGCAGAACGCGTCGGAAGCACCGCGCGCCGCCGCCGAAGTGGTGGCCGAGCTGCGCCAGAAGCTGTCCGACAGCATGGTCCGCGACACCGCCATGCTGGAAGAACGCAGCCATCTGTTGTCGACGTTGGAAACCCTGCTCGGCGCGGTCAACCACGCATCGACGGAACAGCGCAGCGCAGTCGATGCCTTGGTCAGCACCTCGGCCGATCTGCTTGAACGCGTCGGCAGCCGCTTCAGCACCCAGCTTGAAAGCGAGGCCAGCAAGCTCGATCAGGCCGCCGCCAACGTCACCGCCAGCGCGGTGGAGATGGCCAGCCTGGGCGATGCCTTCGGCAGCGCAGTGCAGTTGTTCGGCCAGTCCACCGCGGCCTTGAACGAGCGCCTGCAACTGATCGAAAGCGCGCTGGACAAGTCATTGGCCCGCAGCGACGAGCAGCTGGCGTACTACGTCGCGCAAGCACGTGAAGTGGTGGACCTGAGCATGCTCTCGCAGAAACAGATCATCGGTGAGCTGCAGCAGCTCGCCGAAGCACGCGACAACGCCGGAGCCTGAGCGCGATGAGCGACGAAATCGAGTTCGACGCCGAATCCAGCGCCACCACCTGGGCCGCGTTCGGCGACCTGATGTCGGTGCTGCTGGGCGCGTTCGTGCTGATCCTGGCCAGCGTCATCGGCATCCAGCTGCTGCTGCACAACCGCCTGGATGAAGAGGTCAAACAGCGCCAGGAACAGACCGCCAAGCTGAACACCCTGGAGCAGGCCCTGGCCGCGCCACTGGCGGCTGGCCGCGTGACCGTGATCAATGGCCGCATCGGCATCAGCGGCAGCGTGCTGTTCGCACTCAACTCCGACCAGCTGCAGCCGGAAGGCCGCGAGCTGCTGCAGAGCATCGCTGCGCCGTTGCGCGACTATCTGGGCGCACGCGAGGAAATCCTGATGGTCAGCGGCTTCACCGACAACCAGCCGGTGCGTGTGGTCAATGGCCGCTTCGCCGACAACCTGGCGTTGTCAGCGGCGCGTGCGCTCACCGTCACCCGCACCCTGATCGCCGACGGCGTGCCCTCGCAGTCGGTGTTCGCCGCCGCCTTCGGCGCCGAGCAGCCGGTCAGCAGCAACGACGATGAAGCCGGGCGGGCGAAGAACCGCCGCGTCGAGATCGCGCCCATCCCGCGTCCCAAGCAGGACGACACGGCCAGCGCTGCGCAATGACCAGCGCTGACTCGGCAACGCTGGCACAGCTGCAGGCATGGCGCGAATGCGGTGCTGACCGCTGCGATCCCGCCGGTTTCGCACGGATCGCCTCGCTGGCGCAACGTGCGCAACGCTACAGCGGCAGCGCACGGGCACAGCTGGATGCACGCCTGTCCCAGCTCACCGCGGCGTACGCGCAGCAGCTGGCCACGCCGGCGGCACCCAGCGCTGCCGGCGACGCCGGCCCAGGCCCGCTGCAGTCCCTGCTGCAGCAGTTGGCTGCCGATCCGCTGCAGTACCAGCTGCCCCTGCACGCCTCCCGCGGGGCCGGCGACGACACCAAGGCTGGCGAATCCGGTGACACCGCATTGATGCCGGCACTGGATGAATTCCAGCAGCTGTGGAGCCGCATCCGCATCGACAGCCTTTTGCGGCAATGCCTGGATTCACTGCCCGAAGATGCCGGCCCCCTGCACTCCAGCGTGCTCACCTACCGCGCGATGGCGCTGATGCAGGAGATCTCGCCGGAATACCTGCAGCACTTCATCGCCTACGTCGATGTGCTCACCTGGATGGAGCAGCTGAGCGCCGGCGGCACTGCTGGCAGCCCCGATGGCAAGCGCAAGGGGCCACGCAGGAAGCGCACGGCCAAGTCCGCACAGAACCATGCCGCGCCCGGTCCATGAGCCGCCTCCGCCCGTTGATGGAACAGCCCGCCGGAGGCGGTATCCGGTAGCGGGCAGGAGTGGCGTAAACGCTGCAAAACCGGCGAAGCATCCGGCCAGGTCAGCCCAGGGTGAGGCCACGATTGCCGGGAAAGCTCCTTCCGAGCATGGCTCGGCACTACGAGGCCCACCAGGAACGAGGTAAGCCGCCGCGTCGACAGGACCTCCTGCCTGGTCAACCCGGGGTGAGGCCACGATTGCCGGGAAAGCTCCTGCCGAGCATGGCTCGACACTACGAGGCCCGCCAGTAACGAGGTAAGCCGCCGCGTCGACAGGACCTCCTGCCTGGTCCGCCCGGGGTGAGACCACGATTGCCGGGAAAGCTCCTGCTGCCGAGCATGGCTCGGCACTACGAGGCCCGCCAGGAACGAAGTAAGCCGCCACCCCGACAGGACCTTGTGTCAGGTCACCGCCGGGTCAGTCTCCGATTGCCCGGAAAGCCGCTGCCGAGCATTGCTCGGCGCTACATCAACCCTGCTGTCGCAGCACCGCGGCGCTCGCCCATCGTGCTGCGATGTTCGGCGCCGTAATGCAAACGGCTTCATCCGTCACCGTGGTCACCGCTCTTTCCAGCAATTGGATGTCCGCTTCGTGTTGTCGGGCGACATGCGGATCCTCGAAAAAGATCGCACGCTGGCACTGGTGCTCCAGGACACGATCCGCAATCTGCGCGTCGCCACCCAATGGGCCACTCTGGAAGCGCTCGATCCACGCCTGCTCCCGCGGCCATCCGCGGCTCCACGCCATCTCGTTGAGGCGCTGGCCCGTGGTGCCGGTACCGATGCGCTGCTTGAAGCGTGACAGGACATCGAAGTGTTCCGCCGCAAAGGCCAGCATCTGTGGTTTACGCGCATCGTGTGCGATCAATGCCAGGGTCTGCTGCTCAAAGGCATTGAGGTCGTCCGCCGCCGGGTCTGCCGCCAACCCGGCGTGGATGCGCTCCATCTCGATCCAGTCACGGGCCGTGGCAACCGTGGAAATGAAAGGCTTCCCGTGGATGACACATTGCCGCTTCAGCGCGATGGCCTCGGGAAAAATGGAAGACGGATCGACCGGATCGATCAGGTAGATCGCGCCATCCAGGGTTCGTTCCGGGCAGCCCATGCCCACGACCTCGGCCACCAGCTTCATCAGCCCGCCCTCGCGCCCGTTGGGATAGCGTTTCAGCGCGGGGTAGTCGGTAAGCGACTGAGCACTGGCGATCGCGTCGTAAGTGCGTCCCACGGCATGCAGCTCGATACCCAGCTCACGGATACCCTTTTCACACGCGCCGAGCCAACGGAACAATGCTGCATCCTTGCTTTCGTGGTGCAGACGGTTGGCGGCCAGTCCAATACGCATCGCTTGTTCTCTTCTCCACTGGATACAGGTGGAGTGTAGGGCAGCCCGGTGCCAGCGTTGACGACAAGATGATCAAGGACATCACCCGCGAAAGGGAGGCCGCGGTAGTGCCGAGCCATGCTCGGCAGCGACTTTTTCCCCTGATCCGGACGTCCCTCACGCGTTCCTGAGCAAAAAATGGCGGCTTCGCGGCCCTCCTCACCGAAGCCCTGTAGTGCCGAGCCATGCTCGGCAAAGGCTTTCCCAGCAATCCGGCCGCCCCCGGTGCGCATCCAAGTGGACGCGTGACGACTTCGCGGCATACGCCACACGGAGCCGTGTAGTGCCGAGCCATGCTCGGCAAAGGCTTTCCCAGCAATCCGGCCGCCCCGATGCGCATCTAAATGGATGCGAGACGACGTCGCGGCATACGCCACCCGCAGCCGTGTAGTGCCGAGCCATGCTCTGCAAAGGCTTTCCCAGCAATCCGGCCGCCATTGATGCGCATCCACTGGATGCGAGACGACTCCGCGGCAATACCACCCGGAGCCATGTAGTGCCGAGCCATGCTCGGCAGAGGCTTTCCCAGCAATCCGGCCGCCCCCGGTGCGCATCCAAATGGATGCGAGACGACTTCGCGGCATACGGCATACGCCACCCGCAGCCTTTGCCGAGCCATGCTCGGCAAAGGCTTTCCCGGCAATCCAGTCGCGGCTTTGCGTGATCGGCCTATCGGCCGCTTCGCGGCCTGTGCTGCGCCTGCCGGTACCCGCGGGGCAAAGAAAAACCCCGCTGCTTG